>CALUIB010000007.1 GCA_944320595.1 uncultured Muribaculaceae bacterium | reverse complement strand
CGGACAGCTGGAGACAGCCGCCCGGGCCTCACTTTTTTGCACCCCAATCGGTCCAATCAGGCCAATGGGGTATTAGGGGGTCAGTAGAAAAACGGTGGGGATTTTTCGGGTCAGTAGATTTTTAGTGGGGATAGGCATATAGGTTTGCGATACGGAACAAGAAGAACTTCTTGTCTGCAACCCCTCTGAGGTTTGCCCTGAAGAGCTTGATTTTAGCGTTGAAAGACTCCGCCAAGGCATTGGACGAACGGTTGTTGTAGAAGTTCAGTATTTCATCATAATGCTCATAGAAGGTAGCGGCTATGACGTTAAATGAATGAAATCCCGCTTCTCCCACCTTGTTGTACCAGCGTGCCATGGACAGGCGTGCGGCATCCTTGACCGTGTTTTTGGCAAAGATCATCCGCAGTGAATGGCACAATCCGTATGCCGTCTTGATGTCCGGGTACTGCTCAAACAGTATCGCGGCCCTTTGCTTCTGCCTGCCGGTCCATTTGTCGGCGGACTTGAACAACAGGTAGCGTGAGCGTATAAGCAGTTCCTTACGGGTGTCGCCATTGGGGAATCTGTACGGGATATACTCCTTGCCCTTTTGTTTGGCCTCCTCCATCTCATCGTTAGCCTGCTGTATGGCATCCCAGCGGTGCCTGACGCGCAACTCCTGCACGGCTTCGCAAGCCAGCTTCTGGATATGAAAACGGTCGATGACGCGGCTCGCTTTTGGGAATACCTTCCGGACAATCTTGCGCATGGAATCCGACAAGTCAAGCGTAACCTCCTCGACGGCGTTGCGACGTTCCTCGTCTATACGCTTTAAGACAGCGATCACATCCTCCGCTTTTGTGCCTGCAACGACGGCAACCAAGGATTGTTCCCGTGTACGGGCATCACGGTTGGTCACGAACGTGTATAGCTCGCCGTTGGAGAGCGAGGACTCGTCGATGGCAAGACGCGGGCCGATGTTTTCGGGGAACAGCAGCCACTCGTCTGCATGTTCCAACTGATCCCATTGCCTGAAACCGCTCAGCGCTTCCTTGTATTGTTTCTCGAACGTGTGACCGTCTATGTGATAAAACTCCTCAAGCGTATGGCAGGTCACGGGGAACGTCTCCATACGTCTCTTTTAAAAAAGCTCCAAATTCTTTGGAGTAACGGGTGCCCTTGGCCACGATGTCAAGGTCTATCGGTATGCTGAAACTCTTGCCCGTGCGTGTGTCTGTCCAACGTCTGCGTCGTATCTTCAGAATCACTTTATGGTCACGTATCGGGAAGTCCGTCACGCTTACCGCTTCCATAAAACCTTTGGACTCAAAGTGCACGTCCTCGCTTAGTTCCGGATTCATCCTCTCGTCCAGACTAATATGTATCTCCGTTGAAGTCTGGGATATCCCAACTATGGAGAAGTAATCCAATATCTGTGTAGGCAGTACTATACAGGCCAACATGTTCAAATAATCGTTTTCCATACTTCAAAGTAAAAGATTTAATCTGAAAAATCCCCACCATTTTTCTACTGACCCCTAATTAGTCTAATTGGACCAATAGGGTGCTTTTTAAAGTGTTGTGGGAGAATGGCGATTTTTGTGATGAAATATTTTGATTTATGGGTTTTATGCGTAAATTTGCGAGTGTATTTTTTAAATTTAATGAAAATGAGAAAACTTTTTACTAAAGTGGCGTGTGCAGTATCGCTTTTGGCGGTGTCTGTGCCTGTTGGGGCGAATGCCGTGGAGAGTGTGCGGCAGGATGCAGGTGTGGCGATTAATGATGTGCGAAGGGATAAACGCCCTGCCAGTACGCGCCGTATGGAAACAAGCAGTGTGCCTGTGATGCCGGTGATGAAGGCTGAGCAGTACACAGGGGGGAATGTGAAGGTAACAATAGTGAATAATGCAGATTGGGGTGACGGAACTGGTTACCAATTGCTCCTTGATGCCGATGCCGAGATTTATGACTTGATAGACTGGGTGGGGGAAGATTTGCAGAGTATTTATGACGATTGCGAATACAAACTGCCTGAAACGGCATCGCCTACGAGCGATTGGGTTCTCCCTTTCGAGACAAAATCGATGGAAATACCGGCTGGGACCTATGACTTCGTTGTGGCCAATCCTTATCCTGTAGATAACAAGGTATATACTGCAAACGGCCCTGGAGCGTTGGCCGATGACTTTACTTTCTTGGCCGGTGTGGAATATGTTTTCACAATAGGCTGGACTGAGGACAATAAATGGGACTATTGTGAAATGTCGGTGGTGGCACCTGTGGAGATTGGAATCGAAGAATTGGTTTCGCCTGTCACTGGTGAGTTGACCGCGACCGAAGAGGTGAGCGTGGTGCTGGTAAACAATGGCACTTCGGCTGTGTCGGGCGTGGAGCTGAGCCTTTCGGTTGACGGCAGCGAACCTGTGAGAGAGGTGTGTGACGAAGAAATAGCAGCCGGTGCGAAAATCGACTATGTATTTAATGCAAAGGCTGATCTTTCGGCTTTGGGGCGACATACGATTAGCATTGTAATTGATGTCGAAAATGACGCAAATTCCGCGAACAACAACATAAATGCCGTGGTGGTTAATGCTGTCCCTGTCACTCCACCGTTTGTCTGCGATTTCAACACCGAAAGTTCGTTCGTTGACAATTGGGATGTCATCAACGCCAATGACGATGGCCAAACGTGGTACTTCAATGATTACCGCGCGGATAGCGGAGTTGCCGCACTTGAATACAGCCTGTCGTATTTGGACAGCGACGATTACCTTGTAACCCTTCGCCCGGTGGCATTGCCAGCTGGCAGCGCATACTTTGTGTTTGATTATGCAGGATTCCAAGACGGCTATGACGAAAGTTTTGAGATACTTTATGGCACAACGTCAGACGTGGAGCAGATGACCTTGCTGAAAGAGTTTGATTGCACACAAAAGGCAGTTACAACCGACAGCATCAGCCTTGAAATAACAGAACGAGGGAATTACTACTTCGCAATTCATGGCACATCTGTCGCGGACCAATTTGGGTTGTGGATTGACAATGTGAAAATAGGTACTAACGAGGAATTTTCGGGGGTAAGCAGTGTAGGTAGCACGTCGTCAGTGTTGACACTGTACCCCAATCCTGCATCGGAAATGATTACCGTAGCGGCAGGTCAGGAGATTGTGAGCATAGGCATATACTCGATTTCGGGAGCGCAGGTTGCAACGGTTGCAGGTAATGGTAGCAGCGAGATAAGATGTGACGTGAGTGGCCTTCCCAGCGGAGTTTACTTCGCCCGTGTGAAAACGACCACAGGCATCGAGGTGCTGCGCTTTGTGGTGAAGTAGTATATTGCTCATATAGCATATAATGCCGGGATGCCATATATCGCATTCCGGCACTTTTATATATAGTCGGCAAAAAATCACCCGGGAAAGATAGTCTTGCCCGGGTGCAAAAATATAAAATTATGAAACAAAGTGCTTGGTGATGTCAACTGCGGTTGGCGCGTTTGCGCTCGTTCTCATCAAGGATGATTTTGCGCAGGCGTATGTGGTGCGGAGTCACTTCCACGTATTCGTCGGCCTTTATGTATTCGAGAGCCTCTTCGAGGCTGAATACTACCGGCGGCACGATACGAGCCTTGTCGTCGGCACCCGATGCACGCATATTGGTCAATTTCTTCGACTTTGTGACGTTGACCACAATGTCGTTGTCCTTGGCATTCTCTCCTACAACCTGGCCGGCATACACTTCTTCCTGAGGGAAGATGAAGAAACGGCCACGGTCTTGCAGCTTGTCGATGGCGTAGGCGTATGCGGTGCCGCTTTCCATTGCTATCAGCGAACCGTTGGTGCGGCGTTCTATGTCGCCCTTCCATGGTTGGTATTCAAGGAAACGGTGCGACATTATTGCCTCGCCTGCCGATGCAGTGAGCACATTGGTGCGCAGTCCGATGATGCCGCGCGATGGAATGTTGAATTCCATCTGTATGCGGTCGTTTTGTGTGGCCATGGTCACCATTTCCCCCTTTCGGCGGGTCACCATGTCGATTATTTTGCTGGAGTATTCCTCGGGTACATTTATCGACAGGAGTTCGATAGGCTCGCATTTCACCCCGTTGATTTCCTTGATAATTACTTGCGGCTGGCCCACTTGCAATTCGTACCCCTCGCGGCGCATGGTTTCGATGAGCACGGCCAGGTGGAGTACACCGCGGCCGAATACTGTCCAAGCGTCGTCGCTCTCGGTGCGTTGCACACGGAGTGCCAGGTTTCGGTCGAGTTCGCGAGTCAGGCGGTCGGCAATGTGGCGCGAAGTCACATATTTGCCGTCCTTGCCAAAGAATGGCGAGTCGTTGATGGTGAAAGTCATCGACATCGTAGGCTCGTCAATGGCTATGCGTGGCAGCGGTTCGGGATTGTTGAAGTCGGCAACGGTGTCGCCGATTTCAAAGCCGTCAAGCCCGACAATTGCGCAGATGTCGCCCGAAAGCACCGATGGCACACGCTTGCGGCCCATGCCCTCGAACACGTGCAGCTCCTTGATGCGCTGCTTGCTTACTGAACCATCTTTGCGACACAGGGCAATGTCCATGTTTTCGCGGATTTCGCCGCGGTGAACGCGCCCGATAGCGATACGCCCGACGTATGACGAGAAGTCGAGCGAAGTGATAAGCATCTGCGCGTCGCCTTCGATGACTTTTGGTGCTGGTATATATTTGATTATGGCATCGAGCACGGCGTTGATGTTGTCGGTGGGCTTGCGCCAGTCTTCGCTCATCCAGCCTTGCTTTGCCGAGCCGTAAATCGTTGGGAAATCGAGCTGGTCTTCGGTGGCATTGAGGTTGCACATCAAGTCAAATACCATTTCCTGTACCTCGTCGGGTCGGCAATTTGGCTTATCAACCTTGTTAATTACCACGATAGGTTTCAACCCTATTTCGAGGGCTTTTTGCAGCACGAAACGGGTTTGCGGCATCGGCCCCTCGAACGCATCGACAAGCAGCAGGCAGCCGTCGGCCATGTTAAGCACACGTTCCACCTCTCCGCCGAAGTCGGAGTGTCCTGGAGTGTCAATGATGTTGATTTTATATCCGTTGTAATTAATTGAAACATTCTTGGAAAGGATAGTTATGCCGCGTTCGCGTTCCAAGTCGTTGTTGTCAAGTATAAGTTCTCCCGAGTTTTGGTTGTCGCGGAAAAGATGCCCCGCAAGCAACATCTTGTCAACCAACGTAGTTTTGCCGTGGTCAACGTGAGCTATAATAGCGATGTTCCTGATATTTTGCATATACGCTGAATTTCGGGTGCAAAGATAGTGCAAGGCGAGCGCAAAAGCAAATCATGCTTGCATGAATTTGCAATTTGCCGAGCCGCCGCCTGTCTTATGGAAAGATAGTGCAAGGCGAGCGCAAAAGCAAATCATGCTTGCATGAATTTGCAATTTGCCGAGGCGCAGCCTGTCTTATCCAAAGAATAGTAGCGCAGTCATCTGTTAGATTAGTGTGTGGCTTAAATTTTGAAATTATTGTAGCTTGAATGTTTGCGTGTTATGAAAAAAGTTACTACCTTTGCACACCGAAATTTAGTAATAATTATTAAATCTATTAGGAAATGTATTTAGATCCTGAAAAGAAAAAAGAAATCTTTGGGACTTACGGAGCCAGCAATACTGACACTGGGTCGCCCGAGGCTCAGATTGCATTATTCTCAATCCGTATCGCCCATTTGACTGAGCACCTCAAGTCAAATCACAAAGATTATACTACTGAACGTGCATTGAAGAAACTCGTAGGTAAGCGCCGTCGCTTGCTCGACTACTTGATGCGCAAAGACATCAACCGCTACCGTGCCATCATAGCTCGCAAGGAGCTTGGCATCCGCAAGTAATCTTGCGCAGGTAGAGCGTTAACAAGGAGATTGCCGGGGAATATGGCCTAACTGCCATGTTCCCCGTTTTTTGTGGGTAGGTGCAAGTGGCGTGGAGGTTTCGGTGTGAGGCACGGCTGGCGCAGTAAGTATGGGCGGTTTTTGTCGCCTAAGTGATGCAGATTGTCCTTGGTACAGGATTAAAAATTTGCATATTTCAAATCTTTGCCCCACTTTTGCGCCGCAAAAAAATTGGCGGATAGCAGTGTTTTGTAATCCTCATCGGAGGGCATCACATAGTTGCATGTGTGCCGGATAAGATGACCGGGTAAAACCTGGAATCTCTTATCCGGCACTTTTTCTGTCGGCAATAGTGGTTATGACGGCTCTAATAAGATGTTAAAGCCCTTGCCGAGGACGCGCATTTGTAACTTGCTTAAAATTTGTGTAATACTCTCTGTGCGATTATGAATGAACTTGACTTGACAAAAGGCAGTGTGCCGCATGTGTTGCTCCGCTTTGCCCTGCCTTACTTGCTTGCCAATGTGCTGCAGGCATTGTATGGCGGAGCCGACTTGTTTGTAGTTGGACGTTTCGACGATGCTGCAAGCGTGGCAGGGGTGGCCATAGGTAGCCAGGTGATGCAGACTGTGACTGGCATCATCTTGGGGCTTACGACTGGCATAACGGTGCTAATAGGCATAGCCACAGGTGCTCGCAACGACCGTGATGCCGCCTTGATAATAGGTTCGTCGGTGTGGCTGTTTGCCTGCATTGGCGTGGTGCTAACCTTGATGATGGCTTTATTCCACGTTCCGATAGCCGAGGTGATGCACACGCCGGTCGAGGCGATGGCCGACACGAGGCACTATCTGCTGATTTGCTCGATAGGCATACCGTTCATAATTGGCTACAACGTGGTGTTTGGCATAATGCGTGGTCTTGGCGACTCGCAGTCGCCGTTATATTTCGTGGGGCTTGCCTGTGTGCTCAATATAGTGCTCGACTTTTTGCTTGTGGGCGGCTTGCACATACGTGCCGCCGGTGCCGCCATGGCTACCGTAGCGTCGCAAGGCATTAGTTTTGCCGCATCGTTGTGGTATTTGCGCCGCAAGGGATTCCAATTCCCGTTTTCACACCGCCACTTGCGGCTGGACGGGCGCGTGTGCAGGCGCATATCAACGCTTGGGGCACCCATTGCGCTGCAAGATGCGCTAATCAATATCTCGTTCCTCATAATAACGGTTATAGTCAACGGCATGGGCGTGACGGCATCGGCTGCGCTTGGTGTGGTGGAAAAGCTTATAGTCTTTGCCATGCTGCCGCCTGTGGCCATTTCGTCGGCTGTGGCGGCAATGACGGCGCAAAACTATGGCGCGGCGCAGTATGGGCGCATGAAGAGTTGCCTCGTCTCGGGCATTGCGTTGGCGTTGGTGTTCGGTGTGGCGTTTTGCGTTTACTCGCAGTTCCTGCCGGGTACGTTAGTAGGCATTTTCACTGGTGACGCTCAGGTGACGGCAATGGGGGCTGACTACCTGCGTGGCTACAGCATCGACTGTGTGATTGTGTGTTTTGTGTTTTGCTTTAATTCTTATTTTAGCGGCCAAGGCAATTCATGGTTTCCCATGCTGCACAGCCTCGTGGCCACTTTCCTGTTCCGCATACCACTGTCGTGGGCGTTTAGCCACATCGACCCTACGTCGCTTGTGTGGATGGGTTACGCCCCTCCGCTTTCCACTATGGTGTCGCTGCTTATATGCGCATGGTACTTGACGCGGCATAATCGGTCCGCAGTCGGCATCGTCAAATAATTTTTTGGGCGATTGAAATACAATTGTTACAATAAATTGCTTACTTTGCACGATAATTAAAATGTGCCGATTAGTATGGTCAAGAAAAAAGATGATATGCCCTACCTTGAAAGGGATGTGAGCTGGATGTATTTCAATCGCAGGATTTTGCAAGAGGCCACGCGCAAGCATATACCGCTGCTTGAGCGTTTCTCGTTCCTGGGTATTTATTCCAACAATCTTGATGAGTTTTTCCGTGTGCGAGTGGCCACGCAGAGCCGCATAGCCGAGTGCCGCGACAAGTCGGCTTTGGCCGAAAGCGAGAAGGCCACCAAAATCATCAAGCAAATCAACAAGCTCAATTCACAATACAGCGAGGAATACGAGCACTCGGTGAAGATGGTTACCGAGGAGCTACGCCAGGAAGGCATATATCTTGTAAAGGACACCGAAGTCACCGACGAGCAGCTGCAATTCATACGTCAGTATTACCGAGACCATCTCAACGGGTTTATCATGCCGGTGTGGCTCTCGGCCATAAAGATGCTCGACAATGAGACCGACGAAAACATATACCTCGGGGTGAAATTTCATTATACCACCAGCAGTAAGCACCGTGGCACCGATTATGCCTACCTTGAGCTGCCTGTTTCGGTGGTGGGGCGTTTCGTGCAGCTGCCCGATTGCGACGGGAAGAAGTATGTAATGTACCTCGACGACGTGGTACGCTGCTGCCTGCCTATAGTTTTCGAAGGGCTAGGGCTGAGCGACTTCGAGGCTTATTCGTTCAAGTTCACGCGCGATGCCGAGATGGAAATCGACAATGACCTGCGCACAGGCACGTTGCAAAAAATATCGAAAGGCGTAAAGAGCCGCAAGCGCGGCCAGCCACTGCGTGTGTTGTATGATGCAAGTATGCCCAAGGACTTGCTTAAGCGAATACTAAAGCGTCTCGACCTTGACCAACTCGACACTGTGCTTGCCAGTGGCCGCTACCATAACCACAAGGATTTCATGAAGTTCCCCGACTTCGGGCGGAAAGACTTGAAGTATCCGGCATGGTATCCTATAGTGAAGAAGGAGCTTGACGGCCCCGAAAGCATACTCACGAAAATACAGCAGCGCGACCGTTTCATTCATGTGCCTTATCATAGTTTCGACTCGTTTATCCGTGTGCTGCAAGAGGCGGCAATGAGTCCGCTGGTAAAGAGCATAAAAATCACGCTTTACCGTCTGGCCAAGGAGTCGAAAGTGGTGAAAGCCCTCATTGGAGCGGCACGAAATGGCAAGAAGGTCACGGTGTCGATAGAGCTGCTGGCGCGTTTCGACGAGGCATCCAACATATATTGGTCGAAACGAATGCAGGAGGCCGGCATAAATGTGATTTTCGGCGTGGAGGGCTTGAAGGTGCACTCCAAGATTACGCATATATCTATGGCCAAAGGCCCCGACATAGCTTGCATAGGTACAGGCAACTTCCACGAGGGTAACGCTCGCACCTACACCGATTGCATGCTCATGACGGCCTCGCGCCGAATAGTGAAGGATGTTGATGCGGTGTTCGGATTTATAGAACGTCCGTATAACCCGGTTACGTTCAAGGAACTGCTTGTTTCGCCTAATGTGATGCGCAACCGTTTCGTATCGCTCATAAACGATGTAATACGCAAGTGCCGTGAGGGGCTGCCAGCGAGCATAAAAATCAAGATAAACCACATCACCGACCGAATGATGGTGAAAAAGCTGTATGAGGCAGCCGAAGCCGGGGTGGAAATCGACTTGCTGGTGCGCGGCAACTGTTCGCTTGTGGTACCCGACAACCCGCGCATACGCATCACAGGCATCATCGACCGTTTCCTTGAGCATTCACGCATATTCATTTTCACAGTGGGCAACGAGGAACGTGTGTTCATTGGCTCGGCCGACTGGATGACGCGCAACCTTGACAACCGCGTGGAGGTGGTGACGCCAATCTACGATCCCGACATCAAGGCCGAAATGAAACGCATAGTGGAATATGGCCTGCGCGACAATATGCAGGGCCGCATAGTCGATGGGCTTGGCGAAAACAATTTCCGTTTCCACGATGGCGACACGCCGTTCCGTTCGCAGGAGGAACTCTACAAGGAGTACTACAATGAGAACGAATGCTACAATGCGCCCCAAGCCGGGCAAACCATTCCCGGCGACGAAGGCCAGGCCGATGTTTAAACCATTGCTTGCAACTTCTTTCCTGCGGCGATATTGCCTGCTGTCGCATAACCATCGGTTGTCGTCGAGCGGCAACAAGGGTGGCGAGTGTGACTGCGACCAACAAATAACATTATTAACCAACTCACACTTTTTAAGATTTAACCATTTCCTATGGCAAACGACGAGAAAAAAATGAAAAGCGTCACATACGCGGCAATCGACATAGGTTCGAATGCTGCGCGACTGCTTGTGAAACGCATCAAGCGCGAAGGCACTGAAGTGAAATTCTCAAAGGAGATACTGTTGCGTGTGCCGTTGCGGCTGGGTTTCGATGTGTTCAAGCTCGGCAAGATTTCCGAGAAACGGGAAAAAAACATGGTGCGCTTGATGAAGGTTTACAACCTGTTGATGAAGATTTACGACGTTGCCGATTATCGTGCTTGTGCAACATCGGCTATGCGCGACGCGCAAAACGGCCTCGACATCATCAAGAGCATCAAGAAGAACATAGGTCTCGACATTGAAATAATCACAGGGCAGGAAGAGGCACAGATGGTGTATAACAACCACATCGAGTGCATGGAAGACCGTAACGGCAACTATATGTATGTCGATGTGGGTGGTGGCAGCACCGAGATTAACCTGCTCTCGCAGGGGCAACTTGTGTGCAGCCGTTCCTATAACATAGGTACTGTGCGAATACTTAACGAGGCAGTGAAGGATGGCGAATGGGAACGCTTGCGTACCGACATGGCGCAAATTGCCGTTGACTACCCTGGCACTAACATAATAGGCTCGGGCGGAAACATCAACAAGCTTTACCGCCTGCTTGGCGACAACGAGAAGGATGCCGACAAGGGGCGTATGCCTATCGGCTCACTGCAAAAGCTGCACGGCAGCCTCAAGGCTCTATCTGTAGAGGAGCGCATGGAGCAATTCAATCTCAAGCCCGACCGTGCCGACGTTATTGTGCCTGCCGGCGACATCTTCCTTACGATTGCCGACATCATCAAGGCCGAATATATCTACGTTCCTGTGATTGGCCTTGCCGATGGTATCATTGACGGCCTGTATGCCCGCAACAAGCCGGTATTGTAGTTCGAACAAGAGAAATTAGAAAATGATAAACGCCACGGGCGGCGGAGCCGTCCGACTTTGCTTAGCCGCCTGTAAGGCGTAGCCGAACTGGCGGAGACAGTTCACTCCTGCGCCATGCGGCCTCGGGCTCGGCTCCCACAGGTAGCCTCACCGCGAAGTTAAGCAAAGTTGGACGGCTCCGCCGCCCCTTTTTCGATGCCCCACATTGGTTTCGGTGTGTTCCTGTTTTTTGTGCATTGCGTTGTTAATTCATGGGAATTGTTGCATGAAAGGGAAAGTGTTTTTAATTTTGCTGTTACTATGAATATTTGCATTGAGACAAGACCTCTTTTAATCAATAATGAGATTGACCTGCCTGCCTCGAAGAGCATAAGCAACAGGGCGTTGATGATAAATGCCTTGTCGGGCGGTCGGTGCAAGATATGTAACGTGGCGAAATGCGACGACACCGATGCGATGGGCGCGGCTTTGTCATGCGATAGCGAATATGTAAACGTGGGGGCAGCCGGAACGGCAATGCGTTTCCTGACAGCATATTTTTCTATTCGCGAAGGGTTCAAGGTGACGCTCGACGGGTCGGAACGTATGCGCCAGCGTCCCATAAAGCCGCTTGTCGATGCCCTGAATGCTTGCGGAGCCGACATAAGGTATGCAGGGCAGGAAGGGTATCCCCCGCTTGAGATACATGGCCGTTGGTACAAGTGCGAGCAGACCGAAATAGATGCCGGAATGAGTTCACAATTCATATCGGCAGTGCTGATGATTGCACCGCTGATGGAGTGCAGGCAAATAACGCTTGCCGGGAACGTGGCCTCGCGGCCTTATATTGACATGACGCTTGGCGTGATGGGCGACTTCGGGATAAAATCGCAGTTCCAAGGCAATATAATATCCATCGAGCCGGGCGAATACACGCCGCCAAGTGAATTTAAGGTGGAAAGCGACTGGACGGCTGCAAGTTACTGGTATGCGATGCAGGAACTCACATTTCCTATGTCGCATATAAGATTAAAAGGGCTGTACCGCAAAAGTTTGCAAGGAGATGCTTGCTTATGCGACATTTTCGAGAAATATTTTGGGATAAAGACGATAGAATATGACGGCGGTGTTGAATTGTCTTATGTTCCCATTTGCGGTGAATGCATGGACTTAGATATGTCGGGGTGTCCTGACCTTGCGCAGACGATTATAGTGCTTTCCTGCTTGTTTGAGGAGCCGTTCAATGTTACGGGGCTGCGCACTTTAAGAATAAAGGAAACCGACCGCATCGAGGCATTGCGTTCGCAATTGCTGAAATTGGGCTATACCGTCAGGGCGGGGGAAGACTATATATATTATGACGGCACACCGTCGCCGATACCGGGGCGGTGCTACGACGTAGCGATAGAGACATTCGACGACCACCGTATGGCCATGTCGTTTGCCGTGGCTGCCCTGAAACACCCGGGATTGGTCATCGCCGATGCCGGGGTTGTGTCGAAGTCGTATCCCGATTTTTGGAAACATCTTGCCGCTTGCGGGTTTAGATTGAAGGAGGTGGAATTATGATAGTTGCCGTGTGGATATTGCTGGCACTGGTGGTTACGGGCATCATTCTTTATGTGCACCACCGCCTTACCGACAAGGAAGATGAGGAGCCAACCGTTGCGCAGCCTGCCGCCGACCACCCCGAGGGGTGCTGCGGCCAGCACTTGGTGTGCGAAAAAGAGTCGTTGCTCGCCGGCGTGAGCAAGGATATTGTGTATTACGAAGACGAGGAGCTTGATGCCTACCGCGGAATGAACCCCGAAGATTATACCGACGAGCAGGTGGAGCAGTTCCGCGACGTGCTTTATACCTTGCGCCCCGAGGAGATAGGCGGCTGGGCCCGCTCGATACAGTTGCGGCAGATAGAATTGCCCACGGCAGTTCGCGACGAGCTGGTTATGCTCGCCGCCGAGGCTCGTGAAACGCTTAACCATGCCAATGCCGATGCTTGACATACTGAATTACACATTTTTCCAGAACGCCCTGCTCGGGGTGCTGCTTGTGAGCATCGCCTCGGCCATGATAGGCACTTACATAGTCACGCGGCGCATGGTGTTTATCACCGGCGGCATCACCCATGCCTGTTTTGGCGGCTTGGGGCTTGGCTATTTCCTTGGCGTAAATCCCATATTGGCGGCCGGTGTGTTTGCCGTGGCATCGTCGCTCGGTGTGGAATGGATGGCCGGGAGGCAGAATGTGCGTGAAGACTCGGCCATAGCCGTGGTTTGGGCCTTCGGCATGGCGATAGGCACGTTGTTCATATTCCTTACGCCCGGGTATGTGCCCGACCTCAATTCGTTCTTGTTTGGCAACATACTCACCATAAGCCGCAGCGATATAGCGGCGTTTGCCTGTTTTCTTGCCGTGCTGGCAGTATTTTTCATGCTCTTTTACCGCCCCATAGTGGCATGCGCCTTCGACCGCGACTTTGCCAGCACCAAGCGGCTGCCCGTGAAGGCAATCAATTGCGCAATGTCGGTGATGGTGGCCGTGTGCGTAGTGCTTACGATAAGGCTCATAGGCATAATGCTGCTTATGTCGATGCTCACCATGCCGCAGATGATAGCCGAGCAGTTTGCAAGCCGTTTCGGAAAGATGATGCTGCTGTCGGTACTGGCCGGGCTGTCGGGCGCGTTTGCCGGACTTGTGGGCAGTTACCTGTTCGGCGTTTACCTTGTGAGCGTTCCGGCATCGGTGACAATAGTGCTGGTGCTTATAACAGTGTATGCCGTAGCACGTGTAATTCGTTCATTGTCAGTCAAGATGAGATAAAATGAAAAATATTTTTCGCAAAACTGTTGTACAATTGAAAAATTAAGCATAACTTTGCACCCGAAATCAACAAGATGGTGAGATTAGCTCAGTTGGTTAGAGCGTCGGATTGTGGTTCCGAAGGTCAAGGGTTCGAGACCCTTATTTCACCCAAGGTTTTTCAATCGCCCTGCACGTTTCTTGCGAGCAGGGCGATTTTTTGTGTATCGTTCACGCCGTTATTTCCACGATGTTCTCCTCGGGGTCGGCAATGGCACTTTCGTAATAGCCGTCGCCGGTGAGCCTCGGTTCGCTTAGTATGGTATGGCCGTCGGCTCTCAGCCGCTCGGTAAGTGCGTTCACCGCCTCACGGCTGCCTACAGCTATAGCCAAGTGAGCAGCCCTTTTTGATGCCCCTTGTCGCCAGACGGGCTTGGCAGGCTGGGAACGTGCATCAGTTCGATGCGTGTTTCCCCTTTTCCTAAAGAAAGAAAACAGGATGTGAAATTCTTTGCCGGATTGTGGTATCGGTCTCCGCATTGAAAGCCGAAATACTTTATGAAAAACGCCGGAGCAGTTCTATGTCGTCGGCATAGATTGCTATGTGTTCTATTCTCATAATTGTATTGCTGTTATTAATTGTCTCCCGAGCAAATATAGTACAAAATAATCAACCATTATATGTATTGGTAATACAGGCTGCGGCTTGGCAATAAAAACAAATAAATTTGTTTTGTATTGCGCTCGCCTTGCACTATATTTGCGTTACATAAGCCTAAGTCAAAAAGAAACTGTAATGCCTAAATTATTGTTGATATTGGTGTCGATATTTGCGGCACTGGCCGCCATGGGGCAGAAAATGGTGTCGCCCAAGACGTTCTCCAACATCGACCTCGATGGCGAGGCCGGGGTGGTGTACTATTCGCTGTGCCAGGACAGTACCGGCATGATATGGCTCGGGACCAATATGGGGCTGTGCAGCTATGACGGGTATCGTGTGCGCCGCCACTTGGTCGGAGACGGGAGCAGCACAAATATTAATTGCCTTGTGCCGACCGACAGCTTGCTTATTGCAGGTGCCGACACGGGGGTGCTTTTCTACAATCCCTCGGCGGGCGAATACGTCGGCAAAGGCGCAATAGGATTCCCACGCGATGTGCGCTCGCTGGCTCTTGATGGCAGCGGCTTGTGGATTGGTTCGTTGAACGGATTGTTCCTATATGATATTTTGGCCGACTCGTTGCGCGAGGTGTCGGCGGGGCTGACTCACCGTGCGGTTTATGCCGTGCGGCTTACGCACGGCGGCGACGTGTATGCCGGAACGTATAACGGGCTTTGCCGTTACGACCGTGACAGTGGTCGCTGGGCGGCGGTGAAAATCGACGCTGTGCTGCAGGAAAATGGCAACTTGTTTGTCAACGCTCTTGCCGACGACCCACGGCGGCATTGCCTGTGGATAGGCACCGAGGGGGCATTGTACAGATATGATTACGACCGAGGTGTGGCCGAGGCCGACGGGCGTTTTGCCGGGCAGTCGATAAAGTCGCTGGCTATATGCAAGAATGGCAATTTGGTCGTTGGCACCGACGATGGCCTGTTTGTATGCAACGAGCGGCGAATGGAATGTTACAAGCACGATTCACGCATGGCATCGTCGTTGTCGAGCAACGTGGTGTGGAGCGTGATGGAGGACCGCGACGGGAATCTGTGGGCAGGCACCGAGTCGGGCTTGTCGGAGTGGGTGAATGGCGGCGACTTTACCGTGGTGCCGCTCTACCAGTTGTCGGGAAGCAGCGATGGCAGCAGGTTCTACTCCATATTCCGCGATTCCCGCGGATACTTGTGGCTTGGCGGTACATACGGGCTTATCAGGCGTTCGCCCGACGGGCAGATAAAGTGGTATAAGGCTGATGACAAGAGCAATCCGCTGAAGCACAACCGTGTGCGCAGCATATATGAAGACAGCCGCTATGAATTGTGGGTGGCCACCGACGGCGGCATCAACAGGTATGATTACGTGGCCGAGCAATTCGTCAATTACACGCTCACCGACAGCCTGCACACGCATAATGCGAATTGGGCATACGGCATAGTGGAGGATCGTGCCGGAATGATGTGGGTGGGGTCATACTTGGGCGGACTGCTGGGCATTGACCGTGGAAGTCTTGTGGCATCGGCAGCCGGGAAATATGTCGAGGCGCAGGTAGCATATAATAGCACCAACGGGTTGCCAAGCAACATGGTGACGCAGCTTGCCGTGTCGCCCGACGGCAGCAAGTGGGCATTGCTTTATAAGTCGGGGAAATTAGTGCATATAAAAGGTAATGGCAGCAGTGCCGTCATGAATGTGCTTGATGTGGATAGCCTGCACCTGCAATACATTGTGGCCGACCGCCGCGACGGAGGCTTGTGGTGCGGTTTGCATGGCGGCATAGTATATGTGTCGGCAGCCGACACAGTGGGCTGCCGGTATGCTTTCCCGCAGGCGTTGGATGTTGATGTTCATGCCATGGCAATGGTGCGAGGCAACCTGTGGGTGTCAACCTCGCTCGGCGTGTGGGTGCTTGATCCCAAGACTGGTGACATAAGGCACCTGCGTCTGCCGGGCCGGCTCTACACGAGCATATATTACGACCGCGCCACGCACAGGGTGCTGCTTGGGGGCGACGAGGAATTGGTTGTCGTCAACCCGTCGATATTGAAAAAAGAATTCGAGCCGCGGGAAATAGATATAACAGCCATATACGTCAACGACAAGTTTTATGCGGCATCGCAAGCCGATGGCGGCCTGCGGTTGCCGCACGACCGAAACCGCATTGCCGTGGAGTTTTCGGACTTTGATTACAATATCGACAACCGCAAGAGTTTTGAATACAGGATAGTGAACGGCGATGGCAGGTGGACGGTATTGCCTTCCGATGACAATAGCATAGAACTTGGCGGACTTGCCCCGGGCGATTACGAGCTTGAAATTCGTTCGCTTGGCGGCGTTGCCCCGTCGGCGGCAAAATCATTGCATATAAAAATCGAGCCTGCGTGGTATGCATCGTGGTGGGCCATAACGGGCTATGTGCTGCTGTGCGCATTGTTCGTGTTATGGGTTATGAATTTCCTGCGCCTGAAGTTGAGGTTGCGCATGGAACGTGTGCGCAGCGAAAAGACGCTTGAGGCCGTCAACAGCCGCATGGAATTTCTCACCAACATTTCGCATGAGCTGAAAACGCCGTTGTCGATGATAATAGGTCCACTTAGCAAGATGCTCAACGAGGAACGCAACCCCGACACGCGCCATCACCTTGAAGTAATACAGCAAAATGCATTGAAACTCAATACGCTCATTCACCGTGCGCTTGAAGTGAACCGTATGGATGCTAATCCCGACAACTTGCTGATTTATTCACAGATGGAGATGGTAGCGTTCTGCCGCAGCATTTTCGAGACTTACCGTGAAAGTTTCCCTGCAAAGCAATTCGTGTTCAACTGCGCCGAAAGCCGCATAATAGTGAATGCCGATGCCGTGAAGATGGAATCGGTCATAAACAACCTGCTGTCGAATGCTTGCAAATATTCGGGCGACGGAGCCACGGTGGTGATGTCGCTCTCGCTGCGCGACGGCAATGTGGTGATAGCGGTTTCCGACACTGGCGTGGGCATACCGTGCGATGAATTGCCACTTGTGTTCCAGCGGCTTTACCAGTCGTCGGCTACGAAGGGGCACAAGGATGGCACAGGCATAGGCTTGTACCTTGCCAAGACATACGTGGAGATGCATCACGGCACCATCGACGTGCAATCGACAGTGGGCGAAGGGTCGGTGTTCACGGTGACGGTTCCTGTGGGCGACGTGGATGAACAGGCGGTTGGCGGCACTCCCGTCGATGCCGACGACGGGCAAGGGAAACTGCGTGTGCTGATAGTGGAAGACAATGCCGCCATTGCCGCATTCATAAAGGAGGTGCTCAGCGATTCCTATCATTGCTTAATTGCCGACAATGGCAAGGCCGGGCTTGCCGTGTGCAATTCGGTGCAGCCCGACTTGATAATTGCCGACATGATGATGCCGGTGATGGATGGCATGGAGATGTGCCGCCGCATAAGGCGCAATCCGCACCTTGCCGCAGTGCCTATAATACTGCTCACGGCAAAAGATGACCGCATCACCGAGGCCGAGAGCATAAAGGTGGGTATCGATGCTTTTATGTCGAAACCGTTTGAGGCCGGAATGCTCAAGGGCAGGGTGGAGCAGCTGCTGAAGTCGAAGGAGGCTATCCGCAGCAATCTGCGCGTGGAGTCGATTACGGCGGTAAGGCATGAAGATGTGGATTCGGCCGATGAAAAATTACTTGCCGATGTCACCAAGGTTATAGAAGACAATATATCGGATTCGGAGATGAACGTGGGATATGTGTGCGACAAAACAGGGCTGTCGTCGAAACAGCTCTACAGGATGCTGAAGAAATTGGTCGGCGTGTCGCCTGTCGATTACATTCGCCAGATAAGAATGAAGAAGGCGGCGATGCTGTTGTCGCAACACAAGTTCACCGTGTCGGAAGTCATGTATATGGTAGGTTTCAGTTCCACATCTTATTTCTCGAAGTGCTTTTCCGCCCAGTTTGGATGCACTCCGCGTGAATATGCCGAAAAACATAGTTCTACGGATATTTGATTGCTGTGCAGCATGATGAAAAAGACAAAAAAGGCAATTTTTTGCCCTGTGTCTTGAAATTTTCCTAATTTGTCCAGTTTGTACATGGCTTTAAAGGACGGTTGAGGTAGTTTTGCATCGACCTAAAAACATTTACAGCCGTGTACAACAAACGATTTTTCAAACTGCTTTTTATTGTGATGTCGGTGCTGGCGGCTATGCCTGCCGACGGCTACAACATCACTGTCGATAACCGCGGAGTGATGCGCTGCAGCGACACTGGTGCCGAAGTCTCGTTCTACGGAGCCAATTACACTGTGCCATTCGCTCATGCCTACCGTGCGCTGGGATACCTTGGTATCGACCGCAAGTCGGCTATCGACCGCGACGTTTACCATTTTTCGCGCCTTGGGCTTGATGCTTTCCGCATCCACTTGTGGGACGTGGAAATATCGGATGCCGAGGGGAACTTGCTCGAAAACGACCACCTCGACCTGCTCGACTACCTCATATATAAGATGGAGGAGCGAGGCATAAGCGTGGTGTTGACGGCGCAGACCAACTTTGGCAACGGTTACCCCGAGCGCAACATCGACACCGGGGCATTCACTTACGACTTCCCCAAGTGCGGCATACACGATGACCCGACCGCCATGGCCATACAGGAGCGTTACTTGCAGGCACTCGTGGAGCATCGCAACAGCTACACCGGCAAGACGTATGCAGCCGACGAGTGCATAATAGCCATAGAAATAAACAACGAGCCATGCCATAGCGGCGATGGCGACGCAGCCAAGGCTTATGTGAACCGCATGGTGAAAGCATTGAAGCGCGGAGGTTTCAAAAAACCAATATTTTATAATATAAGCCACAACTACCATTGCACCGAAGGACTGCTTGCCGCCGACATACAGGGAACTACCTACCAGTGGTATCCACTTGGGCTTGTGAACGGACAGTGCCGCAAGGGCAATTTCCTGCCTTACGTTGAAACCTACGACATTCCGTTCACAGGCGTGAAGGGGTATGGCGACAAGGCCCGCATGATATATGAGTTTGACCCTGCCGATAACCTATACACGTTCCTTTACCCTGCCGTGACTCGCACTTTCCGCAAGATGGGATTCCAGTGGATTACGCAATTTGCATACGACCCCATCGACATGGCTTGGGCTAACACCGAGTATCAGACGCACTTCTTGAACTTGGCATACACGCCGGGGAAAGCCATAGGGATGAAAATAGCATCGATGGTGGCACACGAAGTGGAGCGTGGTGCCGACTTCGGGGCTTATCCGCAAGATACCGTTTTTGGCAATTTCCGTGTGAGCTATGCGCAAAACTTGAGCGAATACTGCACTGCCGACAAGTTCTTTTATTCCAATAGCACCAATACTCGTCCACGTGATACTCAGGCTTTGGCGCAGGTAGCCGGTTTGGGCAGTTCGCCGGTGATTGGTTACGATGGCACAGGCGCATATTTCCTTGACCGCCTCGATGAGCGCACATGGCGGCTCGAAGTGATGCCCGACGTAGTGTTAACTTGTGACCCGTTTGCAAAACCTTCGCTCAAGCGTCGCGTGGGGGAGATTATATATGCCGAGAGAGCTATGCGCATAAGTTTGCCGTCGCTCGGCGACAGCTTTTGTTACAAGGCCGTGAACAGTGGGAACACACGTAGTGGCCGTGCCATGCGGGGTCAATTCGATGTATATCCGGGTGTGTATCTGTTAAGTGCCGATGGCGACATGGGCAGTTGGGGGGCCGGTTCGCAGTATGGCTCGATAATGGTGGGCGAATATGTGGCCCCCGAGGCACGTGAGGTGCCGGTGCAGGTGGTGCATGAGCCGCAGCCTGTGGCCATGGAGGGGGATGATTTGTGCATACGTGCCACGGTGGTCGGCGATGCCGATTCGGTGGTTGTTTACCCGTCGGAGGTGTCGTTCTGGAACGAGTCCAATACTCTTTACCCGATGAGGCGCGTAGGTAGCGGTTATGAATATGAGGTAAACATAAAGATAGAAAAAGGTAAAAAAGATTTAGGTTACAACATTGTGGCGTTCAAGGGTGGAAAAGCTGTGACTTTCCCACAGAATGAAGAAGGAACGCCGCTCGACTGGGATTATGACGGTGAGGCACGTTATGCCGTGAAAGTATGCGAATCTAGCGCACCTGTGGTGTTGCTTTCGGCACGAGCCGACTGGGATGGTATGAAAGTAAGCACAATTCCCGACGGGCAGAACTATAGTTGCGACTTCGCAAGCCGTGCGCCTGTTGATGCCGACGTATTCGAGCTGACGGCCTGTGCCTCGACCGACACTGCCGAGGTGGTGATGATGAAATATGTGGGCGACATAATCGCCCCCGTGGCAGGGCATTTGCACGGCAGCAAGCTTCATGCCGCAATCACCGCCGACGGCAATGTGGGCTGTGTGCAGCTTGCAGTGGTCACAAAGCTCGGTGCCACTTATACCTGTCGTGTGAAGGTGACCGATGGCGTGGCCGTGGCCGACCTTGCCGACTTCAGGCTTGACCAGACGCGCATCTTGCCGCAACCCTTCCCCATGTTCCTTTCACGGAAAATCGCTGTGGCCGGGCCTGCCACGTTCAGTGTGGCCGACATCGAGAGCGTGGGTGTGATAGTCGGCAAGATGAACCCCATGGAATACTGCCGTGTGTCGCTTGCCGGGATATGGCTGCAATGATGAACATCTAAAAACTAATAGTTTTACATAAACCACTAAAAAACAAAATTCATGAGAAAAGACAAACTGACATTTCTTGGCCGTTGGCTGCTGTTGTTGCTCGTGGTGGCAATAGCCGTGCCGCAAATGGCCATGGCGCAAGACTCGCGCATAGTCACAGGTAATGTGACCGACGAGGCTGGCCTTCCCCTGCTTGGGGTTACAGTGCTTGTTCCTGGCACAAGTACCGGCACGAGTACCGACATCGACGGCAACTTTTCGGTAAAAGTGCCTGCCGGTGCCACCACACTTGAGTTTTCCTATATAGGCTACAGCAGGCTTGCGCTGCCTATACAAGGCGAGACGATGAACGTGCAAATGACACCCGATACCCAGGTGATGGACGAGGTGGTGGTGATAGGTTACGGCTCGCAGAAGAAGGATGACCTCACCGGCTCGATAACCGCCGTCGGCGAGAAAGATTTCAACGAAGGATTGATTTCTTCGCCCGAACAACTCATCAATGGCAAGGTGGCCGGCGTGCAGATTGTGAGCGCAGGTGGGTCGCCTACGTCGGGCAGCACCATTCGCATACGCGGCGGTGCGTCGCTCAATGCATCGAACGACCCGTTGATAGTGCTCGACGGTGTGCCTATGGAAGTGGGTGGCTCGGTGAGTGGCGCAGGTAATTTCCTTAGCCTGATTAACCCCAACGACATTGAGAGCATGACCATATTGAAAGATGCCTCATCGACGGCCATTTATGGCAGTCGCGCCTCGAACGGTGTGATAATCATCACGACAAAGAAGGGCGGTGGCGACAAGATAAAAGTGAGCTTGCAGACAACCCACTCGTTCCAAACGAAGACCAAGACTGCCGATATGCTCACACGTGGAGAGTTTATCGACATGGTGAACCGATATGGAACCGATGCCCAAAAAGCGTTGCTCGGCACTGCCGATACCGACTGGAACGACGAGATTTTCAAGACGGCTTATGGAACCGACAACAACCTGAGCGTGTCGGGGCGTTTCACTCGGAATTTCCCGTTCCGCGTTTCATTTGGCTATACCAACCAGGATGGCATCTTGCGCACCGATAATTCTACTCGTTACACGGGGAATATCAATCTGTCGCCGTCGTTTTTCGATGACTACTTGAAGTTGAACCTTAGCGTGAAAGGAACGTGGAACAACAGCCGTTTCGCCCCAACGGGGACTATTTGGAATGCATCGGCAATGAACCCCACTATACCCGTGTATTCGGGCGATGATATGTTTGGCGGTTACACCGAGGCTCACCCTGCTGGTACTGAATCGGTAGTGACCGGAGCAATGGCCAATCCTGTCGGGGAAATCAACCAGCGTGACGATAAGAGCAAAGTTTACCGTTTCATAGGTAACTTCGATATAGACTACAAGATGCACTTCTTGCCCGAATTGCGTGCCCATGTGTCGCTGGGCTATGACTACTCGCACGGCGAAGGCGACGTGTATGTTCCTGCCGAGGCTTACAGCTACTTCACATCGGGCGGACGCGACTACCACTACGGGCCGCAGGAGAATTTCAACAAGTTGCTTACCGCTTACTTGAACTACAACAAGGAGTTTGATGCCATAAGCAGCACACTCGATGTGACTGCCGGTTATGACTACCAGCAATGGGAATACAAAAATGCCGCCATGCAAGAACTGAATGTGGCTGGCGTGGCTCAATCGACAAGCGCAGCAGCCGATGAAAAGCATGGGTTGGTGTCGTTCTACGGACGTGTGAATTACAGCTATGATGCCCGTTACTTGCTCACGGCAACGATGCGTTACGACGGGTCGTCGCGTTTCTCCGAGGACAACCGCTGGGGTGCATTCCCGTCGGTGGCTTTGGCATGGCGCATATCCAATGAAAAATTCTTCAAGCCGCTCAACCATGTCATGAACGACCTGAAGTTGCGCTTGAGCTGGGGTATGACCGGGCAGCAAGATGGCATTGCCAATTACAGCTATATGCCGGTTTATACCGTCAGCCAAGATGGTGCGCAGGCAATCATGGGCGGCAATGCCTACTACACTTACCGCCCCGAGGCTTACAATCCCAACTTGAAATGGGAAACGACTAAGGCGTTTAACGTGGGTCTTGATTTCGGGTTCTTGAACAACCGCATCAGCGGTTCGGTTGACTACTACAACCGCAAGACGAGCGACTTGCTTGCCACTGTGTCGATACCGGCAGGCATCAACTTCGCTCGCGAGATGCTGACTAATGTGGGGAATGTGAAGAGCAGCGGCGTGGAAATAGCCATCAATGCCACCCCCATCGAGACGAAGGACTGGACGTGGAGCGTAAGCACGAATGCCACATGGCTCGACAACGAAATCACCAACCTCAGCACCAATCCCAACTCGGCGACGAAGACTTATACCAATGTCGGCACGGCATTCGACAGCTACTATGTGCAGACGTTCACCGAGGGTGCGGCACCATACGCCTTCTATGTGTATAAGCAGGTTTATGACCAGGAAACAGGCCGCCCAATCGAGGGTCTGTATGCCGACCTTAACGGCGACGGTGTGGTGAACGGCGACGACCGTTATCTTTACCATTCTCCGGCTCCCGACTGGATGCTTGGTTTCAGCACCAGTGTGCGGTGGAAACGGCTTACGCTTAGCACCAGCTTGCGTGCCAATGTGGGCAACTATGTTTACAATGGCACAGCCATGAGCACTGGAGCCTTGAACACTATGTCGTATAATTCCTACCAGCTCAACAATCTGCACAGCAGTTTCCTCGACACGCGTTTCACCACACGCCAGTACCAAAGCGATTATTATGTGGAGAATGCCTCGTTCTTGAAAATGGACAACATACAATTGAGCTACAACTTCGGGCAGATAACCAAGTGGTGCAGCCTTAACGTGTCGGCAATGGTGCAGAATGTGTTCACCATCACCAAGTATTCGGGTGTTGACCCCGAGGTTCAGTCGGGTATCGACAGCTCGGTTTATCCGCGCCCTCGCATATATTCGTTGACTGTGGGACTTGATTTTTAACCATATAAAGATAGAAAATGACAATGAAGAAGATATTATATACGGCGTTGATGGCTATGGTATTGGGCCTTTCGTCTTGCCTTGACGACCTTAACCAGGAACCGATTGTAGAGTCGGGTGCCGATGATGTGTATGGCAGTGCATACGGTTGCAAGCAGGCACTGGGCAAGTTGTATGTGTCATACGTGATAGCCGGACAGGAATTTGGCGGAGGCGATGCCGACCTCAGCACCAGCGGCAGTGAAAGTTTCGACTTCATGCGCTGCTATATCAATTTGCAGGAAGCCTGCACCGACGAGATGGTTTATACCTGGGCAAGCGGTGATAACCTGCTCGATGTGACTTATATTTCGTGGGATACGACCGACCCGTGGGTAACTGATTGCTATTACCGCATTTACTACACCATAGCACTGTGCAATGATTTCTTGAAGCACACCACCGATGGTGCCATATCGGGCTTTACCGCCCAGGAGCGAGCCGATGTGGAGACTTACCGTGCCGAGGCCCGCTTTATGAGGGCGCTTTCTTACTGGTATGTGCTCGACCTGTTTGGGCAGGGCCCGTATGTCGATGAGAACACGCCTAATGTGGATTATTCGCCCGAGGCGTATGACGCGACACAGCTTTTCGACTACATCGAAAGCGAGTTACTTGCTATAGAAGATGTGCTGGCTGAGCCGAAAACCAATGAATATGGCCGAGCCGACCGTGCTGCGGCATGGGCGTTGCTTGCACGTCTTTACCTCAATGCCGAGGTTTATACTGGCACCAATCGTTCGACCGATTGTATTGCTTATTGCAAGAAGATAATAAGCCCGGGCATTTACAGCCTCGAACGCAATTATGCAAGTCTGTTTAATGCCGACAACCACTTGCGTACAAACGAGATAATTTATGCATTCCCCGTAGATGCCACAACCACGGTTTCCTGGGGTGCCACTACTTACTTGTGCTCGGGTGCGGTGAGCAACGACAATAGTGTGCAAGACCCGGCCAATTACGGACTTACGTCGGGCTGGGGGTCTTACCGTGTGAGAGGCGAGTTCTCTGCCTTGTTTGGCGAGGGTGCTTCGGCCATCGATAATTCCGCCGACAGCCGTTGTATGCTTTTCACTAATTCGGGGGCTATAGCGCAGTACCTCGACAACGGGGTAGAAGATGATGCCACTGGTTTCCGCAGCGAGAAGTGGACCAACCTTACCGACGCAGGCGAGGCCGCATCGAATACCCAGTCAAATGGTGTAAGCACCGATTTCCCGGTGTTCCGCCTTGCCGATGTTTACTTGATGGCAGCCGAGGCAGTGCTGCGTGGTGGTACGGGATATACACGTGCCGATGCGCTTGGTTTCCTCAATGAATTGCGCGAGCGGGCTTACGGCGACCAGTCGGGTAACATCACCGATGCGCAGATGAACCTCGATTATATTATCGACGAGCGTGGTCGAGAGCTATATCTTGAATGTGTGCGCCGCACCGACTTGATACGTTTCGGCCTGTTCACCGGCGACCGGTACCTGTGGCAGTGGAAGGGCGGTGTGCTTAACGGGCGCGGAGTAGATAACCGTTATAACGTGTATCCGATACCGGCCAATGAAACCGCCGTCAATTCCAACTTGAGCAATCCCAATTATTAATGCAGTAAAAAAATCAGTAAACAATGAAAAGAATATCCAACAATATATTCCTGATGGCGGCACTTGCTTTGCTGGCAGCATCGTGCGACAAGGATGGCGATATGCTGACGGTAGTTGGCACAGAAGATGTCACCTTGTCGGGCAACGGTGGCGACATTGTGCTCAATTACAACCAAGTTGACGACTTGGCACTGACGGTGTACTGGAGCGACAATGGTGAAATTTCACTTAGCGACCCACTTGTAGCCGCTTCCGAGAATGCGACTGTCAACACGGTGCAGTTCTCGGCAACCGATGATTTTGCGGCAGTGGCCGAGGAAGAGGCCAATGCTGGTGAATATTCCATGCAGTTCACGCATTTCGAGCTTAATGCCATTCTCAACGGCCTTGGTTATGAACCGGGAGTCAAGGCTCCGCTTTACATGAGGGTGGAATCGCTGCTTGGCGAGAATATTAACCCTACTTACAGCAATGTGATGACGGTGAATGTGACTCCGTATGTCATAGACATGACTGTGGCATACGTGCTCGACAGTAGCCAGGCCGAAACGGGCATCACGCTCTATTCGGCAGGCGACGATGGGGTCTATGCCGGGTTTGTGGGCTGTGCAAGTTGGTGGAACTGGTATTTGCGCGAGGGCGATGGCACCATTTGGGGCAACAACGGCGAGGCCGGAACTCCGTTCCTCATTAGCGCGGCTGCCTCGCATTGGAATATGTGGTATCCGGGGCAGACTGGCTGCTACTACACCATTGTCGATACTGAGGGGCTTGTGTGGTCGGCATTGCTGTTGTCGGAAGTGAATGTGAGCGGAGATGTCACCGGCGCAATGACTTACAACCGTGATGCCAACAGCTGGACTTACAGCTACTCGGCAGTAAGTGCAGGTACAATCAACATACAGGTTTCGGGCAAAGGCGAGCAATACGACATAAATACTGGCGACGCGTCTTCTACGCCTGCCACATTTGGCTTCACCCAAAGTGGCGACGCAGTGGAATTTGGCGAGACGGCTGGAACAATTTCGCTCGAAGTGCCGGCAGCTGGCGATGTAACCATCACGCTCAACCTTGGCGACCCGAGCCATTATACCTGCACCGTAGAGACAGGCGGCACGGTAGAACCTGGGCCTGGCGACGAGTTTGGCGACTATATCTATCTTGTGGGTATCGATGACGGGCCGAATCCCGATGCTGGATGGAACTTCAACAATTACTTGCGCCGCTACAATGCCGACAGCAACCTTTACGGCGGTGCCTGCTATGTGAATTCGGCATGGGGCTACCAGATATGCCTTGAAGTTGACCAGTGGACACCAGCCTACACCACAGACGGCGGTACAGCCGAGGGAGGTTCGCTTGTGCTTATGGACGACACTCACACAGGCAATATCCCTGCACCGGCCGAGGGGTTGTACCTATTCGACGTGTCGATGTCGGCAATGACATATTCCACCACGGCAATCACGTCGGTGCAATATGCGGGCATAAATGCCGGTGCCGATGACAGCTGGGTATTTGCCCCGATGACTGCCGATGCAGCTAATCCGGGCGTTTACACTGCAGCCGTGGAAATCACGCAGCCGTCGGCGTGGGGATTCAGCATTTACTTGAATGAAAATTGGGATTTGAAGTTTGGTGGCAGCGACGGGGTGCTTTACCTATATGGTAGCAATATTACCGATGACCAGTCGCTTGCCCCGGGTAATTATACGCTCACAGTTGACTTGTGCGCAGGAACTTATACACTTGAATAAATCAACCTAAAACGAGACGAAAAGATGATGAAATTCTCAAAAATATTGATGGCGGCAGCCGTTGCATCGAC
The DNA here is from genome assembly GCA_944320595.1 of uncultured Muribaculaceae bacterium. Classification (GTDB taxonomy): domain Bacteria; phylum Bacteroidota; class Bacteroidia; order Bacteroidales; family Muribaculaceae; genus Avimuribaculum. The sequence goes on along the minus strand of CALUIB010000007.1, from coordinate 110,780 downwards.
AGGTTTCTTGGCAGCTTGCACCGAGGACAGCCCCATTACCAATCCCCCGGTAGTGAAGGAGGAGATTGTGATAGACCGCACGAAATTTGCCAAGGGAGCCGACGTGAGCTGGCTCACGCAGCTCGAAAAGGAGGGTGAAGTATTTTATACTCCCGGCGACCGCGAACAGATGGAGTGCATGCAGCTGCTGCGCGACTATTGCGGCATGAATTCGATACGCCTGCGCGTGTGGGTCAACCCTGCGAACGGCTGGTGCAACATCGACGATGTGGTGATAAAGGCTCGCCGTGCCAATGAACTGGGTATGCGCGTTATGATTGACTTCCACTTCAGCGACACATGGGCCGACCCTGCCAACCAAGCCACTCCGGCAGCGTGGGCTGACTATGACATCGACCAGTTACAGACTGCCGTCGCAACCCACGTGACCGATATGCTCACTAAGTTGCAGGCACTCGGCATTGAGCCAGAGTGGGTGCAGATAGGCAATGAGACGCGCGGCGGTATGCTTTATCCGCTGGGCGACGTGACCAACGGCACCAACAACCTTGCATTGCTGGTAAATGCCGGATATGATGCGGTGAAGGCCATATTTCCTGCTGCACAGGTGATAATACATCTCGACAGCGGCGACACGGCGTGGCTATATACCCGAATGTTTGATTACCTGTCGCAAAACGGAGGAAAGTATGACATTATAGGCATGTCGCTTTATCCCGACGTTGACACTTGGCGGCAGCAGGTTGACGATTGCATAGCCAACATCAATGCCGTGTCGGCCACCTATGGCAAGCCGGTGATGATATGCGAGGTAGGAATGCGCTATGACGAGGTTGAGGCATCGGGCGCGATGCTGGCTTACCTGCGCCAACAGTGCGAGACTGCCACCAGTGGACAGTGCAAGGGCATCTTTTACTGGGAGCCCGAAGCACCGTCGGGCTACAATGGCGGCTACCAGATGGGGGCATTTGCCGACGGAGCACCCACTGCTGCGCTCGATGCGTTCAAGGATTAGGATTTTTAGGTCAGTTTTGTTTTTGGGAGCACGTATAAGTGCAGTCCATTCATTTTGAAAGTGGCGAAGTCCTTCCAGGCGTGATGCCAGGGAGGGCTTTGTCGTTTTTTTATGCCTGTATGGCATTGCCAAGCGGCGTGAATTTTGTAAATTTGCGGTGGTTATGTTTTTAACTATATATAGCTTATGGGCGATACCAAAGAACAGTTTGAACACGTTATAACGATTTGCAGGGATTTGTTTGTGAAAAAGTTGCACGATTATGGTGCATCGTGGCGCATAATGCGGCCTGAGTCGATAACCGACCAGATTTTCATCAAGGCCAAGCGCATACGCAACCTTGAAATCAAGAAGGTGTCTCAAGTGGGCGAGGGCATATATCCCGAATTTGTTGGGATAGTCAACTATGGCATCATAGGGCTTATACAGTTATCGCAGGGCTATGCCAGCACCGTGGATATAAGTAATGACAAGGCGGTGGAGCTGTATGACCTGTTCATGACGAAGACCAAGGAACTTATGCTGGCCAAAAACGCCGACTATGACGAGGCGTGGCGCGATATGCGCATCAATTCCTACACCGACTTGATACTAACCAAGATACAGCGCACCAAGCAGATTGAGGACAACCATGGAGAAACAATGGTGTCGGAGGGCATAGATGCCAATTACATGGACATGGTGAACTATTCGATGTTTGCGTTGATAAAACTCGAGTATGGCGACGACGAAAAAAGCTGCGGCTTGGAATAGTAAACTATATGGCTCGTTGTGGGGGCCGGCCATAGTGTGGCTTCTGCGCCTTATGGTGGGGGCGGTGTTTCTGTTCTCGGGTTTTACCAAGGGGATAGACCCGTGGGGCAGCATATACAAGTTTGACGAATATTTGCGTTCGTTTGGCTTTTACGACTATAATGGGCTGCTTACGTTTATGGCATTCTCGGTGTCGGCGGTGGAGTTTATGTTAGGCGCATTTATGCTGCTCGGTATTTACCGTCGTTTCACGCCGTGGGCCATGTTGGCCATGATGACGGTCATGGTTCCGTTGACCCTCTACATCGCTATAACCAATGATGTGGCTGACTGTGGCTGTTTCGGCGATGCAATTACCTTGAGCAACTGGGGTACGTTTTGGAAAAATGTGGCACTTACCGTTGCGCTAGTTTACCTTGTGATATTCAACCGCAAGGTGAAAAATATCTATGGCTTTGCCGTGCAATGGATTGTGGCAGTGCTTTCGGTGGCTTATCTTTTGATGGTGGCGTGGCTTGGATATTCGTTCCAGCCGCTTATCGATTTCCGCCCGTTTCCAGTGGGTACAATCGTGTCGGGCAACGACGATACCGCCGACAATTCGGAATACATATTCATATACGAGAAAAACGGCTTGGCGCAAGAATTCACGCTCGACAGCCTGCCCGACGACACTTGGGCGTTTGTCGATAGGCGGCCTGTGGAGTCGGGGGGTGTCGATACAATGGTTGCTGCTGCCGCGCATCGCCCCATAACGGTGCTTGATACAGATTATGGGGTTGCCGACGATGTGATACTGGGTCATGGCGAGCAATTGCTGCTGCTATTCCCGTCGCTGAGCGATGTGGTGATACCTTTTACTTACCGCATCAACGAGATTTGCGACTTTTGCGGCAAGCATGGCATCGACGTGGTGGGCCTTACATCGGGCGGAAAGGATGAAATTGCCGAATGGAACGACCTGTCGATGGCCGATTACCCGATGTATGTGATGGACGACAGCGAGCTAAAGATGCTTGCCCGTGGCAATCCGGCAGCCGTGCTGCTGCGCGACGGGGCGGTGGCATGGAAACGCACCATGCAGTCGATGAGCATCGACAATATCGATGATGCGGCCAGTATCGACGATGTTGCCATGGCCGACGTGGAGCCTAGCCACGTGCTTTATTTCATCTCGTTGATATACTTGTCGGCCATGTTGCTGGTGCTTGTGGTCAACCGCACCCACTTGGTGGTGAAATTTAGCTTGCGCCGAGTAAGGAAAAGTCGGAAAAAAACGGTAAATTTGCAGCCGGGAAACGAAAACCAGCAAGAATAGGAATAATCATCAATACACTTTATAAATTAAAGAATTATGAGGAAGAACATTGTAGCCGGAAACTGGAAGATGAATACCACAGTTCCGGAAGGCGTTAAACTCGCTACCGAAGTCAACGAGGCATTGAAGGGCTTCACGCCCAATTGCGATGTAATCATCGGTGTGCCTTTCACCCACTTGACCGCCGTTGCAGCTGTAATCGACAGCAACAAGCTCGGCCTGAGCGCAGAAAACTGTGCCGACAAGGTTAAGGGCGCATACACTGGCGAAGTGTCGGCAGCCATGGTTGCATCGACAGGTGCACAATATGTTATCCTTGGCCACTCTGAGCGTCGCGCTTATTATCACGAAACAGTGGAAATACTTGCCGAGAAGGTTAAACTCGCCCTTGAAAACGGACTGAAGGTCATCTTCTGCATCGGTGAGGTGCTTGAGGAACGCGAAGCCGGCAAGCAAAACGAAGTTGTTGAAGCTCAATTGGCATCGGTGTTTGGCCTTTCGGCTGAAGATTTCGGCAAGATTATCCTTGCTTACGAGCCGGTATGGGCAATCGGCACAGGCAAGACTGCAACTGCCGACCAAGCCGAGGAAATTCACGCATTTATCCGTGGCCTTATCGAAAGCAAGTATGGCAAGCAAGTGGCCGAAGACACTACCATCCTTTATGGCGGTAGCTGCAAGCCGAGCAATGCCAAGGAACTCTTTGCTAAGCCCGACGTTGACGGTGGCCTCATTGGCGGTGCCGCACTCGAAGCCGAGTCGTTCATGGGTATCGTGAAGGCATTTTAATTCCTTTTAGGTTTAAAGCATTGGGGAAGTGCCGCATGAGAAAGCGCGGCACATCCTCGATTTTTTTATCATAAAACGTAGGTACTGCTCAGATTTTGCAATTTAAGCAGTTCCTTATAGCAATAAAATTATATACACTTTTATGCCTAACCGTTTGTTTCTTTTGATTGCCATGGTTGCCGCAGCACTGCTGCCTTCGATGGCCGAAGACATGACTATAGCCGAGTACCTGAACATGGTCTCGGGTGGGCGCGTGACTGTACATCAGCCGGCAGCGTTGAATTTGCGCCTGAGTGCCGAAAACGGCGATACTACCAACGTGGCCGCACGCGACCACGCTCGTGGCGGGAAAAACATAGTGGGATACCGCATACAAGTGTTTTCTGACCGCAACCAACGCACTGCCAAGGGGGAGGCTTTGTCGAAGGAACGCAGCATAAAAGAATCGTTTCCCGAGATGGGAACATATATCACCTACGACGCTCCATCGTGGCGGCTTAGAGTGGGAGACTTCCGCACACGCGATGAGGCTGCTGCACGGCTTGCCGAATTGCGCGAGGCGTTTCCCGGCTTTGCCGGCGAGATGATTATCGTCGTGGACGTAATTAACACTTTACCGCAATGATATTGAACAAATATGACGAAAAGACTGTCGAAGAGATAGCCGCTTGTTATCGCCGCATACTTGAATTGGTGGGGGAGGATCCCAGCCGCGAAGGCTTGTTGAAAACCCCGGTAAGGGCTGCAAAGGCCATAATGGACATTACACGCGGATATAGGGAAGACCCTGAGGGCATAGTGCGCTCGGCAATATTCGAGCACTCGGGTTCGCAAGTGGTGACAGTGAAGGATATAGAATTTTACTCGGTGTGCGAACACCATATTCTGCCGTTTTTCGGGCGCATATCCATAGGTTATGTCCCCGACGGACATATTGTGGGCCTGAGCAAGTTGGCCCGTATCGTCGATGTGTATGCCCACCGCTTGCAAGTGCAGGAACGCCTTACTGGCGAGATATGCTCGCTGCTCACGCGTACCCTTACGAGCAAAGGAGTAATAGTGGTGTGTCAGGCCGGCCATTTGTGCATGAAGATGCGCGGAGTGGAAAAGCAAGACAGCACAACGGTGACGATGGACTTCAGCGGTGCCTTTGCCGACGATGCTTCGTTGCGCCGCGAGTTCCTTGACTCGTTGCGGTAATAGGAAAGGAAAAGTTGCCTGATAAGGAAACTTTTGCCGTATCTTTTAGAAAATGAGAAATAACGCAGAAATTTAGCGAGTGGCGGTGACGAAACGTGGCAGGCCACGGTAATCGTTTATGGCTTGTGTGTCGGTAAATCCGTATTGGTTAAGAAGCTTGCAGGTTTCTGATGGGAAACGGCTGTTGATTTCCAAATACAATTTTCCATTTGGGAGCAATGCTGCCGAGGCATAATGCGCAATTGCGCGGTAAAATAGCAGCGGGTTGTCGTCGGGAACGAATAGTGCCGAGTGCGGCTCGTAATCGAGCACGTTATGTTCCATTTCGGCGCGTTCGCTATCGGCTATGTAAGGCGGATTACTTACTATTATGTCATAGCTTGGCGTAGTGGGCTGCGGCATGGCCAATATGTCGGCTTGTATGAATTTGACATTAGCTTTCAGCCTTTTGGCATTTTCTTTTGCCACCGATAGAGCCTCGTGGCTGATGTCGATGGCATCTATTTGTGGAAAACACATGGCGCGGGCCAGTGAAATGGCTATGCAACCCGAACCAGTGCCAATGTCGAGCACACGCAAGTCGGTTGCCCGGTTTTCATCGGCAATCATGTCGATAAGTTGCTCGGTTTCGGGTCGAGGAATTAAGGTAGCTGGGGTTACGTGGAAGTGGTGACCGTGGAAATAGGTGTCGCCAAGTATGTATTGTATGGGTTCGTGCTTCAGCAGCCGTCCGGCAACAGCCACGAATTTATCGGCAATAAAATCAGACATTTCGTCGCCGCCGTGCAATATGGCATCTACACGGCTGTAATTAAGCACGTTGTCGAGCATTGCCATTTCCATTCCGTTGATTTCCCCGGCAGGGTAGCATGGTGCGAGCCGTTGCCTGAAGTCACGCAGTATTTCCTCTAATGTCATGATTTTTTCGTATGTTTGCAGTTGCAAATTTACTAATTTTCCATTGATGAAAACTCTTGTCAGGACATTGATTATATGCATGGTTGCCTGTTGTGGCTTGCGTGGCGTTGCTGCTGAGCGAGCCGACAGCGTGAGCTGTTTCGACCGTGCAGCCTCTACGCCGGCTTTTAAAATTACTCATGTCGGCCTGCCTGTGATTGTGGGCGGACTGGCCGTGTATGGCGCAAACGGCAGTATGAAAGACGGTGCGGTGGGCAACTTCGCTCGCCATTACGATACCCAATATGAAGATTACCTGCAATATGCGCCCGGGGTGGCGTTGCTTGCATTGAAGGTTGGCGGCATGGAAGGGCGCAGTTCGTGGCCACGCATGATTGTGAGCGATGCCTTCTCGGCAGTGTTGACCATAGGGGTGGCTGAAGGACTGAAACGTTCGGTGGGCGAGGTTCGTCCCGATGGCGACGATGACCGTTCATTCCCTTCGGGGCACACGGCCATCTCATATATGCTTGCAACGATGTTGCACAAGGAATATGGCTGCCGCAGCCCGTGGATAAGCCTTGGCGGATACACTGTGGCCACTGCCACGGCTGCAAGTCGCATGGTGCATAACAGGCACTGGGCGAGTGATATAGTGGTGGGTGCAGGCATAGGCGTGCTTATGACTGAAATGGGATATTATCTTGCCGACCTGATATTCAAAGAGCGTGGATTGAGCGACTGGATTTATGCCGACCCGCTCGACCGTTGGAGGAATCCGTCGTTCCTTTCCACAGACCTGGCCATGAGCCTGCCGCTCACACGGTATAGCTTGCCGGGGGGAGTGGAAGTGAAACCTACAGTTGGAATAAATGCAGGTGTGCAAGGGGCATATTTCTTTAACCCACACGTGGGGGTGGGAGGCAGTGCCGCAATGTCGGTAATGCCTATCGAGTATGGCGGTTCGCTTGCCGCCGAACCGATGAATGTGGCACGGGTGATGGCCGGGGGCTATTTTTCTTATCCCGTGTTTTCGCAATTGCGCTTGGGGGCGAAAGCGGTGGCAGGTTATGCGTATTATGGAGATTGCTTGCTCGATAGTTCGGTCCGGATTGGCGGATGTTCCACGGCCTGCATGGAAGTGGGCGTGTCGGCATCGCTGTTAACGGCCGAGACATTTGGTTTCCGTCTGTTTTGCGATTACGGTCTTGGCGGCTCATACGTCGCCGGGCAGGATGGTGTCGCCCAGTATGTCGCAGTCGGCGGCTCAGCCTCCATCTATTTTTAGAATAAATTGTGCTATTGCGTTGTGCGAGAGAAATAAAATGCTAAATTTGCATATCAGGAATATTAAAAGGGGGAATGATTATGGAAAGTTTGGTACGGTTTGATTGGGCGATGAAGCGGTTGCTGCGCGATAAGAGCAATTTCGTGGTGCTTGAGGGGTTTCTTTCCACTTTGCTTGGGGAAAAAATGCATATATGCCGATTCCTTGAAAGCGAGTCGAACCAGGAAGACGCTACCGACAAGTTCAACCGCGCCGATATTTTGGCCGAGGATACCAAGGGGCGGCTGATAATAATCGAGGTGCAAAATAACCATGAGTTGAGCTATTTCCATCGAATGTTGTATGGGGTGTCGAAAACCGTGTCGGAGTATATCAATCTTGGTGATGCATACGACAAGGTGCGCAAAGTGTATTCCATCAACATTGTGTATTTTGAGCTTGGGCAGGGTAACGATTATGTATATCATGGTAAAACCGAGTTCAAGGGGATACATAACAATGACATATTGATGCTATCGCCACGGCAGCAGAAAGTATTCCAAGGTAAATATGCCGGTGATGTGTTTCCAGAATATTATGTGCTGAAAGTGAATGATTTTAACGAGGTGGCTAAGACCCCTCTCGATGAATGGATGAAATTCTTGAAGACTGGGGAAATAGATGCCGGAGCCACAGCCGAGGGATTGCCTGAGGCAAGAGAGCGGTTGCGAGTTGACTCTATGTCGGAAACTGAAAAACGGGCATATCGCCGCGACATGGAAGCCTTGCGCTACCAGCAAAGCGTGATTATGACAGGTTGGGATAGCGGCCATCAAGAAGGGCTCAAGGAAGGTCTCCAAGAAGGGCTCAAAAAAGGACTTCAGGAGGGTCTCAAAAAAGGTCATGAAGAAGGACTTAAAAAAGGTCATGAGGAAGGACTCAAGGAGGGTTACACGAAAGGCGAAATGCAAGGTCTTGAAAAGGGGCGCATGGAAGCTAATTTGGCGGCAGCTCGCAAGATGAAGGAGATGGGTATGCCAGTCGATGCTATTGCAAAATGCACTGGTATTCCAGTCGAAGAAATCGACAGGTTGTAGCCACGGCTGGCCCGGCTTTTAATCGCCAGTCATCAACGGCATTTTGATATGTTTGTCGTTGCGTAATCAGTGTGCGTATTATTTGCAATTGAGTGCAAGTTGCATTATCTTTGCAGTTGGGCTTGGGCAAAGTTCCGCCCATGCGGTTAGGACGATGATTGACGACAAATTGAAACTGAATGCCAAGAGCAAGTTTGCCATGTATATGGAGAACCACAAGATGCGTAAGACGCCCGAGCGGTTTGCCATACTTGATATGGCCATGTCGTTTGGCGAGCATTTCAGTGCCGACTTGCTGTACCGCCGTATGGAAGAGGAGGCTTACCACGTGAGCCGTGCCACCATTTACAACACGCTCGACTTGTTAACCGATTGCGGCATATTACGCAGGCACCAGTTTGGTAGCAACCAGTCGCAATATGAGTGCATGGCCGAGACGCTCAACCATCACCACTTGATTTGCACTGAATGTGGCAAAATCAAGGAGATAAAAGATACTGAGCTGATGAAATATATGAATTCCCGACGGTATTCTTCGTTCACGGCATCGTATTACGTGTTGTATATCTACGGCGTGTGCAATGCCTGTGCTCGCAGGGTGAAACGCAAATTGAATACTAACAAAAAAGATATAACACCATCGAAATTATGAAAGTGGATGTATTACTGGGCCTTCAATGGGGCGACGAGGGTAAAGGAAAAGTAGTGGACGTGCTTACGCCGCATTACGATGTGGTGGCTCGTTTCCAAGGCGGGCCTAATGCTGGACATACCCTTGAATTTGAAGGAAAAAAATATGTGTTACGGTCGATACCGTCGGGGATTTTCCAGCACGGTCAGGTGAATATAATAGGCAACGGTGTGGTGCTCGACCCTGTGTTGTTCCGCGACGAGGCCGAGTCGCTTATGCAGAGCGGCGTTGACTTGAAACACGTGCTTAAAATATCGAGGAAGGCGCATTTGATTATGCCAACCCACCGCCTGCTCGATGCCGCATACGAGAAATTGAAAGGCGATGCCAAAATAGGCACGACGGGCAAAGGCATAGGCCCTACTTATACCGACAAGGTGAGCCGCAACGGCCTGCGCGTAGGCGATATATTCTGCAACTTCGACGAGAAGTACAGCATAGCGAAAAAACGCCACGTGAATTTGCTTGAGGCTCTTGGCGAGACCGTTGACATTGCCGAGGCCGAGGCCAAGTGGCTCGATGCAATAGAATACTTGAAACAGTATGACATTATAGATAGCGAATTTGTTGTAAACAAATATATCGACGAGGACAAGAAGATATTGTGCGAGGGAGCCCAGGGCAGCATGCTTGATGTGGACTTCGGCTCATACCCGTTTGTAACTTCGTCCAACACCGTGTGTGCCGGTGCTTGTGCCGGGCTCGGCGTAGCTCCTGGCAAGATAGGGGAGGTGTATGGTATATTCAAGGCATATTGCACACGTGTTGGCAGTGGCCCGTTCCCTACCGAGTTGCACGATGAAACCGGGGCAAGGATTCGCGACATAGGCCACGAATATGGTGCAGTGACCGGGCGTGAACGCCGTTGCGGCTGGATCGACCTTGTGGCTTTGCGCTACACGATAATGCTTAACGGAGTGACGCAGCTTATAATGATGAAGAGCGACGTGCTCGACGGGTTCCCCGTGGTGAAGGTGTGCAACTCCTACCGGGTGAACGGTGTGGAAACGCGCGATTTCCCCTACGACATAGAGCATGGCATAGAGCCGGTATATACCGAAATGGAAGGCTGGAACATGGACATGACGGGCATTACCTCGCCCGAGCAGTTCCCCGAGCAGTTCAAGGCTTACATAAGTTACTTGGAACAGGAACTGAACGTGCCGATAACCATAATATCGGTAGGTCCCGACAGGAAACAGACCATAGATTTGCGCAATAACCGATAACACACAGATAAAGGGCTATGGTAAAGGTAAAACCGTTCAAGGGGCTGCGGCCTCCAAAGGAGATTGTGGCCAAAGTGGCAGCCCGTCCATACGATGTGTTGAGTTCGGCCGAGGCCCGTGTAGAGGCCGAGGGGAACGAACAGTCGCTCTACCACATAACACGCCCCGAGATAGAGTTCCCGGCAGGGACCGACGAGCATGACGTGCAGGTATATCGTCGCGCCGTGGAAAACTTCCACAAGTTTCAGGAAAAAGGGTGGCTTGTGCAGGATGGCAAGGAGTGTTATTACTTGTATGCGCAGACGATGGGCGACCACAAGCAATACGGGCTTGTTGTGGCCTCGAATGTGACCGATTACTTGGAAGGACGTATAAAAAAGCATGAACTTACGCGCCACGACAAGGAGGAAGACCGCATGAAGCATATACGCAACACGCGGGCCAACATCGAGCCTGTGTTTTTCGCTTTCCACGACAACGAGGAATTGCAGGCGGTGATAGACGAAGTGTCGGCCGGTGAGGCTGAGTATGACTTCACGAGCGACGATGGCATAAGGCATCAATTGTGGGTCGTTGACGCCGATGCCACCATTGGCCGTATAACCCGTGCTTTTGAGTCGTTGCCTGCACTGTATATTGCCGACGGCCACCACCGCACGGCGGCAGCGGCCCTTGTGGGAGCCGAAATGGCTGGCAACAATCCTAACCACCGTGGCAATGAAGAATATAATTATTTCCTTGCCGTATGTTTCCCAGAGTCGCACCTCAAGATTATTGATTACAATCGTCTTGTAAAAGACTTGAATGGGCATAGCAAGGAGGAGTTCCTGACACTGCTTGGGCGGCACTTCGACGTTGAACTCCGTGGAAAGGAAATATATCATCCATCAGGGCTGCATAATTTTGCCTTATATATGAGTGGAAACTGGTATTCACTCACGGCTCATGCCGACACTTACGATGACAATGACCCGATACGTTGCCTTGACGTGACTGTATCGTCGAAATACATCTTCGATGAAATACTTGGCATAACCGACTTGCGGCGTGACAAGCGCATCGACTTCGTGGGCGGCATACGCGGCCTTGGCGAATTGCAAGCCCGCGTGGATAGTGGCGAAATGGCGTTGGCACTGGCTTTGTACCCTGTGACTATGCATCAATTGTTGGCCATAGCCGACAGTGGCAACATAATGCCGCCGAAGACTACGTGGTTTGAGCCGAAATTGCGTTCGGGGCTTGTGATACACAAGTTGGAATAAAATGTATTGAATGAAAAAGTCACTATTTGCCACATTTATATTTGCCCTGTCTGCGGCTTGCTTTGATGCAATGCCGCAGCAGGTTTCTTTTTCGGGCAGTAGCCAATCGGTGTTTGAAAAGCAACCGGCAGCCTCGACCGGCCTCGACCGCATATATGTGGTCAATGGTTGCGACGGCGTGTCGATGGATTACACTCAGCGCAATGCCGGAGCTGCCGTCACGTGGTATGAATACGGTGAGCGAGGAGGCGGCTATGCCGAGGTGGTAGCCGGTGTGGAACGCATTGACGGCTATACCACGCGGTTGCCGCAAGTGAAGGCTGATTGCGGTTATATAATAGAGGAAGGAACCGACAGGACATACGTGTGGGTGGTGGACTATGCCGATTATGCGTTGTCGCTCAGCAGTATCGGGTTTGACCCACAGCGGGATTGCGGAACGGCACGCCTGCTGGTCGATGGCACGGGTCGAGATATAACTTATTACACAATAAACGGAGTACCGCAACAGCTTGACCGTGGGTTGGTGCTATCGTACCGCACACTTGAGTGGAACGATGACAATATGGCATGGGCGGAAATACAGGTGGACGAGGAAGTAGGTGCTTTCAGCAACACGATTGCCGTGCCTGCACCGTATTGCAACACCGAGTTTACTTTGCATGGCGACCGTTTCTTGCAATATTGGGGAATGGAAGAGAGCGTCACGAGCGACACCTACATCACGAGTGCCGTGGCCGTTGAGACCACTGCCGTGCAGGAGGAGCGCGACGTGGCCAATGAGAAAGGTTCAGGCGAGGATGACGGTTCCACGCTCGGCGGTTCGGCTCCGGTGACAATTGCGTTCACGGCCTACGTCACCGATGCCATGAAGCACAGTGAGTGGCAAATGTCGCGCGACCAAGAGTTCCGCAACATCGACAGCCGTTTCAACCAAGCCGAAATCACCCAGACGTTCAACGAGGGTGGCACATTTTATTTCAGGTTCTTCGGTGCTGATGGTTCGGGCGAATGCGAGGCGATAGGCGAGACCTACACGGTGTTCATAGGCGAATCGAGCCTTGAATGCCCCAATGCGTTTTCGCCGCAGGCAAGCGAGGGCATCAACGACGAATGGCGTGTGGCCTATCGCTCGATTGTAGAGTTCCACTGCTGGATATTCAATCGTTGGGGCGTGAAAATATGCGAACTTAACAATCCTGCCCAAGGTTGGGATGGGAAGTACAAGGGCAAATATGTGAAACCCGGAACATATTTCTATGTAATAGAGGCGCGTGGTGCCGATGGCGTGGAATATAACTTAAAGGGCGACATCAACATAGTTAATTACACTGGCACGGGTCGAGGTACTTCGGGCGGTGTAACTGAATAGCATAAAGATTAAGAATGAAGAGGTTATTATTGCTGTTGGTGGCATTGCTTGTGGCATCGGGCATGGGCATTGATGCGGCCGACGAGCAGAATTTCGGCCCTTTCATCACGGGGCTGCACCCAATATCGGCTAATCCCGATGTGCCGATGGCGGTGGTGATAGCAGGCGAGCAGGTGTTGCTCGACCGCATAGATATGTATGAACGGCTCGATCGCGAGATGACACAAATCATCTACGGGCATAGCAACTTGTTCCTTTCGATAAAGCGGGCCAACAGGTATTTCCCGGTGATTGTGCCCATATTGAAAGCCAATGGCGTGCCAGAGGATTTTGCATATCTTGCCGTGGTGGAGAGTTATTTGAGCCCTACGGCTCGCTCGTATGCCGGCGCAGTAGGTATGTGGCAGTTTATGAAAGGAACGGCCAAACAATATGGGTTGATAGTAAACGACGAGGTGGACGAACGCTACGACCCAGTGAAATCGACCGAAGCGGCTTGCAGGTATTTGAAGGATGCATACGCCAAATACAAGCATTGGCCAACGGTGGCGGCCTCTTACAATGCCGGAATGGGGCGCATATCGAAGGAGCTGGAACGACAGCTGGCCGAAAACTCGTTTGACCTTTACCTTAACGACGAGACTTCGCGCTACGTGTTCCGTTTCATTGCAATGAAATTGATAATAGAGAACCCCAAGAAGTATGGCTTTTTCATAACCAAGCGGCAACTGTACCAGCCCGTAAGATATACCGAGGTGAAGGTGTCGGGTGGCGTGGCCGACTGGAGCGACTGGGCGCAGAAACACGGCATCACATATTTGCAGTTGCGCAACATGAACCCGTGGATAAGGTCGCCTAAACTTGTGAACAGGGAGCGTCGCACCTACACGGTGAAGATACCCGTGCAGGAATCGCTGTACCGCAGCAAGATGACTTATAGCGTGTATAACCAAAACTGGATTGTAGATTGACCCAAAGAATAATGGAGCTTGACGGTAAAGAAACAGATTGCGTGTCGGTGCTTGGTGCACGTGTACACAACTTGAAGAACATCGACGTTGACATTCCTCACGGCAAGCTGACTGTGATAACCGGGCTTAGCGGCAGTGGGAAATCATCATTGGCTTTTGATACTATTTTTGCCGAAGGGCAGAGGCGGTACGTCGAGACATTTTCGGCTTACGCCCGCAATATGCTTGGGTTGCTCGAACGCCCCGACGTTGACAAGATAACTGGTCTAAGCCCGGTAATATCCATCGAGCAGAAGACGGTGAACAAGAACCCACGTAGCACCATAGGCACTACTACCGAGATTTACGACTTCCTACGCCTGCTGTATGCCCGCGTGGCCGATGCTTATTCTTATGTATCGGGCGAGAAGATGGTGAAGTTCACGGTTGAGAAAATCATCAACATGATTTTGCAAAAGTATGCAGGTCACCGCATATTTGTGTTGTCGCCGCTTGTAAAGAACCGCAAGGGGCATTACAAGGAGCTGTTTGAGCAATTGCGCAAGAAAGGCTACTTGACGGTGCGCGTGGACGGACAGCTGACCGAGATAAAATATGGCATGAAAGTGGACCGCTACAAGAACCATAGCATAGAGCTTGTGGTCGATAAGCTGCGTGCCGACGGAAAGCAGGTGGAGCGGCTGAAGGCATCTATCGACACAGCGTTCAAGCAGGGCGATGGGCAATTGATGATACTCGATGCCGACGACGGCAACAGCGTGGGGCATTACAGCCGCAAGTTGATGGACCCGGCTACCGGCTTGTCGTATGCCGAGCCTGCGCCGCATAATTTCTCGTTCAATTCGCCGCAAGGGGCTTGCCGCAAGTGCAAGGGGCTTGGCTATGTGAATATCATCGACCGTGACAAGATAATGCCCGACAGCTCGTTGTCGATACACGAAGGTGGAATATTGCCGCTCGGCAAGTATAAAAATTCGCTCATATTTTGGCAAATTGCTGCGATATGCGAGAAATATGGAGTGACAATCAAGACCCCTATAAAGGACTTGCCCGAAGAAGCAATCGATGACATAATGAACGGGACCGATGAGCACCTTGACATAAAAAACGACACGCTTAGCACGTCGAATTACTTCTTGCGCTATGACGGCTTGGTCAAGTATATAGAGATGCAGCAGGCCGACGAGGCCTCCTCGCAGGCACAGAAGTGGGCCGGGCAGTTCTTTTCGCGCGTCACCTGCCCCGAGTGTGGAGGGGCGCGGCTTAACAAGGAGGCATTGCATTATTATATAGGCGGCAAGAACATAGCCGACCTTTCGGCGATGGACATCTCGGAGTTGCAGGCGTGGATGGCGAATATCAAGGATTGTTTTACCGAGCAGCAATGGAACATTGCCAAGGAGATAGTGAAGGAGATAAACGGGCGGCTAAACTTCTTGATGGACGTGGGGCTTAATTATTTGGCTCTTAACCGTAGTTCGGCCACCCTTTCGGGCGGCGAGAGCCAACGCATAAGGCTTGCCACGCAGATAGGGTCGCAGCTTGTGAATGTGCTTTATATACTCGACGAGCCGAGCATAGGGCTGCACCAGCGCGACAATGTGCGGCTTATCAATTCGCTCAAGAAATTGCGCGATGCAGGCAACACCGTCATAGTGGTGGAGCATGACCGTGACATGATGTTGCAGGCCGACTATATAGTTGACATAGGGCCCAAGGCCGGGCGCAAGGGTGGCCAGGTGGTGTTTGCCGGTACTCCGCGGCAGATGCTCGAAAGCGACACGCTTACGGCGCAATATCTTAATGGAAGGCGAGAAATAGAAGTGCCAGCCAAGCGGCGCAAGGGCAATGGCAAGGTGCTGGAGCTGAAAGGCTGTCGGGGCAACAACCTTAAAGGGATTGACGTGGCGATTCCGCTCGGTGTGATGGTGTGCGTGACCGGGGTGTCGGGTAGCGGCAAGTCGTCGCTTATCAACGGCACGTTGCAGCCCATATTGAGCCAGCGGTTCTATAAGTCGTCGCAGGCTCCGCTTCCATACGGTGAGATTGTTGGCATAGAGAATATCGACAAGGTGGTGACTGTGGACCAGTCGCCGCTCGGTCGCACACCGCGGTCTAATCCGGCCACTTACACGGGGGTGTTTGCCGACATCCGAAACCTGTTTGTCAACCTGCCCGAGGCGAAAATTCGTGGTTACAAGGCCGGACGTTTTTCGTTCAATGTGAGTGGAGGCCGTTGCGAGGAGTGCAAGGGTAACGGGTACAAGACCATAGAAATGAACTTCCTGCCCGACGTGCTTGTGCCGTGCGAGGCTTGTGGTGGAAAGCGCTATAACCGCGAGACGCTCGAAGTGCGTTTCAAGGGCAAGTCGATTGCCGATGTGCTTGATATGACCATCAACCAGGCTGTGGAATTCTTCGAGTCGGTACCATCTATATTGTCGAAAATAAAAGTGTTGCAGGAAGTCGGCATGGGGTACATAAAGCTCGGCCAGCCGTCAAGCACATTGTCGGGTGGAGAAAGCCAGCGTGTGAAACTTGCCGCCGAGCTGTCGAAAAAGGACACCGGGCGCACCATGTATATCCTTGACGAGCCTACTACCGGCTTGCACTTCGAGGATATAAAAGTGTTGCTCGATGTGCTTAACCGTCTTGTCGATAAGGGAAATACCGTGGTCGTCATAGAGCATAACATGGATATAATAAAAAATGCCGACTATATAATCGACTTGGGTCCCGAGGGTGGCAATGCCGGTGGACGAGTGGTGGCGACTGGTACTCCTGAGGAGGTGGCTGCCGAGAAACAGTCGCTGACAGCACAGTTCCTTAAGCAGGAATTAGCGTAAAAGTTGAAGATAGTTTATTAGACATACACTGCGCTTTGGCAATTGCAAAAAATCGGTGAGTTGTTTTTTGTAATTGTGTTCGCCTTGCACTATCTTTGTTTAAGTATTGTAATTCTTCAAAAGTATAGATTATGTCAGAAGATAAGCGACTATCGCAAGATGTTCCGTATATGGATATGTTGCAACGCATAAAGAAAAATGTGCGTGAGGTAGAACCAGGGGCGGAGGTATGGCTTTATGGTTCTCGGGCTCGCCGTGACGCTCGCAGGGATTCTGACTGGGATGTACTGGTTGTTTCACCAAAGGCGCATCTTACGTTCAAGGAAGAAGAAACTTTTATGGACCATATATGCGATTTAATAGTTGAGACGGGGCAGGCTATTCAAATATTTGCTTATGGCAAGGAGGACTGGCACAAGTTACATTCAATCACGCCATTTTATCAAAATGTGCAAAAAGAAACTATACGGTTATGAAAGAGGACGATGAAAATATGACGGCCTACATTCAAACTGGTGTTCAAAAGGGGATTATAATGACTTGTATGACTTATGTAAGGAAGATGTGGAGCCTATTGTGCCGAAGGTAAAGCATTTTATAGATAAAGTGGCATCCTTGATAGAAATATGATTTTTAAATTGGCAAAATCTGTCCTGCGCATTAGTTAATAGGAAAAACATGGGGCAGTGCGAAATATCCGACATAGATTTTGACAATCCCGATTTCATCACCGCCATCGATATGGTGAACAATACCAATCGGTCGATATTCCTGACGGGAAAGGCGGGGAGCGGGAAAAGTACGCTGTTGAAGTACATTTGCGAGACCACACGCAAGAAATTCATTGTGCTTGCCCCCACAGGCATTGCTGCCGTAAATGTGGGTGGAATGACGATGCACTCGTTCTTCAAGATGCCGCTGAAGCCTTTGCTGCCCGACGATCCCGATTACAGCCCGCGCAAGATAAGGGATACGCTGAAGTATTCGCGCGACAAAATCAAGATAATCAAGAACCTCGACCTGATAATCATCGATGAAATATCGATGGTGCGAGCCGACATGATTGACTTCATGGACAGGATTTTGCGCTATTATTCGGGTAATAACCGTGAGCCGTTTGGCGGCAAGCAGTTGCTGCTGGTGGGCGACATATTCCAGCTCGAACCGGTGATAAAGAGCGACTTCCGTGAGATTTTGCGGCGTTATTACAGCAATTTTTTCTTTTTCAATGCGATGGCGTTTTCGCGCATAAAGCTTGTGTCGATAGAACTGCGGAAAACTTACAGGCAGAAGGACGCACGGTTTGTGGAACTGCTCGACCGAGTGCGCGAAAATCATGCAACCGACGATGACTTGAAGAAGATTAACAGCCGGTGCGGCAGGCTTGGTGAAACTGATAATAGCGGCGACGATAGGTTTGTGATGACGCTTGCCACGCGCCGCGACACAGTTGACTATATAAATGAGCGTAAACTTGAAGAACTGCCTGTCGAGCAGCACAATTTTAAAGGAGTTATTGAAGGTACGTGGCCCGAGTCGATATTGCCCACGTCGCTCAACCTTACGCTGAAAGAGGGTGCGCAGGTGGTGTTCATTCGTAACGACAAGGAGCATAGGTGGTATAATGGAACCATAGCCCGAATAGCGCGCATTGCCAATGACGAAATCACCGTGGAGCTTGAGGATGGCGAGCATTATGTACTCGACCAGGACCAGTGGGAAAATGTGCAATATGAATATGACGACAAGGAGAAGCGCATAAAGGAAACCGTGCTTGGCACTTTCAAGCAATATCCCATAAAGCTTGCATGGGCCATGACCATACATAAGAGTCAGGGACTTACGTTCAACCGTGTGGTAATCGACATGGAGGGCGGCGCGTTCTCGTGTGGACAAACCTATGTGGCCTTGTCGCGATGTACCACGCTCGAAGGCATAACGCTGAAAAATCCAATCACTCGCCGCGACATTTTTGTCAACCCTGCGGTGATAGAGTTCAGCAAGCATTTCAACGATGCCATGCTCATAAGCGAGGCAAAGCGCGATTACATGGTGCGCAGTCTGCTTGGAGCGGCTAACAGGGCTTTTGATGCCCTCGACTTCAAGGCGAGTGTGGAGAATTTCGCCGATGCCGTGGATTTGCAGGGGAGTTTCGGTGATGCCACCGTGAGGCGTTTTGTACGTTACAAGCTGAGGGCTTTTTCCAGACTAAAGAGGCAAATCGATGAAAAACAGGCTGTAATCGACAAGCAAAACGAGGTGCTGCGCAGCCTCGCCATGGAATATGTATTCCTGGGCAAAGAGTCGCTGTCGATGTCCGAAGAAGGGGGCGACAAGGATATGGCCGTGAATTCGGCAATTGCCAATTTCGACAAGGCCATAAGGATATACCCCGGTTGTATTGATGCCATGGTAGAAAAGGCCATGTTGCTGATGGGGCAAGAACGGATAGATGAGGCCGAAAAGTTGTTTAAGAATGTGTTGAAGATAGATAAAAACGAGACGTCGGCAAATTACGGCCTTGGATTGATAAACATAAGGCGGAACAAGATGGCAAATGCCCTGAAGTATATGCGTGCCGCATTGAAGTTGTCGCCTGTCTCGCCGCGCATACATAACCGCCTTGCCGACATCTATGAAAAGATAGGTCTTGACGATAAGGCCGAGGAACATCGGAAACTTGCCCGCCGCCACACCCGCAAGAAAGAATAGCCTGCTATGCCACACCTGTCGGCGGCGTATCACGCATATTGGCGGCGAAAAGTTGCAATCACATGAATTTCATCGAAATCAATTCATGCCTTTGCACAGTGCAAACAAAGTAGCCGAATGATGCCATGCGTGTGGTGTTCGGCTACTTTGCGCTGTGGTTGCTTATATGGAGCGGTGTGCTACTTGGCATATACAGAACTACTTTCGGGATGCCAAAGGTAATATTTGTAGCCTTTGTCTCTTGCCATTTTCTTGGCATCGCTTTCCGATGTAGCATAGCCTATCCACAAGTAGCCGTCGTATCCCGCAGCTGCGCCTACGGCGGCACTCCGTGCTGCCTTGCGGTATATGTTGTCAGATGACGATGATGATTTGTTGGATGCCGAGGCGGCAGCCATAAGGATGAAGATGCTTATGCCCAATACTTGCAGGCTTGTAGCAATCAAGCGTTTAAGTTTAGTTTCCATTTGCATATTGTTAAGGTGATTAAATATGAGAGAATGTCGATGATGTCGAAAGTGCCGCCGATGATGTGGAGGTATTGCCCTGCCTCCAAGCCGAACGGTAGCACTATGGCAAAGCGCAAAATGTGGCGGTTAAGGCATCGGCCGTCGGCAAATGCCGACATGAACATTAGCAGTGCTGCATACCATAAAGCATCTGGCAGGCTATATATGGCGAATTGCGTAAGGCGGCAGGAACTGTCGGTTTCGATGCGCGGAACCGAGAATGGGAGCATTTCCACGAAAATTATATCGTGTCTGAACAGCACGTATATAGCCGACCCGGCGAGCAATAGCAGCAGCGAGCAAGCCATTTTGAGCAAACGCTGGCGGAGCATGATACCTTAATCGCCATAGTGTGCGTTTACCGCGGTTGCCAATTTACTTTGTATTCCTTGTCGTTGGCATTAAAGCACCAGCCATTTGCTTCGGAATTGAAGTATAGGGTCAGCCGTCCGTGTCCAGGAACTATTGCCACGTATCTGCTGCCTTCCTGTAAAATCGAGACTCCAGTTATTGTGTCGTTAGAGCTTGTTGTGCTTGTGGCGGTTATGTTTGTGGCAAGGCATGTCTCGTCGGGTGGGCAGTAGTTGCCTTGGGCAATGTAATGTTTGGTGCTGCTTGACGTTTGGCCAATAGCGGCGGCGGTTGAACAGCACAAGCTCGTTGCAAACATGAGTGCGAAAAGGATTTTTTTCATGATTTTTTCTGTGTGCCTCTGACCTCTTCTCATTGGCTCTATAAGTTGAAAAAAGAAATGCGTGAGAGGTTGTACAAATGCTTGCCTCGCCGCCTTCTCACGCAGCACACTTTTTTATCATACCATTTTTTATAGAAAAAGTAGCACATAAACCTACAGGAAAAGTCCATACTTCCTCGCAATATTGTGCTGCGTGGGTATATGGCATCTCCTCTAAGCATTTACGTTTCTGCTTAGTCTATTGGCAGGAATAAGAAAGTTGCGAAGTTTCAAAGTGCCAAGAACAAAACGTATTGTAAACGCTTTCCGTTATTTTTTGCATTCCGTGTGAATGCTTTGAGTGCAAAGATAAAGAAAAAATTAAAAACAATTGATTTTTTATAGATGTTTTTTTGCTGATTTTGAGGGTAGTTGGATGCCTGTTGCAAAAAATTGAGTGGGTTATTTTGTGCGGTGGGGGAATTGTAGTAACTTTGAATAAAAACTGGATAATAGCTAATTATGGAAAGGCAGATTGTGGAGTGTGTGCCCAACTTCAGCGAAGGGCGCGACAAGAAGGTGATAAAGCAAATAACCGATGAGATAGAAGCGGTGGGGGGTGTGCGACTGCTCGACGTTGACCCGGGCGAGGCCACCAACCGCACGGTGGTGACTTTCGTTGGCAGTCCCGAGGCGGTGGCCGAGGCGGCCTTCAGGGCTGTGAAGAAGGCCGGGGAGGTGATAGATATGCGCCAGCACCATGGAGCGCACCCGCGCATCGGGGCCACCGATGTGCTGCCGATTGTGCCGGTGAGCGGAATAACGCTTGAAGAATGTGCCGAGATTGCCCGCAAGCTGGCACGGCGCATCGCCGACGAGTTGGCCATACCGTGTTATTGCTACGAGGCTGCCGCCATGCGGCCTGGCAGGCAGAACCTGGCCGTGTGCCGCAAAGGGGAATACGAGGCGATAGCCGAACGTATAACAGACCCTGCCGAGGCTCCCGACTTCGGGGCAAGGCCGATGGATGAGCGCATTGCCCGTACTGGCTGCACGGTGGTGGGTGCAAGGGATTTCCTTATTGCCGTGAATTTCAACCTTAATACCACTTCCACTCGGCGGGCCAATGCCGTGGCATTCGACGTGCGTGAGAAAGGCCGGCCCGAACGCGAGGGCAACCCCATAACTGGCAAAATAAAACTCGATGCCGAAGGGCGGAAGATTATGCGCCCAGGCACGTTGAAGGCGACGAAAGCCATAGGGTGGTATATCGAGGAATATGGCATCGCGCAGGTGTCGATGAATATAACCAATATAGGCATAACGCCGTTGCACAAGGCTTTCGACGAGGTGTGCCGTTGCGCCGCTTTGCGTGGATTGCGTGTCACAGGCACCGAGATTGTGGGACTTGTGCCCGAACGCACTCTGCTTGATGCCGGGCGGCATTATTTGCGGTTGCAGAACCGCTCTACCGGCATACCAAAGGAAGATATTATGAAAATTGCCATCAAGTCGCTCGGGCTTGATGATTTGCGTCCGTTCAACCCACAGGAGAAGGTGATAGAATATATGCTTGATGCCGACAATGCAGCAGTCGGCAAGCAGCTCACGGCAATGACTGTGAAAGGATTTGCCGACGAGACGGCCCGTGAGTCTCCCGCTCCAGGCGGAGGCTCGGTTTCAGCCTATATGGGTGCGCTTGGCGCGGCTCTTGGCACGATGGTCGCCAACTTGTCGGCTCACAAGGCTGGTTGGGATGACCGTTGGGAGGAGTTCAGCAATGTGGCCGACCGAGGAATAAAGTTGCAGGCTGCACTGTTGCACCTTGTTGACGAAGACACCGAGGCATTCAACGGCATAATGAATGCCTTGTCGATGCCCAAGGGGAGCGATGAAGAAAAGAAACTGCGTGCCGAGGCATTGGAGCAAGCTACGCTTGCTGCGGCCATGGTGCCGCTCGAAACCATGCGGCAGGCTTGCGGTGTTTTTGAAGTGTGCCGTGCAATGGCCGCCGATGGCAACCCGGCCAGCGTGAGCGATGCCGGGGTGGGGGCGCTTGCTGCCCGCAGTGCAGTGTTCGGAGCCGGGCTGAATGTGAAAATCAATGCTGCCGGGCTTGCCGACAAGGCTCGTGCGGCAGAATTGTGCGCCGAGGCCGACCGCCTTGCCGCACAGGCAGTGGAGGCCGAGGCCGAGATATTGAAAATAGTAAACGAAAAAATAAAATAAGACTATATATGACACAAGAAGAATTTTCACGACAGATATGTGCTGGTATTCCCGACGAATTGCCGCAACCGCAACCCTACGACGAGAGTGTGAATCATGCGCCTCGCCGCAAGGACATACTAACTGATGACGAAAAACGCCTTGCCTTGCGCAACGCCCTGCGCTATTTTCCACCCAAGTTCCACGCAACGCTTGCGCCGGAATTTGCCGAGGAGTTGAAGAAATACGGGCGGATTTATATGTACCGTTTCCGTCCACGCTATGAGATGCATGCTCGCCCCATTGACGAATATCCGCACCGCAGCAAGCAAGCCGCCGCTATAATGCTGATGATACAAAACAACCTTGATCCGGCCGTGGCACAGCATCCACATGAACTTATCGTGTATGGCGGCAATGGTGCCGCGTTCCAGAACTGGGCGCAATACTTGCTCACGATGAAATACCTTAGCGAGATGACCGACGAGCAGACGCTGGTGATGTATTCGGGGCATCCGCTGGGGTTGTTTCCGTCGCACCGTGATGCGCCGCGCGTGGTTGTCACCAACGGCATGGTTATCCCCAATTATTCAAAACCCGATGATTGGGAGCGGTTGAATGCCCTCGGCGTGAGCCAATATGGGCAGATGACTGCGGGGTCGTATATGTATATAGGCCCGCAAGGCATAGTGCATGGGACTACAATTACCGTGCTGAATGCAGCGCGTAAGAAGCTTGCCGATTATCCCGGACGCACCGACATTCACGGTATGCTTTTCGTGTCGTCGGGGCTTGGCGGTATGTCGGGTGCTCAGCCCAAAGCAGGCAACATAGCCGGAGTGGTGAGCGTGGTGGCCGAAATCAACCCGCAGGCTGCGCAAAAGCGTTACGATCAGGGCTGGGTGGACGAATTGCACTACGACCTCGACGAACTTGTGCCTGTGATAAGGCAGGCCGTGGCCGAACGTCGCACTGTGTCGCTGGCCTACGTGGGCAATGTGGTTGACCTATGGGAACGCCTTGCCGACGAGGAGATACGTGTTGACCTTGGCAGCGACCAAACGTCGCTGCACAATCCGTGGGCAGGCGGTTACTATCCCGTGGGGCTTACGCTTGAGGAGTCGAAACGCATGATGGCCGAGGATCCGGCGCAGTTCAAGCAGGCTGTTGAGGCATCGTTGCGCAGGCAGGTGGCTGCAATCAACAAGCTCTCAGCTCGCGGAATGTATTTCTTCGATTATGGCAATGCCTTCCTGCTACAGTCGCAACGTGCAGGAGCCGACATAATGGCTGCCGACGGCTCGGGAAGGTTCCGTTACCCGTCATACGTGCAAGATATTATGGGCCCGATGTTCTTCGATTACGGTTTCGGCCCGTTCCGCTGGGTGTGCACCTCGGGCAATCCCGACGACCTTGCGCTTACCGACCGCCTTGCCACCGAAGTTCTTGAAGATATACGCAAGACGGCTCCCGAAGAAATCCATGGGCAGCTTGATGATAACATACACTGGATTCGCGAGGCCGGGCGCAACCACCTTGTTGTGGGTTCGCAAGCCCGTATCTTATATGCCGATGCCGAGGGGCGTACCAAGATTGCGCTGGCTTTCAATCGCGCAGTTGCCGCAGGCGAGCTTAAAGCCCCGGTGGTGCTTGGGCGCGACCACCACGACGTGTCGGGTACCGACTCGCCCTTCCGCGAGACGAGCAACATATATGATGGGTCGCAATTCTGCGCCGACATGGCCGTGCAGAATGTGATAGGCGATGCTTTTCGCGGTGCCACGTGGGTTTCGCTGCACAACGGCGGCGGCGTTGGCTGGGGCGAGGTAATCAACGGCGGTTTCGGAATGGTAGTCGATGGCTCGGCCGACAGCGAGCGGCACATACGCGAAATGCTGTTTTGGGATGTGAACAACGGTATAGCACGGCGCAGCTGGGCGCGCAACGGCGGTTCGATGCGCACCATCGAGCGTGCCATGCAGCTTTGTCCCGGGCTTAAGGTGACGATGCCCAATCTTGTTGACGAGAGTTTGTTGTAACTTTTGGTTCTACTTCTTATTTATATATTTATGGTACATAAAATATCGGCAGAGCATCTCACCATAGAGCGTGTGGGTGAGATTGTAAGGAACGGATACAAAATAGAGCTTAGCGACGATGCGCGCAACCGCATAATACGTTGCCGCGAATACCTCGATAAGAAAATAGCCGAGAACCGTGCGCCTATTTACGGTGTGACCACGGGATTCGGCTCGTTGTGCAATGTGTCGATAGGCGGCGACCACTTGGCACAGTTGCAAATCAACTTGATGATGTCGCACGCTTGCGGCACTGGCGAGCGTGTGCCCAACGAGATAGTGAAGATAATGCTGCTGCTGAAGGTGCAGTCGCTCAGTTACGGTTACTCGGGTTGCAAGCTCGATACCGTGGAGCGGCTCATTGATTTCTTCAACAATGATATTTACCCGGTGGTGTATATGCAAGGCTCTCTCGGTGCCTCGGGCGACTTGGTGCCGCTTGCACACCTCTCGCTGCCGCTTGTGGGGCTTGGCGAGGTGGAATATAAAGGGAAAATCATGTCGGGAGCCGATGTGCTGAGGCGCAAGGGGTGGAAACCCATACAGCTGGCATCGAAGGAGGGGCTTGCCCTGCTCAACG
This sequence comes from uncultured Muribaculaceae bacterium, assembly GCA_944320595.1. Lineage (GTDB taxonomy): Bacteria > Bacteroidota > Bacteroidia > Bacteroidales > Muribaculaceae > Avimuribaculum. The sequence goes on along the minus strand of CALUIB010000007.1, from coordinate 85,313 downwards.
GGACCCAGAACATGGGAGCTTTTGCCGTGTGGGCGTTGCTTCAGGGACGCAGGTTGTGCCGTTGGGCCGATGCCATTTCGGCAATGTCGCTCGACGCATATTGCGGCCTTGTTGAACCGTTTACCGATGCCGTGCACCAAGTGCGCCCGCACCGTGGGCAGATAGCAACTGCCGCCGCCATGCGCAGGCTGCTTGAAGGCAGTGCGATAGTTGAGACCACAAAGTCGTATGTGCAAGACCCGTATTCGTTCCGCTGCATACCGCAGGTGCATGGCGCGGCCAAGGATACGCTTGCCTACGTGGAATCGGTGATTGACACCGAGATAAATTCGGCCACCGACAATCCCACTGTGTGCCCCGATGAAGACCTGATAATCTCGGCAGGCAATTTCCATGGCGAGCCAATAGCCTTGCCACTCGATTTCCTCGCAATAGCCATGAGCGAACTTGCCAACATCTCGGAGCGGCGCATCTACAAGCTCGTTTCGGGTACTCGTGGATTGCCAAGTTTCCTTGTGGCAAATCCGGGCGTGAACAGTGGCTTTATGATTACGCAATACACGGCGGCTTCGATAGTAAGCCTTAACAAGAGCCTTTGCACCCCGGCATCGGTTGACAGTATTCCGTCGAGCCAGGGGCAGGAAGACCACGTGAGCATGGGGGCGAATGCCGCCATCAAGCTCTACAAAGTGGTGCTGAACACTCGCCGGGTGCTTGCCATTGAGCTGTTCAATGCTGCGCAAGCCCTTGATTTCCGCCGTCCGCTGAAGTCGTCGCCTACTATCGAGGCGTTGCATGAGAAATACCGTGAGGTGGTGCCGTTTATCGTCAACGATGAGGTGATGTACCCCCACATAAGCCATTCGATTGAATTCCTTGAACAAAACGATAGCCCGGTATGCGACTAATTGTAACAAATATTGGCACGCTGGTGTGCGACCGTCGAGGTCGCACACGGCTCGGCGGCAAGGAGATGTCGCATATCGACACCATCTGCGATGCCTATTTGTTGGTTGAAGATGGCGTGGTGTCGGTGTTTGGCAAAATGAATGAATTGCCTGCCGACGGCGTGGGTGCCGACGAGACTGTAGATGCCCGTGGCGGCATGGTGCTGCCGTCGTGGTGCGACGCGCACACCCACATAGTGTATGCTGGCAGCCGCGAGGGGGAGTTTGTAGATAAGATACGTGGATTGAGTTATGCCGAAATTGCCCGACGTGGCGGCGGCATACTCAATTCGGCCGACTTGCTGCACACGCTCACCGAGGATGAGCTTTACAGGCAGTCGATGCGGCGTGTACGCGAGATAATGGCCAAGGGTACAGGTTGTGTGGAGATTAAAAGTGGGTATGGCCTTAACACTGCCGACGAGCTGAAGATGCTGCGCGTGATAAGGCGCATAAAGGATAGTGTGCCGATGCACGTGTCGGCGACATTCCTCGGAGCCCATGCCGTGGGGAGAGGTTATGATAAGGAACGGTACATGGATTTGCTCATCGACGAGATGATTCCCGAGGTTGGCCGCGAGCGGCTTGCCGAATTTATCGACGTGTTTTGCGACGAAGGTTTCTTCACTCCCGATGACACGGTGCGCATACTGGAGGCCGGGGCGAAGTGGGGAATGAAACCCAAGATTCATGCCGACGAGCTTGCCGCATCGGGCGGCGTGGAGGTGGCGGTGCGCAACGGTGCACTATCGGTTGACCACTTGGAGCGCATCACCGATGCCGAAGTAGAGTTGTTGGCTCGGTCGCCTGCCACTATGCCCACTGGCTTGCCGGGAACGTCGTTTTTCTTGAATATGCCATACGCCCCGTTGCGCAAGATGATAGATGCCGGGTGCGCCGTGGCCATTGCTAGCGACTACAATCCCGGGTCAACACCGTCGGGCGACATGAAATTTGCCGTTTCGCTTGCCTGCATCAAGATGCGCCTGTTGCCTGCCGAGGCCATTAATGCCGCCACAATCAATGCCGCTTGTGCCATGGGGCTGTCGGCCGACTATGGCTCGATTGCGCCTGGCAAGTGCGCCAACTTCTATATCACTGAGCCGCTGCCATCGGTCGATTTCATACCATACGCCTACACAACTCCCATTATAAGCCGTGCATTTATCGGCGGACGTAAAATATGATGCGGCAAATGGCTGCCATCACCTAAAAACATAACGAAAAGAAACATGGAAAAGAAGAATTATTTGGAATTAGACATCTTAAGAGAAGAGAGAGACTTGGGGCGCAGAGGTTATTCCTATGTTGTGATGTATGACGGCAAGGAGTGGCGTGTACCCATGTTCAGTTTCCAGATAGGCGGCGAGTGCCCGGCAAAGGTGAAATGCGTTTTCAAGAATAATGAAATGGTGCAAGACACGCAGGTGGTAGCCGAGAAATATTACAGGGTGGGCAGCACTTATCTGTTTACAATAAAGAAAAAATGGCCGTTATATAAGTATTATGAATTGCAAGACAGGAATGTTAACGAGAAAGGGTTCAAGATTTATTTAAGGTTCTCTGATTCTCGCGACGATTTGCGCGAGGGGCAGCAGGTGGAGTGCATAGTTAATGAGATACGCGACGGCAAGCCTTTCCTCACGCTGACCGATGCCAATCCCAGCTGCATGGAATTTAAAAGCAAGGAAGAGATTTTCAAATCGGGCGGAACGGCATTTACGGCTTGGATAGATGAGATTTTCAAGGCTCCGTTTCTTGGTGAAGCGGCACGGCTGCATGGCGAGGGCGACGGTAAGTGGGTGTGTCTGTTCTCGAAAGAGATTGAGACGGTTATATATTCCCTGATTGTGTCGGACAATGGCGACAAGGCCGAAATATTGGAGGCTTTGTGCCGCGACTGGACCGATGCCATAGAATATTCCACATTCATGGGTGGGCTGTCGGTGCAAGAAAAGCAGGATTACAACTACTTGCTTACACATTCAATAGAGGTGTGCGAAGATTTCATGGATGCGTTGCTATTGCCTGGTAAAGACGAGAAAGCTAAGGAAATAATTAAGTCGCTCGACCCGCAGTATTACCGCTATCGCATCGAAAAGCGTTTCAGGACACTTGCGTGCATATTTTCGCTCGACAAGGGTGTGCTTGACGGCAATATCGATGATATGCTCGACAGAATAGGCCGCCTCGGGATGGAGGAATGCAGCAGCGACCGCAATTATAAGTGGGTAATGGCAATCCTGAAGATGTGTGCTGCGGCATCGACCGGCAGATTGGAGGGGTGCTTGTCGGTTTCGAGCGAGGGCAAGTGTAAAATAAAGCGTGGGATATTGTCGCTGTGCTATTTGGCCAAGGTTATGAGTCGCCGTGGTGATGCCGATGCCGGTATAGTGGCCGGTAGGGCATACTTATTGGCATCGGCATATATGCTCGGGAGCAAAGAGAAGTCGCAATTGCTCGGCAATGCCTACTTGTGCTTGTTTGTTGGTTGCTCGGCAATGTCGCAGTTCAAGTGGGAACAATTGGATGGCATGGTAAAAACAGAACTTTACCGTATGTGCAGTGCCATTCCACCCGGCGAAAGGAAAAGTCTTGTGTATGCAAATGATGTATCGTATTGCAAGCTGTCGCCAAAAGGTATAAAATTGGCTCCGCGCAATTACAGGGGCGAGTTTGCCGATTTCAAGATTACAGGTGTGGAGCTTACGGCTTCGATTAGTTATTCCAAGAGTCTTTCTCGTATTGAAGATGAAGATGATTTCCTCGACATAAGGAACGCTTGGCGCGAAGTGGGCGACACTGTGGCTACGCCGGTGCGCAAAATCGAGGAGTGCAAGGTGCTGCAAGATGGCGAGGTAGTTGACGTGTATGTGACAGGTATCAAGGATGACGAAACCATGCTGTGCCGTGCCGTGGGGTATGGCGACGAAGGCGTGGGTGAAATGGAGTTTAACGACTTGCTGTTCTATCGTCGGCCAAATTTGAGTATCGATGATTTTGTGGGTACTGATGGCTCGGGCTTGGTTTTCCCGGCCATTTACAGCGTGGAAGATGGCAGGCCGGTATTTTATGCCAAAGAATACAAGGTGGACTTTGCCATCGACGTTTTCAATGACGGTGACGAAGTGCTGTGCAAGGTGATAACGGTGAAGGATAATGGAACGTGCGTGTGCGTTACTGCCGATGGACTGTTTATGTCGGTGAATGCTCTTGGCAACGATGTGGCGACGAATTGTTATATCATGGCCGAAGTTACCGGCAAAAACCGCGATACGGGGTATGCATACGCCGATTTTGTCATGTTTACCGAGCAGTCGTTTGCCGGGCGCAATGTGTATGCCGAGTACCTGAAGGCGTTCAACAAGTGGTGTTACGATGGAGAAATGACACTTGATGCCCTTGAGGCCGAAGGGGAATCGTCGCCGCAGGACGAAACATTGTCGAAAGCGTCGAGGGGGCAGATGTTGTTGCTGATGGACGTGCTTAATAAACTTTCGGAGCTTGAAGATGCCCGGCGCAGATATTGCTGCCTTGCCATCAGCAAGATTGTGGCTGCCATAGTGGGCGATGAGTGGTATAAACGGCTGATAGAGCTGCGGATGAAATATACCGAGCAATTGTATAGCTTTTCGCTGAACAATAAGTTGCAAGAAACGGATACTGAGGCATTCCGCTTGTCGGCGGCAGTGGCGGGGATGTTGCAGTTGCCCGAAGTGGCCGAACGGCTCAGTGTGCTGAAAGTGCTTTGCCGCTATGGTGTGTTGGCTATTGGGAATAGGGTTGACGACAAGTTGTTGGAGCATATACAGGAGGCTGCCACACCGCTTGAAAAGGAGCTTGCCACACTGGTGCTGTCGGGTAACCTGCTGTCGGGGTTCAGGAATGATGCCTTGCGCAACAAGGTACTCGACGAAATAGGCAATGCGCTGCGTGTGTGCATAATCAAGCCGCAGAACATACATATAGGCGAGGAGGGCAAGAAGCTCGAATTCAAGACTTCGCTTGTGTATCCGCCAGGCAACCACGGCAACGAGGGCTTGGAAGAACAAACCGAGAACATACTGCACGCAATCATGGGCATGATGAATGCCGACGGCGGCGAACTTTATATAGGAGTGAACGACAACGGCAATGTGGTGGGGCTTTACGATGACTTGGTGTATTTTTCGCGCCGCTACAATAATTGCAATGAGGAGAAAGCTAAGGACAATTTCAAGAATTATTTCAGCTGGAAATTGCAGGGTGGCATAGGCAAGGAGAATGCGGCAAGATTAGAATATGAATTTGAGGAAAAGGGGGCGTATTCCGTTTTCCACATAACCATACCGAAATTGCACGTCGAGGGTAACAATGTAATTCGTGTAGGTACCATAAATATAGACAAATGATGGCTCGCAGGGTTATAAGTGTGGTAATAATTGCCCTGCTTGGAATTGCAAGCGTGGCAATGGCATCATCGGTGCAGAGATTCAATACCGACTCGCTGCTGCGGGTGCTCGATGACATAGTGGAGAATGACAGGCATATCGAGGAAAATTTGCAACACTCCATTGCAACTTGCCGGTCGGAATTAAGGCTGGCCGAAAATGACTCGGTGCGCTTCGGCGTACTTGGCTGCATGTTCCACTTATACAGGAAGTACCGCCTTGACTCGGCACTGTATTATGCACGGTTGCGCGCCGATGTTGCAAGGCAGATGGGCAAGCGCGACTCCATTTCGGAGGCGTTGATGAATGTAGCCGATGCATTGAAAGGAGTAGGGCGGTTCCAAGACGGGCTTGCAGTGTTGCGCGGCCTGCCGAATGATGAATATGTTAAAGCCAGCAATTATTACTATTACCTGCTACATTCTATCACGCTGTCGTTGTATAATGAGTATAGCGATGCGGAGCAAGATGAATATTACAGAAAATTGCTGCGCAGCTACCGGGATACGATTTTGAGCTTGAACGAAGCCGATGCGTCGGGCTATGTGATAAACGTAGCCGAGATATTCAGGAGCGAGGGTAAGTGTGGTGAGGCGTTGAAAATTTTGACCGACTTTGGACAGGAGAACCCCGATGCCGTTTCGGGCGACGCAATGTATTGGTGTACGCTTGCCGAGACCTACAAGCAGCTTGGCGGCAACGTCGAGGCCGAGAAGTATTGCTTTGCTATGGCCGCGATAATTGACAAGCGTAATAGTGTGAAGACATATACTTCGTTGCAGAGTCTGGCCCTATTGCTAAATGTAAGTGGCGACACGGAACGAGCATTTAATTACATCACTTGCGCAATGGAGGATATTACCGAAGGGAATGCCCGTAGCCGCCTGTTGCAGGTGTCGCAATGCATACCCATCATAGCCGATGCGTATGCGCAGGTGCAACGCCAAAAGCGCATGACGCGGATTACTTTCGACTTGGTTGTGAGTGTGCTGGTCGTCACCCTTGTGGTGATAATGGTGAAATTGCGCCACCGTAACCGCAGGCTCACCGAGATGCAAAGCAAGCTCGATGCCAAAAACAAGGAACTAACTGAGCTTAACGATGACTTGAAGATGGCCAACACGCGCCTTGGCGAGTCAAACAAAATCAAGGAGGCATACATTGCACACCTGTTCAAGGTGTGCACCGAGTATATCGACGACATGGAAAAATTCCGAATGCAACTTTCCCGAAAGTTGAAAGGTGGACAGCTTGCCGAGATTAAAGCCATGATTTTGCACCCTGTGGCAAACGATGCCCTTAAAGACTTTTTCAAGAAATTTGATACTATATTCTTGGAACTGTTCCCTACATTTATCGAAGATTTCAATAAATTATTGCTGCCCGGGCAAGAAATAGTGCCAAAGGAGAAAGACAGCCTGAATACCGAGTTGAGGATATATGCACTCGTGAGGCTTGGCATAAACGACAGCACAAAGATTGCAAGTTTCCTGCATTACTCGCCGCAAACGGTATATAATTACCGGCAAAAGGTGCGCAATCGTGCCGCTGTGCCTAAAGAAAAGTTTGTGGATGCGGTGCAAAATCTGTAGTATGCCTGCGACACCGTGGCAATGAGCGGGGAATAGCCCAAAAGTCAAAGCAGCCGTTTTTTGACTGTACAGCATATTTAATGTTGTATAACATAGTTTGCTGGCATATAAAAATTTTTGTGAAAAAATTACCAGTGCCAGCTTGTAATATAGATGTAATATTTTGCCTTATTTTTTGACTTAAAAACTGAGTTTGGAGTTTCCTATAATCGGTGAAAAAGTTTACTAAATTAAGGTTTGTGATAGTGCTTAGTTGCTTGAAATATAGTCATATAGCTTGTATGTATGTTTACTTGTGCTTGTAAAGCGTCATACTAATGTAACATCGTGTTAATAATTTTGCGTCATCGAGATTCGAATCTAATTTCATTAACACAAATTAATAAACCTGTTTGATTCATGAGATGTATAAAATCTAACTTGTTCAAGGTGCTGATGCTTGCAATGGCACTTATTTTGAGCATTGACGCTTTTGCGCAGACTACGGTCAACGGTCTTGTCATCGACAATAACCGTGAGCCTGTGATAGGCGCATCGGTATTGGTGAAAGGTACGACGACCGGCACGGCCACCGACTTCGACGGGCGGTTTACATTGAAAGTACCCGAGGGTAATTCCATTCTTGTAATTTCATACGTCGGTTGTGAAACTCGCGAAATTGCCGCAAATTCTCCCGAGTTGCAAAGTGGAATAGTAATGAGGGAAAATGTTCAGAACTTAGACGAACTGGTGGTGATAGGTTATGGCAGCGTAAAGAAATCTGACGCAACCGGTTCGGTGATTGCCATAAAGCCCGACGAGCTTAACAAGGGCAACCGTGTGACGGCGCAAGATGCACTTGTGGGAAAGGTGGCTGGTGTGAATGTGGTAACCGGTTCGGGTGCGCCGGGTTCGGGAGCCACGATACGTGTGCGCAGCGGTGCTTCGCTCTCGGCAAGCAACGACCCACTTATTGTTATCGACGGCGTGCCGGTAGATAACTCTACTATCGAAGGTTCGTCGAACATCATCGGTTCGCTTAACCCCGATGACATTGAGACGTTCACAGTGCTGAAAGATGCCTCGGCAACGGCCATTTATGGTAGCCGCGCATCGAATGGCGTTATTGTCATTACCACAAAGAAGGGTAGCGACCGCCTGGCTGTAAACTATTCGAGCAGCTATTCGGTTAGCACCACAGCCGACCGCCTCGACGTGCTTACTGCCGATGAGTTCAAGGCTTTCGTGCCCACGGTGACGGGTGTTCCCGCAAATCCCACATTTGGCACGGCTAATACCGACTGGCAAGACGAGATATATCGCACGGCATTCGGCACCGAGCAGAATATATCGGTGTCGGGCAAGGTAAAACCCATAAAAGCACCGTTCCGTGTTTCGCTTGGTTATACCAACCAAAATGGTATCATCGAGACGAATAACTACCAGCGCCTTTCGTTTGGCGGAAACATTTCGCCGTCGTTCTTCGACGACCACCTCACTGCCAACCTTAACTTGAAGGTTTCATACGAAAACAACAAAATGGTTGACAATTCGGTGGTGGGAGCAGCCTTGCGTTACGACCCCACGCGCCCGGTGATGACCGGCAGCCCGACGGCAGCCACCGACCCTGGCCTTGGCTATTTCATTTGGACCAACGGAGGTTCGCCGATGGCTATCCAGACCAATAACCCTGTGGCGCAGCTTGAACTTACCGACCAAAGCAACAAAGTGGTTCGCTCGATAGGCAGCGCAGCATTGCAATACAAGGTGCATGGCCTTGAAGACTTGAAATTGAATGTGAACCTGGGCTACGACGTGCTTGAAAGCAAGTATAACAAGGATGTTCCCGACCTGGCCGGCACCATGTACACCGAAAACCAAAAGGACGGTACTGGCTTGATGCAGCGCGGTGTGCAAAACAAGCGCAACTTGCTGCTCGATGCATTTGCCAACTACGACAAGACTTTCGGCGACAAGCACTCGTTTGGCGCAATGGTAGGTTACGGCTGGCAGAATTTCTACAAGAAATATAACCTTTCGTATGACGACCCCGAGGGCAACGAGCTGCAAAGCGATACCCACTATGAAACCGAATATTACCTGCTCTCGTTCTACGGGCGTGTAAATTATAGCTACGATGACCGCTATCTTATTACGGCCACGTTGCGCGGTGATGCCTCGTCGCGTTTCGCCAAGGACAACCGTTGGGGTATATTCCCGTCGGTGGCATTGGCATGGCGCATTATACAAGAGGATTTCATGAAGGAGCAAGACGTGCTTTCCGACTTGAAACTTCGCTTGGGCTATGGTGTTACCGGCCAGCAGGATATATTGAATGACTACCCCTATATGACAACCTTCACGGTGTCGTATCCCGAGGCTGCTTACCAGTTTGGAAACACGTGGTATAACACTTACCGCCCCAACGGATATGACCGCGACATAAAGTGGGAAACTACCACTACATGGAACGTGGGTATCGATTATGGTTTCCTCGACAATCGCATTTATGGTTCTATCGATTACTACAAGCGATTTACTAAGGACTTGCTGAATACCATCAATGTTAGCTCGGGTACCAACTATTCGTCGGTGTTGACTACTAACATCGGCAAGATGGAGAACGAGGGCGTGGAATTTGCCATCAATGCAGTGCCGGTGCGCACCAAGGATTTTGAATGGACCGTAGGGTTCAACTATACTTGGAACGACTCGAAAATAACCAAGTTGAACATGATTGACACGGGGGCGAACTTCGTGCAGACGGGTGCCATTTCAGGTACGGGCAAGTATGTGCAAGTGTTCATGGTGGGCGAGCGGCCTTACACCTTCTACCTGTGCAAGCAGGCATACGACGAGCAGGGTAATCCGCTCGAAGGGCAGTATGTGCAGCCCGATGGCTCGGTGTCGAGTACCGAGACTCGCTATGCCACCGACAAGAGTGCATTGCCTTCTTCTTACCTTGGTTTCAACACGCGGTTCTCGTGGAAGAATTGGGACTTGTCGCTCAGTGGCCACGGCTCGTTTGGGAACTATGTTTACAATTATGTGGCAGCCGACCAGTATGTGCAATCGGTTTACAGCGACCAAGGCAGCTTCTCCAACATATTGCGCTCTACTCGCGACAAGGGTTTCCAGCAACAGCAGCTTTATTCGGATATATGGCTTGAAAACGGCTCGTTCTTCCGTTTCGACAACGTCACGCTTGGCTACACATTCGACCGCCTGTGGAACGACTCAAGCCGCTTGCGCCTGACTTTCTCGGTGTCGAACATAGCTACCATCACTGGCTATTCTGGTCTCGACCCTGAATTGACCGACGGCATCGACCGTGAAGTATATCCACGTCCTCGCGCCTATACGCTTGGTGTAAATCTCACATTCTAACAACAAAACTTGTAAGCATAAATGAAAACAATGAAAAAATATATATTGATGTTTATGGTGGGTTGCTTGGGGCTGATGACTTCCTGTATAGGCGACCTCGACACGATGCCGCTCGACGACAATAATCTTGTCTCGGAGAAAGTATATAGTTCCAAGGAGGGTTACATGGGCGTTCTTGCCAAGTGCTACGCCTCGCTGATATTGACTGGCCAGCAGGGCGGCGATGGTGGCGACGGTGACCTTGAGGGTGCCAATGAAGGGTATTCGGGATACACGCGCCTGCTGTTTTACCTGCAAGAGCAATGTACCGACAATTTCTTGATGCCTTCGTCGTCGAACGGGTTGCGCAACTGCCTCAATCTTAACTGGAATGCCACTACATCGGTAGTTACATGGACTTATCAACGCCTGTATATGTCGATTGCTTACTGCAACGAATTCTTGCGCGAATGTACTCCCGAAAAGATGCAGGAGCGCGGTGTGTGGAACGACATGAGTGCCGATTACCTGAATTACCGCGCCGAGGCTCGATTTATACGTGCATATTGCTACTCGATGCTGTGCGACCTGTATGGCAACGTGCCTATCATCGACGAGAGTGTGGGCGTGAAGGATGTGCCGGTGCAGAGGACGCGCAAAGATGTGTTTGAATATGCCGAACGTGAGTTGAAGTCGATACTTGGGGAGAATGGCTCGACCGACGAATTGCTCAAGAAGTCGCGTCAGAACGAGTATGGCCGTGTGGATGAGGTTGCAGCATGGTTCCTGCTGGCACGCCTGTACCTTAATGCCGAGGTTTATACCGGCGAGGCTCGTTATGCCGACTGCCTGACATACGCCGACAAGATTATACAGGGTGGCGACTATCCGTTGGCCAGCGACTACCGTCACATCTTCCTTGCCGACAACGAGACTTGCAGCGAGATAATATGGCCGCTTGTGCAAGATGGCGACCATGCACAAAGTTCGGCGGGCACCAACTTCTATGTGAAGGCTTTCGTGAACGGCCCGATGGACGAGCTTTACCAAACTGGTGTGGGTTCGCGCGGATGGGGTAACGTGAGGTCGAAGACCACGCTCGTCGATGCCTTTGATCCTGCCGATGTGGCATTCGATGCCAACGATACTTGGGGCAATGGCAAGAACGACAAGCGCGCACAGTTCATGACCGCGCTCACCGCCGAGGACGGAACTCCGCAAACCAAGGAGACATGGGATGCAAACCTTGCAATGACAAGCACCTTCACTTGCGGATACGGTTACATAAAGTGGCGCAATGTGAACAAGAACGATGATCCTGCCGATGAGGCATACACTTCGATTGACTGGCCTATGTTCCGCACAGCCGATGCCTACCTGATGGCTGCCGAGGCCATCTTGCGCGAGGGTGGCGACCGCAACAAGGCTCTGGGTTACGTGAATGAAGTGCGTATGCGTGCCTATATGTCGGACGACTACGGGTCGAATGCCGTTTCGGGCAAAATCGCCGATGGCGACCTCACGCTTGATTTCATCCTCGATGAGCGTCAGCGCGAATTGGCATCGGAGTGTGTGCGCCGCACCGACTTGATTCGCTACGGCAAGTTTACCAAGGGGTACAACTGGGACTGGAAGAATGGTGAACGCCTTGGCGGCGATGTCGATGACAAGTACAATTTGTTCCCGATACCCGAAAGCGAGTTGACCAACAACCCGACCTTGGAACAAAATGATGGATATTAATTTGCAGTTTTACATTTGTTAGTTTATTTTGTGCCGGGGCATGGAATCGATGGTTGTTCTCGTGTTCCGGCACATTTTTGCCTTGAAATTTAATTATAAAATAATAACGATATTTATGAACAGAATTTTAAAAATTGCGCTGGCGGCATTGCTGCTGCCGGTGATGGCATTTGGCCAAACTGCGAAGGAGGAGGTATTTAATGATTTAAATAAGGCCGGTGGCGTGTATTATGCCTACCCTGTGACCACGGAGGAGCAGACCGAAACGCCCAAGGGGTATGAGCCGTTTTACATAAGCCACTATGGGCGGCATGGCTCGCGATACTTGATAGCCGACAACGATTATCTGTGGGTGCTGCAACTGATGCGCCGCGCCAAGGAAGCAGGAGCGTTGACTCCGCTGGGGCTTGATGCCCTTGGTCGTGTGGAAAAGGTGTGGCTTGAGGCCGAAGGGCGCGGCGGCGACTTGTCGCCGCTTGGAGTGCGCCAGCACCGTGGCATAGCCGAACGTATGTTCAACACGTTTCCCGAAGTATTCGAGGGGCAGGTGGATATATCGGCTCGTTCAACCATAGTGATGCGCTGTGCCATGAGCATGGATGCTTTTTGCGAACGATTGAAGGAGCTAAATCCCGAACTTAATATCACTCGCGAGGCCAGCAACCGCTATATGCGCTACATGAATTACCATAGCCCGGAATCGAATGCGTTCAATGCCCCCGACGGGCCGTGGCAGGAAGAATACCGCAAGTTTGAAGTGGCACACACACACGGCGACCGCCTTGTGGGAACGCTTTTCAGCGACAGCCTGTGGGTGGTGCGCAACGTGGACCCTCACAAGTTGATGTGGGGATTTTACTGGCTTGCCGTGGGTATGCAGGATATTGAAACGCAGGTGTCGTTCTTCGACCTGTTTGAACCACAGGAACTTTTCGACCTGTACCAGTGTTTCAATTATCGGTTCTATGTGGGCGATAGCAATTACCCTGGCAGCCACGGAATGCTCCTCGACAATGCCAAGCCACTGCTGAGGAACGTGGTTGAGTCGGCCGATGCTGCAATAGCAAGCGGCAAGACAGGTGCGACGTTGCGTTTCGGCCACGATGGTAACCTCATTCCGTTTGCAGGGCTGCTTGGATTGGAGAACTGCTACAATTCGGTTGAAAATCCGGCAGAATTTTACAAGCATTTCGTGTCATACGAGATTTCGCCTATGGCTGGGAACGTGCAAATCATATTTTTCCGCAACAAGAAAAATCATGACGACATTATTGTGAAATTCATGCTCAACGAGCGGGAAATATCCATTCCGCGGCTTGCCACTGATATGTTCCCGTTCTACCGTTGGAACGATGTGCGCAGCTATTTCATGCAAATCATAGCCCAGTAATACTCTTTCTCTCGACACCCGAAGGCAGCCGTGGCATCATGGCTGCCTTTGTGTTGCAATGCCGTCGGCTAAAATGTGATAATGTAGGAACGCGCGAGTCGTGAGTTTTTTTTTTGGGGGGGGGTAGGGGTGCTGTATGGCTGTTGGTCGCTGGCGAGCGCATGAGCCATACGGCTCCACGTTTCAGCGCGTCTCTTTTTTATGAACTGCGATAAAAACAAATAAGGTACGCCCCAATCGGCGTACCTTATTATTTTGTGGGTTATTATGTGCTAAAAATCAGTCTTTGATTTTGGCGCACAGGAACTCGCGGTTCATGCGGGCGATGTTGCTCAGCTTGATGTTCTTCGGGCATTCGGCTGCGCAGGCACCAGTGTTGGTGCAGTTTCCGAATCCCAATTCGTCCATCTTGCTTACCATTGCCTTCACGCGGCGTGCAGCCTCGGCACGGCCTTGCGGCAGGAGTGCAAACTGGCTAACCTTGGCCGAAACGAAGAGCATTGCAGAACCGTTCTTGCAGGCTGCCACGCAGGCGCCGCAACCGATGCAGGTTGCCGAGTCCATAGCCTCGTCGGCGGCAGTCTTTGGAATGAGCACTGCATTGGCATCTTGTGCGCCGCCGCAGTTGAACGACACGTATCCGCCAGCTTGCTGTATCTTGTCAAAGGCGTTGCGGTCAACCATCAAGTCCTTGATTACCGGGAACGCAGCCGAACGCCACGGCTCGACTGTGATGGTCTCGCCGTCGTGGAAACGGCGCATATACAACTGGCAAGTAGTTGCGCCGGTGGCGGGACCGTGCGGGTGTCCGTTGATGTAGAGCGAGCACATTCCGCAGATGCCTTCGCGGCAGTCATGGTCAAACACTATGGGTTCTTCGCCTTTTTCAATCAGCTGCTCATTAAGGATGTCAAGCATTTCAAGGAACGAAGTGTCGGTAGGGATGTCTTTCATTTCATAGCTTTTGAACCCACCTTTTTCCTTCGGGCCGGCTTGACGCCAAACTTTGAGGGTGAAACTTATATTTGATTCCATTGTTAAAATACTGTGTTAAAAAGATTAAGACTTGTAGTTACGAGTTTGAACCTTAATGGCTTCGTAGTGCAACGGCTCTTTTATGAGCGTAGGAGCTACTTCGTCGCTGCCGTTGTACTTCCAGCAGGAAACGTAGAAGTAGTTTTCGTCGTCGCGCTGGGCTTCGCCTTCGGGCGTCTGGTATTCTTCGCGGAAGTGGCCGCCGCAGCTTTCGTTGCGGTTAAGCGCGTCGTAAGCGATGAGTTCGCCCATTGTGATGAAGTCGTTGAGGCGGAATGCCTTGTCGAGTTCTATGTTCATGCCCTCTTTCGAGCCGGGAATGAACAGGTTGGTCTCGAATTCCTTGCGCAGGTCTTTGAGCAGTTTCAAAGCCTTTTCCAAGCCTTCCTTGGTGCGGCCCATGCCTACATATTCCCACATGATGTGGCCCAGCTCCTTGTGGATTGAGTCAACCGAACGCTTGCCCTTGATGTTCATCAAGTGGTCGAGGCGAGCTTGTACTTCCTTCTCGGCCTTGTCGAATTCGGGAGTGTCGGTTTTGAAGTGTGGAACAGTGATTTGGTCAGACAGGTAGTTTTGGATAGTGTAAGGCAGAACGAAGTAACCGTCGGCGAGACCTTGCATGAGGGCCGATGCGCCGAGGCGGTTAGCACCGTGGTCGGAGAAGTTGCATTCGCCTATTGCGAACAAGCCTTTCACAGTAGTCTGAAGTTCGTAGTCAACCCAGATGCCGCCCATTGTGTAGTGGATGGCAGGATATATCATCATGGGGTTGTAATATTCCTTGTCGCCAATCTTGCGAGCCAATTCGCCCGGGTTTACATCGGTGATTTCCTCATACATATCGAAGAGGTTGCCGTAGCGTTGGCGCACAACGTCGAGGCCCAGGCGTTCGATACTTTCGGAGAAGTCGAGGAACACGGCAAGGCCGGTGTTGTTCACGCCGTAGCCCTTGTCGCAGCGTTCCTTGGCTGCACGAGAGGCAACGTCGCGCGGAACGAGGTTACCGAATGCCGGGTAGCGGCGTTCCAAGTAGTAGTCGCGGTCTTCTTCGGGAATGTCGCTGCCTTTCTTGCGGCCTTCTTGCAGTGCCTTGGCATCTTCGAGCTTTTTGGGAACCCAGATGCGGCCGTCGTTACGCAACGATTCCGACATAAGGGTAAGTTTCGACTGCTTGTCGCCGTGTACGGGGATACAAGTGGGGTGGATTTGCACGAAAGCCGGGTTGGCGAAGAAAGCTCCCTTGCGGTAGCAGGCCATTGCCGCGCTGCAGTTGCAGGCCATGGCGTTGGTCGAAAGGAAGTAGGTGTTGCCATATCCGCCGGTGGCTATCACCACTGCGTGTGCGGCAAAGCGTTCGAGCTTGCCGGTAACGAGGTTGCGGGCAATGATACCGCGAGCGCGGCCATCGATGATTACCACGTCGTGCATTTCGTAGCGGTTGTAGCTCTTCACCTTGCCCATTTGTATCTGGCGGTTGAGCGACGAGTATGCGCCCAGCAGCAATTGTTGCCCCGTCTGGCCTTTTGCGTAGAAAGTACGCGACACTTGTGCGCCACCGAATGAACGGTTGGCCAGGGTGCCGCCGTATTCACGGGCGAAAGGCACGCCTTGAGCCACGCACTGGTCGATGATGTTATTTGAAACTTCGGCAAGGCGGTAAACATTGGCTTCGCGAGCACGGTAGTCGCCGCCCTTTACTGTGTCGTAGAAAAGGCGATAAATCGAGTCGCCGTCGTTTTGGTAATTCTTTGCTGCGTTGATACCACCCTGTGCCGCAATTGAGTGCGCACGGCGCGGAGAGTCCTGTATGCAGAAGTTTAGAACATTAAAGCCCATTTCGGCAAGAGTGGAGGCAGCCGATGCACCGGCAAGACCTGTACCCACGACGATGATGTCGAGGCGGCGTTTGTTGGCCGGGTTGACGAGCTTTTGGTGGGCCTTGTAGTTAGTCCATTTTTCCGCTATTGGTCCTTCGGGAATCTTAGAATCGAGGACAGGCTGAGCGGCAGTATTTTTGTCTTTCTTAATATCTTCCATTTCAGTATTGAAGTTTTAAAGAGGTTTATTACTTTGCCACGTGGTGATTTTATAACATGAATGTAAACCAAATAGCTTCAATGGCAAAAAGCAGGCAAACGACGGTGGCCCATACGTTAGAAGTGGCCTTCAGGCGGTTAAGCCAAGTGTCGTTGTTGGCACCGAGCGACTGGAATGCGCTCCAAAAACCGTGGGTCATGTGGAACCACAGGGCAATGAAACCGATGATGTAAACAGGCAGCACCCAAGGCTGGCTGAACGCGGCCTCGATGAAGTACATGCCTTCTTCTTCGAGGTGGCCGTTGATAAGCTCGGGCAATTGCATCTTGGCCCAGAATTGTACCAAGTGGAGCACGAGGAAGCACACTACGATGATGCCGAGCACAAGCATATTTTGCGAGGCCCATTCCACGGTTGCCGGACGCTTGCTCACCTGGTAGGCATCGTTGCCGCGGGCGCGGCGGTTTTGCAGCGTGAGCCAAAACGAATAGATGATGTGAATTACGAAACCGGCAGCAAGCACGAGAGTGCCGAGAATCGCATACCAGTTAGCACCGAGGAAACGGCACACGGCATTGTACCCTTCGGGCGAGAACAGTGCCACGGCGTTCATCAGCACATGGAAGGTTACGAATAGGACGAGGAAAAGTCCGGTGATACCCATCACCATTTTCCGGCCTACGGACGAATTTGTTAACCACATAGTAGTTCTGAATTAAGTGTTAATAAATTTGATTTATGTTGTTGTAATGTTTGATTTACAGTGCTGCTGCCTACACGCACAAGATGCGTGAAATTATGTTGCAAAATTATTGCATTTCGCCGTCACTGACAAGATTAAAGAAAAAAATCTTTAAATAAAAATCGGCATCAGCGGCGTTTTGAACGCTTTTTCGACTCCTTTTTCTTGCCTCCGCGCTTGGCTGTGCGTTTCGCGGCCCCGCCGTTCTCGAAGTTGTCGCGCATCTTCTCGCGGCGCGATTCCTTGCGGCGCGACTGGGTGGCGACGGTTATCGGAGCCGAGTCGATGTGGTGCGTGCCCACGGGGTGCTTTTCATCGATAAGTGCCATGTCGAGTTGCTTTTTAACCAAGTCGGCGCGAGCTATCTGCACGGTTACTGGGTCGCCCAACCGATAGCGTTTTTTTTGGCGGCGGCCTATCAGGCAGTAGTTCTTTTCGTCGAATTCGTAATAGTCGTCTTCAAGGTCGCGTATCGGCACCAAGCCTTCGCACTTGTTCTCGTCGATTTCCACGTAAAGGCCCCACTCGGTCACGCCCGAGATTGTACCCTGATATACCTTGCCGAGGCGTTCGCCCATGAATTCCACTTGCTTGTACTTGATGGATGCGCGTTCGGCCTGAGCCGCCAGTTGCTCCATCTCGCTTGAGTGCTTGCATTGTTCTTCCACCTTGTCTTGGTTTGCGCTGCGCCCGCCGGCCTTGTAGCGGTCTAGCAGGCGGTGCACCATTACGTCTGGGTAGCGGCGTATGGGCGATGTGAAGTGGGTGTAGTAGTCGAATGCAAGCCCGTAGTGGCCTATGTTGACGGTCGAGTATATTGCCTTGGCCATCGAACGTATGGCCAGGGTTGACAGCATATTTTCTTCGGGCGAGCCTTTAATGTCGTTAAGCAGCTTGTTGAGCGACTTGTTTATGTCGGATGTCGAACCCGATGTTTTGATTTTCCGTCCGAATGAGCGCACGATTTCGGCGAAGTTGTCAAGCTTTTCCTCCATTGGCTTGTCGTGTACGCGATAGACGAATGTCTTGGCCTTTCTGCCGCTTGGTACCTTGCCTATGCTCTCGGCCACTTTTCGGTTGGCCAGGAGCATGAATTCCTCGATGAGCTTGTTGGCATCCTTCGACACCTTGAAATACACGTCGATGGGCTTTCCTTGCTCGTCGATGTCGAAACGCACCTCGAAACGGTCGAAGTTGACTGCGCCGTTTTCGTAACGGCGGCGACGCAGTATCTTTGCGAGGCGGTCGAGCGTGAGTATCTCGTCGGCATAGTCGCCTTTGCCGGTTTCTATCACCTCTTGTGCCTCCTCGTATGTGAAACGGCGATTGCTGCGTATCACGGTGTGGCAAATTTCGGTGGCAAGCACGTTGGCATCGTCATCGAGTTCTACTATGCACGAGTATGTGAGTTTCTCTTCGTCGGGCCGCAACGAGCAGATTTCGTTGCAGAGCCTTTCGGGTAGCATGGGAACGGTGCGGTCAACAAGGTAAACCGACGTTGCGCGGTTGTATGCCTCGCGGTCGATAATCGAGCCGGGTGTCACATAGTGCGACACGTCGGCTATGTGTATGCCCACCTGCCAGTTCCCGTTTGGCAATTTTTGCAGCGACAATGCGTCGTCGAAGTCCTTGGCATCTTTGGGGTCGATGGTGAACGTCACCACCTCGCGCATATCCTTGCGTGCGGCTATTATCTCGGGTGTGATTGTAGCATCGATTTCGTCGGCAGCCTTTTCCACCTCCTCGGGGTAGCGGTATGGCAGGCCGAACTCGGCCAGTATGGCATGGATTTCGGCATTGTTCTCGCCAGCTGTGCCCAGCACGTCGATTATTTCGCCCACCGGGCTGTTGGCATCATCGGGCCAGTCGATTATGCGGGCCACCACTTTGTCACCCTGCTTGCCCCCTTTGAGCTTGTCGAGGGGAATCAGGATGTCGGTGGCAAGGAATTTGCTGTCGGTGACAAGGTGGGCGAAGTATTTTTCCACCTGCAATGTGCCGATGAACACCTGGTCCTTCTTTTCGATGATTTCTATCACGCGTGCCTCGGGCTCGAAACCGCGGCGTTGTGCCGAGATGTGCACCTGCACACGGTCGCCGTTGAGGGCGTGCATCGAGTTGCGCTCGGCCACGAATATGGCCTCCCCTTCCTGGTCGAGTATTACGCTGTTCTTGCCGTTGCTGCGGCGCACAAAAGTGCCGGTGGCCACGTTGCTGCGCGATTTTGCCTTGAAACGGCCCGGGTTCACCTCTACGAGCATCCCCGTCAGCGCGAGTTCTTCAAGCACTTCCACCACAAGGGCTCGTTGCTTGGGTGTTTCGGCTCCTATAGCGGCCGATACCTGCTTATAATTATATGGTATGTTTTCTTCCCGGTTGAAAAAGTCAATCACTTGGCTTTCCATTTCCTTTTTTTTGCGTGAAGCCTTTTTTCCTTCTTGGTCGTTTGCCATAATATGCAGCTATTTAAGAGTGGTTTAGTTGCCATGGGCAAGCGGCACCCCGCTTGGCACGGCTATAATGTTTACAAATATACGTTTTTTTCCGTTCAAAAGGAAATGAGTGCCTAAAAAACACAAAATTGCACGGGCTGTTATTGACAAGTGTTGATAACCTGGCCTGAGGCTCGTAGTTATTAACAAAAAGTGCCACTTATCAACAATTTTGCATTTTTTTGACTGGATTACAAGGAAATATGCCCGAAATGTAATTCCTTTGCATAGAGAAAACTATTTCTGAACATGGGTAAAATTATTTCAATAGCCAATCAAAAAGGTGGCGTGGGGAAGACCACGACGGCCATCAACCTTGCCTCGTCGCTTGCCGTGCAGGGCAAGAAAGTGCTGATTATTGATGCCGACCCGCAGGCAAATGCCACTTCGGGGCTTGGCATAGACCCGAAGTCGATGACTTCATCGATATATGAATGCTTGGTTGATGATTACCCCATCAACGGTACGCAAGTGAAGACTTGCATCGAAAATCTCGACTTAGTGGGTTCACGCATCGACTTGGTGGGCGCTGAACTGGAGCTAATCAACAAGCCCAACCGTGAACGTGTTATGCGCAATATGCTTGCACCCATAAAGAACGACTATGATTTCATACTCATCGACTGCAGCCCGTCGCTTGGGCTTATTACGGTGAACGCCCTCACGGCGGCCGATTCGGTGATAATACCCGTGCAGGCCGAGTATTTCGCGCTGGAGGGCATCAGCAAGCTGCTCAACACGGTGCGCATCATAAAGTCGAAGCTAAATCCGTCGCTTGCCATCGAGGGGTTCCTGCTCACTATGTATGACGCTCGCCTGCGCCTTGCCAACCAGATATACGAGGAGCTTAAAAGTCACTTCGGCGACATGGTGTTCAATACCGTCATACCACGCAACATAAGGCTGAGCGAGGCACCGAGCCACGGGCTGCCTGCAATACTGTATGATGCCGAAAGCCGTGGCGCCACAAGCCACTTGCAACTGGCGCAGGAGCTTATTTCAAAGCCACATACCCGCCAGTCGGCGTGATATAAGAATACGACCATACCATATTACTGATTACCATATACATAGAGATTTATGTCATTAAAACGCTCTGCATTAGGCCGCGGGCTTGATTCGCTTATCTCGATGGACGACATACAGACGAGCGGCTCGTCGGCAATCAACGAAATACCAATCGACCAAATATCGCCCAATCCCGAGCAGCCGCGCAGTTCGTTCGACGAGGAGTCGCTCGAAGAGCTTGCCATGTCGATACACGAGCTTGGGATAATACAGCCGCTCACGCTGCGCAGCATAGGCGGCGACAATTACCAGATAATATCGGGCGAACGCCGTTTCCGCGCGGCCAAGATGGCCGGGCTGGCCACGGTACCTGCCTACGTGCGCACTGCCAACGACTCGGAGATGACCGAGATGGCCCTTATCGAGAATATCCAGCGTGAAGACTTGAATGCCATAGAAATAGCGTTGACGTTCAAGAAACTTATCGACCAGTACAGCCTCACGCAGGAGCGTCTGAGCGAGCGCATAGGCAAGAAACGCGCCACCATAGCCAACTTTTTGCGGCTGCTGAAACTGCCTGCCGAGGTGCAGCTGGGCTTGCGCGACAAGCTTATCGACATGGGGCATGCGCGTGCGTTGCTGGCCGTGGAGAACCCCGCATTGCAGTTGAAACTGTATAACGAAACGCTGAAAAAGGGCCTGTCGGTGCGGCAGGTGGAGGCATTGGCAAAACAATACAATGAAAAAGCCGAGGCTGCCGCCGATGATTCGCAGCCTGCGCCACGCCGCCTTACGGCAAGGGATTATGACATACTTAAAAACCACTTGTCGAGTACATTCCACACGCCGGTGAAGTTCAGCTGCGATGCTGCCGGGAAAGGAAAAATCACTTTCCCGTTCCAAAATGAAGAGGAACTTGAAAAGTTAATTAGCATCTTTGACCGCTTAAAGAGCGAAGATTTGCAAAATTTGCAGTAAATTTGCAAGCAGCAAATCCAGAAACTGTAGAAAGTGAAACTTGATTCCAGGTCAAAGGAGATATTGTGCCGGTGCATTGCCTTAGTGCTTTGCAGCGTGTTTGTAGTTCCATTGCAGGCTTTTGCCGATGCGCGGCTTTTATCCCAAATGACCGATGCGCTGCCGGCCGATATGATAGCTGCTGATTCGCTACCGGCGTTGCCGCACGATGTGCCAACGCGCTTGCCGGGCGACCGTGTGCGAATCTCGCTCGACGACGAGGGCGAGGCGGTGGTGTCGGACAGTATCAGCATTGCCGACTTGATGGCCGACACCGTGGAATTGGCGCAGGCCGACAGTGTGGCCGATGCCCTGCTTGCCGAGCGCATAAAGCACATCAACGACTCCATCAGGCAGGATTCCATCGACCGCGTCACTTACGGAAAGGTGCGCGAAATCAACCTCGACCCTACGCGAGCCGTGTGGCTGTCGGTGTTGTTCCCCGGGCTGGGGCAGATTTACAACAGGCGTTTCTGGAAATTGCCTATAATAGCCGGTGGTTATGCCGGGCTGGCATACGCTACATCGTGGAACAACCAGATGCTGCAGGATTATTCGCAGGCTTACCGCGACATCACCGACAACAACCCCGACACTCACAGCTACATGGATTTTTATCCATCGACTGTTACCGAGGCCGACCTCGACATGGATTGGCTTGAACGCACATTGCAGTCGAGGCGTAATTATTACCGCCGTTACAGGGATTTGTGCATAATCTTGATGGTGGGGCTTTATGTGATTTGCATAATCGACGCATACGTCGATGCGTCGTTGGCCAATTTTAATATTGAGCCAGATTTGTCGATGTCGGTGAGCTTTAGGCCGACGTTGCTCGACAACAGGCCTGCCAGCCGATGGCCTGTGCTTGGCGGCTCGGTGATAATAGATTTTTAAAGCCGGGGTGTCGCTCGGTGTGGGGATGGGCATTAATTATGAACGGACTATAAAAATGTATATATACTTATGAAGATGCAGAAAAATATATTGACATCGATTATCGCCGTGGGCGCAGCAATGGCTGCATGGGCTGCCCCCACGCCTACTATATTGACCATAAAGGAGACAATATCGGATACGGCCATAGTGTATCCCGAAAGTTTCGAGACCGACACACGGGCGATGCGCGAGAACTGGTATATACGCAACTATACCGCCCTTGATGCCGAGGTGGAAGATGTGGTCAGCGACAATACTTCCGACGAAGTGTTCATCGAGCGGCTGAAGGCGTTGCCTACCGAGATAGAGATGGTGTATAACCCCATTGTGCGCAGCTATATAGAGATGTACATTACTCGCAAGCGCGAATTGGTGGAAACCATGCTTGGAATGAGTATGTATTATATGCCCATATTCGAGCAGGCTTTGGAAAAGGAGGGGATGCCGCTTGAACTTAAATACTTGCCGGTGATTGAGTCGGCACTTAATCCCGTGGCTGTGTCGCGCGCCGGAGCCACAGGGCTATGGCAGTTCATGATAGGCACTGCCAAAGGATTGGGTTTGGAAGTAAACACGCTCGTAGATGAGCGCCGCGACCCTTATCGCTCGTCGGAGATGGCTGCCCGTTACCTGAAGGAGCTATACGGGATTTATGGCGACTGGTCGCTTGCCATAGCGGCATATAACTGCGGACCCGGCAATGTGAACAAGGCTTTGCGCCGCGCCGGAGTCGACAACGGCGACACAGGCAAGAAGGATTATTGGGAGATATACTACTACCTGCCGCGCGAAACTCGTGGGTATGTGCCGGCATTCATAGCCGCCAATTATGTGATGACCTACTTCAAGTGCCACGGCATAAGCCCGGGACTTGCAAAAAAACCGCTTATCACTGATACCATAAGCATCGATCGCCGGGTACACTTCAATCAGATTTCGTCTGTGCTGAATATGCCGCTCGAAGAGATACGTGTGCTTAACCCTCAATACCGCAAGGACATAATACCGGGGAATGTGCACCCATATAAGTTGATTTTGCCGTCGCAGCAGGTGTATAGCTACATAATGAGCGAAGACAGCATTCTGGCATACGACAACAAGAAATACGCATTGCGCGGCGTGGCGGTTCCGGCCGACTACAGCGACAACTCGGGCAGCTATGAGCGCAAGACGGTGACCAAGTACCACAAGGTGCGCCGTGGAGAGTCGCTGTCGGTGATTGCTCGCCGGTATGGAGTGACTGTGAGCAGCATAAAGCGTGCCAATGGCCTGCGAGGCGATGGCATACAGCGTGGGCAATTGCTAAAGATTACCACCAACCAGCGTGTTAGGGTAAAGGACAACAGTCAACAAGTGGCACAAAATACATCGTCGTCGAAGAAGAAATCGACGGCTAAGAAATCCTCGCAGTCGATGCGCAAGCATAAAGTGAAGTCGGGCGAAACGCTCTCGGGAATAGCCATGAAGTACCGTGGCGTGAAAGTGGCCGACATACGTCGTGCCAATGGGTTGCGTGGTAGTAAGATACGTGCCGGACAGACGTTGCTCATACCTGTAAAATAACGAAACAAGGAAATAATAGTATGGAAAATGCACAGCAGCGTCCGTTGATATTCGTCGGAAACGATGACGGGTATCAGGCAAGTGGCTTGAACTTTTTGATTAAAATAGCACGGGAATATGGCGAAGTGTTTGTCGCTGCCCCCACAATGCACCAGTCGGGAAAGTCATCGGCTTTGACGGTCGATACCCCGTTGCGAGCAACGATGTATAAAGAAGAGAATGGATTGACGGCTTACCATGTTAACGGTACTCCGACCGACTGCATAAAACTCGCCGTGAGCAACCTTATGCCGCGTCGCCCCGATATTGTGCTGTCGGGCATAAACCATGGCTATAATTCGGGCAACAGTGCCATATATTCGGGTACTATGGGCGTGGTGTTCGAAGGTTCTTTCCTTGGTGTCCCCAGTATCGGTTTTTCGTATGGAGATTATACGTCCAATCCCGATTTTTCGGCTTGCGGGCCAGTGGTGAGGCGCATGGTAGAGCTTGCCATTGCCGGACGGCTGCCGGGTGGAGTGTGCTACAACGTGAACATTCCACGATGTGACAATGTGGCAGGCTTGAAGACTGTGGCTGCCGCTCCTGGTCGATGGACTGAGGAGTATGACTGTCGTATCGATCCCCACGGGCGCAAATATTATTGGCTTACAGGTAAGTATGTTCCGTCGGTGCCAGATGATGAAGGGCAGGATTTGTATTGGCTGCAGCGTGGCTATGCCACCGTGGTGCCTTGCCGTGCCGACCAGACGGCTCATGATGCCGTTTCGGCAGTGGAGCAGGTGTTGAATGGCGGCTTGCTGCCATAATTGCCGTTTATCGTAGATTGGCAAGTTTTTTATAGAAAAAACTTGTGTAGCTTATAATTTTATTATTATTTTGCATTAAATAATAAGTGGCTGTATGTGCTGCTTGTTATTTTTTTCAAGATACAAGAGGCACTCTGATTATTGTGCCGAGGATAGTATGAATATAAATAATAGTATGAATAAATATAAAAAAAAAGTATGAATATATATTTGGAATTTTAAACGTAAGTCTATGAAAAAGATTTTATTACTTGCATTGCTCTGCACCTTGGTTATGGGTGCGGATGTGAAAGCGCAAGAAGTAACCTACGTGGAGGACCCGTCGCAAGGCTATACTTTCAATCGCTTTAAAGATAATTGGTTTGTTACCGGTGAAATCGGTGTGGGTGGCATGGCAAGTTCCAACGATGGCGAGCTTAGTTTGGGCAAGCGCATCATGCCGACGTTCAACATCGGCGTGGGCAAGTGGTTCTCGCCACTCATTGGTGTAAGGTTCAGCGCCGACTTCCGCAAGATGAAGGGTGCGACTATAAGAGGTGCCGGCATCGACCCCGAAAATCCGACCGACGGGGCAGTAGGCGACTTCTTGGTTAACCGCCAGTGGTCGATAGGCCCGGCTGCCGATATTTACTTGAACCTCACCAACTGGTGGTGTGGTTACAAGCCCGACCGTGTGTACAACGCGTCGCTCTACGGTGGTGCCACTGCACACGTGCAAATGACGCGCCAGATGGACGGCAACAGCGCAAAGTGGAAATACTATACTATGTCGATAGGCCTGCGTGCCGGCTTGCTGAACTCATTCCGCGTGTCTGACCATGTTGACATTTTGCTCGACCTGCGCTTGGATTTCGACCAGTCGAACTTTATGGATTTCACTCGCCAAGTGAATATGTATGGCTCGGTAATGGTGGGTGCCGCCTACAAGTTCAACAAGACCAAGTGGAGTGCGCCTATCGTACCCGTATGCCCCGAATACAAGTATAGCGATGCCGAGGGCGACGCATTGGTTGAACGCCTCAAGCAGGCTGATGCCAAGATTGCCGACCTGGAACGCCAATTGCGCGAGTGCATGAATCGCCCGGTTCCCGAACCAGCCGCTCCGGCCAAGGAGGCCCCGCTCGCCACGATTTACTTCCCCATTGGCAGCTCGCGTGTTCAAGGTGTGCAGACCAAGGTGGTGGCAGCCGTTGCTAATGCAATGAGCAATACCGACGACGAATATGTAGTAACCGGCTGGGCCGACAGCTACACAGGCTCGGCAGCACGTAACCAGCAATTGCGCGAACAGCGTGCCGACAATGTTGTTAAGCTGCTTGTGAAGAACGGCGTTGATGAAAGCCGCATCGAAACAGCGACTGCCGGAAACAACCTTACTGAATATGGCGAACACTCGGCCGACCTCGACCGTGCAGCAACCATCGAAATCAAGAAGTAACATTCGTATCTATAACGCTATATGTGCGTCCGTTGCCCTGGCAAAAGGCAACGGACGCATTTTTGTTGTATCGGTGTGGATGTTGTAACGGGGCTGGCTGTGCCATTAAGATATTTACATGCGTGGATATTATGTGGAAATGTATTAAATTTGTTTGCTGATTTATTGAAAGGAGAATGATATGCCACAGTATGCCGAAGTGATTTTGCCGTTGCCGATTTATAACACCTACACTTATGCCGTGCCACCCACCATGGAAGGGCAGGTGAAGATAGGGTGCAGGGTGCTTGTGCAATTTGGGCGTAAGAAGTATTACACGGCTATCGTGCGCATGATTCACAATACTCCCCCCGAGGGCTATGAGGTGAAGGAGCTGATGTCGGTGCTCGACGATGCGCCGTTGTTGCGGCATCCGCAATTGAAGTTGTGGGAATGGATTTCAGAGTATTACCTGTGTCCGCTTGGCGACGTTTACAAGGCCGCCGTTCCGTCGGGGTTGAAGATAGAGAGCGAAACGTGGGTGAGCGTAAATCCCGACTTCGAGGAGACCGACGGCTGCGAGCTGAAGGAGAGGGAACGGGTGATTTACGACCTTGTATCGTGCCGCGACCGAGTGCAGCTTGGCGAGATAACTCGTTCCACGGGTTTCCGTAATGTGGAGGCCACTGTCAGCCGTTTGCTTGAGAAAGAGGCCATTTTTGTGTCGGAAAAGATGGTTGACACATACCGGCCAAAAACCGAGACATTCGTGACCTTGCCCATAGAACATGGCGACAGCGATGGATTGCATCGTCTGTTCGACATGGTGGGGCGGTCGAAAAAGCAAGAACAGCTGTTGCTTGCATTCATCGACCTTTCGCACTGGTTGCAGAAACGCGACCGGCTGGCCGAGGTGAAAAAGCAGGTGCTGCTTGAGCGGGCCGATGTAACGCAGCCTGTGCTTGCGGCGGCTGTGAAGAAGGGCTTGCTGAAGACATACAAGAAGGAGATTAACCGATATGCCTTTTCGGCAGAGATGAAGGCCGACCTGCCAGTGCTTACCGACGAGCAGCGCAGGGCGATTGGGGAGATATTCGAAGGGTTTCGCACACATTCCATAGTGTTGCTGCACGGGGTGACTTCGAGTGGCAAGACGTCGGTGTATATGCACCTCATTGACCGAATGCTGCAATTGCGCCGCCAGGTGCTCTACCTTGTGCCCGAGATTGCCCTCACCACGCAGCTCACGCAGCGGCTGCACCGCGTGTTTGGCGACAGGCTATTGATTTACCATTCCAAATTCTCGGACAATGAGCGAGTGGATGCATGGAAAAAGCTGCTGCATGGCAACGAACCGTGCATAGTAGTGGGGGTGCGCTCGTCGGTGTTTCTGCCGTTTTCTAACTTGGGGCTTGTGATTATCGACGAGGAACACGACACAAGCTATAAGCAACAAGAGCCTGCACCGCGCTACAACGGGCGCAACGTGGCCATGATGCTGGCCATGATGCACGGAGCCAAGAGCCTGCTCGGCTCGGCCACGCCTGCCGTGGAAACTTATTACAAGGCTGTGACGGGCAAATTCGGACTTGTGGAGATGCCTGTGCGATACGAAGGAATAAAGATGCCGCAGGTGGAAGTGATTGACATGAAAGCTGCGCGGCGCAAGCACGAGGTGAACGGATTTTTCTCCAACGCCTTGCTTGCCGTGTGCCGCGAATCGTTGAAGGCAGGCGAGCAGGTGATACTGTTCCAGAACCGCCGCGGCTATGCCCCCATGGTGACGTGCAAACAGTGCGGCTGGGTGCCGAAGTGCGAGAATTGCGATGTGTCGCTCACCTACCATAAGCATACCGGCAGCCTTAGCTGCCACTATTGCGGCTACTCGATGTCGCTGCCGGCGGTGTGTCCTGCTTGTGGCCAGCCCACAATCGAGATTGTGGGTTTCGGCACCGAGCGCGTGGAGGACAATATTGCCGAGTTGTTTCCTGGCAGCCGCATTGCACGGATGGATCTCGATACCACGCGCAACAAAAATAGTTATGAAAAAATAATCGAGGACTTTTCGGCACGCAAGTCGGATATGCTTGTCGGCACGCAGATGGTGTCGAAAGGACTTGATTTCGCCGGTGTGAGCACGGTGGGCATACTGAATGCCGACACTATGATAAATTTCCCCGACTTTCTTGCCCATGAACGGGCTTTCAACATGATGGAACAGGTGGCAGGCCGTGCCGGACGCTCGGGCAAACAAGGCCGCGTGTTGATACAGACTTACGACCCCGAAAATCCTGTGATACGTTTTGTCACCGGCCACGACTACAAGGGCTTCTACGCCGATGAGATTGCAGAGCGGGAGCGATATGGCTATCCGCCGTTCACAAAAATCATCAATGTTTACCTAAAGCACCGCGATGATGCAGTGGTGGGGGAGATGGCTGTGCGCATGAGCAATATGATGAGGCAGGTGTTTGCACACCGTGTGCTTGGTCCCGAGGCACCGGCAGTGCGCCGCATACAAAACTTGTATATACGCCAGATAGTGCTGAAGATGGAAAACACCGCCTCGATGAGCAAGGTGAAACAAATTTTGCGTTTGATATACGAAAATATGCTCAAGGTTGACAGCCGCATGAAGTCCACTTTCCTCTATTTCGATGTTGACCCTGTGTGAATAGCTTTGCGGTTTTATGTAATTGCATTATTTATGACTAAATTTGCATGGATTATTAATGATTTATGGAAGAACTGACGTATAGGAGGGAGTTAGAGCCTTATTATAAGCGGATATTGCTGCTGTGGGGGGCATTCATAGTGTGCCTGTTGTTTACCACCATTATTACTGCGTGGATTGGCGGCACGGTCGGTAATCGCACGGTGTTGATATATGTGTCGTCGGCTATGCAGAATATTTGCGTGTTTATATTGCCTGCCTTGTTGACTGCTTATTACATCACGCCGCAGCCTGCGGCTTTACTTGGGCTTGACCGCAAGCCTGGCTGGGGGCAAGTGCTTGTTGTGGTGGGGACATTGGTGCTGTCGATGCCTGCAATGAATTACTTGGTGCATTTGAATGAATCAATCGACTTGCCCGACTCGGCTCTTGAGCAGTGGTTTCGCAGCACCGAGGCGGCGGCCCGTGCCGTCACCGACGAGTTGCTTGCCTCCCAGTCGGTGTGGCAGCTTATGGTGTCGGTGCTGGTAGTGGGTGTGCTGACGGGATTTGGCGAGGAGCTTTTTTTCCGTGGTGTTCAGCAACGTATATTCCTGCTCCGTGGTGTAAACGGCCATGTGGCGGTGTGGGTGACGGCTGTGATATTCAGTGCGCTGCACTTCCAGTTCTATGGCTTTTTTCCGCGCTTGCTGCTTGGTGCGTTTTTCGGCTACCTTGCTTGGAAAGGACGGTCGATATGGTTGCCGGTGGTGGCGCATGCGTTGAACAATTCGCTTGCCGTGGTGTTTGGGTACATGGCTGCAAATTACCCTGCATTTGCCGATATTGATTCTTACGGTGTTCCTGCCGACGGAGAATTTCCCGTGGCGGCGTTCGTGAGCATGGTTGCCACGGTAGTTTTTCTTGTGCTCTGTTGGAAGAAAATCGTCACTCGCTGAGCGACTGCCAAAAAGTCGTTCACCGCAAGGCGGTATTTTTCGATTGATGTGCTTTTGAGTATCTTTTTTCGGCATTTCTTGTCGCCTGTGTCGGCAAGGAAAAATTCCCATAGCGACTTCATTTTCATTAACAAGTGTGAATCGCCTGAAAGGTGCTTGCTGTAATGGTTGAGCAGCAAGTCGTGCAGTGCTATCGCCTTTTGCCAGGGATCTGTAGTGTGGACATCGCAGGGCAATGCCGGGTTGCGCAGCAGTCCGCGACCTATCATCACAGCTTTAAGGCAGGGAAAGTGCGCCGATATGTTTTCTATGTCTTTGGTCGAGCATAAGTCGCCATTGTAAACCACCGGAAATGTGGCTGCGTTGCAGAAACGGGCGAATTGTCCCATGTCGGTGGTTCCGCCATATTGTTGCCGTGCAGTGCGTGGATGCATTGTCACGTGGGCAAGGTTGGCATCGGTCAGCATTGGCATCAGTTCCCTCCATTCGTCGGCATTTTCCACTCCTAATCTCATTTTTACCGAGAACTTTATGCCTGGGAAATGCTTTAGAGTGTCAAGCATCGAGGCTACTTCTTCGGGGTAGGGAAGCATTCCTGCTCCCCAATGCCGTTTAACGACAGGGGGAAAGGGGCATCCCATGTTTATGTCAATTTCGCCATATCCCATCGATGCTATCTTCTCGACTATGAGGACCAACTGTTCGGCTGGGCAGGCTATTGCTTGTGGCACAAGGCGGTAGCCCGTGTTGGCCTGCGGTGCAATGTCGCGCAAGTCCTTATTGCGAAAATCCCCCTTCTCAAGGCGAATGAAGGGGGCATAATAACGGTCGATTGTGCCGGCGAATACCTGTGCATGGGCATTTCGCCAGGCACAATCGGTGTAACCCTGCAGGGGTGCTGAAAATATTTTCATCAGATGTTGAAGCTCAATCCCATTGCAAAATTGAATTTTGCGGCATTTACTGGAATTACTTGTTTGCTGAATTTTGCAATAATGTAGTCAGTTCCTATGAAAAAGTTCACGGCACGTGGGTGGAAGTTGAGCACTGCGCCCATCGAGCTGCGCACGTTGGAGAATGAGCCGTTGATTGCGGCGTTGAACCACCCAGTGGGGCGGAAGTTGGCCGTAATCATGCCTTCGGTATATACACGCGGAGTGCCTACACGCATTGTGAACAGTGCGCCGAATGAGATTTTGTTCTTAAGCAAGCCGTATTCGCCTGCCGCGCGGATTGTGGTGTATAACGACGAAGTGTGGCCCTGCTTGCCATCATCCTTGAAGTTTATCAACCCTTCTGCACTGTCGCCCAGTTCATCGGCAGCATCTTCAAAATCGTTGCTGCCGTCGGGGTTGTCCTCGGCACCGATGTTGTCGAACCCGTTATATACGAATTCCTCGTTGTTATTCCTTGCCACCGAGCAGTCTTTCCATGAAATGAAACCTATGTCGGTAATAGCCAGCGACACTGTGGCGGCATCATTGATGCGGTAAACGGTACCGAGGTCGAATCCCAAGCCGTAGCCTGCCACGCCGAAGTTGCTGAAGTCGAAGTCGGAAAGGTAGCCGTCTTCGTCGAATTCGTAGTTGATGCCTTTCGAGGTGATTAGGCGGCTGCGCTCGGTGATTCGCCACTCGTTGTCCGACATATAGATGCGCATATTTTCGGCACTTGCCTTTGCATAGAGTGCGCCCACAAGCACTTTCACCTTGGCACCTACCGATAGCTTGTCGGTGATTTTGTGTGAATGACCCAGTGCCAGTTCAACGTAGTTTTGCGATTGTGCGCCCAGGTCATCGATATTGTATTCCTGCTCCGATGCAGTTTGCCCCTCTTTCATGAATTGGAAAATGCCTTTAGGCAGGTAGAATCCGCTTTGGCTGCGCAAAGACAGGCCTATGGTGTTTGAGCCGCCCCAGGCGTTGAACCCGACGGTCAAGATGTCGAGGTTGAGGTCGAACTCAAGCACATTCATCGACTTGAATTTTGCCATGGCTTCGGCATTTGAAATAGACGGGTGCATGAATGTCACCATTTCGTCGCCTTGTGGGTAAAGGACTGTCCCCAAGCCGATGTTGGAATTGAGCGTGGGATTTAAGTTGCCAAGTAGCGGGAAAGTCACAAAACCGCGTTCCGACGTGAATGCCGGGTTTAGGCGGTGACGCTGGTTGTTCCCTTCGAGGAAGTATAGCGAGTTGAGCGTTTGTGAGCTGGCTGCGGTGGCAACGAGCAGTGCTGCGGCCACCAATATATATTTTCTGAATTGGTTCATGATTTTCAGGTGAGTGGGGGTTATAAAGTCAGTTTAATTCCGTCGGGTATTTCTATGAAAATGTCTTTGATGACCAAGTATTGGCTTGGCCGCAGCGTGATGTTCTCGGTGGTTGCCGCATTGATGGTGAAAACGATTTCTTCTAATCGTTCAAAGTCGTCGGAACCTTCGCGCTCGGTGAGTATCATTTCCATCTCGTTGGTCGATTCCCCCCCGTCGGGTGCTGCGGTTAAACGAAATTTCGACAAATCTACGTCGATGCCGTTGAGCTCGTTGCCGTATATGTCGTATAACTTTACCGATGCAACCAAGTCGGTGGGAATGTTCGTCACGCCCACGCCGCGAGCAATCAGTCGGTCGGTCTTGTCGGCCACGTCTTCGAGGTCGGATAGCAGGTTGTCTATTGTGTCGGTGTATTCGATGTTCAGGTTGTTGAATTTGAATGGCACTACGGCGCGGTAGTCGGCGGTGATGTCATATCCGCGGCCAAGCTCTATCATTTGCGAGTTGTCGGTGCTCGTAAACACGAGGTCGTCGGAGGCGATGCTTATGTTGTCGGGAACAAACTGGAACAGGTTGGCCAATGACGGTTCCTCGACTGTGGTGTAGCCGGGAACCGAGGCATTGAAGTTGCTGATGAGGATATTGTTCATCGTGGCCGGTTCCACCTCGATGCTTGCCGAGGCTTGGCCCGACTGCGTGGTGCTGGTCGAAGTCATGTCGAGCGACAAATTCCCCGATACGTTGACGGTGTTGTCCAAATCGAGGTAAACATACACTTCTTGTGGCGACAGTTGTGTGTTTCCGTTGCGCAGGAAGTCGGGGATGTCGTTGATTGCAATGTTTGAGCTGATGTTGGCCGTGGTTGTGAACAGTCCGGCTATACTGTTAAAGTTGGTAGTTTCGGAGTCCATGTAGTATTCAAATATCACTTCCACGTATTGCGCCGAGATGTTGCCGCCAAGCGTCATCGATGTATTTGCAGTGATTTCGAGGGCGTCGTTGATAACAAGGTGCTTGCGGCCATTGGCACCGTTGATGATGTAACGCTCTTGCTCGTCGTGTCCCAATTCGAGCATTTCTACGTTGATGGTATATGTTGAGCTAAGGTTGGTTGCGTCAAGTTCCACCTGGTCGATATGGAATTGGTTGCTACCATCGGTGAGGTGTATAAAGTCGGGGAAAGTCATTACAAGGTCGCTTAGCGTGACTGATTCTACCCCTTCGGGAAGTGCATTGACCGATAGTTTCAGATATGTGGGTGCAGTTCCTCCTTTGAAGTCGGCGCAATAAAGTTCCACCACTTCTTGAGGCAGTTCCTCGTCGATGCCATAGTTGCCCGACGATTTCAGTTGCTCGGTATCGACCACGGTTCCGCTTGGCACTGAGCCTCTTTGTGGAATGTCGATGCGCACATTTTCAAGCTCCGGGGTGAAATTGTGGATTTCCACTTCGTCGAATGGGTCGATGTGGGTGACGGTGTTCCCCTTGGAGGACACTTCGTAAATGCCGTTGTTCTCGGTCAGTGTCTCCGACTCTTCGATGATGCGGCTCACATAGATGGTGTCGGTACGTCCTGCTGGGATTCTGAACTGGTTCCCAATTTGGATGTCAGTGTTGATGTCTTTCGACAGGTCGTACTCTTCGTCGCAGGCAGCGAGGCATAATGCCGACAGCACTGCCGCGCAGGATAGGATACGTGTAGGTTTAATCATACTTATATAATAATTGAAAATAAGTCACTATTTGTCAAATAATTTGGGTGTAATCCTCCTCTTCGCTTTGTTAAGATATGCCAAATTATGCTACAAATATACCACTTTATGTTGTCATTACAAAACAATTAGCTAATTTTATGTCCTTATAAATTAAACTTGTTGCAGGATTGCATATCTAATAGAAAAAGAAGGAGAATACTGTTATGAAACTACGGCTTTTTACAATAATTGGTTTATCGTGCCTGTTGTCGGCCACGGTGGCTGCGCAGGACTACGACGATATTTATTACGACAGCTCGCAGCAGCAGGAGAAGGCGGCTGCAAGAGTTGAGGAACCCGAGCCTGCGGTGACGACGACAGTGCATGACGACGATGTGATTGCCGACTATTACACTGCCGACCAGGTGCCGCAAGGCTGGGAAGACAATGTGGTGGACTTGCGCAACGTGGACGAGTATAACCGCCACATCGGCAGTGGCGACCTGCTTGCGCAGAATGCCGTCGGCGACACGGTGAGTGTGGATTCTACTCTCGCCGGTGGCGGTGATGCGTTTCAATACACCGAGCGCATAAGGCGTTTCCACAATCCCGATGTGATAGCTGAGTCGGAAGATTCTGATGCTGTTGACTTGTATGTATATACTCGACCCGACGTGAACATAATCGTCGGCACACCCACTACGGCATACGTAAGCCCGTGGGGTGCCACAGTGTCGTTCAATACATGGGGCTGGGGATTGAGCGTGTATGACCCGTGGTTCGATCCATGGTATTACGACCCGTGGTATTACCGCCCTTACTGGTATTATTCGTCGTGGTACCGCCCAT
Organism: uncultured Muribaculaceae bacterium; assembly: GCA_944320595.1. GTDB lineage: Bacteria > Bacteroidota > Bacteroidia > Bacteroidales > Muribaculaceae > Avimuribaculum. The sequence goes on along the minus strand of CALUIB010000007.1, from coordinate 50,374 downwards.
ATTGGGGCTGGGGTTGGGGCGGCCCGTACTATGCTTACCATCATCACCATCATTACCATGGCGGCTGGTGGACTCCTGCGCCAAGCAGGCGTTACACGGCTGGAGGTCGCCGCTTGTACGCCAACACCGGGCATCGCGGATATGCTGCCGGGGCAACTCGTAGTGGCAGCAGGCGTGTGGCTGCCGGAGCCGGGACTCGCAGGCAACTTGCCCAAACTGGGCGCGTGGGTGGCTCGTCGCAATCGGTGCGCCGCCAAGCCGTGACATCGGCCAATGCCACACGCAGGCTTAACGGTAGCAGTGCCATTGCCAATAATTCGATAAATCGCTACAAGGCTCGCGTGAACAGGGTAAATGCATCAACGAGCAAGTTTACAACAGGCAACCGTGTGGGTGCCGTGACAAGCAACCGTGTGAACTTGGCTACTGGCAATCGGGTGAATGCCGTGACAACCAACCGCATAAACCGCAACACCGCGTCAACGACAGGTGTGCGCAGGCAGGCCGCTTCGACAGTGCGCAACAATGCTGCCACGACATCGGTGCGGCGCACAAATCAGCTTAACCGACGCCCGGCAATGAACAGCCAGACATCGACGTTCGGCACCGGTAGGACTGGTTACCGCTCGACAAGCCGCGGCACATCTTATTACCGCAATAACAGCCGCGGCACATCGACTTATCGCTCTGCGTCGCCGAGCTATAATCGCAGTCGCAATACATCGACTTACCGTTCTACGTCGCGCAGCACGTCATCTTACAACCGTAGCAGCGGCAGCAGCTATCGCTCGACTTCGCGCAGCAGCGGATATTCGCGCGGCGGAGGGGCAGTGCGTGGCGGCGGCGGTGGACGGGGTCGCAGGTAATGCCCGTTGGCTCAAAGTGATAAAAAACGCGTTTGTGCCGTCCGCAATGTGTGTGGCGGCACATGGTTTAAAATACAAACAAGGCATTTTATTATGAAAAAGACGATATTAGCATATTCTTTATTGCTGTTGCCGGCGGCAACGGTGATGGGGCAGTCGGCATTCGACATTTATCAATTTTCGCAACGCGAAATGCGCGGCACGGCACGGTATATGTCGATGGCCGGGGCATTTGGTGCGCTCGGTGGTGACTTGTCGGCCATTAACCTCAATCCTGGCGGCATAGGGATTTACCGCAGTTCGGATGTCGGTGTCACGCTCGATTTCGATATAGGCAGCACCACTGCCGAGAGTGCCGGTACAAGTGTTGCGACCGACAGGTTCAAGTTTTACTGTAACAATGCTGGTTACGTGGGGGCATTACGGCTCGATTCCGATGTTATGCCCAATATAAACTGGGGCTTTACTTATAATCGTGCTGCATCGTTTAACCGCCACTACCGTGGGGTGATTAAGAACCTGACAAACTCGTTTACAAATTTTGTCGCCGGAACTTCGGCATCAAGCGGCATTACTGCCGACGATTTAACCTACGACAGTTATTACACGGGTTACAATCCGTACCTTGACGGCAATGCGGGCTGGATGGACATATTGGCATTTAATTCCTACATGACCAATGTGGTGGATGGCCAGTTCCAAGGCTTGTGGGGCGACGGCACCAGCGGCGCGGCCACGTTTGAGACATTCGAGTCGGGTGGGATTGATGATTTCACTTTCAATTTCGGCGGCAATGTGTCGAATATCCTTTATTGGGGCATGAGCTTGGGGATTAGTTCGATAGAACACAACATTGACACGTACTATGGTGAAAACCTGCAAGGTGCATACGTGTCGGTATCATACCAGGATCTTGTCAATGGCAATAGCTATGAAGAAATAAGGCAGGGTGTGGCCGACTATGAGGTGCATAATTACAGCCGCACCACTGGCACGGGGGTAAACTTCAACCTTGGCGTGATATTGAAACCGATAAATGAGTTGCGGCTTGGCTTTGCATTCCACACGCCAACTTATTACTCGCTGCGCAATGAGTATTATGCCGACACCCGTTTTAGTTACGAGGCCGATGGGTTTGCCTATAGCGGTGATGCGTTTACCGACGACGGTTATGTTTCGGAATTTAACTACAACTTACGCACTCCTTGGCGGTTTGTGGCCAGTGCTGCGGCTGTGCTTGGCGGAAGGGGCATATTGAGTTTCGACTATGAATATGTGGGCAACCAGACGATGGAGGCCGAAGATGATTACGGCAACGACTTTTATGACTTGAATACCGATGTCGATAACTACTACAAGGCATCGCACATATTCAAGGTGGGAGCCGAATACAGGATTACCAATAATTTCAGCGTAAGGGCAGGTTATTCATACCAGACATCGGGTTCAACCGACCGTGTGTGCAACGACCTCGATTATGTATATACCACGCTCATGCCGGCAAGCTACGAGACTGAAAACAATGTGCAACACATTACATTCGGACTTGGATATAAGTACAAGCGGTTCTATACCGATCTGGCTTTCGTTCACCGTGACCGACAAACAGACTATCATGCCTATTCGCCGGTGTATTATACCGATGGCGGATATGACTTGTCGCCTCGTGCGCGAATCAACAATTACGACAACCAGATAGTGTGGACGCTGGGAATAAGATTTTGATACCACTTATGGAAATAGTTTTTGCAACCAACAACAAGAACAAATTGCGCGAGCTGCAAGAGATGCTTGCGGGAAAGGATATAAAGGTACTCGGTCTTGCCGAGATAGGCTGCCACGATGATATTGTGGAGGATGCCGACACCATCGAGGGCAATGCGCTTATCAAGGCTCGGTATGTGAAGGAGCATTACGGTTATGACTGCTTTGCCGACGACACCGGGCTGATGATTGACGCGCTGGATGGTGCGCCGGGTGTGTATTCGGCTCGCTTTGCCGGAGAGGATTGCAACAGTGAGCGCAACATCGACAAGGTGCTGCGGCTGATGGATGGGCAGACCGACCGCCGGGCACGTTTTGTCACTGTCATTGCCTTGTGCTTGGGCGATAGCACCACTACATTTGAAGGCGAGGTGCAAGGAGTGATACTCGCCGAGCGGCGTGGAACCGACGGTTTCGGGTATGACAGCATCTTCGAGCCTGTGGACGGCGGCGGGCTGTCGTTTGCCGAAATGACGCACGAGCAGAAGAATGCCATAAGCCACCGAGGCCGGGCAGTGAAGAAACTTGTTGATTACTTGCTGGCGCAGTGAACACCTGCCTTATGTGGTGGCAATGCGCGGCGGTAAGCCTTTAGGGTCAAAAGAGCAATGTTGGTGTTGCTCTTTTTTGTTGAAATGGCGGTGGCTTTGGACTGTAGCGTAGCCGGGAGGGAATTTAAGGCGTTGCGCGATGTGCATATCACGAGGTCGCAATGCCGCAAAGCCCACAGGCGACGAGGCGTGGGGCTGAAATTGCCATCGACGGTGATTACGTTTGTCGCCCATGGATTGTCGCATATCCTGTACCATGAGGAATGGAATATGAACGGGGTATGGGCATACCCGTCGATGCGCACGGCAAGGTGGCGCGTGAGCCACAAGTTGCGCATCACATATAGGTGGCCGCGGCGAGCCAGGTCGAGCCGGTAGCGGTATTCGTCGCACAGGGCATCGGCATACTCTATGAAACGCAGCTCGGCATCGGGCATCGGCAGCAGGCCGCGAGTCATCGTCGCCCAGTGGCGGCTCTCATTGCTGCCCGGGCGCAGGCTGAAAATTATGTTGTCGAGATAGACAATCATGTGCGCGGTCAATAATCGCTGAAGAAATTGGGCTTGATGACAATCCCTGCCCGCAGGCGCGAGTGGAATTGGTTGTAGTCGAGCAGGTTTTCGCCATAGCCGTTGTAGTATTGCAGGAACAGGAATTGGTTGTCTTTCTTGAACAGCCGGTAGTTGAGTTCCACTATCACATTGCAATTGAAGTTCCATCCCTGCCTTTTCACCACTGTCACGGCCATGCCAAAGCGGCGGTCCTTTGAAGTCACTTGTATGCCGGTTTGGTAAATGCCGCAATACTTCAGTATGTCCTTGTTATTTTCCCCGTCGATTATAGGGATCCAGTATTTGCCGTGTATCATGAATTGAGGGTCGATGTATATGTTGGCGGCAAACGATATTTTGTTCCAGCTGCGCGAAGCCTCGCCGTCGCGCCCGTTCGACTCATGTTCTACCATCAGCATTGCCTTGCCTATCAGCTTGTCCTTGACGATTAGCAACTTGGCCAAGCCTATGCCGGGATTGAAGTTGAAGTCGCGCATCGGCAAAGATTCTTCAAACACATTCCACATGCATTTTTGTGAATAAGTGAGGAACAGGTATGTGTTGAATGGCAGTGTACTCTTGGTGAGTCGCTGTGCTATGCTTATTTGGAACTTCACGTCGGAGTTTGTGCGCGTAGGGCGTTGGCCTATCGTAGTTCCGAGTATGAAGTAGTTGTCGCGGAACAGGGTGAAATAAGGGCCGTTGTCGAATTGCTCGCGTATGCTGTCGGCATTGAAACCGCCCACGGTCTTGTTGTTGACAATTTGTGCATCGGCGGCTATGTATGAGAATAAAAGAATTACTATAAATATAACCTTTTTGAGCATAAAAATTTATTTGTGCAAAGTTAAGCATTTTTGTGCGTTGTCGGTTGCGGCCTTGTTATCATAAATGTAAGAAAATATAGCTTATTTTGCCGCGGGGCGGCGTGTTAGGTTGAAAAATCTAAAAAACGGCACGTGCTGATTGCTCTTATAATTATTAATGTTAACTTTGCGTCGCCTGTAATTTCGGCCAAATTATAAATGTTGCAAATGAACTTACGCTACAATATAAAAATATGTTTCCGCATTGTGTGTGTTGCCATTATGGCTGCCATGGGAGGCGGAACGGTGTGTCGTGCGCAAATCAATACCGACCAGGTGATGAACATAGGGCGGAATGCGCTGTACTTCGAGGATTATATTTTGTCGATACAATATTTTAATCAGGTGATAAAGGCAAAGCCTTATCTTGCCGACCCTTATTTTTTCCGGGCGATTGCAAAGCTGGAACTTGAGGACTACAAGGGTGCCGAGGAGGACTGCTCGATGGCCATCGAGCGTAACCCGTTCATAGTGGATGCATACCAAGTGAGAGGCATTGCACGGCAAACGCTCAAGGACTACAAGGGTGCCATTGCCGACTATGAGGAGGGATTGAAACAGATGCCCGAGCACCAGGTGTTCTTGATGAACAAGGCCGTGAGCGAGTGCGAGATAGGTGAATATGCCAAGGCCGACTCGACTTACGCCCGGCTGCTGTCGATATATCCTGGTTATGCAAATGCTTACCTTGGACGTGCACAGCTGCGCATGGAGCAGCACGACACTGTGTCTGCACTTGCCGACATCGACAAGAGCATATCGATAAGCAAGAACCTGCCCGGCGCATTTGTGATGAGGGCAGAGATTAACATGAACTACAAGAAGGACTTCAAGGCTGCCCTTGCCGACATGGACGAGGCCATAAAACTCGAACCGCACTTCGCAGGATATTTCATCAACCGCGCATATATGAAGTATAACCTCGATGACTACTTCGGTGCTATGGCCGACTACGACTATGCCTTGCAGCTCGACCCAACGAGCATGGCCGCGCACTTCAACCGCGGCTTGTTGCGGACCGAAGTCGGTGACAACAACAAGGCAATTGAAGACTTCAGCTATGTGCTGCGAAGCGAGCCGGGCAATATGCCTGCCCGATACAACCGCGCGCTGCTCTACTCCGAGACGGGGCAGTACCGGGATGCGATTGCCGACTTCGATGCCGTGCTTGAAGTGTATCCCGACTTCGACGCAGGGCTGTTTGCCCGTAGCGAGTGCAAGCGCAAGATGGGCGACATGGCTGGCGGCGAGCGTGACTATAACAAGGCACGCGAACTGAGCCAAAATAGGGAACGCTTGGCCGAAAACACTGCGGCAAGCAGTGGCAATGATGAAAACGGCGTGGATAGTGCTGCCGGAAAGCAGCAGGGCGAAGAGGAATCGGCTGCGGCTGTGATGAACAAGTTCAACACATTGCTGACGGTGGAAAACGACAATGAAATAAAGCCGAAGTACGAGAACCGTTCCCGTGGCCGGATACAAGACTTCAATTACCATATCGACTTGGAACCGATGTTCTTCTTGTCGTATTACGACCGCAGCGACAATGTGGTGGAGAACACCTATTATATAAAGGAGGTGACCGAGCTTAACTCGATGCGCCTGCTGCCGTTTGTGCTGTTGCTCACCAATTCGCAGTTCCGCCTTTATGAAGACCAGATAGAGGCGCACTTCAGGTCGGTGGAGTATTACAACGGGCTGCTGGCAACATCGTCGGCACGGTCGATTGACTACTTTGCCCGTGCAATGGACTTCATGATGGTGAAAAATCCTGCCGCAGCCATCGACGACTTCACGCGGGCCATAGAGCTTAGCCCCGACTTTTCGCTTGCTTACTTCGGGCGGTCGTATGCGCGGTATATGCAATTGCAAATAGACGAAAACAACGGTACGCCTGCCGAGCCCGAAGTGCCGCGCAGCGTGATGGGGAAAACGCAGCAGCCCCTGCCGGGCAATGTGCAAGGGTTGCCGACGCTGGGCGAGCGCAAGTCGAGCGTGGCCATGCAGCAGATAATCGACGACCTCGACCGAGTGGTTAAGTTGTCGCCGCGCAACGTGTATGCCATATTCAACAAGGGCAACATTTATATGCGTATGCAAGACCTCACTGCCGCCATAAGCTGCTACACCGAGGCCATAAGCATAAAGCCCGATTTCGGCGAGGCGTACTACAACCGTGGACTTGTTTACCTGCGGCTCGGCAACAAGGAGAAGGGCGTGGAAGACTTGAGCAAGGCCGGCGAGCTGGGCATATTGCCGTCGTACAATGTGCTGAAGCGCATGACCAATTAGTCTTGCTGCACGCTTGCCGCTGCTTCGATGGTTAGAACCATTTTATTTTGCGGAACAATATGAACGTGATGGCCGATATGGCAGCCGAAAGCAATATTATCAAGGTAAAGGCATAGGGCGACTCGCCTATATTTATGTTGACGTTCATGCCGTAAAAGCTGGCTATCAGCGTGGGAATGGCAAGGGTTATCGAGAGGCTTGTCATCCGTTTCATGATGGCGTTCACATTGTTTGAAATGATTGACGCAAATGTGTCCATGGTGCCGGTAAGCAATTCGCTGTATATTGTCACAGTGTTGCTGGCCTGTTCGAGTTCTATGGTCGCGTCTTCGAGCAAGTCCATGTCAAGTTCACCGTTCCTAGGGAAATGGTCTTTCAGCCGTTCGGCCACTACCTCGTTGCCGTGTATTGAAGTGTTGAAATATACCAGCGACTTCTGTATGTTCATCAATTTAAGCAAGTCTTCATTCCGTATGCTTTTTTCCAAGTCTTTTTCGGCGGTGTTGACAAACTGGTTGATTTGCCTTAGGCGTTTCAAGAAACATTCGGTGGAGAAGTATAGTATATGCAGTATTAGGTCGGTGTTGTCCTTTATCGAAATGTTTTTGTGCCGGGAATACTGGATGAAGTCGGATATGAATTTCGTATGGTGAAAGCATACCGTAACCATAGCGTTCTTGGCTGTGATAATGCCCAGCGGGATGGTTATAAATGGTATGTCAGTCTGCTGGCTGTCGATAGGAATGTGCAAGATTGTCAGCAACCATGCATCCTCGGCTTCGATACGCGGGCGTTCGTCGGTGTCGGCAATGTCTTCTATGAACGATTCAGGAATGTTCAGCATCTGGGTCAGGAAATCTATGTCGCTGTCGTCGGGGTATTCCACGCTCGTCCAGCAGCCGGGTGTATATTCGGCCTTTTCGTCGAAACCATTTTCGCAATATAAGTATTTTTTCATATCGGTTGTATATGTCCATGCGAATAGTCGCATTGCCACTTGCAAATGTAGGCTTATTATTCAAAAAATTGCTGGCATACGTGGCAAAAAAAATCCCAATAGCTGCAAATGTTTTGAATAAATTTATAAATTTGCGGTCGATTTAAACGAATGCTGTGTTGTTGTATGGCACAGCGAAAAATATAACAACTTATGATAAACATTACTTTTCCAGACGGAAGTGTAAAGCAATTCGAGAGCGGCATCACGCCCCTCGGGATTGCGGAGAGCATTAGCCAGCGGTTTGCGCAAGACGTGCTTGCCGCTACGTTTAATGGCGAGGAATGGGATATCTCAAGGCCAATTTGTAACGATGGCGAGATAAAACTGTTCAAGTGGGACGACCCTGAAGGCAAGCACGCCTATTGGCACACATCGGCTCACTTGCTTGCCGAGGCATTGCAAGAACTTTACAAGGGTGTGCAATTCGGCATCGGCCCCGCCATCGAAAACGGTTTCTATTACGACATCGATCCGGGCGACAACGTGATAACAAGTGCCGAGTTCCCGAAGATTGAAGCCAAGATGGCTGAACTCGCAGCCAAGGACGAGGTTGTGGTGCGCCGCGACATATCGAAGGCCGATGCGCTGAAATACTTCGGCGACCGTGGCGAGACTTATAAATGCGAACTTATCAATGACCTTGAAGATGGTCATATAACTACATATACGCAAGGCAATTTCACCGACTTGTGCCGCGGCCCGCACTTGCCAAGCACGGGCAAAATCAAGGCTATAAAGGTGCTATCGCTTGCCGGTGCATACTGGAGGGGCGACGAAAAACGCAAGCAGATGCTGCGCGTGTATGCCATCACTTTCCCGAAGAAGAAGATGCTCGACGAGTATCTGACCCTGCTTGAAGAGGCCAAGAAACGCGACCACCGCAAGCTTGGCAAGGAGATGGAACTGTTTGCTTTTTCGGCCAATGTTGGCCCGGGGTTGCCATTGTGGCTGCCCAAAGGCGCGGCGTTGCGCGACCGCCTGGAGCAATTCTTGCGCAAGATACAAAAGCGTTATGGATATTTGCAGGTAATCACTCCGCACATAGGCAACAAGATGCTGTATGTGACTTCGGGTCACTATGCAAAGTATGGCAAGGACTCGTTCCAGCCCATACACACGCCCGAGGAGGGAGAGGAGTACTTCTTGAAACCGATGAACTGCCCTCACCACTGCGAAATATACAAGGTGTCGCCCAGGTCATATAAAGACCTTCCGCTGCGCTACGCCGAATTTGGAACGGTGTACCGCTATGAGCAGAGTGGTGAGCTTCACGGATTGACGCGTGTGCGCGGCTTTACGCAAGACGATGCCCACATATTCTGTACCCCCGACCAGCTCAAGGACGAGTTCCTGAAAGTGATGGACATCATATTCTACATATTCAAAGCCTTGCACTTCGACAACTATGAGGCACAAATCTCATTGCGCGACCCGAACAACAAGGAGAAATATGTGGGAACCGACGAGAACTGGGAAAAGGCTGAGCGTGCCATTGTGGAGGCTTGCGAGGAAAAAGGCTTGAAAGCAAAGAAGGTTGTGGGCGAGGCTGCATTCTACGGGCCTAAGCTCGACTTCATGGTGAAGGATGCCATTGGCCGCCGTTGGCAGCTTGGAACCATCCAAGTTGACTACAATCTGCCAGAGCGTTTCGGCCTTGAGTACACTGGCGCCGATAATCAAAAGCATCGCCCGATAATGATACACCGTGCGCCTTTCGGCTCGATGGAACGCTTTGTGGCCGTGCTGCTCGAACACACTGCCGGGCGCCTGCCGTTGTGGCTCGCCCCCGACCAAGTGGTGGTGCTGCCCATAAGCGAGAAGTACAACGAATACGCCAAGCAGGTGGTGAAGGTACTTGCCGAGAAAGACATCCGTGCCTTTGTTGACGACAGAAACGAAAAGATAGGCAAGAAAATCCGCGACAACGAGCTGAAGAGGATACCTTATTTGCTCGTTGTGGGCGAGAAAGAAGCACAAAATGAAGAAGTTTCTGTGAGAAAACAGGGCGAAGGTGATAAAGGTTCGCAAAAAATTACTACCTTTGCGGACGATTTTGCTCGAGAAATTGAGAAGATGACAAATTTTTAAAATAACTGAATGGAGAAAAAACCGTCATGGACCGGCCCGAGGAAGCCAAATAGCGACAATAACGCGCAGGCCAAGGGTGCAAAGAAAGGAGAGAAAGACTCGCACGCCATCAACGATGAGATTACCGCAAAGGAAGTGCGGCTCGTGGGCGATAACGTGGAAACGGGAGTTTATCCCATTGCCGCTGCTATGAAGATAGCCGACGAACAGGGTCTTGACCTTATAGAGATTTCGCCCAATGCCAATCCGCCCGTATGCCGCATACTGGATTACCAAAAGTTCCTGTACCAGCAGCGCAAGCGGCTGAAGGAGCAGAAGGCCAAATCAACCAAGGTGGTGGTCAAGGAAATTCGTTTCGGCCCGCAGACCGACGATCATGACTACAACTTTAAGTTGAAACACGCTATGGAGTTCCTGAAGGAGGGTGCCAAGGTGAAGGCATACGTCTTCTTCCGCGGTCGTTCAATCCTTTTCAAGGAGCAGGGCGAAGTGCTGTTGTTGCGCTTTGCCAACGACCTTGAGGAACTCGGCAAGGTAGAGCAGATGCCAATCCTTGAAGGAAAACGCATGACAATCTTGCTGACTCCAAAGAAAGCCAAGTGACGGCAATCTTTTAGTTGTTTTATTCATAGCTTGGAACAAAAGGGAGCATGGCTTGTAAGTGCCATGCCCCTGCTAATATAAATCAATTAAAAAAGAAAAGGAAAAATGCCAAAGGTTAAGACTAACTCCGGTGCCAAAAAGAGGTTCGCCCTTACCGGATCAGGTAAACTCAAGAGAAAACATGCTTACAAAAGCCACATCTTGACAAAGAAGTCGAAGAAACGCAAGAGAAATCTTGGTTACTTCGCCGAAATTGCCACTTGCGATCGTTCCAACGTGAGGAAGTTGCTCGCAATGAAGTAATGCGGCAGGTGTGACACCCTTGTGTAAACACAGTTATTCTTTTAGAAATCAGTTATCATTTATTAACCGAATGTCTCAGCAAAGTAAAGAGCATAAAAGCCGCTGACATTCACAAACATCAGTAAAATGCCAAGATCAGTAAATCATGTTGCTTCAAGAGCACGCAGGAAGAAAATTTTAAAACTTACAAAGGGAAATTACGGTGCTCGCAAGAACGTATGGACCGTTGCAAAAAACACGTGGGAAAAGGGTCAGACATACGCCTACCGCGACCGTAAGAACAAAAAGCGCAACTTCCGTGCATTGTGGATACAACGTATCAATGCAGCTGCCCGTCTGGAAGGCCTTTCATATTCTCAACTCATGGGGCTTTTGCACAAAGCCGGAATTGAAATCAACCGCAAGGTGCTTGCCGATTTGGCAATGAACAATCCCGAGGCATTCAAGGCTATCGTTGACAAGGTGAAAACCCCGGTTGCATAATCTGCCGCTTTACCGCCGCAGGCAATGCAAAAACGTGTAGCTAACACACAGAGAATAAACGCAGTAGTTATTAATTAACTTTATGTTGCTCCGCAATCTCTGGCAAGACATGGGCAAGGAAATAGCGGCCCGGGCTGCTTGTTAATATTGCGCCGGCAATGAAATTATATTACAGCAATGGATTTAATTAAAGTTGTAGAAAAGGCTTTTGAAAGCGGTAAGGAACTCCCCGCATTCCGCCCTGGAGATACAGTAACAGTTGCTTACAGAATCAAGGAAGGCAACAAGGAACGTGTGCAGCAATACCGTGGCGTGGTTATCCGCATCACTGGTGAAGGCAACAAGAAACGCTTTACAGTGAGGAAAATGAGCGACAACATCGGTGTTGAACGTATTTTCCCCATGGACTCGCCGTTCATCGACAGTGTTGAAATCAACAAGTATGGCAAGGTGCGTCGTGCAAAATTGTATTATCTTCGTGGCTTGACTGGCAAGAAGGCTCGCATCAAGGAGCGTCGTGTCAATGTAGCTGCCAACAAGTAACGATAGTATATACGTACTGAACAAATCGAGGTGCGCCAATATGCAATTTGGTGCGCCTCTTTTTGTGTTATGATGGTTAATGCGTGTTAAATGAGGCGGAGTTTGTGCAAGGTTACGTCGTTTTGCGGTTTACAAGATAAACAATTAATAGGAAAACGATGAAGAAGTACGCTAAACTATCTGTATTACTTATTTTAGCAGGAGCATTATCGGTGGCGGCGGTGTCATGCTCCGACGATGATGACAATGATTATTATTTGTGCACATATCCGGCCAACGCACTTGTGACGGTGAAACCAGTTGGAACCGACAGTTGCTATTTGCAGCTCGACAATAACACCACGCTCAACCCGGTCAACATTGTTGGCGGGCTGTTTGGCGGCAAGGAAGTGAGAGCATTGACAAATTTCTGCTACACCGACGGCTACTCGGGCGATGCTCGTAATGTGTTAATCAATTGGATTGACAGCATCCGCACCAAGCCGATGGTTCCGACGCTTGGCGACTTGAATGACGAAACATACGGTGACGACCCGGTGGAGGTTGTCAACGACTGGGTTACCATAGCCGAAGACGGTTACTTGACTTTGCGCGTAAGGGTGTTGTCGAATGGTTCAGGCCATGTGCATTACTTGAACCTGCTCTCGGGCGTGGATGCCGATGACCCTTACACGGTGGAACTGCGTCACGATGCAAAAGGCGACGTGACTGGCGGATATGTCGATGGCATAATTGCGTTCAACCTCGGCGCATTGCCCGACACCAATGGCGAAATAGTGAAGTTGACGCTGAAGTGGAGGGGATATAGTGCCGACAAGTCGGTGACATTTGATTACTGTACACGCCGTAGTGCTGGTAGTGTAAATACCGATGCACCCATTAATGTGCAGTCGTTGCGGTTGAAGGTGGATTGACCAAAGTTTATTCTTACCCAAGCATACAGTGATTAAAGTGGGAAAATGGCCGGAGATTTTCAGAGGGCAACGCTTTTCTCTGCACGCATGAAAATTTTTAACATTACATAAATAGAACATATCCAAGAAGAAATGGGAAAAATCAAGAGTTATTTGTTTGTGGCTGTAGCACTGTGTGTTTCTGCCTTTATGGCATCTTGCGATGACGATAAGAACGAAATCAGCAACGTGACCACCGAGAGCGTAAAAGGCAATTATGGTGGTGAGTTGACGGTGGGTGAAGGCGAACCGCTTGCCGTATCGGTTACGGTGGGTGAAGGGATAGTGATAAATAATTTCCCTGTGGATTCCATCGTGAAAATAGCTGTTCCGGCAAGTATTTTCGACGAGGCTGTGGCATCGCTGCAAGCGAGGGAATATGAAGTAGGGTACACGCCTGAAATATTCGGGCAAAACATGATGCTCGACCTGGAACCGTCGCCGCTTGCGGTAGATGTGGAATATGGCGGTTCGGTGCATGAAATAGATGCTGTGCTTTATACCACCAAAAGGGGGAATTTCAATGGCATGAGCAATTCGCTGTCGTTTGAGCTGCTGCTCAAGAGCGTGTCGCTCGACGGTGAAGACGTGCATATCCCTAGCACACTTAAATATGATTTCGAGCTGTCGAGGAATTAGAGCCTTGCCTAAACTGAAGAAGAGAAAATGTTAGTTATAATTTGAATGTGATATTGAGCGGTTGTACAGTGCGGCTTGACAGTGGCGCGCACTGTGCAACTTAGTTTGAAACAGCAGGGAATTGTCGGGTAAAAGGATGAACGGAGAATACACCGATGAGGCACTTATAAAAAAGGTGCTTGATGGCGATGCGGCAGCCATGAAGTATCTGTATGATTGCCATGTGGGGTGCCTCACTGCGGTGGTTTCGCGTTATATCCACGATGATGACGACCTGAAAGATGTGCTGCAGGAAGCTTTTGTGAAGGTGTTCACGTCGATGCGCAGTTTCCAGTACCGCGGCAAAGGGTCGCTTAGGGCATGGATGACAAAGATTGCCGTAAACGAAGCTCTCGATTTCTTGCATAGCCGCAAGGCTACCGAGGCGATGGAGATGGCCGAGATTGACGATTGCTGCGAAGAGGAGCCTCTTGACGAACCCGATGTGGGCAACGTGCCGATAGAGGCGGTTTATGAAATGATAAGGCATCTGCCGCCGGGGTACAGGAGCGTATTCAACTTGTATGTGTTCGAGGGCAAAAGCCACAAGGAGATAGCCGAAATGCTTGGAATAAAAGAAAACACGTCGGCCTCGCAATACCACAGGGCAAAGGCATTGCTTGCAACAAATATAAAAGAATACTTGACAACCAATAAAAACAAAAGAAATGGAAGAACAATGGCTAAATAATCTGAAGGAACGCTCAAAGTCTTTTGAGCGCAAGGCTCCCGATGGGTTGTGGGATGGCGTGATGCAGTCGTTGGAGGCCAAGGGCGTTGTCAAGGCTAAGAAGAAATTGTCCACTATATGGCTGCGATGGGCGGTTGCTGCCGCTGCGGTGTTGCTGCCCGCGGTGATAGGCTATGTGGCGCTGAACCTGGGCGACGTTTCTATGCGGCAGCCTGTAACAAGTGTGGAAAAGGTGGCGGCATTGCCGTTGGTCGTTGCCAATGACACTGCCCTACAGTCAGGAGTTGCGGCGGTGCAGACTAATAACTTGCCGGTGCTTGCTGCGAGAAAGGCTGCCGTGAAATCGCAAGGAGATGATGAAATGGCTGCCGTGCAGCCCAGCGGCAGACAGGCTACGGCACAGCAGGAGCAAGAGACGGAACGCAATGAGGCTGCCGACACTGTGGAGGTGCCGCAGCAAGACAAGCGCAGCACAAAGTCGGTGATGGACGGTTATGCCGACAGGTATAAAGACCGAAAAGACAGTCGCAAGAGCCTTGAATTTTATGGCAGCAACCATGGCAGGAACGAGGCGGCAAGCAAGTGGAGCGCAGGTGTTTATGCCTCGAATATGGCTGGCAATGATGCCTCGGCATTGGGATACCGAAATTTCACAATGGGGGTAAATCCGTTTGCGGAAATGCCAAGGGAAGAAACTTGGACGACCGATGCCATGGCCAACATAATGTTCAATAACATTGAAAAAGTTCCCGAAACTAAGGTAAAACATCACTTGCCGCTGCGCTTTGGTGCCAATGTGAAATATGCCATTACCGACCGTTGGGGCGTGGAAAGCGGGGTGGCATATACGTTGTTGAAGTCGGAACTCACATCGGGCGGAGCACAAGATTACTATGCCGCCGAACAAACCATACACTACCTTGGGATACCGTTGAAAGTGCATTTTACCGTGTGGCAAAACGACCACTTTAGGGCATACGCCAATGCCGGTGGCATGATGGAAATACCGTTGTCGGGCAAGACCGAGACCGATTACATAACTAATGGGCAACTGTCGGACAGCCGCACCGAAGATGTGGACGTTGACCGGCTGCAATGGTCGGTGTCGGGCGCAGTGGGTTTCCAATATAATTTTATCGAAAACTTGGGCATTTACGTTGAACCGGGAATAGGTTATTATTTCGACGATGGCAGCGATGTGCTGACGGTGTACAAGGACAAGCCACTTAATTTCAGCCTGCAAGTAGGGGTGCGGCTCGAATTGAAATAATTTGGGTTATGGTATGTGTGTGATTGGCGAAAAATGCGTATCTTTGTTGCAATGGAAACCAAGCATACACATATATTGCCACGCATCGGTTGCCAGGTTCGGCAGAAGGTGCGTAAAAGGTTACGCATTGGGCGGTGAAGTCAATCATTTAGTCGCTTTCCCCGGTGGAGGGTGGCAAGTGTGATTGGCTTTTTTTGTATGTGGTTTCCGTTGTGAAATGTCACGCATAAACCCGTTTCAACATATACACACATCAAACGATAAAGAATTATGAATAGCGAAAGCCTGGTTTCGATTTCAGATTTCACAAAGGATGAAATTTTGTCATTGCTTGAATCGGCGAGCCGGTTTGAGGCTAACCCTAATCGCGATTTATTGAAAGGCAAAGTGGTGGCAACGCTGTTTTTTGAGCCGTCAACTCGCACTCGCCTCAGTTTTGAAACTGCCGTGAACCGCCTTGGAGGCCGGGTGATAGGTTTTTCTGATGCCAATACTACCAGCTCGTCGAAAGGAGAAACATTGCACGACACCATAATGATGGTGAGCAATTATGCCGACTTGATAATCATGCGCCACTACCTTGAAGGGGCGGCGCGCTATGCCAGCGAGTTTTCGCCTGTGCCCATAATCAATGCCGGTGACGGTGCCAACCAGCACCCGTCGCAGACCATGCTCGACCTGTATTCGATATACAAGACGCAGGGCACGCTTGAGAACTTGACTATTACCATGGTGGGCGACTTGAAGTATGGCCGCACGGTACATTCATTGCTAATGGCCATGTATTACTTCAAGCCGCGATTCAACTTCGTGGCATGCGATGAGTTGAAGATGCCCATCGAGTATAAGGAATTTTGCAACAAGCATGGCATAGAGTACCACGAATATACCGATTTCTCGGAGGAGGTGATAAACCAGACCGACATCTTGTATATGACCCGTGTGCAACGTGAACGCTTTACCGACATCATGGAATATGAGCGTGTTAAAAACCTGTACACGCTTAAAAACTCGATGTTGCTTGGCAGTAAAGAGAATTTGCGGGTATTGCATCCGCTGCCAAGGGTGAACGAGATTTCATATGATGTTGACAGTAACCCTAAGGCATATTATTTCCAACAGGCCCGAAACGGACTTTATGCCCGTCAGGCCATCATATGCAAAGTATTGGGTATCGATAATAAATAAAAAGGGAGGAATGTAACATGACGACAATAAAAAATGAAGAATTGGCTGTGGCTGCTTTGCAGAATGGTACGGTAATCGACCACATTCCCACCGAGTCGCTTTTCAAAGTAGTCGATTTGCTTGGCATATCCAAGATGAAAAGCAGTGTGACAATAGGTTTCAATCTCAATAGCAAGAAATGCGGCAAGAAGGGTATAATAAAAGTTGCCGACGTGTTTTTGCATGAAGACACGCTAAACCGCATAGCCCTTGTAGCCCCCAATGCCAAAATAAATATCATAAGGGATTATAAGGTGGTGGACAAGCACACTGTTTCACTTCCCGATGACATATATGGCATAGTGAAGTGCAACAATCCCAAGTGCATAACCAACAACGAGCCTATGCGGACACATTTCCATGTTATCGACCGCGAAAATGTGGTGCTAAAGTGCCATTATTGCGAAAGAGCAGTGGAAAAAGACGATATCGTGCTTGAATAATAAGAGATGAAGCAAAATTGGAAACCCGGAACGCTGGTTTATCCGCTGCCTGCGGTATTGGTGAGTTGCGGTTCTTCGCCCGAAGATTATAACGTTTTTACTGCGAGTTGGGTAGGAACTGTTTGTACCAATCCGCCCATGTGTTATGTTTCGATTCGACCCGAACGTTACAGTCACGGTATCATTAAGCGCAATATGGAATTTACTTTAAACCTGACCACCGAGGCTCTTGCACGGGCTACCGACTGGTGCGGAGTGCGCAGCGGACGTGATTATGATAAGTTCAAGGAGATGGGGTTGACTCCCGTCAAGGGGGTGAAGGTCGCCTCGCCTTACATTGCCGAGGCTCCGCTGTCGATAGAGTGCCGCGTGAAAGGAATTATGTCGCTCGGTTCGCATGATATGTTTATCGCCGATGTGCTTAACGTGGTGGCCGACGACCGGTATATCAATCCCGAAACGGGGGAATTCGACATGAAACAGGCCGGGATGCTTGTGTATTGCCATGGCGAATACTTTGGATTGGGGAACAGGATAGGCCATTTCGGCTGGTCGGTGAAGAAGAATAAATAATAACAATAATAAATACAATAGTAACAAGTAATGGAGAGAGACAAAGTAATATTCGACATCATTGAGCGTGAACATTTACGCCAGAAGAAGGGTATCGAACTCATAGCAAGCGAGAATTTCGTGAGCGACGAAGTGATGCAGGCAATGGGCTCGTGCCTTACTAACAAATATGCCGAAGGCTATCCCGGCCATCGTTATTATGGCGGCTGCCAAGTGGTTGACGAGGCCGAAACTATTGCCATCGAACGCCTGAAACAGCTTTTCGGTGCCGAGTGGGCCAATGTGCAGCCTCACTCGGGTGCACAGGCCAACATGGCTGTGTTCCTGGCAGTGATGAAACCGGGCGACAAATTCCTGGGCTTGAACTTGTCGCATGGGGGGCACTTGTCGCACGGCAGCGCGGTCAATTTCTCGGGGTTGGTTTACCAGCCGCTTGAGTATAACGTGACTCCCGATACCAATCTCATCGACTATGATATGCTTGAAGAGGTTGCCCGCCGTGAGCGTCCGAAATTGATAATAGGCGGCGCAAGTGCATATTCTCGTGAGTGGGATTATGCTCGCATTCGCCGCGTGGCCGACGAGGTAGGGGCTATCTTCATGTTCGACATGGCTCACCCGGCAGGACTTATCGCCGCAGGCTTGCTCGACAATCCCGTGAAGTATGCGCACATAGTCACATCCACCACGCACAAGACGCTCCGCGGTCCGCGTGGCGGTGTGATAATGATGGGCAAGGACTTTGAAAACCCGTTTGGCAAGAAGAACAACAAGGGTGAATTGCGCATGATGTCGTCGCTGCTCGACTCGGCCGTGTTCCCTGGTGTGCAAGGCGGCCCGCTCGAACACGTCATTGCCGCCAAGGCCGTGGCATTTGGCGAGGCATTGCAGCCGTCGTTCAAGGAATATCAGATGCAGGTGAAGAAGAATGCCGCAGTCATGGCTCAGGCATTGCTTGACAAGGGTTATAAGATAGCATCGGGCGGAACCGACAACCATTGCATCTTGCTTGACCTTCGAGGCAAGTTCCCCGAACTTACCGGCAAGGTTGCCGAAAGGGCGCTTGTGGCTGCCGACATTACGGCAAACAAGAACATGGTGCCGTTTGACACTCGTTCGCCGTTCCTCACGTCGGGCATACGCCTTGGCACGCCTGCCATAACCACTCGCGGTGCCAAGGAGGAGCTGATGGGTGAAATCGTGGAAATGATTGACACCGTGCTCCAGAATGTTGACAACGAGGCCGTAATCAAGTCGGTATGCGAAAAAGTCAACAGCATCATGAACGAGTACCCCATGTTTGCTTACTAAAATAAAAGATATATTAGGAAAAATCCACTTCGTGAATTAGCGAGGTGGATTTTTTTATTTCTTGGAAATGGCGTCGGAGATGCGTTGGCACAGCCGGGTGGGCAGAATGTCGGCCATGAAGAAAAGTAGGCGGTAATGGAGCGGTATGTGGCGGTAGTGAAGTATGCCGTTGTTGGTTTCGGGGAAGGTGCGTTTCCATGCGGCAAAGTCGCGGTTAGGTCCGCGCAGGAATTTTATTTTGGCCGAAAATTTCATGTTGCGCAGGAAAGGTGCATATTTTGTGTCAAGATTGTTGTCGATGAACCATTGTTCGACAAACCGTGCCACGGTGAGCTGGTCGTGCAGCCGTTTTTCATGAGGCTGCGATGTGAGTGAATTGGCGTTCTCGCCTATTCGGTAATGGTAAAGAGGCACATTTATGGCCTTAGGATTTTTGGCCAAGGCAATTGCCCGTGATGTCATGGCAAGGTCTTCCCAACAGTTTGCATTGGGTATTTCGGGTATTTGGTCTATGATGCTTTTGTTTATTAATTTGTTCCAAAGTGAAAAGTGCAATGTGTCGATAGGCATTGAATTAAGGCAGAAGAACTTGTCGCAGTCGCCCATGTCAATTATTTTTTCGCTACCATTGCTGTTTGTAAAATAAGGTGTAGCGACAATATCATGATTGCCAGTAATGGCGATTTCGGTTAATTGTTCAACCATGCATGGCTCTATATAGTCGTCGCTATCGATGCACAACACATAATCACCAGTGCATTTCTTGATGCCGATGCTCCGTGCAACAGTTAAACCGCTATTTTTCCCCGTGTCGATTATTTTTGATTGGCTCATACGGGCAGGGTAATTGGTTACCAAGGTCTTAAGCAGGTAGATGCTGCCGTCGGGAGTGCAGTCGTTGACGAATATTATTTCAAGGCGAGGGTAGGTTTGCTCGAATATGGAGCGTGCGCACTGTTCAATGTAGCGTTCTACATTGTAAACGGGAACAATGACCGACACCAATGGCAATTCGTTGTTCATCTCTTTTCAGAATAGGTAACCTATGCTTGCAAAAAAGTTACCCGATGAGAAATCTTTTATCAAGGAGTATTTGGCCTCGACCGAGAGTTTCAGCGTGGCTGTGGCCATAACCTCGAAACCGGCACCTACGTTTGCTCCAAATCGGTTTTGGTTGCCGAGCCCCATGTTGTAGGTTTTCCAGTTGTGGTATGTGATACCGACCAGCGGGTATATATTTGTATTTCGCGATGTTGGAATGATGAAGTGCGCATTGCCATTGAATATAAATGCGCTGCGGTCGTTGTTCTTGATGATGAATTGGCAGTCGGGTGAAAGCCGCAGCAATGAGCTGCAACGGTATTGGAAAAACAACCCGGCAACAGCCGATTTGTTCTCGGTTGTGTATCCGGCAAGCAGGCCCACTGTCTTTTCCCCTTTCTGAGCCATGAGGCTTGCCGTGGCGGCTGCAATTGCTATGATTATGATAAATAATCGCTTCATTATTCTACTCGGTAATTTTATTCCAAAGTTAAGGCAACATTTTCGATTAATTCAAATTTCGTGTAAAAAAAATGCCGTGTATGGTCTAATTGGCTGTTAAATGCGCTAAAAATGGAAATATGTGGCGGCTTGCAGCCGTTATTAATGGGAAAATGGCTAATTTTGCGTAATAACACAAATTGCTGGTAATAGATATATGGATTATGGATTAATAAGGGTGGCTGCAGTGGTACCGCGTGTCAATGTGGCCGATTGCGGTTTTAACACGGGTGAGATAATAAGGCAAATGACTGAAGCCGTCGGCAAGGGTGCGCAGATTGTGGCTTTCCCCGAAATGTCGTTGACTGCCTACACTTGCGGCGACCTGTTCTTCCAGCAAAAATTGCTCAGTGAGGCCGAGGCTGCACTCGGTGAAATCAGGAAGGCATCCATGGTGTTAGATGCCATAGTGTTTGTAGGTATGCCGGTAAGGGGTGCCAATGCCATTTATAATTGTGCGGTGGCCGTGTGCCGAGGGTGCATATTGGGAGTAGTGCCTAAGACATACTTGCCTAATTACAAGGAATTTTATGAAAAACGGTGGTTTGCATCGTCAACATCGCTTGCACAGGCCGAGGTGAAACTGTGCGGCGAAACAGTGCCAATGGGGAGCGACTTGCTGTTCCGATGCGGCGACTTGCTTATAGCCGCCGAGATATGTGAAGACCTGTGGACCACCATTCCGCCAAGTAGCTATGCCGCACTTGCCGGGGCAAATGTAATGGTCAACCTTTCGGCCTCCAACGAAGTCATAGGCAAGCATGGTTATCTGTGCGACCTTGTGCGGCAGCAGTCGGCACGTTGCATGGCGGCATACGTGTATGCCTCGGCCGGGTTTGGCGAATCATCGACCGACCTTGTATTTGCTGGAAATGCCATGGTGGCCGAGAACGGAGCGTTCATTGCCCAAAGCGAACGGTTTGCCGACGGGCCGCTGATGGCTATTGCCGATGTGGATATTGAACAGATTGCAAACGACCGCCGCGTGGTTACGAGTTTTGAGGATTGTGCTGCCACTATGCGCAAACCATATCGCATGGTGGATTTTGAACTCGGCAATGCTTGCATCAAAGGTAAGTTAATGAGGCCGGTAAATCGCCACCCGTTCGTTCCCGCCGATGGCAAATTGCTCTCAGGACGATGCGAGGAGATTATCAATATGCAGGCCGCCGGGCTTGCCCGCCGGTTGGTTGCGATAGGTTGCAAGAGCGTGGTTATAGGAGTGTCGGGCGGGCTTGACAGCACTCTTGCACTGCTTGTGGCTGCCAAGGCTTTTGACAGGTTGCAGTTGCCGCGTACTGGCATCGTGGGTATAACCATGCCTGGTTTTGGCACCACTGGGCGCACCCACGACAATGCAGTGGTGCTGATGGAGGCACTTGGCATAACAGTGAAAGAGATTTCCATAAGGGGAGCCGTCGAAAGGCACTTCAGCGACATTGGCCACGACCCGGCTGTGCAAGATGTGGTGTATGAAAACTCGCAGGCACGCGAGCGAACGCAGATATTGATGGACTACTCCAACGAAGTAAATGGCATAGTGGTGGGAACCGGCGATTTGTCGGAATTGGCATTGGGCTGGGCCACCTACAATGGCGACCACATATCGATGTATGGCGTGAATGCCGGCATACCGAAGACGCTCGTAAAGTATTTGGTGGAATGGTTTGCCGACGTGTATTTTGCCGACAACGACAAGATAGCACCGGCATTGAAAGATATTGTTGACACTCCAATAAGCCCCGAGTTGATACCAGCCGCTGCCGACGGGGAGATAAAGCAAAAGACCGAAGACCTTGTGGGTCCATACGAGTTGCATGATTTCTTCCTCTATAATATGTTGCGCCACGGTTTTGCCCCACGCAAGATTTATTGGCTGGCCTGCCAGGCATTTGGCCTCGACTATGACTGCGATACCATAAAAAAATGGCTCAAGACGTTTGTGCGCAGGTTCTTCAGCCAGCAATTCAAGCGGTCGTGTATGCCCGACGGCCCCAAGGTGGGCAGCATAAGCCTTTCGCCACGTGGCGACTGGCGGATGCCGAGCGATGCCGCAGCGGCATTATGGGTCAAGGAGTGTGACGAGTTGTGAGCTACTGCTTTATGTGCTAACGATGAAGGAAGTAGGGCGCAGGATATATAATGTTATACGTAGCATCTTGGTGACGGCAATTCTTGCCGTTACCACAGTGTATATTGTCTTGTACCTGTTCATGTCGATACCTTCGGTCCAGAGCCATGTGCGGCAAGTCGGGAGCAGGGAGCTTGGCCACCTGCTTGGTACTGCTGTAAGCATAGGCGATATAAGCATAACGCCATTCAACCAATTGGTGCTGCATGATGTACTGCTGCCCGACGAACGTGGCGACACTGTGCTTTACGCCGACAAGGTGGGAGTGGGATTCAGCGTGTTCAATTTCATAGCGCACCACCGTCTGGTGTTCACATACGCCGAGCTTATAGGCGTTGATGTGAGGCTTGGCAGGCAATCGGCGAGTGAGCCGTTGAATATACAATTCATCATCGATGCTTTTTCGCCAAAACAGAAAAATAACCCGCCCAAGCAATATGATTTGAACATACAGAACATAGTTATACGCCGCAGCCGTTTTAGCTATGATGTGAAGTCGGCCGACACCTTGCCGCAGGGACGTTTCGATGCCAACCATGTTGGCATCGAGGATTTCCGTGCCGATATTTCACTGCCACGCATAAGCAACGACAGTTATGAGGTTAAATTGAAACGATTATCGTTTTATGAACGTAACGGGTTCACCATGAAGAATATGTCGCTTGAAGCAATTGTAAATGACAGTTGCATTGCACTGAGCGATATGAAAATAGAGTTGCCTGGAACGCTGGTAGCTCCCGAAGACATAACTTTGCACATCGCAGGCATTAAGCAATTTGGTCAATGGTATGACGAAGTGCCAATCGACATTGCATTTACCGACAATTATGTGTCGCCGTCGGATTTCAAGACGTTTTTGCCGCAGCTTGAGGCATTTTCCAATCCCATACGGTTCACGGTGGCAGTGAGTGGCACTGTGAAAGATTTCGATGTGAGCCAGTTTGATTTGAGCTCGGTGGGCGGGCGTTTAAGGCTTGCCATGGCTGGAAGGTTCAAGAATGTGTCGAACCCCGATTCGATGCAAGGCGAGGTGAGGCGGTTGCAACTTTCGGCCGACGCCGGGGTGGTTGCGACCATCTTGTCGGGAACGACTGGAGTGAGCCGCAATGCTCGCAAGATAATAAGCAATTGTGGGAACATAAAAGTGAACGGTACTTTGCATGGCGGCATGGAATTTGCGAATTTTGCCGGAACAATAACCACATCGGTGGGCGAGGTGGCACTTAACGGATTGTTTGCCAATAAAGGGAAAAGCTACAAGGGCCATGTGGAGACCACGCAGTTCGATGTCGGGCGGCTTTTGTCGAAAGAAGACCTGATAGGCACGCTGGCTTGTAACATAGACATTGATGCCGACAGGCATCGTTCATTTGTGATAGGCAAGTTTGGCCACATCGATGTTAAGGGTTATAGGTACAACGACATAACAGCCAATGTGGAACTTGCGAGAAATCGCGTAAACGGGCGGGTTGACATAAATGACGAAAATGGTTCACTCGTTGTGGAAGGCAATGGGATACTCGACGGTGAAAATACGGTGGTAGATGTCATGGCATCGGTTTCCAAGGCCGATTTGGCCAAATTGAACTTGACCGACCGTTTCCCTGGCAAAGAATTGTCGTTTGACCTTGATGTGGCTTTTGAGGGTTATGACTTGAATGGCATAACGGGGATAGTAAGGTGTGAAAATTTAGAATATTGCGATTCGGCAGGCACTGGGTTGCACTTGTCGAAATTCCTTGTTGAGGCCGACAATAAGTCGATGCCTAAGGTGATAAAAGTGACATCGGATGTGGTGAACGGCACCGTTTCGGGGCAATATGATGTGCATAGCTTGGCACAATCGGTCAAGACCATGCTTTCAAGGCCGCTCCCGGCGTTGTTTTCCGACAGCATTAGCACGACGAAACACGAAACAAAGGTGCGCAAGGCGAAGCGTGACGAAGAAAGAGCCCGTGTACCCAACAATGTGTATTTCAATTTCAACATCGATAATCTTGAAGAGGTGGCCGAGATGTTCAAATTGCCAGTTAAGCCGCTTAGCCCGGTTACCATCGACGGGTTCATCACCGATAGCAACCATTCGATGTGCTTACTTGTGGATGCGCCTTATTTGCAGCAGAAGAACAAACTTATAGAAGGAACACGCCTGCAAGCTTCGCTCGACAATATGGATGGGAATTTGCAAGTTGACGCTTATTCAATTATTCCATTGAAGAAAGGTAAACTTTCCCTAACGGTGGCGGCCAACGGTGTTAACGACCGCATCGACAGCAATGTGTCGTGGACGGTTGACGGGAAACGGTCGTATAGCGGCGAAGTGAGCTTGTCGTCGCTTTTCACTCGCGACACGCTTGCAACGATGCCGCCGGCGATACACATAGATGTAAATCCCACCGAATTGTTGTTTAACGACACGGCGTGGCAGGTACACAGGGCACAGGTGGATGTGCTTAGCAAGCGCATTGCAGTGAAAGACTTTTACGTGACTTGTGAGAACCAATTCTTGAAGATTAACGGCATGGCGAGCGGCAACCCCGACGACGAGATGGTAGTGGAACTCAGCGACATAAATCTTGACTATGTATTTGAGACGCTTGCCATCAATAATGTCACATTCGGCGGACGTGCCACGGGTGTGTTTTATGCGTCGGATTTGTTTTCGGGCGTTCCCAGGATGTACACCGAGGGGCTTTTTGTCAAATCCCTGTCGTATAACCAGGCCGTGTTTGGCGATGCCAAGATTTTAAGTTCGTGGATTAACGACGACAAGTGCGTAACAATACAGGCCGACGTGGCTCAGAAAAATGGCAAGCGCACTAAAATAGACGGGCAGATATTCATTGCCCGCGACTCGCTGTATTTCGACTTCAAGCCAGAACGCGTGAATGTGGCATTCCTGAAACCGTTCATGAGTGCGTTCTCGTCGGACGTGCAAGGCGAGGCATCGGGCCATGTGGAACTTTATGGCACATTCAAGAATATCAACCTTCGCGGCGACGTGTTTGCCGACTCGTTGAGGATGAAACTTGATTACACCAATGTCTATTATACGGCAGTGCGCGATTCGGTGAAAATGCGTCCGGGATTGATATTAATCGACGACATCGAGCTAAAAGACCCGATGGGACACACGGCGCACCTATCGGGCAAGGTCACGCATAATTATTTCCATGATGCTACCTTTGATTTTAGCCTGACTAATGCCGATAACTTGTTGAGTTTCGATGTTACGCAGAAGATGAACCCAGAATGGTATGGCCGAATATTTTGCAACGGGTCGGCTTTCATAGAGGGCAGGCCGGGTTTTGTCAATATAGATGTGAATATGGCGACAGCCGACAATAGCAGTTTTACCTTTGTGCTGTCGGACACGAAGGTGGCCACCGAATATGACTTTATAACATTTGTTGACAGGAACAAGGGGCGTGGGGATGATGCGCTGTCGTCTGATACTCGCCCTGAGAAAGTGAGGGAATTCTTGGAACAGCAGAAAACCGAGAGCAGTGGCAGCTCGTCGCAATTCAACATTAACTTGATGATAGAGGCCACGCCGCAGGCACAGATGAACCTTGTGATGGACCCGTCGGGGGGCGACAAGATAAAGGCGGTCGGCAACGGGAATTTGCGCATAGGTTATAACAGTGCCGACGAGGAAATGACTATGTTTGGCACATACACGCTTGTCCAGGGCAATTACAATTTTACCCTACAGGATATTATCATAAAGGATTTCTCTATAAGGGAAGGCAGCAGTCTCACATTTAACGGAAATCCGCTGTCGGCTGTCATGGACATAGAGGCTCTGTATTCGCTACATGCCAACATTGCCGACCTCGACGAGTCGTTTGCCACCGACGGGGAACTGAATCGCACCAATGTGCCGGTGAATGCGCTGTTGCGCTTGCAGGGCGACATTAGTGCACCCGAAATATCGTTCGACCTTGAGTTCCCGACTCTTACGTCCGACGTTTACCGTAAGGTGATGAGCATCATAAGCACCGAAGACATGATGAACAGGCAAATCATTTACTTGCTTGCGCTTAATAGCTTTTATACTCCCGATTACATGACCGACAACAGCCGCAGCAACGAGTTGGCATCGGTGGCAAGTTCTACAATTTCCTCGCAACTGTCGAACCTGCTGGGGCAGATGAGCGAGAACTGGAGCATCTCGCCAAACCTAAGGAGCGAGAATGGCGATTTCTCGGACATAGAAGTGGAACTTGCGTTATCGAGCCAGCTGCTTAACAACAGGCTTTTGTTTAACGGTAATTTCGGATACCGCGACAATGCGCTTAATGCTCGCAACTCGAATTTTATAGGGGATTTCGACATAGAGTATTTGCTGACCAAGAACGGAAACATCAGGCTGAAGGCTTATAACCATTATAACGACCAGAATTATTATGTGCGTAGCGCATTGACCACGCAAGGCGTAGGGGTGGTTTTCAAGCATGATTTCGATGACATATATGACTTCCTGTGGAGAAAAAAGCCGCAACTGAAAGCAGGGACCGAGGTGCCAACTGACACTGCGACCGTAGTCGGTGGCGATGCAATGAAACGCGAACGAGTGGAAACAGATGACTAAAAGGAATTCTATTAAGTTGAAGTATGGCTGAATGGTTGAGAAAAATAATTGCGCTGTCGTTGCTTTTGTGTGGCTCGGGAATGGCTGCATGGGGGCAGCAGGTGAGTGGAGTTGACAGTGCGCCTATTGTCAATGCCTCGTCGATTAGTGCCGAGGACACCACCGTATTTGGCAACGAGCGTGGCATGGTGCAAAAGATGATGAAGAAGAACAAGGACTACTGGTACCGTGCGATGCTTAAAGGACGGCTCGATATGAAGGACGAGGATGTGAATTATCCGAAATTCGTGAAGTTTTGCGTTGACACTTACAACTGGGCCGACCGTGTGTTTAATTCATACGATTCGGCTTACGTGGTGGGTACTGGCAAGCGGTGGAAATTGTTTTTCAAGAACGACAACTGGCTTGATAGTTATGCCATGAATTTGCAGCGAGGTGGAGCACCTGTGAGAATGTTATCCGACCCGTGCTGCAACATTGGGGGGTATATTGCGTATATGGCGGTCAGCTTGGGGTATATGTTCGACGTTGGGCATATATTTTTCGGTCAGCCGGTGACGCATAACAAATGGGATTTTAATTTTACGTGTGCCCTGCTTTCGGCCAACTTGTATTACAATAAAAACACAGGCGGTACGAACTTGCGTAGATTGGGGGATTATAACGACGGGCGATGGTTCAAGTATGAATTCCCTGGGTTGAGGCTTGAATCGTATGGCATAGATGTGTATTATTTCTTCAACAACAAGCGGTATTCGCATGGGGCGGCATATAGTTTCTCGAAAATACAAAAACGCAGTGCCGGGTCGCTCATTGCCGGCCTCACAGTCTCATCGCAAGATGTTGACATAGACTTCAGCGGCTTGTCCGATGACATGAAGTCCTACCTTCCTGAACCCGACAAGCAGGATTACCGTTTCCGCTATTATGATTATTGCTTGGTGGCTGGATATGGCTATAATTGGGTGATTTCAAAGCATTGGCTGTTCAACATTTCGGCTTTGCCGTCGTTTGGTTTCAAGCACTGCCTCGATAGCTCGGTCGAGGGAAACACCGACTTGTTCTCGCTAAACATAAAAGGAATGTTCGCACTTGTGTATAGCCACAGAGATTTGTTTGTCGGCCTGCATGGCAAGATGGACGGGCATTGGTATGCAAGCCGCCAATACAACTTTTTTAATGCTATAGAAAACCTGTCGCTTACGGCAGGTGTGAGGTTTTGACAAAGATGAAGGAAGAAGAAGTATATATGGCAGAATATAGTGTAAGGGAGGGGAAACCGATGTTTACCCCAATTAATATAGAGGCGTTGCAGCCCGATGAGGTATTTGTCTTTGGCAGCAACTTGAGTGGGTTTCATGGCGGTGGTGCGGCGCGTGTGGCATTCCGCAAGTTTGGCGCCGAGTGGGGGAAAGGTGTGGGGCTGCATGGTCAAAGTTATGCCATTCCCACCATGCAGGGCGGAGTGGAGACTATAAAGCCATACGTCGATGAATTTATTGATTTTGCACGTAGCTATCCCGGCAGGTTCTTTTATGTCACTCGCATAGGGTGCGGCATAGCCGGGTTTGCCGATGCCGACATTGCCCCGTTGTTCAGGGATGCAATGCCTGTGGAGAATATATGCCTGCCCGAAACTTTTGTTGCATTGTTGTCATGATAAAGGAATTGCAAATGCGTGTGCTGCCCCGAGTGGCATACGTCGAAGAAAACCTTCGCAAAGAGGTTGCGCTGGATTTGGGTGTAGATGAGAGCCGTGTGAATGGCGTGGTGGTGGCAAAGCGGTCGATTGACGCGCGGCAGCGCACGGTGATGATAAACCTGCGTGTGGTGGCATACGTCGATGAACCTCGGCCTGATGTTTCACCGATAGCCCATCCCGTAGATTACAAACCGTTGCCCGCCAATGCTCCGCAGGCTGTTGTTGTCGGCATGGGCCCTGGTGGATTGTTTGCCGCATTGCGACTCATCGAACTTGGAGTGCGGCCTGTTGTGGTGGAACGAGGCAAGCCTGTAAAGGAGCGCATGGCCGACATTGCACGTATTTCACGTGAAGGGGTTGTGGACCCCGAGTCGAATTATTGTTTTGGCGAGGGGGGCGCAGGGGCTTATTCCGATGGAAAGTTATATACACGAAGCAAAAAACGCGGTTCGGTTGACCGTATATTGAACATATTTCACCAGCATGGAGCATCGCAAGACATACTTGTCGATGCCCACCCACATATAGGCAGCGACAAGTTGCCGCGTGTGATAGAAGCCATGCGTGGCACCATTTTACGGTGTGGTGGTGAGGTGCATTTCGGTACTCGTGTCACATCGTTGATAGTGGAAAATGGTACTGTGGCAGGCGTGGAGTGCAGCACTGGCGAGCGGTTTGACGGCCACGTCATACTCGCAACAGGGCATTCGGCTCGTGATGTATATGAAATGCTTTCGCGGCAGCAAATACGCATCGAGGCCAAGGGGATAGCCGTGGGGGTGCGACTTGAACATCCGCAGCGACTCATCGACATGATACAGTATCACAGCAAGGATGGACGCGGAAAATACTTGCCAGCTGCTGAATATTCATTTGTGACGCAAGTCGATGGCCGTGGGGTATATTCGTTTTGTATGTGCCCTGGTGGGGTAGTGGTGCCTGCCGCCAGTGGCCCTGGTCAGCTTGTGGTTAACGGAATGTCGGCATCGGGGCGCAATTCGCGTTGGGCAAATTCTGGCATGGTGGTGGAAGTGCATCCCGAGGACTTGCCGGGATATGCTCCCGATGACGCACTTTGCGTGATGCACTTCCAGCAGCAGCTTGAACGCCGCTGTTATGAGGCTGCCGGCTGCACGCAGCGAGCCGGTGCGCAGCGCATGGTTGACTTTGTTAAGGGGTGTGCCAGTGTGGATTTGCCGCCGTCGTCTTATCCGGCAGGGTTGCAGCCATCGCGGCTCGACGTATGGCTGCCGGCGTTTATCGGCAACAGGCTGCGCAAGGGATTCCGTGCGTTTGGCAATTCGGCTCGTGGTTTCCTTACAAATGATGCCATAGTGATAGGTGTGGAGACGCGTACGTCGTCGCCGGTGCGCATACCGCGCGATGCGGCAGCGATGCACCATATCGTGGTGCAAGGGTTATATCCTTGTGGAGAAGGTGCGGGGTATGCCGGCGGCATAGTGTCGGCGGCAATCGATGGCGAGCGTTGCGCCGAGGCTCTTGCCGCTACTGTTGTTTAAAGCTGTTTTTCAGAAGCAGGTATTCGACTTTCTTGCGTGAGATTGTTGCCCGCTCGGCTTTGTCGTAAATGAATAGAAGGTTGATTCCGGTCTCGTCGGTCGAAACAATTACAGTTAGGGTATCACCCTTGCACCACCGCTTTTCCAAATTTTTATTAAATTTGTATGATTAAAAAACGTAATGGGAATGCTTGCATATACGTATATCGAACAGGGAAAGTTTGAGCTTGTCGAAAAGCCCAGGCCTAAAATCTTAGGGCCGCGCGATGCCATTGTGCGTGTGACGCTTGGCAGTATTTGCACCAGTGATTTGCACATAAAGCATGGCAGTGTGCCACGCGCTGTGCCTGGAATTACAGTGGGGCATGAGATGGTGGGCATCGTCGAGGAGACGGGAGCCGATGTGGCGACTGTGAAACGCGGCGACCGAGTGGCCGTTAATGTGGAGACTTTTTGCGGCACGTGTTTCTTCTGCCAGCATGGCTGGGTGAATAACTGTACCGACCCCGATGGCGGTTGGGCACTTGGATGCCGCATCGATGGCGGCCAAGCCGAATATGTGCGTGTGCCTTATGCAGACCAGGGGCTTAGCCGCATACCCGACAGAGTGAGCGACGAGCAGGCATTGTTTGTAGGCGATATTCTTGCCACTGGTTTTTGGGCTGTTCGTATATCGGAAATCGGAGCCGATGACACGGTTCTTATTATCGGTGCAGGACCTACGGGAATATGTACGTTGCTTTGTGCTCGCTTGAAACGCCCACGGCGCATAATTGTGTGTGAGCGTTCGGCCGAGCGTCGGCGTTTCGTCAGCGAGCATTACCCTGACGTAATGGTAGTGGAGCCAGATTGCTGCAAGGAATTTGTGATGGCTCACAGCGACCATGGTGGTGCCGATGTTGTCATGGAGGTGGCCGGAGGCGATGACACGTTTCGCATGGCATGGGAGTGCGCTCGTCCCAATGCCACGGTTACTGTGGTGGCAATGTATGACCGTCCGCAAGTGTTGCCTTTGCCCGATATGTATGGCAAGAACCTCACGTTCAAGACTGGCGGCGTTGATGGTTGCGACTGTGCCGAGATATTGCGCCTTATAGAGGCTGGCAAGATTGATGCAATCCCGCTCATCACGCATCGCTACCCTCTGAAGGAAATTGCCGATGCTTATCGCATTTTTGAGAACCGCCTTGACGGAGTGATAAAAGTGGCGATAACTACATGAGTGGGTGCAGTGTAAAGAAAGAAGTAACGGGAGTGCCGCAATGTAGTGACACTCCCGTTGTTTTTTTACAAGGCTTGGAGCGAGGATGTGTTGTGGGTTATCTCGGCATCGGTTACTTGGTAGTTGCTTAGGTAGCCTGCGAAGAAACTGTCGTAAGCACTCATGTCGATTAAGCCGTGTCCCGAAAGGTTGAACAGTATAACCTGCTTGCGGCCTTCTTCGCGTGCGCGGAGTGCGCAGCGTATCGTCGAGGCTATGGCGTGTGACGACTCGGGTGCTGGAATGATGCCTTCGGCTCGGGCAAATAGCGTGGCAGCCTTGAAGGTTTCGAGTTGTGGAATGTCAACAGCCTCGATAAGTCCGTCGTGTTTCAGTTGGCTTATTATCGACCCTGCACCGTGGTAGCGTAGCCCACCTGCATGAATGTTGGCCGGGGCAAAGTTATGGCCGAGCGAGTACATGGGAATGAGTGGCGTGTAGCCTGCCTCGTCGCCATAGTCGTAGCATAGTTTGCCACGGGTGAGCTTTGGGCAAGATTCGGGTTCGGCGGCAATGAATCGTGTAGAGGTTTTGCCTGCGATGTTGTGACGCAGGAACGGGAACGAAATGCCCGAGAAGTTGCTGCCGCCGCCGAAGCAGCCAATCACCACGTCGGGGTATTCGCCTGCCATTTCCATCTGTTTCTCGGCTTCGAGTCCTATTACCGTTTGGTGCAGAGCTACGTGGTTGAGTACCGAGCCGAGTACATACTTGCAATTTGGCGTGGTCATGGCAAGTTCCACTGCCTCGGATATTGCAGTGCCGAGCGAGCCTTGGTATGTGGGATTCTTGGTGATGATGTCTTTACCGGCACGGGTTGACATACTGGGCGAAGCTATCACCTCGGCTCCGTAGGTTTCCATTATAGAGCGTCGGTAGGGTTTTTGGTTGTATGAAACCTTCACCATGTAAACTGCCAGTTCAAGCCCGAAGTGCTTTGCTGCCAGCGACAGTGCCGCGCCCCATTGTCCTGCACCGGTCTCGGTGGTGATGTTGGTCACGCCTTCCTGCTTGCAGAAGTATGCCTGCGCTATGGCCGAGTTCAGTTTGTGCGAGCCTACGGGGCTCACGCTTTCATTCTTGAAATATATGTGTGCCGGGGTGTCGAGGGCGCGTTCAAGCCCGGTGGCGCGAACAAGCGGTGTGGGTCTCCATATCTTGTACATATCGCGCACTTCCTCGGGAATCTCTATCCATGTGTCGGTGTCGTTCATTTCCTGGTGTGATGCCGCACGTGAAAACAGTGGATACAAGTCCTCCTCCTTCAGCGGTTCACCTGTTTTGGGGTTTTTCATTGGCTGCGGCTTGTTTTTCATCTCGGCGAGGATGTTGTACCATGCCGTCGGTATCTCTTGTTCGGTGAGGATAAATTTCTTTGTTTCCATAATTATACGTTTAAAATGAATGTTGATGCAAAATAAGTGTATAAAAATTAAGAAAACAAATGATTTATAGAATATTTTTTGTATATTATGTAAAAAGTTGTGTTTTTATAGACGAACGTCATGGAAAAAAGCCATATATACAGGTATATGTTCAATGGCAAAGTGCAAATATGGGAAATCATGATAGTGCGTGAATATACAGAAATAGCCTCGGGGCAATTGTCGCTCCGAGGCTATTTCTGTTATGTCAAAAAATCGGTTAGTAACCGAATATTTGTGTCGGGGTCAATTCTACTACGGGGCCTATTTTCTTCAGGGCGTTCATGTCGAGTTGTTTTTTGTCGCCAAGGATGCCGTAGTGGTAAGTGCGTCCTTTTACCCACTTTTGCTGGAAGTCGATTACGTCTTGCATGGTGGCATTTTGCAGGTAATCGTAGAGCGATATGCGGTAGTCGGTAGTGAGGCCAAGGTCTTGTGCGTTGATGTATGACCATATCACGTCTGACTTGATAATGCGGTCGGTGCGCAGGCGGGCTATGTAGCCGTTGCGGGCGAGGTCGAATGCCTGTTGCGATACGGGCATATCGTTGATTATCTCGTTGAACGCCGTTGTGGCATCGGTCATCTTGTCGTTTTGCGTGGCGATGAACGTGCGGTAAGCATAGTCGAAGTCTTTCTTGCCCGGAGCACGCAGGCTGGCGGTAGCCGTGTAGGCAAGGCTGCGGCTTTCGCGCATCTCCTGGAACACGATGGCATTCATTCCACCGCCGAAGTATTCATTGTAAAGACGGCGGCTGTTCTCAACGGCCGGGTCGTATTTGCGTCCGTCATTGGAGTATTGCATCATGTAAATCTGCTTTGCGTTGTAGGGGGCAATGTAAACCTTGGTTTCGGGCGTTTGTACCATCTCGCGCGATACGCTTTCGGGCAGTTCCTTCAGTGTGTCGGCAGTCTTGTGTTCCTTGTCGAGCAAGGCGAGGAAGTCTTCTTGGCTGCTGGGACCGTAGTAAGCCACGCGGTGCTTGTAGGTCGAGAGGGTGTGCAGGCAGTCGATTAGCTGTTGTGGGTCGAGCGAACGCAATTCCTTTTCTGTGGGTACGTTGTTGGCAGGATTTTTCGGGCCCCACACCATGTATGCTGCAAGGCAGTTGAAGTTGGCCCACTGGCTCGACTTGTCATCGGCACGTTGTTTCAAGATGTTTTCAACCAATCGGTTGTAGGCATCCTTATCAACTTGTGCATCGTTGAGCAATTTTTCGAGCAAAGCCACGGCTTGAGGCATATTCTCGTTCAAGCCAGTCAAGGTTATGTAAGAGCGGTCGGAACCGGGGCTTACGCTGAACCCGCAGGCAAGACGATAAAATTCGCTCCGCACCTCTTCGGCAGTCATGTCGCTTGTGCCGAGGAAGTTGAGGTATTGCCCGGCTGTACTCAGCAACTTGTCGTTGTTGGAACCGAGGTCGTAGATATACATCAGCTGGAACACGTCGTTTGATGTGTTTTGCTTGTAGATGGTTTGTAGGCCGGGTTTCAGTTCGCTTACCGACAGGTCTTTCGAGTAGTCAATAAACACCGGTTCGATGGGTTTCGTGGCCTGTGCGGCGGCTTGCATTTCACGCAGGAATGTGCTGGATGTGTCGCGGTTCATTGCGATGGGAGTGATTGTCGGCTTGTCGATTTTGTGTTGCGATGGGTCGATGCCTTGGTGCTTGTAAACGACTACATAGCTTGAGTCGGCCAGGTATTTGTCGGCGAAAGCCATCACATCCTCTTTAGTCAGTTTCGACAGACGGTCGAGTTGCGTAACCTCGTCGCTCCACGAAGTTCCGTTTACGAACGAAGTCACATACCAGTCGGCACGGCCCTCATTGCTGTCCATCATTTGCATCTGCCCGAGCTTGAAGTTGTTGATGTTGGCTTGCAGCAGCTTTTCGTCGAAGTCGCCGTTGCGCAATTTGTCAACCTCGGCAAGCAGCAAGTCCTTTACCTGGTCGAGCGACTGTCCGGCCATGGGTTGTCCCACCATGAGGAAAGCTCCGCAGTCGGCAAGTTGGTATGGGAAACAGTAGGCGGCAAGAGCCTTTTGCTGCTGCGTGATGTCGAGGTCGATAAGGCCTGCCTGTCCGTTATATAGCGTGAGTGAAACCACTTGTGCCAAGTCGGCATCGGCCGATGCGGCAGCCGGTATGCGCCAGCCGAGTGTAACCATTTCAGCCTCCAAGCCGGTAACGTCGCGCTTAACGGGCTGCGTGATGGGCTCTTCGGGCTTTACTTCGAGCTTTGGCAAGTTGGGGTTAGGCTGCATATCGCCAAAGTATTTCTCGATGGTGGCGATAGTCTGCTCCGGGTCGAGGTCGCCCGAGAGGCATATTGCCATGTTGTTGGGCACGTACCATTGCTTGTAGTAGTTCTTGATATTGGTAATCGACGGGTTCTTCAGGTGTTCCTGAGTGCCAAGTATCGTCTGAGTGCCATAGGGATGGTGCGGGAACAGTGAGGCAAACGAACTTTCAATCACCTTGCGCATATCGTTGGTGAGCGACATATTGTATTCCTCATATACTGTTTCAAGTTCGGTGTGAAAACCGCGGATTACGCAATTCTTGAATCGGTCGGCTTGTATGCGCGCCCAGTTGTCAACCTCATTGCTGGGAATATTCTCGGTATAGCAGGTCACGTCGTAGCTTGTGTAGGCATTTGTTCCTGTTGCCCCGATAGCTGCCATCAACTTGTCGTATTCATTCGGTATGGCATATTTCGATGCCTCTTGCGACAGGCTGTCGATGGTGGCATATATTGCACGGCGTTGCAGGCTGTCGGTGGTGGTGCGATATACCTCGAATTGCTGTTCTATTTGGTCGAGCAATGGCTTTTCGGCCTCGTAGTTTTGAGTGCCGAAGTGCGTTGTGCCCTTGAACATCAAGTGTTCAAAATAGTGGGCGAGGCCAGTAGTCTCGGCCGGGTCGTTCTTTCCGCCCACACGCACGGCAATGTACGTCTGTATGCGTGGTTCGTCTTTGTTGACGGTCATATACACCTTCAGCCCGTTGTCAAGGGTGTAGATGCGGGTGTTCAACGGGTCGCCGGGAACAGTTTCGTAACTCGTTCCCGAACAACTTTGCAGGATTGCCGCTGCCGTGATTGTGGCGGCCAGTCCCAAGCATTTGATGAAATGTGCCATATTCTAAATAAACATTAAAGGTTAATGGTTTTTGTGTAAAATCTTTGCCATATTTATGCAAAGGTATGAATTAAAATCATTGGTTGCATTAGAATGGCTGGTTATGTTTGCTTGTAATAGAGTTTTTTAAGTGAATAACTTCATTTATTTTGTTCCAAAAGGCAC
The DNA here is from genome assembly GCA_944320595.1 of uncultured Muribaculaceae bacterium. Classification (GTDB taxonomy): domain Bacteria; phylum Bacteroidota; class Bacteroidia; order Bacteroidales; family Muribaculaceae; genus Avimuribaculum. Next base: position 13,837 of record CALUIB010000007.1, on the reverse strand, counting down.
TTATGGCGGCAAAAAACGGGCGGCGGCGCAGCCCATAAAGCTAAAATTATTAATTTTGCACCGAAATAAATCAGATTTATGTTTTTACAGACAGCGTTACACACTTTTGGGGCATATTGCCTGTTTATATGGAGGGTGTTTTCCACTCCCGACAAGTGGAAAGTGTTTTTCAAGCGGTATATAGCTGAAATCAACAAACTTGGCATCGACTCAATACCATTGGTGATAATCATATCGATATTTATAGGTGTGGTTTGTACCATACAAATGAAACTTAATGCCACATCGCCGCTGATGCCGCGCTACACGGTGGGGTATGCTACTCGTGAAATTATTTTGCTTGAATTTACCTCGTCGATATTGTGCTTGATACTTGCCGGGAAGGTGGGGTCGAACATAGCATCGGAGATAGGTACTATGAGGGTGACCGAGCAAATCGATGCGCTTGAGATAATGGGCGTGAATTCGGCAAATTTCCTTGTCCTTCCCAAGATTGCCGCCATGATGTCGTTTATATGTGTACTGGTGATATTCAGCATGGCCACAAGTCTCGGGGGCGGCTATTTGGTGTGCATAGTGTCGGATGTGGTGCCGCTATCGACATATATATACGGAATACAGACGTCGTTTAATGAATGGTATGTGTGGTATGCGCTCATCAAATCGCTGTTTTTCGCATTTGTCATAAGCAGCGTGGCATCATTCTTTGGCTATAACGTGAAGGGTGGTGCGCTCGAAGTGGGCAAGGCAAGCACAAATGCAGTGGTGACAAGTAGCATTTTCATATTGTTGCTCGACGTGGTACTTACTCAAATTATGTTGCAGTAATAATGATTGAAGTAAAGAATATAAATAAGTCGTTTGACGACAAGCAAGTGCTGTGTGACATTAGTGCCACATTCTATGACGGGAAGACCAACTTGATAATAGGACTAAGCGGTTCGGGAAAGACTGTGCTGATGAAGAGCATGGTGGGGCTTGTGACTCCCGAGTCGGGCGAAATACTTTATGATGGGCGCGACCTGCTTAAAATGGACTTGAAGCAGAAGAAAGAGCTGCGCAAGGAGATAGGTATGCTATTCCAGGGTTCGGCACTTTTCGACTCAGAAACCGTGCTGGGCAATGTGATGTTCCCGCTGACAATGTTTTCGACCATGACAAATGCCGAAATGAAGGAGCGCGCGGAATTTTGCATTGAACGCGTGAACTTGAAGGATGCCAACCACAAGTACCCGTCGGAATTGAGTGGCGGCATGCAGAAACGTGTGGCCATAGCCCGTGCCATAGCCCTTAACCCTAAGTACCTGTTTTGCGACGAGCCAAATTCGGGGCTTGACCCGAAAACTTCTATTCTTATCGATGAATTGCTTAGCGACATAACCCACGAGTATGGAATAACCACGATTATAAACACTCACGACATGAATTCGGTACTTGGCATAGGCGAAAATATTCTGTTCGTCAACAAGGGCCGTTGTGGCTGGGTGGGGAACAAAGATGAAATATACGACAGTGGCAACGAAGCCCTCGACAACTTCGTGTTTGCCACGCGTCTGTTCATGGAAGTGAAGAAGGCTCATGCCCTGACGGCGACCAGCCGGTGACGAATATCGCCCCATCGGTACGCAGGAGGTGTATAGGCGGCAGTGATATGGTGTCGGTTCCTTTCATTAACCGAGAGGTTTTGTCTTCATATATTCCGCCCGACAAGACTATCGTGCGTGGGGCGAAGGTGTCGAGAAGGTCGGCAATGTTTCCATAGTAAGACGATGCAATTACAAGGTAATCGACATAGACTGGGCGGCGGGCATGATAGTGCCGCCACTTTGTTTCGGAAATAACGGCCAGTCGGTAGCCATTCAGGCAGGTAAAAGGAGGATTGATGTAGCAACCTTCTTGATGATGTGGCAATGTGTCGTTATGCAGTGCTATTTTGTGCAAGCCATAGTGTGAAAGAAATCCTGAATTGTAGCGGCTGAATTGTTCAATATCGATGCTGTCGTCGGGGCACCACACACGGCAAGTGCCGTGGCTGAAGTGTAATATTGGGGTAGATGCGTAGCTGTTTTGTATTACAAATCCAGATTGCGGCGTGGAGGCATACTCGATGAGGCAGGCGATGGCGATGGCAAGTGTGATGGCGAGCGATGCTATTGCATAACGGAAGTGCTTGTTATACAGCCATGCAGCGAGTGCTGCATAAAGCACAAGGAACAATGCCAACACGGTGGGTGAAATGTGTACGCTGGTCATAGCGGAAAATGGCAGGCGGCTTATGCCTGCGGCAACATAGTCGATTGCCTTGGTCGCAAAATCTAATGCCTGCGAAAATTCCACTATTTCTATACCACAGCACAGTAGCGTGGTGTGGAGCAGTGCAAAGCATAAATAAAATGGCAGCGCGGGGAGGACTATCATATTGGAAACTATGGCAAGCAGTGGGATGGTGTGGAAATAATAAGCCGAGATGATAGTAGTGCCGAATGTGGCAATGGTGGTGAGCATGAGTGACGAGACCCAGTAATACAGTGTGGCCCTGCGTGGCGACACTGTGACGAGCCTGTCGTAAAAGACCAGTATGGCAAGTACGGCGGCGAAACTTAATTGGAACCCTACGTCATAGATGGAGCCGGGGGAGACGGCAAGGATGAAAAGTGCGGCTGCCAGCAGGGCATTGAGGCTGCTATTGCGGCGGTGCAGCAGGTGCGCGACAAGCACGAACAAGACCATGACCACCGACCGCGTTGCCGACGGCATCATTCCCGTAACAAGCAGGTAGGCTACAATGGCCGGTATTGCAATGGCTATCCTCAACTTGTGTAGGCCGACGTAGCATAACGGTTTCAGCAGCAAGAACAGTATGCCCACGATGATGCTTATGTGCAGGCCGCTCAGTGCCAAAATGTGCGATATGCCAGCTTGCGAGAAGTAAGCACGTGTTTCAGATTCCATGTAGGCCGAGTTCCCAAGCAGTATGGTACACAAGAATCGCTGAGTGCCGGGAGCCATTTGGGAATTGATTATGCAGTTTGAGATGTGGCGTTGAGCGCGGCGTGAAAGGGTGAAGATGTTATCGTTGTAACCTACTGTGTCGTAGCTGTCGGGTTCAAGCGTCTGGATGTAGATTATGCCTTTGTTTCGCATGTATCGTGCATAGTCGAATTCGTCGGGATTCCCGAGTGAGGTGATTGGTTCAAGTAGGGCCTGGAACGATAGCAATTCGCCCTCTTGCAGCAGGTAGTCGTTGGCCTTGATTGATATTGACACCTGTGCCTTGTGTGGCAAGGCTGCACGGTTTTGTGGGCACGACAAGATGGTGGCCTCTAATTGCGTGGAAAAATTTTTATGCTCGATGGCATCGATGCGAGCAATTATGGTTTGGCCGTTTATTAGGGGCAAGTCGAGTGGCTGTGGTTTGGCCGCCGAACCTGCAAGCCAACCGGCAATTGTCGCCATCGCCATCACCATTGCACCGAGTGCAGGGACGCATTTCAGTGATAGCAGCGGCTTGCCGCGCAGAATGAGTGGCGTGGCATGGACTGCCACGGCAATGGCCGCCGCTGCCGCGATGGCGAGCGGCAGGTCGATTTCACGCCAGCCAGCCATCAATATTCCTGCAATGAAAGGAATTACAATCCGCAGCAGTGGAGCCTTGGCAAGCATTGCCTGTGTGAAGGAGATGTTTTTGCGGTTACAAGTTGCTATGCCAATTGTCGTTGTCCCAAATCTCGTAAGAGACAAATGCCTGGAGCAGCAGCATTTCAAGCCCGTTCTTCACGGTGGCTCCTTGCTGCTTAGCTTTTTTCATGAACAGCGTTTCGTCGGGATTATATAGCAGGTCGTAGCACACGTGGTCCTTGGTTAGAAAGCGATATGGTATGTCGGGGCAAGTGTCGATGTGTGGGTACATTCCCAGCGGAGTGGTGTTGACGATGATTTTGTGCGACGTTATGTCGGCTTTGGTCAGTTCTTCGTATGTGAGTGTTTTTGCATTTTTGTGCCTCGATACTAATTGGGTGGAGACTCCCATCTTGCCTAATCCGTAACAAACGGCCTTTGCCGCGCCGCCAGTGCCAAGCACGAGAGCCTTGTTGCGGCTGTCGTTGACAAATTCCCTTATTGAGTCGCAAAAACCTATCACGTCGGAGTTGTAGCCCTTTAGTTTTACTCCCGAACGGCTGCGCATGATTTTTATTACATTCACTGCGCCTATTTTTCTTGCATCTTCATCAAGTTCGTCGAGCAATGGTATTACTTGCTCCTTGTATGGGATTGTCACATTAAGCCCGCACAGGTTTGGCGTTTCGCTCAAGATTTCCAATAGCAGTTTCACGTTGGCGATTTCAAAATTCACGTATTCGGCATCTATGCCTTCGGACTGGAATTTTTGGTTGAAATAGCTTTTTGAGAACGAGTGTCCCAGAGGGTATCCTATCAACCCATAGATTTTATGTGACTTGGTAGATATTTCCATAGACGTGTGCTTTAGGTTTGTTAAAGTTGTGAAAACATGATGCACACAAATTTAGTAAAAAATAAAATATGACAATGGAAATTAGTTACATTTCTCCTTTTATTTAGCAAAAAAAAGAATAGGCGAGGATTTTTCCCCATATACAAGCAGGCCAATTGCAGCTATTTTGCTATTTTTGCAACGGTTTTTTACCAAAATCTGAAATGAACAAATTATTTGCATTTATTATATTTTGTCTGTCGGTTTTTCCTTGCATGGCCGAAGATAACAATTTCGTACTGGTTATCGACCCAGGCCATGGTGGGAAAGACGTGGGCGCTCCAGGACGGAATAATTACGAAAAGAATATTAATTTGGGCGTGGCATTGAAGTTTGGCGAATTCGTAGAGAAGCGTATGGATGATGTCGAGGTGGTATATACGCGCCGCCGCGATAAGTTTGTTCCGCTGCAGGAACGTGCCAACATAGCCAATGCCGCCAAAGGCGACCTTTTCGTGTCGATACACACTAATTCGCTTGACAAGAGGAACAAGAACAGGAACAAAATCAAAGGTACGGCAACTTACACGCTTGGCTTACATCGCACCGAAGACAACTTGGAAGTGGCAATGCGCGAAAACTCGGTTATCTCGCTTGAAGAGGATTATACCACTACTTATAAGGGGTTTGACCCAAATTCGGCCGAGTCGTATATAATAAATGAAATATATCAGAATCATTACTTGGAGCAAAGCGTTGATTTTGCCTCGCTGCTGCAAAAGGAATTCAAGGCTACTGCCGGACGCATTGACCGCGGTGTGCGCCAAGCTGGATTCTTGGTAATAAGGGAAACTGCCATGCCATCGGTGCTTGTGGAACTTGATTTTATATGCAATCCCACGCAAGAAAAATACATGGCTTCGGAAGAAGGGCAGAAGGCACTGGCCGAATCGCTGTATAACGCACTTGTGGAATATCGCCGATTGAACCATGACGGCAACGCAAAGCAATTCGAGCCGCAAAAGCCAGAGCAGCGTGAAGATGACAGCAAGCAGCCATTGGTGGATAACGGCGGGAGTGAAATTGTGTATAAAGTGCAGATTTTGGCCGGGCGTTCAAAATTGCCGTCAAATTCCAGCGAGTTCAAGGGGCTTAAAGGCGTAGAACGGCATAAAAGCGGCAATATATACAAATACACCTACGGTTCGACTACCGACCCGAAAGAAGCAGAAAAAATATTGCGCAAGGTGAAACGCAAATTCAAGGATGCCTACATAGTAACATCTAAGAATGGAAAATTAGAGTAAGAAACACAAAAAAAAGAAACGCACAAAGATAATTGTATGAAGAAATTTTTTTCAAAAGAGGTAAAAATAGCCATTGCTGTAATAATAAGTTTGGCTGTCCTGTTTTGGGGCATAGAATACTTGAAGGGTGTGAACCTGTTCAAACCTGCCAATTTCTATTATGTGGAATTTAAAAATGTGGCAGGACTTACCGATTCAGCACCGGTTACAATCAATGGTTATCAAATAGGATTGGTGAGGGAGATAAATTATGATTATAACACCGGCTCGCTTGTGGTTCTGCTAGGGCTTGAAAAAGACTTGCGCATACCTGTGGGGTCGAAAGCTGTGCTTGCGAGCGACCTGCTTGGAACGGCGCAAATAGAATTGGAACTGGCAAAAGGCGACACATTCTATGAAGTTGGCGGCAAAATCCCTGGAGAAAATGCCGCAGGGCTTATGGACGAAGTGGGTGGCAAGCTGCTGCCAAGCGTGTCGGGCTTGTTGCCAAAAGTTGACAGCATACTCACGGGGCTGAACGCTATTGTCGGTAATCCGGCATTGCAACAGTCGGTTGACAGGCTTGATGCCATAACTGCCAATCTTGAGGCGAGCAGCCGTGAATTGTCGCAAATGCTGCCGGCCATAATGAATAATGTGCAAGGGGTGACTACCAACTTAGATAGCATATCGGGCAACCTTAACGGGCTGTCGGCAAAACTTAGCGAAATGCCTATCGATTCAACCATGGTCGGCATAAATGCCACTGTGGGGCAGTTGAATGAAATGACGGCAAAACTTAATAGCACGGAATCGAGCTTGGGAATGCTGATTAACAGCCGTGGTCTTTACGACCATCTCGACGGGGCTGTGATGAGCCTTGACTCGCTGTTTATCGACATAAAGAAAAATCCCAAGAGGTATGTGACTATAAAGGTGTTCTAACGAATAAGCCAAAAGACATTGAAACGGGCTTATTTGGAAACATTCCAAATAAGCCCGTTTGCGCGGATTTGTCGCACGGGTTTAGTAATTAGGTGCTTTTTGAGCGATAAGGTATATTGGTTGGACGGTGTGTATGTTTGCATTTTGAGACTGTAACAGTGTGTTATTTACGTGCTTAGCAAAATGAAACTGCCCAATGTGCAGCTTTGAAAACACAGGTTGTTCAATCGCTTGTATTTCAGATAGGTTATAATAATATCTAAAATAACAAGAAAGTAACAATTTTTTTATGTCGATTTTTTTGTGAAATTTTGTAGTCGAAAAACTATAAGCAAGCAACATTGTAATGAACGTACAGCAAGATCCAAGATGGGAAAAGTGCATGAAACTTTTCCAAGATAATGTGTCGCCCGAACATTATCGTGCATGGTTCGAACCGTTGGAATATCAAGGGTTTGAGCATAACCGCATATTACTGCATGTGCCGTCTTTGTTCTTTGCCGAGCAGATAGAAAGCAAGTTCTACTCATTGATGAGCAGGGCTTTTGAACGTGTATTCGGGCCTGATTTCAAAGTCACGTTTAATTTCAATGTAGTAAACAAGGATCCTGGTACCGGGGTGTCGATAGAAAGCCCCAAGGAGAGTCCTGTAATAAAGAACCGCCTTGAACAATCGCAGCAGCAAGTGGGCAATCCGTTCAGGCAGGTTGATTATGGCGACATAGACCCGCAATTGAACCCGAAATATACTTTCGAGAACTATTGCGACAGCATGAGCAACAAGCTTGCCGTGAGCATAGGCAAGGCTATTGCCAATGATCCGCGTTGCAAGACGTTTAACCCGTTGTTTGTGTTCGGCCCGACGGGCGTGGGCAAGACGCACTTGATTGAGGCGATAGGCATACGCTCGAAGGAGGTAAATCCGCGCAGCCGTGTGCTTTATATAACGGCGAGGGTTTTTGAGAACCAATATACAACGGCGGTGCGGAATAACAAGGTCAACGAGTTTATCAATTTTTATCAAAGCATCGACGTGCTGATAATCGACGATATTCAAGACCTTGCTGGGAAAACAGCAACGCAGAACACCTTCTTCCATATATTTAACCATTTGCACCAAAACCAAAAGCAGTTAATCATGTCGAGCGACTGCCGACCGGTTGACATGGACGGGATGGTGCCGCGATTGATTTCGCGTTTCAAATGGGGCATGACTGTGGAGCTTGGCGCTCCCGACTATGAATTGCGCCGAGAAGTGCTGGCCATGCGTGCCCGGCAAGACGGTTTGTCGATTTCCGACGACATTCTCGATTATATTGCCGCCAACGTGACCGACAGTATAAGAGAACTTGAAGGCATAGTGGTGTCGTTGCTGGCTCATGCCACCATGCTCAATCAAGAAATATCGATGGACTTGGCTCGTGCCGTAATGGCCAATGCCGTCAAGGTGTCGAAACGTCAGGTTACTTTCGACCTGATTGCCGAGACTGTGTGCAACTATTATAACATCAACAGCGACCTGTTATACAGCAAATCGCGCAAGCGTGAGATTTCGGATGCCAGGCAGGTGGTCATGTATCTTGCCAAGAAATACACGCCCATGTCATCGACTAACATCGGTGTAAGGCTGTCGCGCAACCATGCCACGGTGTTGTATGCTTGCAGCAGCATAGAGCAGCGCATGGCACTTGAAAAACAGTTGCGTGAGGACTTGGCAATAATCGAAGGTGAATTGAAGAAATAAGGTAAGAAAACAGTAATAATGCTTTGCCCGGTCACACGTGTATCGGGCAATTTTTTTATAAGTATGGCCGGGATATACGTTCATATACCATTCTGCAAGCGCAAGTGCATATATTGCGACTTTTATTCGATAGCGGCTCGAACGGGTGTGGTGCAAGATTACGCCGATGCCTTGTGCCGGGAGGCCGGGCTGCGGAGGGAGGAATTGCAAGGCGATGCCGTGAAGACTGTTTACATTGGCGGCGGCACCCCTTCCTTGCTGCCTGTGGAGGAATTGCTAAAAATCGAGGGCAACTTGCGCGATAATTTCGACCTGTTGCAAGTAGAGGAGTTCACTATTGAGGTTAATCCCGATGATGTAACGTCAGCCTTGGTTGAAAAGTATAGGCAGGCAGGCATAAACAGGGTGAGCATGGGTGTGCAAAGTTTCGTTGATGATGAGTTGAAGTTCATTAACCGCAGGCATGACTCCGCCCGAGCTGTGGCCGCATACGAGACCGTATTGAAAGGCGGAATAGACAACATAAGCATCGACTTGATATATGGCATTCCTGGGCAGACGATGCAGTCGTGGCGGCATTCGCTCGACGTGGCCGTGAACTTGAAGCCCAAGCATATTTCGTGCTACAACTTGAGCTATGAGGAAGGGACACGCTTGCATAGAATGCTATGCAACGGTGCAATCGACGTGGTAGATGACGATACTTGCGTGAAGATGTATGAACTGATGGCCGATGTGCTTAGGCTGAATGGGTATGAGCATTACGAAATATCGAATTTTGCGCTACCTGGTTATCATTCCCGGCATAATTCAAATTATTGGAACAAGACCGCCTATTTGGGGCTTGGTGCCTCGGCACACAGTTATACGCGTGGAGTGAGGAGTTATAATCCAGCTGACATAAAAACATATATGTCGGCTATCGGCAGTGGGAATGTTGCTGCTGTAGGCGATGCTGAAAGCGTGGGTGAGAGGTATGACGAGGAGGTGATGTTGCGGCTGCGCACAAGCCGCGGACTGGATGCGGCACAGTTGCGTATAGAGTATGGCGAGCCGTATTACAGTCATTTCCTGCGCACGGCAAGGCAATTTGTCGATGCCGGACTGGTTGAGAATGATGGAAGTGTTTACAGGCTCAGCCGCAGCGGTGTTATGCTGTCCGACATGATTATAAGGGAACTGATGTATGTTGAGGCGTGAGGTGCGCTAATCGTGGTGGTATGGCTCATTGTTGATAATGGTCATGGCACGATATAGCTGCTCGGTGAAGAACAGCCTCACCATTTCATGCGAGAATGTCATTTTCGACAGTGATATTTTGTCGTTTGCCCGTGCTGTTACCTCGGGCGAGAACCCGTAGGGGCCGCCTATTATGAATACCAATTGCTTAGCAACGGTCTGCATTTTCCGCTCGATGTATGTCGCAAATTCGCGCGATGTAAATTCGCGCCCATGCTCGTCGAGCAGAACCACATAGTCTTGTGGTGCGATTGATGCCAAAATCAGTGAACCTTCTTTCAGCTTTTGCTGGGTTTCATTGATGTTGCGAGTGTTCTTTGCGTCGTTCACGCATTTCATTTCAAATGGTATGTAGCGCGACGTGCGTTTGCAATATTCCTCTATGCCGTCGCACAGATACCTTGCCGAGGTCTTGCCCACGGCTAAAAGCAGTATCTTCATGCCTGTTGATGCCTTGAAGTTACGAATGAATACCAAGCAAATGCAAGCACAACCACAAAGCCTGCAAGCGGCACGGCAAAGGCTGCGGTGATTGAGAAATTGTCGCCTACCCATCCCATGGCCAACGGGCCTATGGCTCCGCCAACCACGCTCATCATCAGTATCGAAGATGCCCGTTCGGTGAGGTTGCCGAGCCGTGATATGGATAAAGCGAAGATAGTGGGGAACATGATGCTTTCAAACACGTAGCACACGATGACGGCGCACTTCGATACCACCCCGAGTGGCAACACTGCAAGCAGCATCATTGTCACTGTACCGATGGCGCAAACCAGCAGTATCCTTTGCGACGAAATGCGCCGCATCAAGGCACTTCCGGCAAAGCGCCCCACCATGAACAGCCCCAGCCCTCCAATGGATAGCAGCAGTGATGCCGTGTTGGGCGTGAGGAACCCGTCATCGGTCATGTAGTTGATAAAGAATGTATTGATTGATATTTCTGAAATTTCGTAGCATATAAGTGCGGCAAAGCCGAAGAAGAAATAGCCGCCAAGGGAAGTGCGGATGGCTTGCCCGTGGATGGCGTCGTTTTCGGCAGTTACGAGCTCGGGCAACTTTATCCTTGAAAAGCATACGGCCACGGCAAGCACTATTATGCCAATGACGGAGTATGGAATGGCAATGTCGGCAGCCTCACCGCCGCGTTCGGCAAAGAAGAACTGCCCGCCAAGCAAAACGCCAAGTATGCTGCCAAGGCCGTTGAACGACTGGGCCAAATTGAGCCGCCCGGCCGAGGTGTGTGGGTCGCCAAGCAGTGTGACGTATGGGTTGGCAGCGGTTTCGAGTATCACAAGGCCGCACCCTATGATGAAAAGCGGCAGCAAGACGTATTCAAAAACCACATTGCCGCTTATCGGCAGGAAAAGCAGCGAGCCGCCGCCAAAAAGCAGCAACCCTATTATGACCCCTATGCGAGTGCCAAGGCGGCGTATCATCATCCCGGCAGGCAGTGCCATAAGGAAATAAGCTCCATATACCACGGCTTGCATGAGAGCCGAATGGGTCTTGGTCACATCCATTGTCAGCTGGATGTGCTTGTTGAGAACGTCCATGACGGCACGTGCGCCTCCCCACAGGAAGAACAGCATCGTAATGAGGACGAACGGGAAAATGTATTGCTTGGCAACCAAGTTGATTTTTGCCTGTCTCTTTGCGTCTTGTTGCATGGCTTATGTTATTATAATGCAAAATTACGCAAATTCTGTGGAAAAACCTCCTAAATCTGCTGCAATTGAAAAGTATGGTTGCTGATAAGCCCGTGCGGCATTAATAAAAAATCCCAAAGATACCGGCACGGAATTGTGCTGTCGGGTATCTTTGGGATTTATTGTGTGCTTATGGTTAGGCCGATTTACCTATATTCCACGCAGCTTTATGCAATTAGTCCTCGATAAGCTGCTTGCCTGTCATTTCGGCAGGTTGCGGCAGGCCCATTATGTGCAGCAATGTTGGTGCAACGTCGGCAAGTATGCCGTTGCTTATTTTTGCATTGGTATTTTCGGTCACATACACGCACGGAACGGGGTTGAGCGAGTGGGCTGTGTTGGGAGTGCCGTCATCGTTGAGGGCATGGTCGGCATTGCCATGGTCGGCAATGATAATTACTTCGTAACCATGCTTTTTGGCAGCCTCCACAGTGCCTTCCACGCAAGCGTCGATAGTCTTTACGGCCTTTACGATAGCCTCATACACGCCAGTGTGACCCACCATGTCGCCGTTGGCGTAGTTGACCACGATAAAGTCGTATTTTTCGCTGTCGATAGCCTCTACCAATTTGTCCTTTACTTCAAAGGCGCTCATTTCGGGTTTCAAGTCGTAGGTGGCAACCTTTGGCGAAGGAACAAGTATGCGGTCTTCACCGTCAAACGGAGCTTCGCGTCCACCGTTGAAGAAGAATGTTACGTGGGCATATTTCTCGGTTTCGGCAATGTGCAGCTGTTTCTTGCCGAGCGACGAGAGGTATTCGCCGAGCGTGTTTTTCACATTCTCCTTGTCGAATAGGATATGCACACCCTTGAACGATGCGTCATACGGGGTCATGCAATAGTATTGCAAGTCCTTGATTGTGTGCATCCCTTGTTCGGGCATATCTTGCTGGGTGAGTACGGTGGTTATCTCCTTTGCGCGGTCGTTGCGATAGTTGAAGAATATCACCACGTCGCCTTCCTTGATGCGTCCGTCCACATTGGCATTCACGATAGGCTTGATAAACTCATCGGTCACGTCGTTGTCGTAAGACTGTTGCATGGCGGCCTCCATGTCGGTGGCTTTTTCGCCTATGCCGTTTACGAGCTGGTCGTATGCAACCTTCACGCGGTCCCAGCGTTTGTCGCGGTCCATCGCATAATAGCGTCCGATTATCGATGCCACCACGCCTGCGCTTTTCTTGCAGTGTTCTTGCAGGTCGTGTATGAACCCTTTCCCGCTTTTGGGGTCGGTGTCGCGGCCATCCATGAAACAGTGCAGGAATACGTCTTTCAAGCCATATTCCTTGGCAATGTCGCACAGTGCCAATATGTGTTCAAACGAGCTGTGTACGCCGCCGGTGGAAGTCAAGCCCATGAAGTGCATTCCTTTCCCCGTCTTTTGCGCATACGAGAATGCCGATTTTACTTCGGGATTTTCGAGTATCGACCCGTCTTTTATTGCCTTGTTTATCTTAACCAAGTCTTGGTACAATACACGGCCTGCGCCTATGTTCAGGTGACCTACCTCTGAATTGCCCATCTGTCCGTCGGGCAAGCCCACGTTCTCGCCGCTTGCTTGGAGCTGCGAATGTGGGTACTTTGCCAAGAGGCTGTCCCAATAGGGCGTGGGAGTAGAATAGATTACGTCCGACTTGGTGTGGTTGCCGATACCCCAACCATCCAAAATCATCAACAATGCTTTTTTTGCCATAGTCTTATATAGTTTTTTTAGTGAAATTTTTCCCAACTACAAAGTTAAGAAACAGTTTTGAATTTTATTCACCGTTCTCTCCGTATTCTTCTAAATACAATTTGCATGCCATTTCGAGTTCGGCGTACCATTCGGCCCCAAAACGGCGGATTAGCGGTTCGCGCAGGAACTGGTAAAGCCTTACCCCTTTTGCGCGTCCAAGTACCTCGGCGGCCTTGCATATCTTCCAGCGATGGTACGACACCGCCGTGAACTGAGCATACTCTTTCAGTCGCAAGGGGTAAAGGTGGCACGAAACTGGCTTGTAGAAATCTATGCGCCCCTCCTTATATGCCTTTTCAAAGGCGCACAGGCACATCCCGTTCTTTCCGTAACAGGTGAAAACGCAATTCTTGCCGTCGATGATTTGGGTGACGAGGTCGCCATCCTCGTCGATATATCCAATGCCTTTTTCCCGTATTTCCTCTTGTGCGCGAGGCAGCAAGTCGTTCCACACTTGTGGCAGCACCTCCTTAATTTTGTCGTATTCTTCTTTTGTAATGGGAGCTCCGGCATCGCCCTCGATGCAACATTCGCCAAGGCATGCATCAAGGTCGCACAGGAAAAACCGTTCCACAATGTCGAGGCTGACGATAGTATCTTTTATTTGCAGCATTATTTCTTCTTCGTCCACGTTTTATCTTGATATAACCACTACAAAAGTACGAATAAAAAGTGATAAACAGAAAAATGTAGCAAAGTTATTGGCAGATAGGCGTTTTAGGAAGATGG
>CALUIB010000006.1 GCA_944320595.1 uncultured Muribaculaceae bacterium | reverse complement strand
GGCCGATACGCACGAAGCCATGATGCATATCGCTGCCATAAAATTATTTTTGAATAAAATTTAAACAGTTTCTTAATGCATATTGTATGTATTGGAAATATTTACTATCTTTGAACAATTGCATGAATAATGTATAGTCTATTATTAAGTTAATCTGAGAAACATTGATATTTATGAATTTAAAATTAGCTCATATAGGAGATTTGGTAGGAATGAGGTTCAATATTCCTTATTACCAGCGCGGTTATAGGTGGGAGGACAAGCAGGTGCATGATTTGCTCGAAGATCTATTTGAATTTGGTCAAAACAAGTCGAATGGCCAGTTTTATTGTTTGCAACCATTGGTTGTAACGCCGAATCTTGAAATTACTGGAGGGGGAATAGTTTATGATGTTATTGACGGTCAACAAAGGCTTACGACGCTTTTCTTGCTTCTCGAATACTTGGGTTTGGATTCATTTAATTTGAGGTATGAAAGGGCAATATTGAAGGATGAATCGAGAGAGCAGTATGACAATGGAAAATTATGTTATAATGAATTGAAACAGCTTGAAGATGCCGATATTAAAAATAATCCTGATTATTTCTATATTAACAGGGCAATGCTGTGTATTGGAAAATGGTTTGATAAAAAACGCGAGCAATATCCTAAAATAAAAAGGATAATTGAAGATATTTTGATAAATCCACAATATGAGGGAAGTAGGGTTGCATTTTACGACAATAAAGAAGATGTAAATATAAAACTTCCTGATGTGCGTTTTATATGGTATGATGCGTCTGAAAGAGAAGGGGTGCAGTCTTGCAGCAAGTCAATCGAAGTATTTAAACGTTTGAATTACGGAAAAACGGCATTGACCGCAGCTGAATTGATTAAAGCATTGTTGTTTCAATGCGATGTATATGATGTAAGTAGAAAAGCTGAAATGAAACAAGTGGCATTTAGAATGTCAACGGAATGGGATGCAATGGAAAAGGAATTGCAAGATGATTTCATGTGGTCTATGATTTCCCCTCAGGAATATGACAAGCCTTCGCGCATAGACTTGGTGCTTTCGTTTGTAGCTAAAGAACTGAAAGAAGAGTATGTCAAAAATGTCATGGCATCGGAAAGTTCTAAGGACTATGATTATTATATTTTCAACAGCTATATACGGGATAAGCAGAAAGAAGGTTGGAAGTATCAAGATATTGTCAAAGAATTGTGGGCGAAGATTCAAGACACATACGCAATATTCCGTAACTGGTTTGCCGACAGGGAACTGTACCACCTTACAGGCTTGTATTTCGCATTGATGAAGAACACCGATACAAAACAGCATTTGCAAATGTTGCAAGAACTGGTGCGTGAATTCAAGTCGAAAGATGATAGGGAGAAGTTTGTAAAGTGGCTGAAAGAGGATAAAATAGGTGAACTCATAAGATTGAAAGGCAACTTTGACGAACAAACTGCGCTGTCGCTTGAAAATGTATATTATGGCGACTTCAGCAAGGAAATAGTTAGGATTTTGCTAGTGTACAATGTCGATGTGACTATGAAACACATGCAAGACCGTGCTTATTTCCCATTTAAATTTTATCGGGAAAAAGAGCAGAGCATTGAACATATACATCCACAGCACTTGCATGATGGAGATATTGACTTCATCACACGTAGCCAGTGGTTCAAAGACAAATGCAATGAACTTACCGATGAAGATCTGGCTGATGTTAAATTGAAAGGAGCCGTCGATGAATTGCGCAGTGTGCTGATTTTGTCACAAGATGAATATGAAGACAGGTCGAAGGAGGCAAAAAAATCCTGCAAGGAAAAGGAAGCGCGGTATAATGAAAATATTGATGCGTATAACAAATTGTTGGAAGTCATCGACCAGCATTTCGACGAGCTTGTTGACATTGATGATGTTGAACTCCACGGCATAGGTAATTTGGCTTTAGTTGACAAAATCACCAATATCCGTCTGGGCAACGGCTTACTTAACACAAAACGTGCAAAATTGCAGCAATTGTCTGACGAGTACGATCGTTCAGGAGGCGAACGCGGTGCTTGCACTTATATGGGAACATGGAAGGTATTTAATAAGGAATTCTCAGGCATCGGGGAGTCTCCGTCATCAGTAAATTTACGTTTTTGGACTAAAGTAGATAGAGAAAATTATTTTAAAGAATTAGAAAAGGTTTATAATGAATATGTTAAATGAAGACAGCTCTATGAGCTTTGCGGAGTTAACGGACAATTATGAGATACAAATTCCGCTTATCCAACGGGATTACGTTCAGGGTAGAGCTACAGATGACAAGGCAAAGGAAAAGCGTGATAACTTTGTATCGAAGTTGATGATGGCATTGATCTCAGACGACAAACCATGCAACCTTGACTTTATCTATGGCGGTAGAGAAAATTTCGGCAACGGCAAAGAAGTAGATAAAAACGCACCTTTTTTGCCGCTTGACGGGCAACAGCGGTTGACTACATTGTTTTTACTGCATTGGATGTTATTGCAAAAAAATGCATCTGCTTGTGGACGTGATGACAAATGGAAAGGTAGGTTGCAGAACCTTGCAAAATTTTCATATAAAACACGAATTAGTTCCGGGCGGTTTTGTAAAAAGTTGGTTGAAACGATGTTTGAACCTGATGAGCCGCTTATTGGGCAAATAAAGAAAAAATACTGGTATGACGATGACATGAAATGTGATCCCACCATACAAGCGATGATGGAAATGTTGAAGCAAATGGAGCTTTTGTCTAGTAAAGAGCCTTATTCGTTAAAGCTGAAAGAAATGCTTGACAATTTGTATGACTCGCATAAGTGTCGTATTACATTTGATTTGCTCGACATGGATCGTTACAATCTTACCGATGGGTTATATATTAAAATGAATGCCCGTGGTAAGGAGCTTACTCAATTTGAGAATTGGAAGGCCGATTTCATGGATATGCTTAGTGATGACCAAAATGCATTGGAACGGTTTTCTTACTCGATAGAGCATGAATGGAATGATGTGTTTTGGAAAATTGCATATCAAAGATATGTCGAAACTACAAACGGCCGGAAGGAAAATGGCAATAGTGTGCCTTATCCAAAGATTGATGAGGCATTTATGCACTTTTTTGGTAATATAACCCGTATGCTATTCTTTATTGCCAACCAAAATTCAAATGTCGAAGAATATAAAGCAAATCTTTGGAGTACGGTTTATAAATTATATAAGGATGGTAAAGATATTCGTGGCATATTATTCGATATGCTTGACACGCTGTATTATATAGATGCTGCTAACGGTGATTTGCAGAAATTCTTTGATAGTATATTTGTAAAAGAAGAGGAATCGAAGAATTACGGTTATAAAGTGCTGCTTTTTGATTGGAATTTAAATTTGTTTGAGGAGGCTTGCAACTCGGATAATTTTTCTGCGAATCATATTTTGTTGTATGCCTTATTGCTTTACTGCATGAGGCATAAAGTATATATGGCCAATGAGCAGTTGTGTAATTATATCAGGTTTTGCAGGAATTATCTGTATGAACACAATTATTTTGACACGAGCAATGTAACAATTGCACCTCAAGTCAGAGTAAATGAAATCGGTCGGTATCTTAAATTCTTTGAGGCTTTGGCAGTGGATGTCGATCCGTTGGCATCGTTGCAGAAAATGCCTTCGGATATTGATGAATATGCCGAGCGTGAAAAGAAAAAAGTTGCTTATTATACAGTAGTTGTCGAGCTTGTAAGGAAATTGGAGGACCTGCCTTATACGTATGGTAATCTTAGTGCATTTGTGTCGGTTCTTGATAAATGTATTGCTGATAATACATATTGCGAGAAAGTGTCAAAAGCGGTCAATGCATTTGTTGATGCCCCGGCACTGAAAAAAGTACAATTGTTCGTTGCATTGGGATACTATGGTATAGATGTGAGAAATTGTGCTTATGGCAAGGCTGTGTTTTTAGGTAGTGAATTTAAAGGTGTGAAACGTTGGATGGTTCACTTCAGGAGAAAATATGATTCAATTTCGCCCCTCGATGGTTGGATGATGAAATATGTGGAGTCTTATACGGCCACAGGGGGGGACATCGACATGATTATAGCTCAGCACACGCCAGCTAATAAAACTTTGGTTGCTTACTATATGCTTAATTATCCCGATGCTCTTGCGGCTCAGGTTAATTGGAATGGAGAGCGTGATAAAGCTCCGTTTTATTTCGCAATGAAAAACAGATGGGCTGATATGGATATGATCACGATACACAGTTTTTCTAATAGACCGTTGAATAATGCATTCCAAGTTTGTCCGATGGTTAATGCCGCTATACATAAAATCGTCAATTTCAAAAAGTATAACGAAGGAAGACGTATAGGCTATGCTGGACAACACTCTTATAAGCAGGGAATTGTCATAAACGAGGCTGTTAACAGATGGGATAAAATCATTTTTGGACTTAGTTTTGCTCAAAAGGAATGGAAGTTATGGTCTGGGTGTTATGACATATTGCCCAACAGTTTACAAAAAGAATTGAGCCAGATTGGCGACGAGTATGTGTTGAACATGACTGGCGACAAGGATTTGATACAGGTGGCTGTGGATTTTGTCAATCGGGTTATAGAGGAATTTGAGCAGAGGGAGATATTGTAAAAGAGCAATCGCATTTAAGGCAAATGATGCAGCGAGTCGGCATAAATCCGACTCGCTGTTGTTTTGTTACAGGAGCTTTAGGGCGATGTGGGCGCAGGCTTCGGCGTCGGCCAGGGCGTTGTGGTGCAGATTGAGGTCGAAGCCGCAGTAGGCTGCGACGGTGGGCAGCCGGTGGTTGGGGAGCAGGCCGCGCAGTTTGCGTTGCGAGGCCCGCATGGTGCAGTAGAACGGGTAGTCGGGGTAATACAGGTCGTAGGCCCGGTGGGCGGCGATGAGGCAGCTGCGATCGAAGGTGGCGTTGTGTGCCACGAATGGCAGGTCGCGCACCAGTGGCTCGAATTGCTCCCAAACTTCGTCGAAAGTGGGAGCGTCACGGGTGTCGTCGGGGGTGATGTGGTGTATTGCAATGTTGTCGTCGAGGTAGTAGTTGGGGTAGGGCTTGATGAGGCTGTACCGCTCATCCACTATCTGCCCGTTCCTGACGAATACCAGCCCCACGCTGCACACGCTCGACCGCAGCCGGTTGGCCGTTTCAAAATCTATTGCTACA
Source organism: uncultured Muribaculaceae bacterium (assembly GCA_944320595.1). Classification (GTDB taxonomy): domain Bacteria; phylum Bacteroidota; class Bacteroidia; order Bacteroidales; family Muribaculaceae; genus Avimuribaculum. The sequence continues at coordinate 137,055 of CALUIB010000006.1, read as the reverse complement.
AAATCGTCCATTATGAAACTTGCAGTGATGTAATTGTGGTTAAAATCGAAATGGCATCTTCCACGCTGTCAACGTCGTCGATGAGCAACGACCGCTTGCCCTTGATGTCGCGAATGTGGCACCGGCGGGGATTTTCTTGCAGGTAGGTGAGAATGCGGCCGAAAGCAGGCGACTGGTAATATGCCTTGTTTTCGTCGCCGACGAAGTAAATGTACATTTTACCCACTTTGAGCGCGATTTTTTCTATACCCAACGTGCGGGCTATGCGCCGCAGCGTGACGATGCGAATAAGCTCGGCTGCCTGCCGCGGTATCTTGCCGAAACGGTCTTCGAGGCGGTGTCGGAACTCCAGCACGTCGCTTTCGCGTTCCATATTGTCGAGTTCCTGATACAGGCTCACGCGCTCGCTCTCCTGCGGCACGTAGGTGGCGGGGAACAGCAGCTCCATGTCAGTCTCGATGGTGCAGTCGGCCACGTAGGCGGTTTCCTTGTCGTGGGTTGCATTGTTGTCCTCGTCTTTGAAGGTGTCGGAAAATTCCTCGGTGCGCAGCTCCATCACGGCCTCTTGCAGTATCTTTTGGTAGGTTTCATAGCCCAAGTCGGCAATGAAACCGCTTTGCTCTGCACCGAGCAGATTGCCTGCGCCGCGAATGTCGAGGTCTTGCATGGCTATGTGTATGCCGCTGCCCAGGTCGGAAAAGCTCTCGATGGCCTGTAAGCGGCGGCGGGCTACCGGGGTGAGCGGCTTGCGCGGCGGCACCAGCAGGTAGCAGAAAGCCTTGCGCGAACTGCGGCCCACACGGCCACGCAGCTGGTGCAGCTCGCTGAGGCCGAAGTCCTGGGCATTGTTGATGATGATTGTGTTCACGTTGGGCATATCTATGCCGCTCTCGATGATTGTCGTGGCCAGCAGCACGTCGTAGTCGTGGTTGGCAAAGTCGATGATAGTCTGTTCCAGTTTCTCGGGGGGCATTTGCCCGTGGCCCACCACCACGCGGGCATCGGGCACCAGGCGGTTGACCATTTCTTTCAATGTTACAAGGTTTTCGATGCGGTTGCTCACAAAGAATACCTGCCCGTTGCGCGACAGCTCGAAGTTGATGGCTTCTTGCACAATGTCGTCGTTCAGCACGTTGACCGAAGTCATGATGGGGTAGCGGTTGGCCGGCGGGGTGGTGATGGCACTCAGGTCACGTGCACCCATGAGCGAGAATTGCAGTGTGCGCGGTATGGGGGTGGCCGACATGGTGAGCGTATCGACGTTCACCTTCAGCTGTTTCAGCCGCTCCTTCACCGCCACGCCGAATTTCTGTTCCTCGTCGATGACCAGCAGCCCCAGGTCGTGGAACTTCACGCTTTTGCCTATCAGCTTGTGGGTGCCTATTATGATGTCGATTTTGCCGGCTTCGAGGTCGCCGAGTATCTGCTTTATCTCCTTGGGCTTGCGTGCGCGGCTCAGATAATCGACTTTCACGGGGAAATCCTTCAGCCGCTCGCTGAATGTGGTGTAGTGCTGGAATGCGAGCACCGTGGTCGGCACCAGCACGGCTGTCTGCTTGCCGTCGGTTGCGGCCTTGAAGGCCGCGCGTATGGCCACCTCGGTCTTTCCAAAGCCTACGTCGCCGCATATCAGGCGGTCCATCGGTTTTGCCTTTTCCATGTCGGCTTTCACCTCGTTGGTGGCTTTCAGCTGGTCGGGGGTGTCCTCGTATATGAACGAGGCTTCAAGTTCCTGTTGCAGGTATCCGTCGGGCGAGAAGGCAAAACCCTTTTCCTCCTTCCGGGCGGCATACAGCTTTATCAGGTCGCGGGCTATGTCTTTGAGCTTGGTCTTGGTGCGCTCCTTCATACGCTCCCATGCGCCGCTGCCGAGTTTGTTGATTCGTGGTTCCACGCCCTCCTTGCCGCGGTACTTGGCGAGCTTGTGCAGGGCGTGTATCGACACGAACACGGTATCGTTGTTCAGGTAGATGAGCTTTATCATCTCGCGCGTCTTGCCGTTTTCGGTGGTGCGCACCAGTCCGCCGAACTTGCCCACGCCATGGTCCACGTGTACGATGTAGTCGCCCACTTCTATTTGGTTCAGCTCCTTGAGCGACAGTGCCAGCTTGCCCGAGCGTGCGCGGTCGCTCTTTAGGTTGTACTTGTGGAAACGGTCGAAGATTTGGTGGTCGGTGAACACGCACAATTTCAATTCCTTGTCAACAAACCCCTCATGGATAGTCCTTGTGACTGGTGTGAAACGGATGTCGTCGCCGCGGTCCTCGAAGATGGCTTTCAGACGTTCTATCTGCTTTTCGCTGTCCGAGAGTATGTATATGGTGTAGCCGTCGCACATGAACTCGTGGAACGAGTCGCTTATGATGTCGAAATTCTTGTGGTATATGGCCTGTGGCGTGAAGTCGAGTTGCAGCCGTGCGTTGCAATCCTGGCTTGTGGAGCCTGCGCCGTAATGGAAGTCGATGCGCCGCATTGCCGAAAATCGAGTGGTGAAGTCGATGAAGTCAACCACGCGCTTCATGGCGTCTCGGTCGCCCTCGTCGGCTATCACTGTGCTTTCCGACAGCGTTTCCTCGGATATTGCCTTGATGCGCCCCAGCAGCCAGTCTTTGTCGCGGCACACTATCTGTGCGTCGGGGCCAATGTATTCGAGCAGCGATATGCCGCCGATGCTTTCGGTGGCTGCGCCGTTGATTATCGACACGGTGTCAACGGGCGACTCCGACAGCTGCGTCTCGACGTTGAATGTGCGTATGCTCTCAATCTCGTCGCCGAAGAAGTCGATGCGGTAGGGCAGCTCGTTGGTGTAGGAATAAACGTCGAGAATTGAGCCGCGCACGGCAAATTGGCCCGGCTCATACACATAGTCCTGCTCGCTGAAACCGAATGAGCGCAACTGTTTCTCGATTTCCACCAAGTCGGCTGTTCCGCCTTTGTCGAGCGTGATGGTGGAGCACTCCACCTTTTGGCGGTCCGACACGCGCTCGGCAAGAGCCTCGGGGTATGTCACCACCCATTGCACCGCCCCGTTGCTGGTGTGCCACTTGTTAAGCACCTCGGTGCGCAAAATCTCGGACGGCGCATCCACTTGCCCGTATTTTATATCGCGCTTGTAGCCCGACGGGAATATAAGCACGTGCGCCTCGCCCGCTATTTGGCACAGGTCGAAGTACAGGTATCCGGCCTCGTCGAGGTCGTTGGCGATGATGAGGTATGGCGTTTTCCGCTTGGGCAGTGCCGCAAACATCATTGCGGCGGCCGAGCCTGCAAGCCCGTCGATGGCGACAATGCGGTTGCGCTTTGCCGCCAGTATTTTTTTCAGGGCCTCGCAGCGGGCTTTCGAGGCCACGAGGCTGCAAAGTTCGCTAAGTTCCATTTATCGCTTCGTGTTCAGTATTTTGTAATACTCTTCGGGCTTTGCAACGAGTTGCATGGCCTTGTCGATGCACTCGTCGGTCTTTAGCGAGTGTATTATAGGGCCGCGCTGATAGTAGCGTCGCTTGAGTATTTCCATTGCCAGCACTTGCGATATTTCTTGGCGGTGGGTGTCGAGGTCTTTGTTCAGGTCATGCTTTAGAAGCCCGGCCATAACCTTGAATTGCGCCCGTGTGCTGTCGTTCATGTACCCCTCGATTTCGGCAAGCTTTTCGAGGTCGGCCAGGCGGTCTTCGCACACCTTGTCGTATTTGAATCGCGCAGGGTCGATGAACCGCTTGAAGTCGGCGTAAATGCTGTCGGTGATTTCAAACTCTTCGGGTGCAGCCACTTCATGCCCCGTGTTGACATATCGGGTGGCGAAGTTGAATGCCCAGTTGTCGCGCACAATGTTGTAGTATAGCCTTGTCATGTCGGGGTAGGTGACTGTGATGTCGGGCGTGATGCCCCCGCCGTCGCGCACCTCGCGCCCGTTGGCAGTATGGAACACCGTCGTCAGGCTGTCGGGGATGCGGTTCACCGAGCCGTCCACGTTGCGGTGCGAGTAGTCGATGGCCTGTATGAGCCGTCCGCTTGGTATGTAATATTTTGCAGTGGTTATTTTCAGTAGCCCGTTGTATGGCATCTGCCGTGTGGCCTGCACTAATCCCTTGCCGAATGAGCGTGTGCCTATCACCACTGCGCGGTCAAGGTCTTGCAGCGAGCCTGCCGTGATTTCCGATGCCGATGCCGATGCCCCGTCGATGAACACAAGCAGCGGCATGTCCCGGGCGATGGGGTCTTGTGTGGTCTTGTAGGTCTTCTCGTCTTGTTTTTCCTTGCCGCGCTGTTGCAGCACCATTGTGCCCTTTGGCACGAAGTTGCCCACTATCTGCACCGCGCTTTCAAGCAGTCCGCCGCCGTTGCCGCGCAAGTCGAGTGCTATGGCTTTCACGCGCTTGTCGGCGGTGAGCGAGAGCAGGGCGTTGCGCACCTGCTCGGCCGAGTTTTCCGAGAATGCCGTCACGGCTATGTAGCCAAGGCTGTCGCGCACTACGCCATAGTATGGCACGGCGGCATTTTGTATCTTTTCACGAGTGATGTCGAAAGTGTGCAGCCCCACGTAAGGGCGGCGCACGGTTACGCTGAGTCGTGTGTTAGGCTGCCCCTTCAAGTTCTTGCTCACCTTCTCGCTGTTCCACCCTGCGGTGGTGTCGCCGTCGATTTTCACTATTATGTCGCCGGGCATCAAGCCTGCGCGAGCCGACGGGCTGCCGTCATACGGCTCGTTAATCATCACCGAGTCGCCCACCTGCATTATGATGGAGCCTATGCCGCCATATCCGGTGGTGAGGCTAAGTATGTAGTCCTGGTCGGAGGCGGGCATATACTCGGTGTATGGGTCAAGGTCGCCGAGCATGGCATCGATGGCCACTTTTATTGATTTCTCGGCGTCGATGCTGTCAACGTAGTATGTGTTGAGTTCCTTGAACACGGTGTTGAATGTGTCAAGATTGCGTGCCACGGCAGCATCGTCGGCTGCTGCCGCACACACAGGCAGCGACACCGCTGCCGCCAGCAGGCCGCCGATAATGGTCGGTTTTATCCTCATATTTTTTCCTGTTTTCAAATTTAACCGCTAAAATACTACTTACTATTGAATTATTGGGCTGCTGCAAGCCTAAAATTGTGTAAAACGGCGCATTTTTTCATTTAATTATGGCGTTGCAACTTGTCTATCCTGTTGTGTAATTGCATGGAAACTGGTCGCCATTATCATTTGGGAGGAGATGCATGCCGACTGACAATTAACTGATTATGCACTCAATAGCTAAACAATCCTATTCCTATCATACATTTTTACAAGAAGATGCGCCGAAATACAAATATGGGGCGGCGGAGCCGTCCAACCTCGCTAACCTCGGCGTGAGGCGACCCGTGGGAGCCGAACCCGAGGTAGATGAACCCTTTCGTGAACGGCCTCGGAGAGGTCGAATAACCGCCTGCCAGCAAACGGGTTCGACCTCTCCGAGGCCGTAGTGTGCAGGAGTGACCTGTCCGCCAGTTCGGCAACGCCTCACTGGCGGTTAAGCAAAGTTGGACGGCTCCTCCGCCCGTGTCGTGTATCATTTTCTAATTTAGCCATGTCCTCTGCCCGTTTTCATAAAAAAATATGTAAATTTGCATCCATAGATTCATCTCCTCCCAAGAGATAATGCGTGACTGACTGTGACCGACATAGCCGACATATTGGAGAACGACATCCTCGGTGCCTCGCCGGAGCTGTTGGCCACCCTGCTCAAAGACCATACGACGAGCAGGGGCGATGCCATGTGCAATATCTTTTGGGCTACACATGATTACGAGCACCTTGGCGACGGTTACGGCTACTACGACCCTATACTGCCCGAGCTTATCACTGGCGAGAAAGGGCAGGTGATAATGCCACGTGTGCTGAAACACAAGGATGCGCAGTCGGCGCGAGTGCGCGGCATGGCCGAGGTGTTCACCCCCTCGTGGGTGTGCAATGCGCAGAACAACCTTATTGATGAGGCGTGGTTTGGCCGCAAAGGTGTGTTCAATGTGGAATATGCGGCTGAAGACGGTACGCACAGATGGGAAACAACCCAAGGCAAGATAACCTTTCCCGAAGACAAAACGTGGAAGGATTACGTGCGCGATACCCGTCTTGAAATCACCTGCGGCGAGGCACCCTACATCGTCAGCCGCTACGATGCCACCACAGGGGTGTTCATTCCTCTTGGCGAGCGCATAGGCCTGCTCGACCGCAAGCTGCGCATAGTGGGAGAAAACACCGTCACCACAAGCGAGTGGCTGAAAGCCGCGCAGGAAGCCTACAAGAGCATATACGCCTACGAGTGGCAGGGCGATAGCCTGCTGTTGGCCCGCGAGTCGATGCTATGTTCCTTTGTTGAGTATTACCGCGCAAAGTTCGGCCATGACCCTTTACGCAAGTCGGTCAACTACATCGCCTACATCATTTCGTGGAATGTGTGGCAGATGGACGGGCTGAAAGGGGTGATACCCGGCAGCTGCCACGACGAGGTGGAAATATCCAACAATCTTTTCGGTGAAAGTACCGAGACGGTTACCCCTTGCGAGGGATGCCACACCGGCAATATTCTCAAGCATAATGGAACTTGCTGCATTGTCAAGGACTGGCGGGCGCGTGACCCGCAGACGGGGCGTAAAGGCCGACGAATAAAATACATAGACCTACTGAAATAACATTCTTTCCATGAAATACTTTGTTCCACTAAAGCAGAAACTGATATATGTGATGCGTATCAACGATGCTGCGCACGAGGGGTGCTTGAAGATAGGCGAGGCCACTTGCGATGAACAAGACCCCACCAAGTTGCCGCCCAACTGCAAATCCCTTAATGATGCCGCTCGTGCACGAATAAGGCAATACACGCAGACTGCCGGCATTGTCTTCGACCTGCTTTACACCGAATTGACGTTGCATTACCGTGGCGGAAAGTTCTGCTCGTTCAACGACAAGGAGCTGCACAACTTGCTGGAGCGGTCGGGTATCAAGAAGAAAATATTCGACACCGAGCATAATGCCGACGAATGGTATTATATCGACTTGGAAACTGCCAAGAGGGCTATTGCCGCCATGAAGGAGGGGAGGGAGTCGCTGCTGCCGGGCGAAATCAGCAAAAGCCGCAATCCCATTGCCTTCCGCCCCGAGCAGCGCGAGGCCATCGACAAGACCGAAAAGCGGTTCAAGAAAGGAAACCAGATGTTGTGGAACGCCAAGATGCGTTTCGGCAAGACGCTGTCGGCATTGCAGGTGGTGAAGGAGATGGACTTTCTCCGGACGCTTATATTGACCCACCGCCCCGTGGTCGATAAAGGCTGGTTCGAGGACTTCGGCAAGATTTTCTATGACCGGCTTGATTTCGCCTACGGCTCGAAGAACAACGGCGACAGCCACGAGAGCCTTGAACGACGGGCACAGGCCGACGGGCTGCATTATGTGTATTTTGCGTCGATGCAGGACTTGCGCGGCTCGGAACTGGTGGGCGGCAACTTCGACAAGAATAGCGAGCTGTTTGCCACGCCGTGGAATTTGATTATCGTTGACGAGGCGCATGAGGGTACGCAGACCGAGCTTGGTCGGGCAGTAATGGCAGAATTGGTCAAGCCCACCACGAAGGTGCTGCGGCTAAGCGGCACACCGTTCAACCTGCTCGACGATTTCAAGGAGGACGAGATTTATACATGGGATTACGTGATGGAGCAGCGCGCCAAGCAGCAGTGGGCAAAGACGCACCCTGGCGACCACAACCCGTATGCCGTACTGCCCGTGATGAACATCTACACCTACGACCTGGGGAGGCTGCTGCATGAGTTTGTCGATGAGGACGTGGCGTTCAACTTCCGCGAGTTCTTCCGTGTGAACGAGGGTGGTGGCTTTGTGCATGAACGTGATGTCTCGGCTTTCCTTAACCTGCTGACCAAGAAGGACAAGGATAGCTGTTACCCCTTCGCCAACGATGAGTATCGCAGCATCTTCCGCCACACGTTGTGGATGCTACCCGGGGTGAAGGAGGCCAAGGCACTAAGTGCGCTGCTACAGCGTCACTCGGTGTTCCAGTATTTCACCATCGTCAACGTGGCGGGCGACGGCGACGAGGACGAGGAGAGCCGCGATGCGCTTGAGGCGGTGAACAGTGCCATCGGCCCTGACCCCGATGCCACGCACACCATCACGCTGTCGTGCGGACGCTTGACCACTGGCGTGAGCATTCCGGCATGGACTGCCGTGCTGATGCTGTCGGGTTCTTACAACACGGCGGCATCGGGCTATATGCAGACCATTTTCCGTGTGCAGACTCCATTTCCGGCAAGCTACCCGAAAACGAAGGAGCAATGCTACGTGTTCGACTTCGCCCCCGACCGCACCCTGCGTGTGCTTGCCGAGACCGCCAAGATTTCGGCCAAGGCTGGAAAGACCTCGCAGAACGACCGCGAGACGATGGGCGACTTCCTCAACTTTTGCCCGGTTATCTCCATCGAAGGTTCGCGAATGGACAAGCTTGATGTGCCGCGTATGCTGGAGCAGCTAAAGCAGGTGTATGTGGAGCGTGTGGTGCGCAACGGTTTCGAGGACAGCAGCCTTTACAACGACGAGTTGCTTAAACTCAGCGACGTGGAATTGTGGGATTTCGACGAACTGAAGAAAATAATCGGCCAAACCAAGGCGATGCCCAGAACTAATCAGGTTGACATCAACAACCAGGGGCTGACCGACGAGGAATACGAAGAAAAGGAGAAGCTGGGGAAGAAGCCAAAGAAGGAACTGACCGAGGAGGAGAAACGCAGGCTTGAGGAGCTGAAAAAGAAGGGGAAAAACCGCGAGACGGCCATCTCCATTCTGCGCGGTATCTCAATCCGTATGCCGTTGCTTATATATGGTGCGGAATTGAATGGCGAGGACGAGGAAATCACCATCGATAACTTCGCCGAACGTATCGACCCTCGCTCGTGGGAGGAGTTCATGCCACGTGGGGTAAGCAAGCAGAAGTTCAACGCCTTCAAGCGGTATTACGACCCCGACATATTCCGTGCCGCAGGCAAGCGAATCCGTGCCATGGCGCGGGCTGCCGACCGCATGGGCGTGGAGGAGCGCATAGCCCGCATAACCGAAATTTTCGGTACCTTCCGCAACCCCGACAAGGAAACGGTGCTCACACCGTGGCGCGTGGTGAATATGCACATTGGCGACTGCCTTGGCGGCTACTGTTTCTTCGACAAGGATTATGAGCACGTCATCGACGAGCCACGCTTTATCGACCACGGGCGCGTGACGGCCGAGGTGTTTACTCCCGATGCCCGTATTCTTGAAATCAACTCCAAGTCGGGCCTCTATCCGCTTTATATGGCTTATAGCATCTATCGAGCGCGGCTGAAGGACAGCACCGTCTCGGCCACTACGCCCGAGGAACAGCAGGCGGTGTGGGACAAGACCGTGGCCGAAAACATATTCGTGGTCTGCAAGACGCCAATGGCAAAGAGCATCACCCGGCGGACGCTCGTGGGATTCCGCAAGGTCAAAACCAATATGTACGCCCCCGATGACTTAATCAACAAAATCAAGAACCAACCGGAACTTTTCATCAAAAAAGTACACGATTTAGTAGGAAATGGAATGAAAATCAACGCAATAGTGGGCAATCCGCCGTATCAAGTTATGGATGGAGGTGGTACTGGCAGTAGTGCTCAAGCTGTATATAATAAATTTGTTGACATAGCGCGTTCTATTGGCTCACGGTATATTTCAATGATAATTCCATCACGATGGATGACAGGAGGTAAAGGCTTAGATAAATTTCGGGAGTCGATGCTCGCTGATAGACGCATAGAGGTTCTTCATGACTATATGGATGCTCATGATTGTTTTCCGACAGTTGCCATAGAGGGAGGAATTTGTTATTTCATGTGGAATAATGATTATTGGGGTAAATGTGCATTCGTATCTCATACACACGATTCTGTTGTTCGGACTGAAAGATACTTATCAGAAAATTCTACAGATGTGGTCGTTAGGGATGCTGGGGCATTATCTGTACTTGCTAAAGTTAGGCCTGGAAATGAGAATTTTTCAATTTTAGTTTCTCCGCGTAATCTTTTTAAAATAGATGTAAATGCTCTTGGAACAGATCCGTCACTGAACTATAAAGTGTTTGGACGATTTGAGAATGCAAGGGGAATAAAATTTCTGAAATCATACGAAACCAAAGACGAGCGAGCGCAAAACTTTTTAGGCAAATGGAAAGTATTTGTTTCCAAGGCTGACGGTGCGGCAGGACAACTTGGCAATCCCATTCCAGCTCGCATAATTGGCAAGGCTGAATTAGGAGACCCTGTTACAATATGTACAGAGACATTCTTGGCTATTGGACCTTTTGCGTCAGAAGTAGAAGCTAGGAATGTATCAAAATATGCCGAAACAAAGTTTTTTAGATTTTTGGTTGGAACGCGAAAATTAAAGAATATGACGCAAGATACTTATTCTTTTGTGCCGCTGCAAGACTTCACCGCTGGCAGTGACATCGACTGGAGCAAGCCGGTGGCTGAGATTGACCGCCAGCTATACGCAAAATGCCATCTCACCGACGAGGAGATAGCTTTCATAGAAAAGATGATAAAGCCCATGTAGCCTCTCCCCGTAGAGACGGCATAGTATGCCGTCTCAATCAGCCACACAAGCATACAGGTATGTGGCGTGGGCATAGTATGCCGTCTCAATCAGCCACACAAGCATACAGGTATGTGGTGTGGGCATAGTATGCCGTCTCAATCAGCCACAAGCATACAGGTATGTGGCGTGGTTGTGAGGCTGTTACCGAGACGGCATACTATGCCGTCTCTACGGCGAGCGTAATGCAAGGTGCATTTTTCCAGACTTCGTCGCTCATCTCAGATAGTTCATTTTGCAAGAAATAGACCGACAACACTATGTCAAGTATCATCTGGCCAATGAAGAAACTGCATTCATAGAAAAAAAGATGATAAAGCCATGTAGCCTCTCCCCGTAGAGACGGCATAGTATGCCGTCTCTATCAACCACACAAGTATACTGGTATGTGACGTGGCTATGAGGCTGTTACCGAGACGGCATACTATGCCGTCTCTACGACGGGGGGAGTGAGGGTGCATTTTTTGAATAGCGGTTGGTGATTTTTTTTTCGCACTTTTTTTGCCGCAACTATTGCATATATCGAAAATAGGCAGTACCTTTGCAACGCAATTCGGGAAAACACCCAAGGTTGCAAACTTGCTTCAATAGCTCAGTCGGTTAGAGCACCTGACTGTTAATCAGGGGGTCGTTGGTTCAAGTCCATCTTGAAGCGCAAAATTTAAATTATACAAATAACCATTTGCTTCAATAGCTCAGTCGGTTAGAGCACCTGACTGTTAATCAGGGGGTCGTTGGTTCAAGTCCATCTTGAAGCGCAAAAGAAGAAAGGAGAACAAACATTGGTTGGTTCTCCTTTCTTCTTTTATTTTATAATAATAGTTGTTGTTCTCCAGCTTACGTATGCAGGGACGCACGAGCCGTGCGTCCCTGCATTTCGGTTGTATCATAATTCCGTCATTAAAGTTGTAGAGACGATGTGTACATCGTCTCGGTGACAGCAACAATTGATTTACAATATTTTATACAGCATGGCAATAGTAGAGACGCAAAATTTTGCGTCTCTACGGGGCATAATCGCATTTTTGTTATCCACATCCTGTGGTTACAGCAGCTCAAGCTGCACGGTGAAGTGACGCATGAGCGGGGCTTCCCATGTGATGCGCACGCCGTGCGTGATTTCGTGGCGGCGGTCATAGACGTTCTTCAGCGCAACGGCAATCACGTCGATGTGGTTGTTGGTGTAAACACGGCGCGGAATGCACAAGCGCAGCAAGTCGAGCCCGCCGAATCGGTTTTCGTGGGTTACTGGGTCGCGGTCGGCAAGTATGTAGCCTATTTCGCAGCCGCGTATGCCGGCTTCCAAGTATAGTTCCACGGTGAGCCGTTGTGCCGGGAATTCCTCTTTTGGTACTTCGGTGAGTATGCGGTCGGCATCGACGAAGATTGCATGGCCGCCCACGGGTCGCTGGTATGGTATGCCAAATTCGTCGAGGCGGTGGGCAAGGTATTCCACTTGCTTGATGCGTGTTTCAAGGTTGTCAAACTCGGTGTTTTCGTCCAAACCTACGGCCAGAGCCTCCATGTCGCGGCCATTCATTCCGCCGTAGGTGAGGTAGCCTTCAAACTGTATGCAGTAGTTCTTAGCCCCGTCATACCAGTCTTCGTGGCGCGTGGCGATGAAACCGCCCATGTTCACCAGTCCGTCCTTCTTGGCACTCATCGTCATGCCGTCGGCAAGGCTGAACATTTCGCGGGCTATCTCTTTTATCGACTTGTCGGCATAGCCTTTTTCACGTGTCTTGATGAAATAGGCGTTTTCGGCAAAGCGGGCAGAGTCGAGGATTACGCGCTTGTGGTACTTGTCGGCCACGGCTCGCACGGCACGCAGGTTTTCCATCGACACGGGTTGTCCGCCTGCCGTGTTGTTTGTGATGGTGACGATGATGAATGGCACTTTGTCGGCATGCTCGGCAAGCACTTTTTCAAGTTTGGCAGGGTCGACATTGCCCTTGAACGGGATTTCGAGCTGGGTGTCGTGCGCCTCGTCGATGGTACAGTCTACGGCAGTTGCCTTGCGGCTTTCGATGTGCCCTTTTGTGGTGTCGAAGTGCGAGTTCCCCGGCACATAGTCGCCTGCTTTTACCAAGTGGCTGAAGAGTACGTTTTCGGCTGCACGGCCTTGGTGCGTGGGTATGACATACTCAAAACCCGTGATGCGTGTTATGGTGTCTTTGAGCCTGTAGAAAGAGCGTGCGCCGGCATAGCTTTCATCGCCCATCATCATGGCCGCCCATTGCCGGTCGCTCATGGCTCCGGTGCCTGAGTCGGTTATGCAGTCGATATATACTTGGTCGGCACGTAATTGGAATACGTTGTAATGGGCTTCTTTAATCCACTGTTCGCGTTCCTGCCGCGTGCTTTTTTTGATTGGTTCAACCATCTTGATTTTCCAAGATTCGGCAAAAGGTAATTCCATAAGTATTCAGTTAGTTATGTTATGATATTAAAGGTTGTATAAACTATATATGCAAATATACAGTTTTTCCATGGAATATGCACTATAATTGTATTGGAAAATATTGATGGCAGCGGCCGATGCAAAATCGGCATGGCGCATGAGGTGTGAACCAGTCATGCGCCATGCCGCCAATGTCTATTTGCTTTTCGTGTGCAGCCATTGGGATTAATGGCATCCGCCGCAACCGCAGCTGTCGTGGTCGTGGTGGTCGCCGCAACCGCCTCCACAGCTGTCGCAGCTGCAACCTCCGCAGCCTCCGTGGTGCTGTGGCAGGTCGTCGGGAGTGGCATCGCGCACGAGCATCACGTGGCCTTCATATTCCACATTCTTGCCTGCCAGGCGGTGGTTGAAGTCCATTGTCACCTTTTCGTCGCCCACGTTGGTTACCAAGCCCTGTGCCGGTTGGCCTGTCGAGGTCATCATGGTAAGCACCCGGCCCACCTGCACCATGTCGGCCATGAAATTGCCGTCGGAGTCGTTGAAGATGCTGCGTTCAAGGTCCATCACCAAGTTTTCATTGCGAGGGCCGAAAGCCTGTTCGGGGTTAAGTGTGAACTTGAATTCATCGCCTTTTGAAAGCCCTTGCAGCTTGCGCGAGAAGTCTTCGAGCAATCCCGGTTCTGCTCCATACACGAAGTGGTCGGGTACTTGCTCGGTGAACTCATATTCGAGTGAACGGTTTCCGTCTTTGTCCACCGAATATATTTTGTAGGCAAGTTCTATGTATTTGCCTGTGCTGATTGTATCCATATATATAATTGTGTTTAGTAGTTGTTAATCCTGTTGTTGCGCTGGAAGTCGGTATATTTGTTGCCGGTGTATATTGCCGGCCCTTCGTCATATATATCCTCTTCCTCCTCGTCGATTCTGTCGGTGTCGTTCTTTTCCCATTTTTTCTTTTCGGGCTTGTTCTTTTTGATGGCCTCGGGCTTTTGCATGTCCACTGCCACTTCATATATGTTCCACGACTGCTCAATGTCCCAGTTTTGTTTCAGGCTTATTTTCTTGGGGTAGTAATACACCTCCTCGGGTTGCAGGTGCTGGGCGAAATTGCCGGTGTCCCACTGCCCGTTGTCGTTTCGGTCGAGGACTATCCGGGCATAGTAGTCGCCCGGGGTGACGTTGTTGAACACGGCATACCCGTCGCTGCCCACCGGGGCTGTGCGTTGCACCGCATCGCTGGTGTTTAGCAGTTCCACGAAGGCAGGTCCCGTGGCGGGGGTGATGCTGAAGTATAGATTGGCATATTCTTCGAGCCCGCGCACCTTGAATTCCTGCTCCAGGGTCTTGTTGGGTGCGCCGTATATGCCGTAAACCGACATCGAGTCGATGCGGAACTTGTAGGTGGCTCCTGGTTCCCATTTCACAGGCATCGACCACTTCATTATTTCGTGAGGCTTGTCGGGTATGAGTGCTGGTACCACTTGCTCCTCCCACAACGAGTCTTCATATTGCTTCCACAGGTGGAAACCGCTCATTATTATGGTGTCGATGGGTTCCACGACTTCAAACGTGAGTGGGGCATCGACTTCGACCGTGGCACTTGATGTGAGTTTGAAGTCGAAAAACGGTATCCTGTCAATCGAATCTTTTTCCCATGTGCGCAGCACCGTTGCCAGTTCCATGCTGTCGGCGCGAGCCTCCATCTCGGCTTTCACGGTGTCGCGTTCGGTTTTGCGTTCTTCGGCGCGTTTGCGCAGCCGTTCCAGGTTTTCCTCATATTCTTTCTTCAGCTCTTCGTATCTCTCGGCCTCCTCTTTCCGCGATTTCTCCAATTGTCGCTTGTAGGCATTCTTGATGTTGACGTAAAGCGTGTCGGTGGTGTAGGTGAGGTTTTCGAGCGTGTCGGTGCGCAGGTAGTTGAGGGTAATCCTTATCGAGTCGTTGTGTGCAAGGGCGGTGTCGGTAATCCAGTAAAATAGCGAGTCGTTGAATTCCGACCGTTGCAGGCGGTACCAGCTATCGTCATCTCGCACTTGCGGCTCTAAGACCCGTATGGTGGGCAGAGTGTCGCAGTGAGCGCTGAATTTTATGTATATGCGGTTGTAGTCGGGGCGTTCGTAGGTGTGCAGGTATTGCGACACGTATCCCTCGTTCGACATCGATAGCAATATGTCGTTTGGCGTGAACACCGTGTGCAGGCCTGCGGTTACGGTATCAACGGCCATACTCTTTGTGAACACCGTGTCCATGGTCGATTCGGTGTATGAACCCGGCACGATTGTGTCGAGCAGGAACGCCATGTCCTCGGTGCGCACGAACTTGTAGTCGCGGTCGGCATCGTTCAGTGCGTAAACGCGGTATCGTCCGGGCTTAAGGTTGCGTATGGTGAACTGGCCGCGGTCGTTGGTGCGCGCCACGCGGTCGAATTGCAGCGAGGTGAAGGCCGAGTCGTCGAGGTTGCTGTGTATGCCCACCACCACCTTCTGCATCGGTTCGAGGTCGCGAGCCCGCAGCACTATCCCCGACACTTGCAGCGTGTCGATGGTGTCGCCAGTGGAGAATGCGAATGCGAAGTTTTCGAGCGGGTTGTTTTCGTTGTTGTCTTGTATGCAGTTGGCGAAGTCAATCGAGTAGGTGGTTCCCGGTTTCATAGTGTCGCGGAATTCCACCGTCACCTTGTGCCCCAGAGCTGTGAGCCGCGGCATTTCGCGCTGCACGGGCGAGAACATCACTTTTTCGCTTTGGTCAACGAGAGTCACCACTTCGTCGAACTCAAGTTCCACCCGGTTGCCTTTAAAGTTCAGCGTGTTGGGTGCCGGGTTGCTGCCTATGAATATTGGCGGGTCCATATCGACCGGTCCCCCGGTGGGCGAGCCTATCGATGCGCACGAATAAAGCATAATGGCGGCCAGTGCCGCTATTATAAGGTATGTGGTATTTTCTAATTTCACTGCTTGAATAGTGTGGATAGTGTGAGAAAAACGGCGTAAAGGTAGTAAAAATTTGCCGATACATTGGTCACGGCAGGCTTAAATTGTGGCTTTTTGCAATTGATAACTTTTAAAAGGGCAGATAAAAATTTCAAACTTTGATGTTTTGTTGTATATTTGCAAGCTGAAAATGTGCGGAATAAATTTTAACAAAAATAATAATTAACAAACAACAACACATGCAAAGTAAAGGTTTTATTAAGGTATTGGCTGTAGGCCTGTTTCTTGTGTGTGCGTTTTACCTGTCGTTCACTTTTGTGACCCGCCATCATGAAGGAAAGGCTGCCGATTACGCAGCTGCGATGGCCGGAACGACCGACGTGGCAAACGATTCATACAAGACTTACTACAACGCATACCTTGACTCTATCGAAAAGGAGAAAGTGTACCTTGGGTATTACACTTTCCAGCAAGCCCGTGAAATGGAAGTAGGCCTCGGCCTTGACCTGAAAGGTGGTATGAACGTGACACTGCAAATTTCGGTGCCCGACATACTCAGGGCCTTGTCAAACGAGAACCCCGATCCCAAATTCAACCAAGCCATAGCCTTGACCGACTCGCTGCACCGCAACGACAAGGACTATGTGGCTGCCTTTTGCGCCGAATACCGCCGCATAGCACCCGAAGGCCGCTTGGCACAGATATTCCGCAACGTGGAGAGCGTTAAGCCCAATGACTCTAACGAGCAGGTTGAGGCCGTTCTTCAGAACGAGGTGAAGGCAATGGTGCGCAACTCGCGCAACGTGCTTGCAACCCGTATCGACCGTTTCGGCGTTGTTTCTCCCAATATCCAGGAACTGGAAAGCACAGGCCGCATACAGCTTGAAATGCCGGGCGTTAAGGAACCCGAGCGTATGCGCAAGCTGCTGCAGGGAACTGCCAACTTGGAATTTTATGAAACATATACTTTGCAAGACCTGCAACAGTCGCTTGCCCAGTTTGCACAAGAAATAGACGCGCACAATGCTGCCGACACAACCAAGGCTGCCAAGCCGCTTGCGCAGTTGCTTGGCTGGAACTCGGGCATGGTGGGCGGCCCGGTTATCGGCCTTGTGAGCGTGCTCGACACTGCCGAGGTTAACCGCGCGTTCCATTCACCCACTGCAAGCCGTTTCTTGCCTACCAACTTGAAACCTTGCTGGACTGTAAAGGCCGTCGACGAACGTGGAATGTATTACAACCTTATCGCGCTGAAGACGGTGCAGGGCAAACCCGTGCTCGATGGCAGCGTGATAACCGACGCTTCGAGCGAATATGACAACTTGCAGGGCAACGTGGTATCGATGAACATGAACGATGAAGGCTCGCGCCGTTGGGCCCGCATCACCCAGCAGAACCTTAACCGCTCGGTGGCAATCGTGCTTGACGACAATGTATATTCTTATCCCAACGTAAACAGCGTAATTGAAGGCGGACGCTCGCAAATCACGGGTAGTTTCTCGGTTGAGGAGGCAGCCGACCTTGCCAATGTGCTCAAGAGCGGTAAGATGGTTGCCAAGGTCAATATCGTGAGCGAAAGCGTGATTGGCCCGTCGCTTGGCCAGGAGGCTATCGAGGCCGGTATGATTTCATTCATTGTGGCTTTGATTATCCTGATGGTATTCTTGGTTGCCATGTATGGTTTTGGCCCTGGCATGGTTGCCAATGTGGGTATCTTGCTTAACCTGTTCTTCACGCTTGGTATTCTTGCATCGTTCCATGCGGTGCTCACGTTGCCAGGTATTGCCGGTATCGTGCTGTCGCTTGCAATGTCGGTCGATGCCAACGTGCTTATTTATGAACGCACCAAGGAGGAACTTCGCAACGGAAAGAACCTGAAGGCTGCAATTGCCGATGGTTACAAGAATGCATTCTCGGCCATATTCGACTCTAACCTCACTTCTATCATCACCGGTATCATCTTGCTTGTAAACGGTACTGGCCCGATTAAGGGTTTTGCAACGACGCTTATCATAGGTCTCGTATGCTCGTTCTTCACAGCAATTTATATTACTCGTGTAATCATTGAGGCTATATTGAAACGTGGCGGATTCAAGAATGTTACTTATACCACCGCACTGAGTGCCAAGACGCTCATCAGCACCAATATCAACTTCATGGGCAACCGCAACAAGGGTTTCGTTATTTTCGGTGCCATAATTGTTGCCTTCGCCATATTGCTTGGTGTGCGCCAGCTTAGCCCGGGTATCGACTTCTCTGGTGGACGCAACTATGTGGTGCAATTCGACCATGAAGTAAGCACGGTAGATATTCAGAACGAGCTTGAACCGCTCTTCCCCGACGCATCGGTTAGCGTAATTACCATCGACAATGATACGAAGGTGCGTATCTCGACCAACTACAAAATCGACGATGACAGCGAGACTGTGGATGACGAGATAATGGCTATCCTGTATGAAGGATTGAAACCGCAAATTGGCGACATGAGCTATGACGACTTCAGCGTATCGAACGAAACCATTGGCGTGGTATCGAGTGAAAAGGTTGGTCCTGCTATCGCTGCCGACATGACGCGCGATGCATCATGGGCTGTGTTCTTCTCGCTCATCGCAATGGCTCTCTATATACTGCTCCGTTTCCGCAACATTGCATTCTCTTTGGGTGCATTGGCCGCTGTGGCATTCACGGCATACGCAGTTGTGGGTATATACACGCTCTATGGCCTGTTCCCGTTTGAAATGGAAATTGACCAGAACTTCATTGCGGCTATCTTGACTGTGATTGGCTATCAGGTCAACGACACGGTGGTGGTATTCGACCGTGTGCGTGAGTATCGCGCCTTGTATCCCAAGCAAGACTCGTTCACGCTGTTCAATAATTCGCTTAACAGTACATTGTCGCGTACTTTGGTTACAGGTCTTAGCTCGCTGCTCGTGCTCATCGTTATCTTCATTCTTGGTGGTGAAACAATCCGCAGCTTTACGTTTGCAATGGTTATCGGTATCGTAATCGGTACGTTTGCATCGCTCTTCATTGCTGCACCGCTTGCATTCGTTATCAGCAACAAGCAAGAGAAGAAAGCAGCAGCCAAGGTTGCCATTCCGACAAAGAAATAAAATCACTTTTGTCATAACCCCAAAGCTATGCGCAACGTGTGTGCGCATAGCTTTTTTTATTTGAGGGTGGATCGGTAAATTGGTAATTGGACAAATTAGTCTAATTAGATTAATTTTTTGGAGAGAGAGGGATACAAGATGGCCGCCACGGTTTTGTTGCGTGGCGGCCATCTTATATGTTATATTGTGGTGAGGCTACTTTATTTTGCTTGTCACGTAGTCGATAAGCAGGTGTGTGCCGCGTTCGCCGGGCTTGGTAGGCTTAATCCAGTCGTATGTGTATTCCCACCAGAACACTCCGCCGAAACCGTTTTGCTTTACCCAGTCGATTTTTGCATCGAGCGAGCGGTGTGTTTCAACCGTCATGAACTCGTTCTTGTCGGGTGAGAAGAAGTAAGCGCACTGTGGCACTTCGCACCATTCCTCAGTCCAGCCTTTTTCAATGAGTGCGGGCAGCTCGTTTGAGCCGCAGTAGCGGCCATAGTCGCGCAAGGTTTTCCCTTCGGCGACGGTTTCGCCGGGCTTAATCCCCTTGTATTTGAATCCGTAGCAGGCTAGCCCAATGTGCAATTTTTCGTGAGGGAAATACTTCCAGTCGGTGTCGGTGATAGCCTTCTTTATTTGGTCGAGTGGGCAATTGTGTGTGGGCGATGTTCCCCATATACCGCCACCCATGTCGTAGAACATGATGTTAATCCAATCGACGCATTCACACAGCTGGCGAGCCTGTTCGGGCGTGTATTCGCGGTAGTGGTGCAGTGCGGTGGTAAGCCAGTAGCGGCGTGTGTCGCCTCCGAGCTGTGTCAGTTCGCGCCTTATTTCTTGCATGAACCTTAGGTGGAGGTCTTCCGATATAGTGTGTTCCCAGTCGAGTTCTATACCGTCGTAGTCATATTTCTTTACGAACTCGGCCATCATTGCTGCAAATTTCTTGCCGCGCCCGACCGAAGATGCAATATCTACGAATTCTGTTCCAGGGAATGAACACAATATCTTCCCACCCGTTTCATGTATGGTTGCAATGAGTTTCTTAATCAAATCGGGATGTTGATATTCATGCTGTTGCACATATTTACGGTTAATTTCAGCCTGTGGCAAGTCGAAATCTTCGGCAGCCCATTTCGGGCCGGCCATGATATAGATGAAATCGAAATCGTCGAGTTCGGCTTTAACTATATCCATGTCCGACTTGATGTCGTTTTCCACCATATAAGTGGCATTAATGATTTTCTTGTCTTGCGCATGGATGTTCACGGCAAGCGGCAGGCACAGAGCCAAGCCCAAGGTAAAAGATAGGATTTTGTTCATGTTAAGAAAATGGTTTAGAGATTAATATATACAAATATACTTCTCGGCTGATTTTTTTACAAGAGTTAATGTTGCCCGAAAAGGTTATTAATGGCTAATATTTGCTAAATTTAAAATTTGCTATTAATTTTGGTGCAGTAATTTTATAGCAGCGAAAACTGAATGCATAGGTTATTACTTTTTATAATCATTTGCGAAATTTCGGTAGTGGCAATCTCATGCGCAGGCAGAGGTTCCGACAAGGAAGGCCAGGCCACGGAATCGATGCCGCAGGCAGCCGTGAAGGCCGGGCATGGTAAGCAGGAAAGTGCGCGCCGCTTGTTGCACAACGGCATGAGCGACACCATCTTTGAGGTGATGACGCGAGTGTATGCGGCACGTATGGATAGCGGCACGGTGGTCAAGGATGGCAAGCCCGACTATGACAGGGAGTTCAGTGCATTTCCCAACGAGGATACCTGCCTATACGACACCACAGGCCGGGTTGCGGCAGTTTGCGGCATGGCCGACGGAATTCATTACAAGTATGAGTATGGATATGACGGGCGAAGGCTGAGCGACGAGCGTTATTACCAGAACGGGGAACTGTTTTACGACCGCAAATATGTGTATGGCCGGGGAGGTCATCGTGTGAATACCGTAGAGGAACTATATATAGCAGGGAGCAAGACTGTGAACGAGTACCCGGTGGATACATCGAAGGTGCGATATGTTGACGGGAACCGCATAGAATATGGCGATATGCCTGGCGACTATACCGTAACCGATATGCGTGGCAATGTGGTGAAGGAGTCGTCGTATAGCGAAATGGACGATTACAGCAGCGTGATTGAATACACCTACAACGACCGAGGCTGGCGCATAAGCATAAATTGTGACGGCGAGTATCTATATACTTTCGACTACACCAATATAGACGCACATGGGAACTGGATACGTGCCGTGATACGCTGCAATGGCAGCCCGTATGGCATAGTGGAGCGTGAGATAAAGTATTATTGACGTTGAGTTGCATGAAGGGAATAAAAAATGCGCCATGGCTTTCTTTATGCCGTGGCGCATTGTGTTTATTGTGCGTAATGTCTGCGGTTACTTCTTCAGCACTTTGCTGTGGGCGGTTTCTCCGTCACATTCCATTTCCACTACATATACGCCCTTGCCGAGGCCGGTAACGTCGAGCGCAGTAGTGCCTGTCGCATCGAGCAGCTGCTTGCCGTCGAGCGAATACAGTTTCACATTGCATGGCTGTGAGAAACGGAGCACGTCGGCCACAGGATTGGGATAAACGCTCATCGTCTGAGCCTTGCCTGCGGCGATGTCGTTAACGCTGGCAAATTCGCCGTAGGTGGTGAATGTGATGCCGCTCACAGGCACTGTGGTGTGGGCAGTGGCAATGCTTGCGCCGTCGCTTGCCATGCCGAAGATGTAATCCTCGGGGTTCATGCTTTCGAGAGTGCCGTCGGCCAAGTTAACCGAGTAGAACAATGATGCTTGTTTTGCACGGTCGCTTTTTTGCTCGTTGCTACCATATATGTAGGCAATGTCGTTTAAGATTGCGCTGCCGGTGATTGTCTCTTCGTAGTCGGTAGCCTCACCCTCGTTATAACCAGTAGCCTTTGCCCAATTGAGAGAAAGGTCGGCTGCATTGAGCGAAACCACATACATGTCACTGCTCGAAACTGCGTTTACACTTTGGTCAAATCCGAGCGACGACTGGAAAAGGCCGGTGATTATCAAGTTGTCATCGGCTACTGCCATGTCGTTGATGGCAGTAGAAATGTAATCGACATTGGTGTGGATTATGTCGAATGTCTCGATATTCGATTCCTTTGCTTCAAGACCTATCGACATGATGGTGTAGGCAATGTTGTAGCCTCCGTCCACCGAGAGTGGATTATCTATGGCGCTTTTAGTTCCAAATACGTTGACATCGATGTTGCCTATGGAGTTGAAACCCACATAGAGATTGCTATCGCTGGCGGTTGCTGACATCGAAACCACCTCTTCGGCCGACTGCAAACCGTCGGCAAATGTCTTGCCGGTTGCCACAACTGGTATGGATGACACGGTGAGGTCGGAACCGAATTCCACTACCACGCCAGCTGTTGCAGGCATATATAAGCCTATGCCGAAAGCATCGTAACTGCCCGAAGTTGCAGTTTCGGTAGCAGCCGCATTTGTGATTTGTCCTTTAAGGGTGCCAACGCCATACAGCTTGCCTCCCGATACAAGCAGCTTGCTTAATGCAAATTGCGTGTCGCCATACTCTGCATCGGGAAAATACATTCCAGTGGCATCAAGTGCGGGGTCGTGTGTCGGCACTACGGTACCCACGTCAAGCAATACGCCAGCGGCATTGTAGTGGGCTACGAACGATGCGGCTTTGAATACTGTGGCTACGCCAGCCTCCTGGTATCCTTCTATCGACTGGATGTTGCCATCGGTGCTGCCCATTTCAACGATGTCGGCGAATGTGCCACCTACGTATATGCCACCGTTGTCGTCGGCAACTATAGTGGTCACACTGGCCGTGCCCATGAGTTGCACTTTCCATTGTTCTACCATGCCGGTGCTATACTTTATGATGAAAGCATCGCCAGTGGTGAGGGGGGACATTCCGCCAAAGGGGGTGTCGAAATTGCCCGAGGCATACAGGCTATTGCCGCTGTAGGCCATCACGTTTTTCGCCGGGGCATTTTCGGCATCGGCCAAGATTCCGTCGAGCGACACCGACTTGCCGCCCGTGAGTGCCGTTGCGGCACTTGCTGCGCTGCCTGCCGATATTGCTGCCAGCAGTGCCAAGCATAAAACAGTCTTTTTCATCTTCTTCAATCCTTTCTATATGATAAAGTAAACATTTAATTTGCAAGGTTGGGGTTTGCCTCGATGGCAGCCGACGGAATGCGTATGGTGTAACGGCTGTCGCCTTGTTCGAGCGTGTAGGTTGCACCCTGGTAGGTCTTTGTGAGCTGCGGGCGCGTGGTGCGTCGCAGGTCGAACCATCGATGACCCTCGAATGCCAGTTCGCGGCGGCGTTCGGCGTATATCTCCTCGCGCAGTTCCTCGCGCGACATTGCGTTCACGGCAGCCTCGCGGCTTGCATAATAGCTTGCCGTGTATCGGCTTTGCATAAGTGTGAGCAGATACCCACGGGCAGCCTGCAAGGCATCTTCGCCGGTTGACGACTCAAGTGCGGCCTCGGCTGCGTTAAGGTAGATTTCTCCTACGCGGAACGAGCAGCTGTACTCGTTGCTGCCGCCTTTCTTGACGGTGATGTTCGACGACGTTTGCCTGTTGAAGTATTGTGTGCGTCGCAAGTCGCCGGCAATGTCATACAGGCCGTATAGCTCGCTGCTCACCTTGCCTGCGCGGTCGTAGTATGCAGTCATTACCTGTTCAAGAGCCACGATATTTTCTACCGATTGGTAATGGTTGGGCAGCTCGGTGGTCACGTCGGAAAGTGTGCTTTTCACTTCAAGCACACGGCGCGATGCAGCGAGCGATTCTTCCCAACGCCCCATATAAAGATATACGCGCGAGCGCAGCGCATCGACCGAGAGCGTGTTGAACCGGTAGCGATATTCGCCCCAGTCCTCCACGTTTAGCAGTTGCTCGGCGCGGTTCATGTCGCTGATGATTTGGTCGTATATTTCGCCCACTGTGTTTCGCGACAGCACATTGTAGGGGTCGGTGTCGAGTTTCAGTGGCACGGCCTTGCTGGAGTAGGGGTCGGCAAGGGCGGTATAAGGCTCTCCGTAGAGGTTCACGAGCAAGAAGTGCATATATGCCCTGAGCATATATGCCTCGCCTTCAAGTTGGTCGATTTCTTCGGTCGTTCCTTCGGTGATATTGTCGCGGCTCTCTATGAGGTAGTTGGCCTCATACAGCACTTGGTAGTAACTGCGCCAGTTGAATGTGGCAGTAGTTGATTCGGGCGACACGTCGTCCCATAGCCATATATCGAGGTAGCTGTTGAGGTCTTCTTGCGAGACGGTGGAATTAAGCACAAACTCGTCACCGCGGAATGTGGCAAGGCCGCGGTCTTCGGGAACAATGGAATAAGCCTCGGTAAGCATCTTGCGGTATTCCTCGGCAGTGGTGATGATGACGCGGCCCACCGGCTGAATGTCAAGGAAATTGTCGCAACTCGATGCGGCTGCGGCCAGCAGTGCCGTGGCAGCGATGCCATATATTTTGTAAAGTGTCTTTTTCTTCATTGTGCGGAGTGATTAGAATGTGACATTTAAATTAAATGAGAATGACCGTGGAATGGGCTGCGCAAACTCGTTGCCCATGGTTTCGGGGTCCAAGTAATTGGTGTAATCGGCTCCGAATACCAGCAGGTTGCGGGCTTCAAGCCCCACCGTCACGCGCTCTATGCTTGCCTTCTTGGTAATTTCCGAGGGCAGGGTGTAGGCGAGGCGCACGTTTTGCAGGCGCACATGGTCGTTGCGTTTCACCCAGGTATCGAGCGAACTGTAGAGGGAATACTCGGCATATTGTATGTACTCGGCCGGGCGGTCGGTGCTGTTCATCAGCACTGGGAACGAAGTATTGGTGTTTGTTGGTGTCCAGCGGTCGAGTATGTCGCGGTTGCTGTTCATGCCGCGGTCGTAATTGGCCGGGCTGTATGACGGGGTGCATCGCACGAACGACTTGAGGTTGAAAATGAAGTTCAAGCTCAATTCCCAGTTCTTGTAGGTGAATGTGTTCATGAGACCGCCCGAGAACAACGGGTCGGTGGAACCGATGTAGCTGTACAGGTCGCGTTGCTCCTCGGCAGTGAGGGTGCTTGCGCCTGCCGAGTTTAGCTTGAGCAATTCGGTGGCGGTAACTTTTTCGCCCTGCTTGTTGTAGAACAGCGGGTAGCCTTCGTCGTCAAGCCCTGCCGATTTCAATGCAAACAGTGCCCCCACGGGATAGCCTTCGCGCCCCGGGGTTGTTTGGTTCGACGGGATTTCTTCGCGCAGCACCTTGTTGGCATTCCATGCGAAGTTGAAGTTAGTGGTCCATAAGAAGTTGGCGGTGTGGATGTTGCGCGATGCTATGGTCACTTCCACGCCGGTGTTGCGCATGCTTGCCCAGTTTACAAGCATCTGAACGTATCCCGTTTCAAGCGGCAGCATCCGTGCGGCTATAAGGTCGGAACCGTTGCGGTTGTAGAAGTCCACGCTAAGGTTGATGGCGTTGTTGAGTACGCCGAAGTCAAGACCCGTTGAGAACGTCTTTGTCTTTTCCCATCGCAGGCGACTGTTTGGCGGAGTTGATACGGCAATGATTTCTTCGGTCAACCCCGGCAATATTGTCACATTGTTGTAATCGCCCATCACGTATGACGACGTGTTCTTGTCGATGTTTCCCTGTATGCCGTATGATATGCGCCATGCAAGGTTGTCGAGCCATTCGCTATCGGCGAGGAACGGCTCGTCGCTCAGCCTCCACAAGCCGCTCACCGAGTACAGCGGCAAGAAACGGTACTTCTTGGCCACGCCAAACATATCGGAGCCGTCCATGCGGACACTGCCGCCCACCGTGTAACGTTCCTTGAGCGTGTATGAGCCTGTTGCGTAGAACGATGCAAAGGCGTTCTCTGTATATGTCTCGGAATAAAGAGGATATAGCTCGGCCCAGCTTTCGTCGGGGAAAATCACCGGCTTGGTTTGCAGCGTTTTTCGGTCGTAGCCATATCCGGTGGCCGATACCGATTCATACCACGTCTTGCGGATTTCGGTACCTGCCATCAATTCAAGCTCGTGTATGTCGGCAAAGCGGTCGGAGTATTCGCCTTGCAGTTTCCATGTCACTTGCCGTTGTGAGCTTGAGCTGGCCGTCTTTTTGCCGCCGTCGGGCAAGAACGACGTTCCGCCCAAGGTGGCGAGCGTGGTGCGTTCTATGTCCTTGCGCATGGCATACGTGTTGCCGTCGGCAATTTCTTCTTTGTTGCTGTCGTCGAGCTGCAAGCCCAGTTGCGTTGTCACCTTGAAACTGTCGTTGAAACGGAAGTCTCCGTCGAAGATTGCCGTCACCGACTTTGTTTCGAGTTCGTAGCTTGTGCCGTCGCGTTCCTCGAAGATGTTGAACATCAATTCTGAGTCTTCGCGGCCTTGTATGTCAACGTCATAGTTGTAGGAACCGTCTTCGTTGAAAGGCGTTTGGTAGGGGTTGGCACGGCGCGAGTAGTAAACGGGGTTGGTGAACCCGTCGGCATCGGTCAGGTTCGACTTGTTGACGCGGCGGTTGGCAAAGAGCGATGCTCCCACGCGCAGCTTGCGGCTCAGCCGGTAAGAAGCCTTGGCCGTCACGTTCAAGCGATTGGCTTCAACGCCCACCACATTGCCGCGTTCGTCGGTGTAACCCACCGAGGTGTAGTATGTGGCTTTGTCATTGCCGCCTGCAACGCTCAAGTTGTATTCCTGGCTCACCGTGTTGCGGAACAGGATGTCGTTCCAGTCGGTGTTGATGCTGCGCAAGCGGTTGATTTGTGCCTGAGTGCCACTTGTCAGTGCTCCCCATCCTCCGGCCTTGTAGGCATCGGTTTCGCCTGCGGCAGCTATTATGCGTGCCACCTGCCCCTTGTTCTCGCGGTAGGTGTAGGAAGTGCCAAGCAAGGCAAGTTCCAAGTCAACCTTTTCGTTGCTGTCGAGCAGGTTCAGGCGGTCAATGTCGGTTTTTGGCGAATAAGTTATACGAGTGGAAAAGTTCACTTTGGGTGCTCCCGATTTCCCCGATTTTGTGGTGATGACAATGACGCCGTTGGCTGCACGAGCACCGTAAATTGCGGTTGCCGCTGCATCTTTAAGCACGGTTATGGTCTCTATGTCGGCCGGGTTGATGCCGGCAATCGATGTGGAGTATATTTCGTCGATGTCCTTCAAGTCTTCCATTGTGGGCAGTGTGGTGCCTTCGAGCGGGATACCATCGAGCACCCACAACGGTTCTTGCGTGCCGTTGAGCGATGCCGTTCCACGAATGCGGATTTTGGGCGACGCTCCCGGTGCGCCGGTCGATGTCATCGACGAGAGGCCGGCCACTTGCCCGGCCAGTGCTTGGTCGATGTTCATTGCGCTGCCCAGCATATTATCGTTGACGGTCACCGTCTGTATCGCTGCAGTGAGTTTGCGCTTTTCTATTTTCTGGTAGCCGGTTACAACCACTTCGCTAAGCTCGGTGGAGGCTGAGGTCATTGGAATTACAAGGTGGTCAAGGTTACCTTTCAGTTCCACAGTTATGGGGGCATAGCCCACATATCGGCAGTCGATTGATGTTATGCCGTCGGGCACGGTGAGTGTGAAATTCCCGTCGATGTCGGTCAAAGCGTTCACATTGCGCTTGCTGCTGCCTGCCTCGGCGAGTGCCTTCTCAGGTACTATTATGGTGGCACCCACAAGCGGCTGCTGGTCTCCGGCATCAATCACGCGGCCCTTTACCGTCACCGATGCCGTGGCCGCCATTGCCGTAACCATTGATAACAACAATAAGGCGTACTTCTTCATTGTTTTGCGTGTATTGTTCTTGTGTTAAAACGTGTGTGTTGTTTATTTTATCTCAAGAGCGTTGTCGATTCTCAAAATCAAGTCTTTGTAGTGGTAGCGAGTAGCTTCGTCGCCAGTATAGGCTCGGTTGGCGAGCAAGTCCTTGATGCGGAGCAGTTCGCCGCGTTTCACCGATATTGCGTCGCTGGTGCGGGAAATTTGCGAGCCGTAGAAACTTAGTTCGCGCCGAGTGCCGCTGCGTTCGACATCGGCTGCATGGTAGGGGCAGATGCCGCAATCGTCGGGGTTGAGTATCTGCTCGCCCATGATGGCGCGGTTTATCTTAATACCTGCCGAGGCCGATGCGGCGGTGATGAGCGCATCGACAAAGAGCTTTTGCGTGTTGCGCTGCTCCACCGTGGGCAGGCCGCCGCGCATAGTCACTCCAAATATGCTGCGGTGCAGGTCGTCCATGAGTTCGACGGTGGTGTATGCCTCCTTTCCGTTGCGGTACTCGTTTTCGAGCATTCGCAGCAGGCGGTCGTTATAGAGCAGGTCGAAGAACAGGTAGGCCTGCGCATTCTTGAAAATCTGAGTGGGGGAGTATTCCACCACGCCGTTGGGAGTGCTGCGGTTGAGGAACGTGTAGTCCGACACTGGCGTGTTGAACAGCCAGTCTTGCGCTGTGAACACGTTGTCGATTAGGAATTTCACAGCAGCGGCCTGTTTCTCCTTTTCGACGTAGGTGAATGTCTTCACGCCGTCGCCCACGGTTGTGTTTTCGATGTAAATGCCACCCACGTTGGCAAGCACGTGGTACAGGTAATAATTCCACTGGTTGACCACTGCGTAATACAGGCGTGATGCCTCGGCATACGTCTGGTTGCGTTCGCCAGTGGTTGTCCATTCAATCAGGTTGTCCATCACCATCTTCAGGTTCTCGATGCCGAGTTGCGACGAGCGCACGGCATCATCGCCAAGGTCTTCGCTTTGTGCGCGTGGGTCCACTGCGTCGCGTGAGGGCTGTGCCTCGCTGAACTTGTAGAGCGGCCCTGTGTGCGATGCAAGCAATTCGCATAGCCCGTCTTCCTCGCTCTTGGCATCGGGATACCAGCGGTAGGCATATTCGATGGCAAAGTAGTCATACGGGCCTATGTGCGGCGAGGTGTGAGTTACACCGTCGCCTGGTTGTGCAACGTAGTTGAAACGCGCATAGTCCATAATCGACGATGAAGTGCTGTTGAAACGGTCGGTGAACGATTTCGAGCGCAGCGAGTCGGTGGGGATGGCATTTGATGCTATCATGTTATGCCGCAAGCCCAGCGAGTGTCCCACTTCGTGGCACACCACAAAGCGCATGGCGTCGCCCATGAGGCTGTCGGGGAGCAGGGTAGTGCGTGCTGCGGGGTTGATGGCCCCAGTTTGCACGGTAATCCACTGTTGCAGCATCGACAGCACGTTGTGCCACCACATTATGTCGGCTTCGAGTATCTCTCCCGAACGTGGGTCGAGTGTCGATGGCCCCATGGCGTTCATCTTGGTGCTGGCTGCGTAGGTGAGCGTGGAATAGTTGATGTCATCGGTGGCGGTGCTGTCGGGGTATTGCTCCACGACTATCGCGTCCTTGAAACCTATTGTTTCAAACACCCGGTTCCAGTCGGTAATCCCCTCGATGAGGTATGGCCGCCATTTTTCGGGTACGCTGTTGTCGATGTAGAATTTTATGGGTTTAACCGGCGGAACAGCCTCGCCGCGCAGGTATGCGGCAGTGTCGGACGGAACGAGTCGCCAACGGGTTATGAACTTGCGGTCGTCAACTTTTTGCTGGTTGTCGCTATAAAACAGGCGGTCGGTGGTGAAATAGCCTATGCGCGGCGTGTCGAGGCGGCCTTGCATGGGGCGTTCGGGTAGCAGCACTATGGAGCAGCTCACTCCCACCGTCACATACACCGACTCCATTCCCTCGGTGACCTTGGTGGTGAGCTCGCTGTGGGCTATCACGTTGTTGTCGAAAGCCTGTATGCCTGTTATGCGCGACAGGTTCTTGCTTGCCGACGTGCCAAGGTTGATATTGTTGAAAACATCGTTTATTATTGTGTTTTGCCCGTTGAACAGGTCGGTTACTTTCACCATCACCGATGTTGAATCCTTGGAGTGCGCCACCACTTCAAAATTCTCGATGATGGGCGAGATGTAGTTTTCAGATATTGACCGGGCTATGGCATCCCCCTGTGGAACATCGGGCAGAGGGCGTTGCTGGCGCAGTTTCACATGAGCCAGTTCGGGGTCGGTGCTGAAGCGCACCATCAGCGTCTGGTAATTGGTGCCACGGTTCACGCCGGCCTCGTTAAGCTCCGATGGCACGTAGGTCAATTTGTTCACTACGAGCATATCGCGTTCCATCAAAGAAACCGGGATTTCAAAATAATAGTCGTTGTCATATTCATACACGTTCATCATGCCATGGCTTTCGCTCTTGGCATTGTGCATGATTTTGCTGAATTCTTGCACTTTTTCGGGGTCTTGTACGGCCACCTCGGTCGTGTCGTTTTTCCCTTTCTTGAACCACTTGTTCCAAAATGCGGCATCGGCAGTGGCCGGCAGGCACAATATTGCAGATGCGATAACAAGCAAACTGATTTTTCTAATTCCCATAATTCTATTTGATAGAAGTGTTACTGTTTCGTTCGTCTGTGATGACTTAATAATTACTGTGTGTAAATGCGTTTTTGCATTATGCCCTGTTCCCGTCGGCGAGTATAAGGCATTTGCAATTTTCCTAAAGCGTGTAGCCGCGAATTTATAAAAATGCGCAAATCGGTTGCAAAAATACAACAATATGCGCTATTATGCAAAACATCTGTCCTATAAACTGCCCAATTAACTGAATTTATGTATTCCTGCGGCGAAGTGGGGTGACAGGATGAAAAAAAGGGCCGCATGGCATTGTGCCTTGCAGCCCCGTATATTAGCCACATCAAAGGATGCGATGAAACTCCGATAATCAGGTTTTGAGGTCTTTTCTCCTTTGTAATCCGCCGTGCCCCTGAGGACAATTCCTTGCGGAATGCGGCCCGCCATTGGAATAAAAAGATTGTCTCGGCATTTCATTAAAATTTGATGAGTTTCCCAATCTACTTTGATGTGGTATCTGTCATCTTTGTAATGCAAATGTAATACGAATATTCTGATATTCCAAATATTTCTGTCACAAAATTAATGAAAAATTTCAGTAATTCTGCTTTGTGGTTCATGTTGCCGTATATCGGTTGCCTGGGAATGGTGTCACAACCCCCTTGAATTCAAGGTCGATAAGCAGTCCGAGCAATTGTGACATGGGAATTTGCAGGGTTGCGTAGATTGCACTTATGTGTACCGAATTTTCGGGATTGCGTTTTATGAAGTCGAATACTCGCTGTTCTTCGGCCGTCAGCTCGGGGAACAATTCGCGTTGACGGCCGGCCATGGAGGCGTTTGCGGTATATTCCCAACGCATGGCTTTGGCGAGGTCGTCGGCCGATGTTATCATTGATGCCACGTTACGCGCGATAAGGCGGTTGCAACCGGCAGAGTATTGGTCGGTGTATCGGCCAGGCAGGGCAAACACGTCGCGGTTATAGCTCGATGCGATTGTGGCCGTGACCATGGCTCCGCCTTTCTCGGCCGACTCCACGACTATCGTGCAGTCGGCTAATGCCGCTACTATTCGGTTGCGGGCAAGGAAGTTGGCGCGACTTATGTAGTCGTGCGAAGTATAGTCGGTGAGCAATGCCCCGCCACTGCGGACGATTTCGTTTGCCGTGCTGCGGTGCATGGCCGGGTAGATGGTGTTAAGCCCGTGTGCAAGGACGGCTACTGTGGGCACATCCTCATGCAGTGCCGCACAGTGTGCCGCAATGTCGATGCCGTATGCCAGCCCGCTCACCACCGCCAAGTCGTCCTTGAAGTGCTGGGCGAGGTCGGTTATCAATGTTTCGCAAAAGTGGGTTCCGTAGGGCGTGGCATGGCGTGTACCCACGATGCTTACCACCTTGCCGCGGTTGAGGTCGCACCGTCCACGGCTATATAATAATATAGGTGCATCGGGTGCATTCAGCAGCCGTGTGGGGAAACCGGAGTCGGTGAAGTAGGTGGCCGATATGCCGTTGTCGCGGATGAACTTGATTTCTTCACCGGCGGCCATGAGCAATTTGCGGCGGTAGTCGGCATCGATTATTTTGCTGTTGGTCTGTAGCAGTCGGCCGAGTGTTTTGCTATCGGTCGTGAAGAACGTGGCCTCGTCGGGCATCACATCGAGCAGGCGTTGGGCAAGTTCTATACCCATGCCCCGCACCGATGCCAGTGCCATGCGGTATTTCAGCAATTCGTCGTCCACGGCAGTCAAAGATATTGCTTGAATGCCTCGGCGATAGCCTCGCCGCGCGACAATTTGCCATTTTCCAGGCACACGCAACTTACCACGGCGGCCACGGCTTGCCGGCCGGTTTCTTTGTTGAAAATGTCTTGATGGAAAATGAACCTCACGCCCTGCATTTCTATCCACAGACTGCTCACCATGGTGTCGCCGCTGCGCAAAGGGGTCTTGTATTCTATTTCCACGCGGTTGAGTACTGGAATTATGCCACGTTGTTGCATTTGTCCGAACGAGAAACCTGCGTGGCGGCAGAATGCGTGGCGCGTGTGTTCGAGGTAGTGCAGGTAGTTGGCATTGTTCACTATGCCCTCGCTGTCGATTTCATAATCGCGCACTTCCATTTCAAGGGAAAATATATATTCGTGCATTGCGTTACTGAGTTGTTTTCGGTTGGCAAAGTTAGCATTTTTATTTGTTACGGTGAAAAATAAGTCGGTTGTCCAGTGCCACGGCGCATGATGGCATTTTTCGGGTGGGCGATGCGGAGATGTCCATATTTCGGTGTGGGTAGTGAAAAATTCCTAAAACGAATATTGTTGATAAGTTTCGCGGCAAAGAATTTCGCAAGTTATGGGGATTTACTAATTTTACGGGCGAAATCTTGAGGAGAAACCACGCTATGCAACCATTCATACATCTTCACGTACACTCACAATATTCCGTGCTCGACGGGCAAGCGTCGATCAAGGCTCTTGTTGACAAGGCTATTGCCAACGGCATGAAGGGCATTGCCCTCACCGACCATGGCAATATGTTTGGCATAAAAGAGTTCTATAATTACTGCAACTCGATAAATTCGGGAACCGAGAAGGATATAAAGGTGCTGAAGAAACAGATTGCCGAGGCTGAAAGTGCCGACGAGGTGGATGCGGCTGCCGTGGAAGAGCTGCGGCGACAACTCGCCGAGGCGCAGGCACGGCTGTTCAAGCCTATCTTCGGCTGCGAGATGTATGTCGCTGAAAAGACGCTGTATGACCGCACGTCGAAACACGACACTGGCCGCCACCTAATAGTGCTGGCCAAGAACCTCAAGGGGTATCATAACTTGGTGAAACTTGTGTCGAAGGCATGGACCGACGGGTTTTATTCACACCCGCGAACCGACAAGGAGCAGCTTGAGCGTTACCACGAGGGGCTCATGGTGTGTTCGGCATGCCTTGGCGGCGAGATACCCAAGTTGATACTTAACGGGCAAATCGACGAGGCTCGAAAGACGGCGCAGTGGTTCAAGGGCGTGTTTGGCGACGATTTCTACCTTGAATTGCAGCGGCACAAGGCCACTGTGGCACGCGCCAACCACGAGACGTTCCCCTTGCAGCAAGAGGTGAATGCCGTGTTGAAACAGTTCTCGGAGGAATTGGGCATAAAGCTCGTTTGCACCAACGATGTACACTTTGTCAACGAGACCGATGCCGAGGCGCACGACCGCCTTATATGCGTATCGACGGGCAAGGCACTAAACGACCCAAAGCGTATGCTCTATTCTAAACAGGAATGGATGAAGACGCAGGAGGAGATGAACGAGATATTCAGCGATTTTCCCGAGGCATTGAGCAACACGCTTGAATTGCTCGACAAAACGGAGTTCTACTCGATTGACCACGATCCAATTTTGCCGAACTTCCCGTTGCCCGACGGGTTTACCGACAACAACGATTACTTGCGCTACCTTGTATATGAAGGTGCAAAGCGGTTGTGGAAAGGCGATGAATTTGATGACGAGCATCGCGAGCGCATCGATTTCGAGCTTGAAACCATCAAGAACATGGGATTTCCTGGCTACTTCCTTATAGTGCAAGACTTCATAAAGGCCGCCCGGGAGATGGGCGTGTCGGTGGGGCCCGGGCGTGGCTCAGCCGCTGGTTCGGCTGTGGCGTACTGCCTTGGTATCACGCAGATCGACCCTATCAAGTATGATTTGCTGTTTGAGCGTTTCCTTAATCCCGACCGTATATCGCTGCCCGATATAGATATTGACTTCGACGATGACGGGCGAGCTAAGGTCTTGAAATATGTGACCGAGAAATATGGAGCCGAGAAGGTGGCTCACATCATCACATACGGCACCATGGCTGCCAAGATGGCCATAAAAGATGTGGCGAGGGTGGAGGAATTGCCGCTGCCCGAAAGCGACCGTCTTGCAAAGTTCATACCGAGCAAGCCCAATGATATGCCCGAGGATGACAAAGGAAAGAAGTACAAGATAACCATAAAGAATTGCCTGAAGTGTTTCCCCGACTTCCAGGCCGAGCTTAACAACCCCAATGCCACGGTGGTGGAAACCATAAAATATGCCGAGGCGCTTGAGGGGAACGTGCGCAACACTGGCGTACATGCTTGTGGCGTGATAATAGGCCGTGACGACATCACCGACTGGGTGCCGGTGAGCACAGCCCCCGACAAGGATGGCACCAAGATGCTTGTGACGCAGTATGAAGGGAGCGTGATAGAGTCAACCGGACTTATCAAGATGGACTTCCTGGGGTTGAAAACATTGTCGATAATCAAGGAGGCCGTGGCCAACATAAAGGAAACGCGCGGTTTCGACCTCGACATTGACACTATCGACATAGAGGACAAGAAGACTTACCAGCTATATTGCGAGGGGCGCACCGTGGGTACGTTCCAGTTTGAGTCGGCTGGCATGCAAAAGTATCTTATAGAGCTGCAACCAAGTACATTCGAGGACTTGATTGCCATGAACGCCCTTTACAGGCCGGGGCCTATGGACTATATTCCCGACTTCATCAAGCGCAAGAAGGGGGAGATGCCCATAGTGTATGACATCCCGGTGATGGAAAAATACTTGAAGGACACTTACGGCATCACGGTTTACCAGGAGCAGGTGATGTTGCTGTCGCGCTTGCTTGCAGGTTTCACCCGTGGCGAGAGCGACGTGCTGCGAAAGGCAATGGGTAAAAAGCAAATCGACAAGCTGATGAAGCTCAAGCCCAAGTTCCTCGATGGTGGGGTAGAACGTGGTTATGACCGCGATACGCTCGAAAAGATATGGCATGACTGGGAAAAATTTGCCTCATACGCCTTCAATAAGAGCCATGCCACCTGTTACAGCTGGGTGGCATTCCAAACGGCTTACCTGAAGGCTAATTACCCGTCGGAGTACATGGCTGCCGTGCTCAGCCGCAACCTTAACGATATAGACAAGCTCTCCAAGTTCATGGACGAGTGCAAATCGATGCGCATAGAGGTGAAGGGACCTGATGTGAACGAGAGTTTCATGTCGTTCAGTGCCAACAAGCGCGGCGACATACGTTTTGGACTTGCCGGCATAAAGAGCGTGGGCATCAATGCCGTGAATGCCATTATCGACGAGCGTAAGGCGGGCGGCCCGTATAAGTCGATTTTCGACTTCGTGGAGCGGGTTAACTTGTCGAGCTGTAACCGCAAGACGCTTGAGGCACTTGCATTGTCGGGTGCGTTTGATTGTTTCAACGACATCTCGCGTGAAGACTTCTTCGAGAAGAACGCCAAGGGCGAGACTTTCTCGGAGGTGCTTATGCGCTATGGACAAAAGTTCCAGTTCGACAAGCAGTCGCAAGTGACTTCGCTCTTTGGCGGCGATGAGATTGTGGAGACTTCGCGCCCGGCCATACCTAAGGCGCAGCAATGGCCTAATATAGTTAAGCTCGAAAAAGAGCGTGAACTTGTGGGTATGTACCTGTCGGCTCATCCGCTCGACCCGTTCTATGTGGAGATAGAATATGGTTGCAACACTCGCATCAAGGACTTGAAAGAGAAGAGCGACGTACTCGACAAGGAACTGTCGTTTGGAGGTATCGTAGTGGGGTATGACGTAAAGCCCTCAAAGCGTGGCACTAATTATGGTATAATGAAGATGGAAGATTATTCGGGTACTACCGAGTTTTTCCTCTTTGGCAATAATTTCATCAATTTTGGCAAGTATGGTGTGGTTGGGACTCCCATAATGGTTCGTGGCGCGTATCAAAAGAGTAAGTACAATGGGCGTGTGGATTTTAACATCTCGTCAATAGAGTTGCTTGAGAATGTGAAAGGCAAGCTGTTGCGCAGCATTACGATAAAATTGCCCGAGGCTGTGATTAATACGGCACTTGTGGATATGTTCAAGGCGTTCCTCACGCAATCTACCGAGAACCGCAGCGACCTGTACTTGGACATTTGCGATGACAAGAACCACCGCAATGTGCAGTTGCTGTCGCGCTACAAGATACCTATCACTCGCCAACTTATCAATAAGTTGAATTCCGAAGAAATCAAATTTACAATCAATTAAATAACACACATTTAAAAAACTACAAAGAATTATGGCATTCGTTTTTACCGACGACAACGCTGCCCAGGAAATACAGTCGGGCAAGCCGGTCGTGATTGACTTTTGGGCAACATGGTGCGTACCGTGTAAACGCTTGGCACCGGTTATCGAAGAATTGGCCGCTGAATATGAAGGCCGCATTCTCATAGGGAAATACAATGTGGAGGATGGCAACGACCTGACCACCGAATTTGGAATCCGCAATATCCCCACGCTGCTGTTCTTCAAGGATGGTAAGCAAGTAGGCGACCGCATGGTGGGCGCACAACCCAAGGCCGAAATCGAAGCCAGGCTGAAGGAACTGCTGTGAAAATGCAGGGTATGTCCGTAAGTGGCAGGTTGTTGGCCACAAACAACTTTTTTTAATCCCGTATTGTAGCAAACAGGTCAACTGGCAGTTCAATTTGCCCGTTGGCTTGTTTTGTTTTTATTGAGCAAAAATTGGTTTATGTGAAACGCAGGGTTGCATTTTCAGTGCTTGCCATGCTGGTATGCCAATTGTGGGTGTGCGCAGCTGTGCTTAATGGCACTGTGAGCGGTGTCACGGGTGAGGCTGTGCCGTTTGCTGCCATATACTTTAAGGATTTGCGCCGTGGCGTTTCGGCCAATGCCGAAGGGCGTTTCCTCTTGGATCTCCCCGAGGGGGAGCATGATTGCCGTGTATCGTCGGTTGGGTATGAGAGCCTTGAAACTTGTGTGGAAATATGTCATGGCGATACCGTCATAGACTTCAGTCTCGAACGCCGCCCAGTGGCTCTTTCTGAACTTGTGGTGACGGCCGACGGTAGCGAGGACCCTGCTTATGGCATAATGCGCCGTGTGATAGCGTATGCGCCATATTACGAATGTGTTCCCGACAGTTTTGCTGCAAGGGTATATGTGAAAGGAACTGGGAAAATAACCGACACGCCTGGTATGCTTGAACTGTCGTCCGATTTTCGCAAAGAGAAGGACAAATTCATAAATCGCTTGTTTGTGCTTGAAAAAGTGAGCGAAGTGAAATTTGGTGCGCCCAATCGGTGGAACGAACATATCGAAGCCGAAACAAACACTTTCCCTGAGGATGTGTCGGCTGAAGTGCCAGCATCGATTACCAATTTCTATGGGAGCGAATTGTTTGGTTCCCCATCGCCATTGAGGGATGGGGCGTTTACTTATTATAAATACAAGCTTGCCGACCGTTTTAACGATGGAGGAGCGGTCGTGGATAAGATAAGCGTGGAACCGCGGCGTGATGCGGAGGGGCTATTTTCTGGGGCTATTTATGTGGTCGAGGGAGAATGGTGCCTTGTTGCTGCCGATTTGAGAGTGCAGCACGGTGGTATGCTCGATATGCGCATAATGGCCACTTTCAATGAAGTGGAACCTGGTGTGCGACTGCTTTGTTCGCAGTCGGTGACATCACACGTGGGGGTGCTTGGGGTGAAAATGAGAGCTTCTTATATGCTGTCGGCTGAATATTCATTTGTTGGTGCTGCATCGTCGGCAAGATTGCCAGGGAATTTGGTTCCGCTTACCGAAAGTGGTCGCCGCATTGTCGGCGAAATTAGGCGCATAGAGCAGGAACGGGATTTGACGAATGCCGACAGTTACCGTTTGTCGGCTCTCACGGCTCGGTTGGTGGAAGAAAACCTTGTGGCAAGTAAACGCATCGAGCGGCGGTCTCGGTTTGACCTCACTTATCGCATGGGCATTTACAATTCCTCGGT
This sequence comes from uncultured Muribaculaceae bacterium, assembly GCA_944320595.1. Classification (GTDB taxonomy): domain Bacteria; phylum Bacteroidota; class Bacteroidia; order Bacteroidales; family Muribaculaceae; genus Avimuribaculum. The sequence continues at coordinate 98,745 of CALUIB010000006.1, read as the reverse complement.
TGACAGTATGGCAGGGGTGAAAGATTCGGCTTACTGGGCTGCTGTGCGCAGTGTGCCGCTCGATGCCGAGGAACTTGAAAGTTACCGCCGTCACCAAGGAGGCAACAAGCCCGATTCGTCGGTCACGGCAGGAAGTGACAAGCCCGATTGGTCGGATGCCATAGGCAACGCTTTGTTTGGCGGTGACAGCTATACTTACAAGGGCAAGAAAGGGTGGATTAGTTTCGGCGGCTTGTGGTCGGTGTGGTCGGGATACAATTTTGTTGACGGCTATAAGGTGGGCTTGGGCATTGGCCTGGGGCGTGATTTCAGCGATTTTTTATCGGTGGCCGTGGAACCATCGGTATATTATAATACAGCCCGAAAAGTGGTGACTGGCAGCGTTGACGCCAGGTTGGATTATGCCCCTTTACGAGGTGGATGTCTGTCGATGTCGGGCGGAAGGGTGTCGGCCGATTACAATACCGAGCATCCCGAGTCGGCAGCCTTGGTGGCTCTATATTCGGCCTTGTTTGCCCGAAACGATACCAAATTTTATGACAAGGCATTTGTGTCGTTGCGCAACGGGATTGAAATTGCCAATGGCACTCGGTTCATGGCCGGTGTGTCGTGGGAACGTCGCCGCCCGCTCGTCAATCACATATCACAGAGTTGGTTTAAGAAGGCGGCAAAGCCTAATTTGCCAGAAAATGCCGAGTTTGCCACATTGCCGCCAGTCAGTGAGGCATTGACTGCGAATGTCGCTGTCGTTTATACGCCTGCTGCATATTATTTTATAAAAAATGGGCGCAAACATTATTTGCAATCAAAATTCCCGACATTCACGTTGTCATATACCCGTGGAATAGGTTTCAAGGATGGAACGCCGTCATATAACCGCATAGATGTGAGCGTAGAGCAGGAAATAGGGCTCGGAATATTCAATAAGATAATCTACCAAGTGCGCGGAGGTGCTTTTATTGATGCCAGCGGATTGCAATTTCCCGATTTCAAGCACTTTTCGGCAACTCGTTTCCCGTTGACGACGCATAGGTTTGCCGACAGTTTTGTGCTGCTCGACAGTTACGAGTATTCCACAGCCGACTGTTATGCCGAAGCTGGATTCACGTGGCAGTCTCCGCGCTTGTTGTTGAAACTTTTGCCATTTTTGCGCAAAAAGAATTTCAGCGAGTGCTTGCATTTGCGCTCGTTGGCAGTGCGCCATCGTCGGCCATACAGCGAATTGGGTTATTCGGTCAATGTGTTTGATTTGGCATCGGTGGGATTTTTCACGTCATGGCAAGGGTTTGATTACCGTTCGGCTTGCGTTTCGGTTTCTTTGCCGTTGAGGTAGCCGAGGAACGAGCGTAGTTGCCGTTCGTCGGTAAATGTGCTGATTGGAATGGCTATGAAACGATGCCGGTCGGTGCGCAGGTTGAGCAGCAGGCAATGTGAGATTATGCGGTGGCGGCTATCGATTTTGTTCCACTCGAACGCCACATTTCGATTTTTTAGGCCATACTCTTCATTTATTGCCATTGTCAGCTTGTCGGCATCGGCTGTGAGCGACTTGCGCATTATGTTGTAGCGGTTTATTGGGTCAAGGCCGTGGTTGATGTACACCAGCAGCAACGCCATGGGCATCATGATAAACACCACCATCAGTGCAACGAGCAGGAAACGGACATCGAGAAATGCCAACGCGGCGCAGGCCGTCACTGGCATGGCATATATCCACCACGAGCGGCGCAGATGGCGCATCAGCAATATGCGGGCAAATGTGCCTTGTGGTATGCTGAACTGCTGCAATTCAATCTTTTCCATTCAGTTGTAGTCGTTTGCGGGCTATGACCTCATATCCGCGGCGGTAGGCATCGTGGTTGAGTTTTGAAAGCATTTGGCAGTAGCCGGTGCCTTGGCTGTTGTATAGTTTGCCTAAGTCTATTTCCCCATTGGCCTTGAACACTTCGCCCCGACGGGCAATGGCGGTGTCGCACAGCGGCGAGTGACCGCTGGGTCCTGTGCCGCGCAACTCGGCAGGCACGCCACCCTCGCCGAGCCATGCAGCGCGTATCTCGGAGCATGGTGGGTAGCCAAGCCCGACCCACATAGTGGTCAGCTGGGGGCTTTCGCCCGGCGTTACCCCCTCGATTACCACCGTCGAGCACGAGGTGGGGCGTGGGATAAACTCCTGGTCGGCCTGCAAGGTGGCTTCGCTATGTGTGTAGTCCTTGTTCAGCCGGCTGCTGTAAAAGCTGCGCGAAAGGGTCTCGGTCAACAGCTCGGCCGATATGTCGGCATCGGCTATGCGCGGTCTTAGCAGGTGCAATGCATTTGCCTCGCGCGTATGCCCTTTGCCTTCCCCCTTGCGTCCGCTGTGGGCATAGTTAGTCCGCACAAGTACCCCGTTGGGAGCGTCGGCAAGGTCATATTTCACGTAATCCCAATTGCTGGTCTCGAAGTATGCCCCGTTGCCCTGTGCGTCAATCACCCCGAAGTTGGCTTCCACGCCGAGCGGTTTTGGCAGGCGGCGCAACAACAGCTCAAAATCATCGACCGTGGCGCACCGGCGCAGTGCCTCGGTCATCAGCAAGCCTTCGCGGTCCATTTGGGTAACGGTGTCGTCCTTCAAGTTATATACGGCGGTGTTCATCACGGCAAATCCACGGCTGTTGTAGCCTATCCACGCCTCGCGGCACAGGGTGTCGTCGGCATTGAACAGTGCCACATATTCAAGTGTGGAGTCGGTGGCGGCGATGCGTTCCACCCGGTTGTCCTGCCGGGAGGTGTCGCGGTGCTTCCACAGCAGCGGCCTGCCGTTGGCCGTCACCTTCCCCGAAACAATGGCCGAAGTGCAAGCCTCAGCTCCAACGGAGCAGGCAAGCACCAAGTACAGGACGGCATAAAAATATTTCATTCGTCTATCGGTTTTGGTATTGGCGGCTTTGCAGATAGTCGTTGAGAATGATAGTGGCGGCTATGGTATCGACTATAGCCTTGTCGCGGCGGTCCATCTTCTTCATTCCGCCGTCGAGCATCGAGCGATGGGCGATGGTTGACGTGAACCGCTCGTCGAACATCTCCACCGGCACCTCTGGCAGCTCCTTGCGCAGCCTGTCGAGGAACGGTTTTAAGTACCTTGTGCTTTCGCTCGGTTCTCCGTTCATCTGCCGCGGCAGCCCCACAACTATCAGTTCCACCTCCTCGGTGGCCATGTATTTCTTTATGAAGTCGATAACCTGTGCCGTGGGCACCGTGGCCAGCCCGTTGGCCACAATCTTCAGCGAGTCGGTGGCAGCCAGCCCCGTCCGCTTGCGTCCGAAGTCGATAGATAAAATCCTTCCCATGTTGCAAAATTAGTGCAAGGCGAGAGCAAAAGCAAAAAAACGGCTTGCCGATTTTTTTGTTTAGCCGAGCCGCCGCCGAATTTATTGAAAATTAGTGCAAGGCGAAGGTGGTAGTTGCATATACAAGCGTGGGCTTCTTTGGGACTATCGAGGAGTTGGATGGCCTGATTGTTCCGGTTGAGTCTCTTGTCATTACTGACAAAAGTGTAGTGATGAACGAAAATGAAGCATATCAGTTGCCGGCATTGATATCTCCTGAGAATGCGACGTATAAGACTTTGCTGTGGCAATCGTCGGACGAAGATATTGCCACAGTTGATGAGGATAGTACTGTGACGAGTTATGGCAATTTGAACGTGTTCGGAGGTGTGGGATTGATGTGCCCGCATATTCGGACACGTTTTTTATAATTATGCGGTGGAAATTTTAACAGATGGGGGAGGGGGCGGTGGAGGGAATGGGGGATTTGGGCGTTAAATCGTGGGGGATTGGTGCAAATGGTGGTGTTTAATCTATTGTGTTTTGCGGTTTTTGGGGTGTTATATACTTTTGTTGTGAAATTATAGACGAATAGACTAAAATTGACTATCGAAACAATGCAAACTATTAAAGAATGGATGACCGGCGCATGCGTGGTTGCCGCCTTGTGCAGCCCTGCTGCGGCTGTGGCGGGTGAGGCCGACACGGTGCAGGTGGCGGCGGCAGCAGCTGCGACGACGGGGTTGCCGCAGACGTGGTCGTACAGCGCGTGTGTGGAGTATGCCCGTGCCAACAACATCGACTTGCACCAGTCGCGGCTGACGCGCGAATCGAGTGGTTACGACCTTGAGGCGGCACGGGGTCAGTGGTTGCCGACGTTCAACTTCTCAACGTCGCACTCGCTGAGCAATTACCCAAGTCCGGCTGGAGGGAACTTCACCTACAACGAGAGCAATGGTACACTGAACAGCGTGAACAAGAACACCTACAATGGCAGCTACGGGATTACTGGCGGCTGGACGGTGTTCAACGGAAACCAGAGGCGCAACAACATTAAGCGCAGCGAGCTGCAAAACGACATCAACGACATGGCCGTGGAGCAGATGGCCAACAGCCTGGAGACACAAATCCTGAATTACTACTTGCAGATACTCTACTCGCGCGAGGCGATAGAGATAGCGCGGCAGACGATGGAGGTGAGCGAGGCGCAGATGAAACGCGGCGAGGAGTTGATGAAAGCAGGGAAGATGTCGCGCGTGGACTATGTGCAGCTTGAATCACAATGGCAGACCGACCGTTATAACGTGGTGACTGCCGAAAGCACCTACGAAACCAACAAGATGCAGCTGAAGCAGTTGCTTGAATTAGGCATAGAATATGATATGCAAATCGACAGCATTACGATAGGCGACGAGGCCGTGCTACAGCCGCTGCCCGACAAGGCCGAGGTGTATAACATGGCCATAGCGTGGCTGCCCGAGGTGAGGCAGAGCGCATTGCAGGGCGACATGAGTGAGCTTGACGTGAAGATTGCGCAGTCGGGCTATATGCCTACGATTTCGCTCAACGGCTCGGTGGGCACGGGTACCAATTCGAGCAGCCAGTATTCATTTGGCAGCCAAATGAAACACAACTTCAACGAGCAGATAGGCATAACGCTATCGATGCCGATATTCGACGGCAAACAGACTAAGACCGAGGTCGCCAAGGCGCGTGCATCAAAACTTAGCGCGATACTCGACTATCGTGGCTTGCTCAACGATGTGGCTCAGACCATCGAGACGGCCTACCTTGATGCTCGCAACTCGCAGGCGCAGTATGTGAGCGGCAAGGAGACGGTGCGCAGCGCGGCACTCACCGACGAGCTGACCAACGAGCAGTTCCGCCTGGGGCTTGTGAACACGCTCGACCTGCTGTCGTCGCACAACTCGCTGCTGACGGCGCGGCTGCAGCTGCTGCAAGCCAAGTATATGGCCTTGCTCAACTTGAAAATGCTTGATTATTACCAAAACAAAGGCATAACATTGCCATAAAAACGACATTATAACAACTCTCATATACAATGAAACACTATATGCTTGGAATGAAGATGTGCGCCGCTGCGGCCGCATTGCTTGTAGCATCGGCAACTTCTTGCTCGAAAAAGGAAAAGGTGAGCTTGCAGACGGCCACTGTGACCCGTGGGGAGATAACCGAGTCGGTGACGGCCACGGGAACGCTTGAATGTATCACGCAGGTTGACGTGGGTACGCAGGTGACAGGCATCGTGGCAAAGCTGTTTGCCGATTTCAACTCTATTGTGACCGAAGGGCAGCTGATTGCCGAAATCGACAAGACCACGCTTGAGGCCGACCTACAGTCGGCCGACGCGCAGCTTGAAAGTGCGCGCCTCGACTATGAATATACCAAGAAGAATTACGAGCGCGACGAGGCTCTGCACCAAAAGCAGCTAATAAGCGACTATGAGTATGAAACGAGCCGCCGCGACTACCTTGTGGCGAAAGCCAACTATGAGCGTATGCAGGCCAACCGCGTGTCGGCGGCCCGCAACTTGAGCTATGCCGAAATCACCTCGCCGATGGACGGGATAGTAATATCGCGCGAAGTGGAGATAGGGCAGACGGTGGTATCGAATATGGAGGTGGCCAACCTGTTCACCATAGGCGACCTTGACAAGATGCAGGTGGTGGCCGACGTGGACGAGGCCGATATAGGTTCGGTGAAGGTGGGGCAGAACGCCCAGTTTACCGTCGATGCGTTCCCCAACGACATATTCCAAGGGCAGGTTACGCAGGTACGCATAAGTCCGACTACCGATACGAATGTTACCACCTACGAGGTGCTTATCAGCACCACCAATCCCGACCACAAACTAATTCCGGGACTTACGGCCAATGTCACCATAAAGGTGATGGAGGAGAAGGATGTGCTGACGCTGCCCATAAAGGTGCTGCGCTTTGAGCCTATGCAATTTGCCGATGCCGAGGGGCTGCCGGTGGCCGGACAGATGCCCGAGCCGCCAGCCGGACAACCCAAAGGGAACGGCGAGATACCCGACCCATTGGTATCGACGGGCGACAACCGTCGCCTTGTGTGGGTGTTGACTGCCGACAATCGCTTGGAACCCACCGAGATAGAAATGGGCGTGGAGAATGGCATAAGCGTGGAAGTTAAAAGCGGGCTGAAAGAGGGCGACAAGGTGGCTCTGCAATATACCACCGAAGTGCTTGAAGAAGCCCCCGAACGGGAAAGCAACCCGTTCATGCCAGGCCCTCCGGGTCGTGACCGCGACAAGAACAAGAATAAAGGTGGTGAATGACGGCATGGCTATGGGAGAAAAGAAGGAGATAATAAGGCTCGATGGCATAAAGCGGTACTTCAAGGTGGGCAACGAGGAAGTGCATGCGTTGCGCGGCGTTTCGTTCGTAATTCATGAAGGGGAGTTTGTCACCATCATGGGTACGTCGGGGTCTGGAAAGTCAACGCTGCTCAACTTGCTCGGTTGCTTGGACACTCCCACTGCCGGGGAGTATTACCTCGACGGGGTGGCTGTGCGTACCATGGGCAAGAACGACCGCGCCCGCCTGCGCAACCGCAAGATAGGCTTTGTGTTCCAAAGTTACAACCTGCTTCCCAAGACCACAGCAATTGAGAATGTGGAGTTGCCGCTGCTGTACAATAGCAGCGTATCGGCGCGTGAACGTGTGTGCCGTGCCACCGAGGCACTGGAACAGGTGGGGCTGCACGACCGAATGTACCACAAGTCGAACCAGATGTCGGGCGGCCAGCAGCAACGTGTGGCCATAGCTCGCGCCCTTGTCAACAACCCCGTGCTTATACTTGCCGACGAGGCCACGGGCAACCTTGACACGCGCACCTCTTACAGCATACTTGTGCTGTTCCAGAAGTTGCACAGCATGGGGCGCACCATAATATTCGTGACGCACAACCCCGAGCTGTCGCAATTCAGCAGCCGCAACATAGTGCTGCGCGATGGCAAGATTGTGAGCGATGAAGTGAACACCAACATACGCTCGGCGCAAGAGGTATTTGATTCCCTGCCTGCCGAAGAAGATTAAAAGGAGACTGAAACATAATGAATCTAACCAATTTATTTAAGATAGCGCTCAAGGCATTAAGCAACAATAAGATGCGTTGCTTCTTGACGATGCTGGGCATTATAATAGGCGTGGCATCGGTCATTACCATGCTTGCAATAGGCCAGGGGTCGAAAGAGAGCATTCGCGCCCAAATATCGGAGATGGGGTCGAACATGATAATGATAATGCCGGGTGCCGATATGCGCGGCGGTGTGCGCCAAAGCGCCGAGGACATGCAGACGCTGAAGATGGCCGACTATGAGGCCATACGCAGCAAGTGCGACCATGTGGTGGGCGTGTCGCCCAACGTGAGCAGCTCGGGTCAGTATGTCAACGGGAACAACAACTACCCTTCGTCGATTAACGGCGTTACGAGCGACTACTTGGACATTCGCCGCCTGACGGTGGCCGACGGCAACGTATTCACCGACCGCGATGTGAAGTCGGCTGCCAAGGTGTGCATAATAGGGCAGACGATAGTAGATGAGCTGTTCCCCGACGGCGGTAGCCCTGTGGGCAAGGTGATACGTTTCGACAAGTTGCCGCTCACGGTTATAGGTGTGCTTGAGGCCAAGGGGTATAACAGCATGGGGCAGGACCAGGACGACATAGTGCTGGCTCCCTATACCACGGTGATGAAACGTGTGCTTGCCATCGACTACATACAAGGCATTATATGTTCGGCAACATCGGAGGAATATACCGACATGGCCATAGACGAGATAACCGAGGTGCTGCGCACCAACCATAAGCTCAAGGCTGCCGACGACGATGACTTCCGCATACACTCGCAGCAGGAATTGAGCAATATGCTCAGCTCCACGAGCGACATGATGACCACGCTGCTTGCCTGCATAGCTGGCATATCGCTGCTGGTGGGCGGCATAGGCATCATGAACATAATGTATGTGTCGGTGACCGAGCGCACACGCGAGATAGGCTTACGCATGAGCATCGGTGCCCGCGGTTTCGATATTTTGTCGCAGTTCTTGATTGAGTCGGTGATAATAAGCATCACCGGTGGCATCATAGGCATAATAGCCGGTTGCACGGCGGCCTTTGTGGTGAAAGGGATACTTAACTGGCCCATAGCCATACAAGGCTATTCGGTGGTGCTGTCGTTCCTCGTCTGCACCCTGACCGGGGTATTCTTCGGCTGGTACCCGGCCAAGAAAGCATCGAACCTTGACCCAATAGAAGCATTACGATATGAGTAACCGTGGTGGCCTAAACGAAGTGGCAAAGGAGCCTTACAGGCGCAATGCGAGGCTTGCCCGCTTTGCCACGCATCTCATAGTGCTTGTCATAGTGTTCGTCATGCCCGAAGTCCTTCTTTCGTGGGGACGCACTATGCCCAAGTTTGTGTATGTCCACACGCTGGGGTATATCATAGTGTTCTATTTAAACTATTATTTGCTTATCGATAAATATCTTTTTCGTCGAAAGCGAATTTGGTTGTATTTTATAATAAATTTATTCTTTGTTGTTTCATATTTATTTCTTATCTTTGGGGTGCATTATTTATGTTATCCGCCAGAGATGCCGCCCGATGCAGGCAAGGGAATGTTCCCTTACAATCACGCATTGACCGAAAAGGAATGGGTGATACGGGGCTTGCAAGGGATGTTCTCACGCGATTTCTTGATGATGGTGCTGTCGATATGCATAAGCATAGCGTTGAAACTAAGCGAGAAATGGCTAAAGTGGGAGCAATATGAGCAAAAGATGGCAGTGGAGCGCAAGGAGATGGAGTTGAAGAACCTGAAGAACCAGCTCAACCCACATTTCCTGTTCAACACGCTCAATAACATTTATGCCTTGATAGGCATAAGCCAGGAAAGGGCGCAATATGCCGTGCACGAACTGAGCCAGTTGTTGAGGTATGTGTTGTATGAAAACGACAGCAAGACTGTTCCGCTCGACAAGGATATGCTCTTTGTGAAGAATTATATCGAGCTCATGCGCCTGAGGCTTGGAGACAATACCACGCTGAAAGTATCGATTGATGAAAGGCAGGGTGTGGGGTTGCAAATTGCGCCGCTCATGTTCATCTCCCTTGTGGAGAATGCTTTCAAGCATGGGGTGTCGGGGAGCCAAAAATCGGTAATCGACATTGGCATAAAGGTGGAGGGTTCCAAGGTGGTGTGCCGGGTTGCCAACAGCTGTTTCCCAAAGGACGGCAACGACCGCAGCGGCAGCGGCATAGGAATTGCCAACTTGAAACGGCAATTGTCGATACTCTACAACGGGCGTTACCAGTTGTCGCAACAGCAAGAGGCCGACGGTAGCTTGTATGTGGCTAATCTTGAGATAGATTTACAGGAAAATAAATAATGCAAAATGAAATTTTGATTGAACAATGAGAAAAATAAGATGCTGCGTTATCGACGATGAACCATTGGCCCTCGACTTGATAAAAGGCTATGTGGAGAAGACGCCGTTCTTGGAATTCGTAAATGCTTTCCCATCGGCATCGTCGGCGATAAAGACTATCATAGAGGAAGACATTGACCTCGTGTTCCTTGACATACAGATGTCGGAGCTTAACGGCACCGAGTTTGCACGGGTGGTGCCGCCGCATTGCAGGGTGGTGTTTGTGACGGCGTTTGACCGTTATGCCATCGAGGCGTTCCGCGTGAATGCGCTCGACTACCTGCTAAAGCCGGTAAGCTACACCGAGTTCATGGAGGCGGCAAATAGGGCCTTGCGGTGGTTTGTGCTTGAAGAACGTGCGCGGTCGGGCAACGAGGGCATCGACAGCATACTCGTGAAGAGCGAATACAAGCTGGTGCAGATTCCCATCGACGACATTCTTTACATCGAAGGGCTGAAGGACTATGTGAAGATATACCTTGAAAGCACCGGCGGATGTGTGATGTCGCTCATGAGCCTCAAGACATTCGAGGCTGGTTTGCCGTCTTCGCGTTTCATGCGTGTGCATCGCTCGTTCATTGTACAGATGTCGAAGGTGCGCCTTATAGAGCGTAACCGCATAGTGTTCGGGAAACAGTACATACCGATTTCCGACTCTTACAAGAATGTTTTCAACGAATACGTTAATAAACACATATTGTCACCAATAAAAGAGGACTAACGGATCAATTAAGAAGGAATTAAGGTTGCTTACAGTAGCACTCTTACGGGAAGCAATCTTCAAAAAAGCACTCTAATTGAAGTTGATTTTGAACGGACAACAGTCGCGAGGCAGGTGTCCGTTTTTTTTGTGTGTTACGAGTGGGAGTGGAATGATTTGTGGCAGAGATGTAAAAAAATCCTTGAACCTGCTCACGCAGCCTCAAGGATCATAGTGGTAAGTCGTAGTGTATATATGAGGTGGATTCACGAAACGTGAAACCAATTTCCTGTCATAATTTCTTTATAACCAAGTAGCCTGCCACGATTTGCAGCAAGATGCCGGGCAGCCCGATGGTGAGGTCTTGCAAGGCTGCCGTGAGGGATGCCGTCATGCCCCATTCTATGAGCGAGCCTGCGAGCTGGTAGGCAACGACTACTGCCGCTACTGTGAGCAGGTTGAAGTTTTTGAACAGCTTGGTGGCAGCTGCGGCAGCTCCCACTATGAGCAGCGACTTGGTTAGGATGATTGGCAGCATTGCTGTTGCTGGCATGGCAAATAGCAGGTTGTTGATTACCGGCGAGGCCACGGCGGTTATCAGGCCCACTTTCCAGCCATATTTGTAGGCTGCCACAAGTGTGAAAAAGTAAATGGGCAGCAGTATGAGTCCGCCTTGCGGAACCAAGTGGCACAGTTGCGGCAATACGATGTTGCCCACAATAAACAGCAGTGCAAACAAGTAAGTCCGCATCTCGCTGTAATTCAGTGTGTAAAGTTTTACGCTTTGAGCTGTCATAATGATATTATGTTTTTATGAATTAATATATTTGTCAGTGGTTTTTAGTAGCCATTTCTTGTAGGAATTGCTTTATGAGCGGTAACGCCTCTTGTGCCGTTTTGGCACTCGAGGTGAGCTTTTCAACTGGGCAGATGCCGTCGCCAGCGCGGTTTATGATGTTGTCGGCAAGTGTTGTGAAGGATACCTTAATGCCAGCTTGCTGTAGCAGTTCAAGAGCCGGGCGGCTAAGCACGTCGGTATGTAGCCGTTTCACCTTTCCTAGCACCATCAGCGCGGCGGCTCCGCGTCCCACCACCTTGTCGGCAATTGTTGCCCCGTCGAGCACAGACGGGGTGTCGCGCAGCAATTCGTATAGGTCGATTACGCCGCGACGGTGGCATTTAACTATGGTGCCGTTGCTCTGCATGATGACGCAAGAAAGCTTTTCGCTGTGCAGCGTGTGTATTAAATCGTCGATATTCATGCCTACACTCTTTGTTTTGATGCAAAATTACAACTGTTTGACGTAAAAAAGTGTATCTTGATTACATATTTTGCTACCAGAATTACCGACATCAGCCATGATTTATTTTAAATTTTGTGAACGACATTGTGAGTGCGTCAAACGTAAGCACTTGGTCGGTGAGTAATTCGCCTAAACCGAGGAGTGTTTTCAGTGCCTCGGCGGCCTGAATGGTGCCTATTATGCCTGCAACAACCCCGAGGACACCGTAATGACTGCTTGGCATAGGATTTTGCGGCGGCATGGGGAAAAGGTCTCGCAAGGTGGCGTGGCCGGGGGCGATGGTCATTACGTTGCCCGAAAAACGGTTTATTGCGCCATGCACCAATGGCCGACCGTCAGCTACACACACGTCGTTGATGAGAAAGCGTGATGCGGCATTGTCGGTGCAGTCGATTACTACGTTGCAACCGTCGAGGATGGCGGCTGCATTGCTGGCATCGAGTTTGACTGGGATTGGCGTGACTTCCACATCGGGATTTATGGCGTTGAGTTTCTCACTTGCCGATACCACTTTTTGCCGACTTACGTCGTTGGTATTATGGATTATCTGCCGTTGAAGGTTTGAAACGTCAACGCAGTCGCCATCAACAATGTTGATGTGACCCACGCCGGCCGCGGCAAGGTAGAGTGCGACAGGCGAACCAAGTCCGCCCGCACCTATTATGGCAGCCCTTGATTGCAGCAACCGCAGTTGCCCGTCGATGCCCACCTCGGGCAGCATAAGGTGGCGACGGTATCGAGTGTCTAAATCGCAATGTTTCATGATGCGCACAAATGTAGCGATTTTGTAAATTATAAAATGGATTTTTGCTTGTTTTATGTGTTTCGATGTTTATAAAATTGAATTTATGCCGTGCATGGAGTGTTATATCACAGAATATTACGGAAAAAAGAGGGTGTAGAAGTGTTGATAATTGGGAAAATATGTGTAAATTTGCACCCGTGTTCCGGGTGAAGTGTGCCCGGAGCTTAGAATTAACCTATTTATTAACAATTTAAATGAGCGAAGAATTAAAAAATTCTCCAATTGAAGATTTCGATTGGGATGCCTTTGAAAAAGGCGAAACTCAAGGAGAGAAATCTCGCGAGGAACTGGTACACACCTATGACGAATCTCTTAATACCGTAAAGGATAAGGATGTAACAGAAGGTACCGTTATTGCACTCAACAAGCGTGAAGTAGTGGTTAACATCGGTTACAAGTCGGATGGTATCATTCCTTTGAATGAATTCCGCTACAATCCCGACTTGAAGGTTGGTGACAAGGTAGAGGTGTTCATTGAAAACCAAGAAGACAAGAAGGGTCAGCTCGTCTTGTCGCACAAGAAGGCACGTGCTGCCAAGAGCTGGGAGCGTGTCAACGAAGCCCTCGAAAACGATGAAGTTATCAAGGGTTACATCAAGTGCCGCACCAAGGGCGGTATGATTGTTGACGTATTCGGCATCGAAGCATTCTTGCCGGGCTCGCAAATCGACGTTAAGCCCATCCGTGACTACGATGTATTCGTTGGCAAAACGATGGAATTCAAGGTCGTTAAGATTAACCAAGAGTTTAAGAACGTAGTTGTTTCGCACAAGGCTCTTATCGAGGCCGAGCTCGAACAACAGAAGAAAGATATTATTGCCAAGCTCGAAAAAGGCCAGGTGCTTGAAGGTACTGTCAAGAACATCACTTCTTACGGCGTATTCATCGACTTGGGCGGCGTTGACGGTCTTATCCACATCACCGACCTTTCGTGGGGCCGCGTAAGCCACCCCGAAGAGGTAGTGAGCCTCGACCAAAAGCTCAATGTGGTTATTCTTGACTTCGACGACGAGAAGAAGCGCATAGCCCTTGGCTTGAAGCAATTGCAACCGCATCCATGGGATGCCCTTGATCCTAACTTGAAGGTTGGTGACAAAGTGAAGGGCAAGGTAGTGGTTATGGCCGACTATGGTGCATTCGTGGAAATCGCCCCGGGTGTGGAAGGTCTTATCCATGTGAGCGAAATGTCGTGGTCGCAGCACTTGCGTTCGGCACAAGACTTCTTGAAGGTTGGCGACGAAGTAGAGGCTGTGATTTTGACCCTCGACCGCGCAGAACGCAAGATGTCGCTCGGTATCAAGCAGCTCAAGCCCGATCCATGGGAGAACATCGAAACTAACTACCCTGTAGGTTCAAAGCACACTGCAAAGGTTCGCAATTTCACCAACTTTGGCGTGTTTGTTGAACTTGAAGAAGGTGTTGATGGCCTTATCCATATTTCCGACTTGTCTTGGACCAAGAAGATTAAGCACCCGTCGGAATTCACCCAAATCGGTGCCGACATCGACGTGCAGGTTCTTGAAATCGACAAGGAAAACCGTCGCTTGAGCCTCGGCCACAAGCAGCTTGAAGAGAACCCGTGGGATGTGTTTGAAACCATCTTCACCGTTGGCAGCATACATGAAGGCACTATCGTTGAGATGCTCGACAAGGGTGCTGTAGTGGCTTTGCCTTACGGCGTTGAGGGCTTTGCAACTCCCAAGCACCTCGTTAAGCAAGACGGCACTCAAGCCAAGCAAGACGAAAAGCTCGACTTCAAGGTAATCGAGTTCAACAAAGATGCAAAGCGCATCATTCTTTCTCACAGCCGCATATTTGAAGATGAGGCTAAGGCAGAAGCCAAGAAGGCCAAGAAGGCTGCAAAGGCTGCCGAGGAAACCACTTCGTCGGCTCCTGCTATCGAGAAGACTACCCTTGGTGACATTCAAGAGCTTGCAGCTTTGAAGGAAAAACTCTCGAAGAAGTAATCGAGGATTTTCATAACTGCACATTATAAATGGTGGCACTGGGATTGCAAAATCCCGGTGCCACTGTGTTTTTTACCGCATTGTCGTGCGAAGGGGCGGTCTCGATATTGCTATTTTGGCAGTGCCGTAATAAAAAATAGCATGAAACATTCATGCGCATTAATGTTAATTTGTTATTTTTGTATTTCAATTGAGAATACGTAAAAATGCCAAATATGCAATACTGGGTACATATAAGCGGGGTGCAGCGCGGCCCCATGCAGATAGAAGAACTTATCAGGATGGGCATCACTGCTGAAACATATATATGGCGTGAAGGGCTTGCCGACTGGGTGCAGGCATGTGAAGTGCCGGAACTTGCCGGATTTTTCATAGTGCCAGGCGCGGAAAGTGATGCGCAGCAGGTCGGTGGAGATTTTGTGGTAAGAGAGCAGCCTGCCGCCGGGGAAACATCGAGAGGTGCCAGCAGCGCAGGCGAGCCTGCCGGAACAGGGCAGCAGCCGCAGAACAACGATGACTGGCAGCCATCGGGCGCAGGGCAATTGCATGGTAGCGAGCCATGGCAATCTGATGCGGCACGTCAGCCGGTATTTCATCCACAACCTTTCAGCTCTCCCGTGCCACCATGTCCGCCAACCAACCTTGTATGGGCAATCATCGTCACTATATTGTGTTGCCAAATTTTTGGGATAGTGGCTATAGTGTATGCTGCCCAGGTGAAATCGAAATATGACATGGGGCAATATGAAAAAGCTGTTAAGTATAGTGAGAGTGCGGCGCTATGGTGCAAGCTTGGAATAGCATTCGGGTTAGTGTGGTTGACATTCTATTCGGCTATAATGCCATTTATCGAGATAATGTCGCTGTGATAATACGGCATAGATGGTAAAAATAGAATACCGCAAACTGGCAGTGAGGTGAAAGCCAGTTTGCGGTATTTGTATTTTGTATTTCCGCCAATCTCACTTGTAGAATTGCTATATCATACGTTCAGTAACGGGCAGATAGCAGATGGAATGGCAATCCAGATTGTGATTGCGCACCTTTATTCTGCCTGCATTTCCATCTCTTGCACAGGCTCCACTTCTATCAGCACCCCGTTGCCAGGCAAGTGCATTCCGGCTATTATGCTGTGCTTGCGGCTTGCGAGCGAATAGAAGAATTTGCGCGCATGAGCGGCTTGCTCGGGGTTGATGTCGTAGGATGGTGATATGTTCATGTCCTGACATTGCAGGTCGTAACCGTGAATAAGGTCGCCAGTTATGAGCAAGCGGTTGCCGCTAACGCTATATACCGAGTGGCCGGGGGTGTGGCCAATGGCGGCCATGGCGCGTATGCCAAGCGGCAGGGCGGTGGTGTCGGTGAAACTGAACTGGTGCAGTCGGCTGCCGTATGCATCAACCACGCGGGCGGCGAGTTGTCCGTTTCCGTTGGACTGCGACAGCCAATATTGGCATTCCACTTGTGGAACGAACACTTCGGCACGGGCATACACCACGCTGTCGCCGTTAAGCAATCCGCCAATGTGGTCGCCGTGCATGTGCGTCAGTATGATATAGTCGATATTTTCGGGTCCGTAACCTGCCGAGTCGAGCCGAGAGAGAAGTTTGCCGCCTTTATCAATACCGTTGCCAGTGTCGAAAAGTGCAAGTTTGTTGTCTTTCTTAACGAGGAAGGCGTGTATCGATGATGGTACACTGCCGCTGGGCGACAATTGTTCCACCTTTGCCGAGTCCTTGTTGTCTTTGCCGTAGAACAGCCTGTTGGGCTGTGTCGAGGGTTCTGCATTGTCGCGCAGAGTGATAAGTGTGGTGGCTGAGTCGATTTCGAGTGTTGTTACGCCCTCGCATACAGCGGTGGCCACTGGCAGTGGCGGCTGTTCGGCATTGTTGTTGCTTGACCCACATGATGTGGCAGCCAGCATAGATGCAACCATTATGGTTGTGGAAAATAAAGTGTTAAGTTTCATATCGGAGTATTATGTTTTTAAGGGCAAAGATACGACTTTTTCTGTTATTTGTGCGGAAATCACAATCAGTAAAACCGTCACAATCCTCAGTGAAATTGTTAAGACATTATGTATTATTTGCCACTATCTTTGTCAGTAAAAGGAGAGGTGTCATGAATATTGATAATAAAATGAGCAGGAGGGATTGCATCGTGAAACTGCAATCAGTCGGAGTATCTCAAAGCGACATCGACCTACTCGTTCGCAGCAATCCGTCATGGCTTATGGGTTTAGACAAATAAAAAAGAATAAAATATGGACAGACGCAATTTTATCAAAGGAGGACTTCTTGCCGCAGCCGTGGGTGTCATGAGTGGGTCGAAAGCCGTTGCACGGGAGGCCGAAAGGCAAGCGACGAGGGAACAACTGTCGAAAGACATTCTCAACTACAACTCGCAGATGCAGTACCGCCCGATGGGGCGGACGGGTGTGAGCGTGTCGGCATTGGGTTTCGGAATGTTGCGCCTGCCGATGAAGAACGGGCATGTGGACTTCGACCAGACCACGCCGATGGTGCACCATGCCATCGAGGGAGGAGTGAATTACATCGACACTGGGCGCGTATATATGGGCGGGGAGAGCGAGCAGGCAGTAGGCAAGGCTCTTGCCGGAGGCTGGCGCGACAGGGTGTATGTAACGTCGAAAATGCCATGGTGGGAGATGCAGAGTGCCGATGATTTCGAGAAGTTCTTTGACCAGTCGCGCCGCACTATCGATACCGACGTGATAGACTTCTACCACATACACATGATTATGCACCGTGCATGGAAGGATTACGTGCTGCCTTACAAACTCATAGAGAAGATGGAGCGGCTGAAGGCGCAGGGCAAGATACGCTTTATGGGCTTTTCGTTCCACGACAGCTTGCAACTATTCAAGCGCGTGGTGGAATACACGCCTGCGTGGGATTTCTGCCTTATCCAGCACAATTATTTGGATTACGAATACGAGGCTGGTGCGCTCGGCCCGAAGTATGCCGCCGCCAATGGCATGGGGCTGGCGGTGATGAAGCCTGTCCGCACGGGATTTCTTGCACACCTGCCGCAGGAGATGCGCGATGCGTTGGCCTCCACGGGAATACATAAGCCCGATGCTGAGTGGGCGTTGGACTACTTATGGGATATTCCCGAAGTCAGCGTGGCAGTAAGCGGAATGGGCAGTATGGAAGATGTGGAGGAGAACTTGAAGTATGCCGCCAAGGCTCGTCCGAATATGCTCACTCCCGTCAAGCGCGAGGCATTGGGCGCAGCCATCTACGCCTACCGCCATGCGCCTGGCCATATTGACTGCACAGGGTGCTACCAGTGCATCCCATGTCCGCATAACGTAGCTATCGGTTATATCTTTGCTTATGTCTATAACAACTACATCATGCACAAGAACAAGGAACGGGCAATGGCAGACTACACCGTTTCCATGTCGCCTATTCAGCGCGGCGACCCTGCATCCTCGTGCGTGGCTTGCGGCGAATGCTTGGCTAAGTGCCCACAGCATTTGGATATTCCAAATTTGCTGGCGAGAGTGAAGGAGATTATGGGGAAATAATTATATAAAAAATGACTAATATGCAGACTATCAAATTACATAACGGAGTGGAAATGCCGCAGGAGGGGTTCGGCGTATTTCAAGTGTCCGACCTCAAAGTGTGTGAACAGGCAGTGTCGGAAGCAATTGCCACGGGTTATCGCTTGATTGATACGGCATCTTCTTATAGAAATGAAATGGCAGTGGGCGATGCAGTCCGCAAGTCGGGTGTTTCGAGAGGGGATTTGTTCGTCACCTCAAAAGCTTTTATCAACGAAATGGGATATGAGCATACGAAAGAGGCTTTCCAGCGGACGCTTGGCAATCTTTGTTTTGATTACCTCGACTTGTATCTAATCCACATGCCATTCGGTGATTATTACGGTGCATGGAGGGCAATGGAGGAGCTGTACAAAGAGGGGCGTATCCGTGCCATCGGCGTGAGCAATTTCCAAAGCGACCGCATCATAGACATCTGCTATACGGCAGAAATTAAGCCGATGGTGAACCAACTGGAATTGCACCCCTTCTACCAACGGGAAGACGAGCTTGCCATTTTGCGTGAATACGGCATTGTGCCGCAAGCATGGGCACCTTTTGCGGAAGGGATGAATGGTATGTTCACCAATCCAGTTTTGAAAAACATTGCGGAAAGACACGGCAAGACGGTGGCGCAAATCATTCTCCGCTGGAATGTGCAGCGAGGCGTGAGCGTCATACCGAAATCCGTCCACCAGAGTCGCATGGAAGAGAACCTTGGCATTTGGGATTTTGAACTGTCGGCAGAGGATATGCGCTTGATTTCCACGCTCGACCTTTCGCATCCGCTGATGCTCGACCCTCGCAAACCAAGCGAAGTGCATCGGTTGTTCAATTATTTGGATAATCCTGTGCTGACAAGCCTGTAATTCAAATCTCGCAATTTTTTTCAAGTGGAGTGTGCACAAGCTGCCGTGCCGCGGAACGCCATTTCAGTAAAATTGTTACAAACACAGTGGATATGTTTATCCGCCTTGATTATGCGCCGCAGTATCTTTGCATTATAGAAAATATTTAAAATGAAGTAACTATGAATAAGTTATTACTTATCCCGTTGCTGCTATTTGCCACATTGCTGTCGGCCACGTCGTGCGGTGGAGACGAACCTCGGCGCGATGGGCATGAACAAGTTCCTCCCGGAGGTGATGACGGAGATGGAGGAAATGAAAGTGAAGGAACCGACAGCGCGGGCGACCACGACTTGCATCGCTACCTTGTCCTATACTGCTCACGTACAGGCAACACCGAGCGCATGGCGCAGACAATAATGTCTGAATTGAATTGCGACATAGTAGAGGTTGTGCCAGAAACGCCATACGACAATGAATACAGTGCTATGCTCGACCGTGCGCAGTCCGAACTGGCGGCCATCGAGCAAGGTGTTTATCCTGCCATCACCACGTCGGTGGAAAGTTTCGACGATTATGACATTGTGTTCGTTGGCTATCCTATTTGGTATGGACATATTGCGACTCCCATGCAGGCGTTTCTTCACAGCCACGCCGATTTGTTGGCAGGAAAACGCATTGCCCTTTTTGCCAGCAGTGGGAGCAGCGGTATAAGTACGTCGGAGGCGGATGCCGCAAGGCTTGTTCCCGGTGCCATGTTTGAAGAATCGCTGTTGCTCACCTCAAGCACGATGGATAGCATGGAGACCCGCATTACGCAGTGGCTCGAAAGTCTTGGCGCAAGCAGCGAGGAAGGGCAAGATAATGTCGTGGAAGACTTGGGCATTAACATCATCGTAGGCAGTCAAATTATCACAGCCACCATGGAGGACAATGGTGCCGCCCATGATTTCCTATCGCGACTGCCACTGGAGGTGACTTTGGAGGACTACAACAACGGAGTGGAAAAGATATTTTATCCCGAACCGGAACTAAGCCTTGATGATACACCGCGTGGCTGCGACCCAGTGCCGGGCGACATCACCATCTACGAGCCGTGGGGCAACGTCGCCATCTTTTGTCAGGACTGGTCGGCAAGCAGCTCGCTCATAAAAATCGGACATATCGACGGGGTTGGCATCAGCCTGCTGCAAGGAGCAGGGAGCATAAACGTGAGATTTGAAAGACAATAATAGAGGAAATATAATATGGTACGAAGTATTTTTATAGCATTATTCATGTTCGGACTGTTATCATGCGGCGTGGCCGAAAGGGAAACACACCAATCCAATATTCAAGAAACGGAAAAACAAAACATAGGAAGTGTGCTCGCTCTTTACCCAAAACCGATGACCGTAATCGGTGCGGAAGTTGACGGAAAAGTTAACTGGCTTGTCGTGGGGCATACAGGCATTATCGGCCATGACCGGGTACTCGTCAGCATGAGCAAGAGCCACTATACCAATCAAGGAATAAAGGCATCCAAAAAACTGTCGGTAAATCTTGTGAGCCGAGAGATGCTGCCCGTGGCAGACTATGTAGGCAGTGTGAGCGGAGCTACGGTTGACAAGTCGGAGGTGTTTGAATATCATTGGGGTGAAAATGGTACTCCTGTGATTGATGACTCGCCATTGACGATGGAGTGTGATGTGGTGGATATTTATGAAACAGAAGGGTTTGACAACTTCGTTTGCTCCATTGCCAACACCTACGCCGCACCCGATGTGCTTGACCAGGACGGTAAACTCGACTATGCGCGATTGAAACCTGTCTTGTTTGAGTTTCCGACCTATTCTTACCTCGCTACCGGTGAGATAATCGGCAAATGCCTTAATTTGGACAAGCAGCCGGGTATGTGCGCCAAGGAAAAAATGGCTACCGACGGTATAGTGCGCCTGTCGAAAATCGAAGTCTATCCGCGGTTCCTCGACGAATACATGAAATATGCTACAGAGGTGGGGGAGGTTTCCCTGCGTACCGAACCTGGCGTGTTGACCATGTATGCTGTCTGTGAAAAAGACAATCCTTGCAAAATAACCATTCTTGAAACATACGCAAGTAAGGAGGCATACGACAAACACATAGCTTCCGAACATTTCCAGAAATACAAGCAAGGAACGCTGCACATGGTTAAATCATTGGTACTGTCGGACCAAACGCCGCTCAATCCTGCCAACCGAATCAATAACTTCATGGAGTAGCGTAAATCAATAAAAAACGATAGAAGAACAGAAATATGGGGAAAATTGCGGAAAATGTAGAAGTAGAAATGTGTGGGAATGCTGATGATTTAAGACTGCTTATGAAACTGAAAATCTATATGGTATTGTTGGGGTTGACATTGGTTTCCTCTCCGTTGTCGGCGCAGACGGTCGATGTGCACACCAACATCATAATTCCCGAATATATGGAAGTGCTGAAAGCGCACGGAGCGGAATTGGAGGAGACTTTTCCATTGCCTGTTTGGGAGGCGGAACGGCATCTTGCTTTTATGGACAGCGCGGGTATCCGCACTGCCGTGCTTACCATGCCTGCCCCACAGCCATATTATGGCAACGTGGAGGAGAGTGCCAAGTGCATCCGTCGCGTGAATGAGGTTTCGGCGGAGGTGAAACGGCAATATCCCGGCAGGTTCAAGTTCTGCGCTGCCCTGCCGTTGCCTGATGTGGATGCTGCCATCCGTGAAGCTGTTTATGCGCTTGATACGTTGAAAGCTGACGGCGTGAAGTTGGCTACCAACAGCCGTGGGCAATACTTGGGCGACGAGGAGCTGGACCCACTGATGGAAGTCCTTAATGAACGCCATGCTGTTGTCATCATCCACCCACACCGCCCCACGCCTTGCTCGGAAGAAAGCATATCCACTACGCCGCTGGCAATGTATGAATATCCCGCAGAGACTACCCGTGCCGTGGTGAATATGTTGGCAAGGAATGTGTTGGTACGCTACCCGAACTTGAAAGTGGTCGTACCTCATTGCGGCTCGTTTCTGCCGTTGGCGTTGCCGCGAATGAAATCTATCCTTTCGGCGATGGTAAAACAGGGCTATATGCAGCCGATAGACTGGGAAGGCAACTTGTCGCGCCTCTACTTCGACTTGGCAGGTAGCCCGACAATTGAGGTGTTGCGGTCGTTGCTGACCATCACTACGCCCGACCATGTCTTTTACGGTTCGGATTATCCCTATCTGCCCGATGCAGTGCTGAAAGCTAATCTGCAAAGGCTGAAACAAACCCTTGCATCGGACAAGGAGCTTGCCAGATATACCGACTTGTTCATGTGGAAGAATGCCGAAAGCCTGTTTATGGGACTGCAACTTCAAGCCTGTCGGATTGAAAAGCAACCTCGATTTGCACTATCTTTACACAAGGAAAAAATACTTCAAAAATTATGTGGAACATTGCAACGATAGAGAAAAGTAGGCGAACGCCGATGTTTATTGGCAAATTGTTGGAAGTGTGGGAGGCATCAGCTCGTGCCAGTCATCATTTCTTGACCGAAACTGACATTATTAGGCTGACTCCGCAAGCCGAAGGAGCCTTGCGGTACATCGAAACCTTGTGGGTGGTAGAAGACGGTATGCGCCCTGTTGGATTTATGGGTGTGCAAGAGCGAAAAATCGAGATGCTTTTCCTTCATCCCGACTATTTCCGCAAGGGATTGGGCAAGATGCTTGTGGAACGTGCTTTCAGTGACTTGAACGTGGAATATGTCGATGTTAATGAACAGAATCCCGATGCCACAAAGTTTTACGAGCGTATGGGGTTCAAGACTTTCAAGCGCAATGAATGCGACAGCGAGGGCAATCCGTTCCCAATCTTAGAAATGAAAAGATAAGGAATGGTTTCATGGCGTGTGGAACCTTTTGTACTCAGTATTCACTTGAGTGCGTGAGTGCTACCTATTATGCGTGATGCGTGGTTTTCCTAATTTTGTTCACGAGCTGAATTTGTGGGCGATATTTAATTTGGTGCCTTAGGTTCGTAACCCTTGGCAATATTCCGATGGAGTTATGCCCTCCTGTTTCTTGAACATTCGGCTGAAATGCTGGGGATATTCAAAACCGAGGCGATCTGACACTTGGGTGATGGTTTCTCCTGCTGCCAGCCCGTTTTTGGCAAGCTGAATGACAAACTGGCGTATATGGCTGCTTGCCGTGTCGCCAGTTGTTTTTTTGATGACATCGCCGAAGTAGTTGGGCGACATGCACAGTTTGTCGGCGCAATACTGTACGGTAGGTATGCCGAGTGTTAGTTGGAGCTTGTCCTCGAAATAGCTGCGTAGCAGGCGGTCGAAACGGACGAGTATGTCGGAGTTCTCTATCCTTCGGGTAACAAACTGGCGGTTGTAGAACCGTTGACAGAAGTTGAGTGCCAATTCGATGTAGCCCACGAGTATGGCATCTTGGAGTCCGTCGGGTTTCTTGCCGAGCTCTTCACGTATTTGGCGCATCAGCGAGACAAGGATAGTGTGTTCCTCGTCGGTCATGTGCAAAGCCTCATTGACGCGGTAGTCGAAAAAAGAATAATCCTTGATGTGCTTTTCGAGTGGAAAGCCATGCAGCAGGTCGGGATGGAACAGCAGTGCCCAGCCTGTAATTGCCACCTGTTCGCCGTTATCCTCCTTGCCGCCTATCTGTCCGGGAGCCACGCACAGCAACGTGCCTTTGTTATAATCATATTTGCCACAGCCATAATCCAAGTCCACATCGGCATCGTCTCGCAAGAACAGCCCATATACGCTGTAATTGTTCAGGCTGTGGCGTATGGGCGACACCTCGGCGTAATCTATGACGCTGACTAATGGGTGGCAGTCGGCGCATCCCAGGTAGCGGCCATAGTCATTTACATTTCTTACTTTTAATATCTTGCTCATCTTGTTCCATACTCTTGAATATTCGCAAAGATAGAACATTTCACCGATAATGGTTTGCGCAGATTGCAATTTCAGTAAAAATGGTACAGTTTGCCAATATAGAGTTACTAAGTTTCGCACCATTGCAAAGTAATTTTGCAATGAATAAACAACAGAGATGCAATGGAACAAAAGGCAGAATTACTTGAAAAATTGTGTACCGATGAGGCGGTGTGCTTTATTGCCGACCGACACAATGTGGGGTCACAACAACTCTTGCAAAATTTCTTTGCAAGAGGGGAGGAGTATATACATTTAGAACCGAATGAGGTTGAAATATTGAAAGGGCTGTCAAGCGCAGCCGAAGATGATGCGGTTACAAACGACATAAATAATATATACTTATGAAAAAGAATATCGGAAATGTATTGGCATTGTACCCTACACCTGCGGTGGTTGTGGGTACCGAAGTGAACGGACGAGTGAACTGGTTGCTTGTTGCCCACGTGGGTATCATCGGGCATAATCAGATTATGCTTAGTATGTTCAAGAAACATTACACCAACGAAGGTGTGAAACAGACGGGCAAAGTGTCGGTCAATATGGTCAGCGAGGCGATGCTGGAGCGTGCCGATTATGTTGGCTGCGCAAGCGGAGCGAGAACTGATAAGTCGGGGGTGTTTGCCTATCATCTTGGCGAGGCCGGAACGCCTGTCATTGACGAAAGTCCTATGGTGATGGAGTGCGAGGTGGTGGATAACTACGAAACGGAGACTTTTGACAATTTCATTTGCAAGATAACGAACACATACGTGGACGAGGATTGCTTGAATGATAAAGGTAAGCCCGACTACGACAGGTTGAAACCCGTGCTATTTGAGATGCCTAACTATACTTATATGCGCACAGGCGAAACTATGGGCAAGTGCACGAGTTTTGGAAAAGAATACAGGAATAAGGAATAGCTATGAAAACAAGGATATTGGGAAAAGATGGATTGAAAGTGTCGGCTGTGGGATTGGGCTGCATGGGGTTCACGCAGAGCTATCCGCCATATCCCGACCGCAAAGATGCAATAGAGACCATACGCAAGGCAGTGGACTTGGGCGTTACATTTTTTGACACTGCTGAAGTTTACAGTTACGGCAAGAATGAGGACTTGATAGGCGAAGCGTTGCAACCCGTGCGCGACCAGGTGGTCATTGCCACCAAATTCGGATATGACTTGTCTGAAGTGCCGGATTTGAACACATCGGCACGTCCTGTTTCGCTTTCAAGCCGCCCTGAAACCATTCGCAGGGCGGTGGAAGGCTCGTTGCGCCGTTTGCGCACCGACCATATCGACCTTTATTACCAGCACAGGGTTGACCCAAATGTGCCTATTGAAACGGTAGCCGAGACCGTGGGCGAACTGATAAAGGAAGGCAAAGTGCTGCATTGGGGATTGTCGGAAGCCGCCCCAGCCACGGTGCGCCGTGCTCATGCCGTATGTCCGCTGACTGCCGTGCAGAGTGAATACTCCATGTGGTATCGCAAGCCCGAAGTGGAATTGCTACCTGTATTGGAAGAATTGGGCATAGGTTTCGTGCCGTTTAGTCCGCTTGGCAAGGCGATGTTGACTGGGCGTTTCAACAAAAGCATCAAGTTTGACAAGACCGATTTCCGTTCCGTAATTCCCCGTTTCCAAGGTGAAAATTTGGAGCATAATATGGAATTGGTGGAATATGAGGAAAAGCTTGCCAAGCAGAAAGGAACTACCCCGGCGCGTATGGCCATCGGGTGGCTGTTGGCGCAAAAGCCGTGGATTGTTCCCATTCCCGGCACGAAACGCATTGAGCGCATCGAGGAAAATATTGGTGGAGCGGAAATAGAGTTAACTTCCGAAGAACTGACCGAAATACGCCGTCATTTAGACGGGATAGAAATATTTGGCGGACGTTATCCCGAAGACCAGGAACGGATGACGAATCTGTAACCTTCCGCAAAAAATTACGTTGGTCGTACCTCAAAAGCTATCTGCTAAGCCGCTCGGCATTTCCACGTGGATATGTCCTGCACGAGTACAGTGCAAAAAACAGCATGAAATAAAAACGTGTTATCGGTATTTATGATTAACTTTGTGCCTATGGTTGAAAAAAACAATATCGACGACACAGTAAAATCGGTTTACCGACAAGGTGCCGAGTATGGCGCATGGTTCGGCGTTTACCTCACGGTCATGGCTCTTGCCATAATGTACGGATTCACACATACCATACTTATGCTTGCGGCTATGGCTATGATGGTGGCAGTGCCGGCGGTGGTGTATCCCATGCTGCGGCGTTACCGCTCGCAGATGCGTGGATATGCACCGTTTGCGTCGTTGTGGATGCTTGGGCTGATGATATTTATATGTGGCTCGCTGATATGCGGGGCTGTCACATACGTGTGGATGCAATATGTGATGCCCACATTCATCTACGACCAGGTAATGGCTGCCATCAACGTGTATAAGGCAGTGCCAGGCGAGAGTGCCGCTGAGATGGTTCGGATAATGGAGACGATAGTCGAGCGGCATGCCTTGCCGTCGGCAATGGAGGTGGTGGTTCAGATGGTAATGCTTACCACCTTCCTTGGCTCGCTTGTGTCGATGGTGCTTGCGTTCATACTTGGGATGAGGCGCATTCCGCCAAGAAATGATTTTTATGTGAAAAAATAATTACATATATAGGAAGTTTAAGAAATGGATATATCGGTTGTAGTACCATTATATAATGAGGCCGAGTCGCTGCCCGAGCTTGAGGAGTGGATAGCCAGAGTGATGAGGGAACATGGTTATAGCTATGAGATACTGTTTATCAACGACGGTAGCACCGATGGCTCATGGCAGGTAATAAAGCAGCTACAGGCCAAGAACCCTTGCGTGAAAGGAGTATGTTTTAGGCGAAACTACGGCAAGTCGCCTGCCTTGAACACAGGTTTCCTGCGTGCCGAGGGCGATGTGGTGATAACCATGGATGCCGACTTGCAGGATAGCCCCGACGAGATACCGGCACTGCGCGACATGATAATAAAAGAGGGTTACGACTTAGTGTCGGGGTGGAAGAAAAAACGCTACGACCCATTAAGCAAGACCATACCGACAAAGCTATTCAATGCGTCGGCACGTCGTGTGAGTGGTATTCACAACTTGCACGACTTCAATTGCGGGCTGAAAGCCTATCGCAAGGAGGTGGTAAAGCACATAGAAGTGTATGGCGATATGCATCGCTACATTCCATATCTTGCGAAGAATGCCGGTTTCACAAAAATAGGCGAGAAGGTGGTGCATCATCAGGCTCGCAAGTATGGCAAGTCGAAGTTTGGGTTGAGCCGTTTCGTCAACGGCTATCTCGACCTTGGTACATTGTGGTTCTTGTCGAAATTTGGTGTCAAGCCGATGCATTTCTTTGGTTTCCTTGGCAGTATAATGTTCTTGATAGGTTTGATTTCGGTGATTGCTGTCGGGGCAATAAAATTATACAACCTGTACACTGGGCATAGCTACATTCTTGTAACCGATTCGCCATATTTCTATCTGTCGTTGACTGCTATGATACTTGGCACTCAGCTCTTCCTTGCTGGATTCGTGGGGGAACTTGTGTGCCGTCACGCTACAGACCGGAACCACTACGAAATATCCGAAGAAATATAAGTTTAATCCGAATCAGTCTAATTAGGCCAATTGGCCTAATATAGGGTCTTAGAACATAAAAAAACTCCCCCGATTTTCGGGGGAGTTTTTTATGATTGCCATCAGGGGTAATTAATATTCTGCCTCTTGGTAGTCGTTTACGTAGCCTTCGTCGCCAATTATCTCGCGCATCTTGTTGCGGAGCATGATGTTTTGTGCGAAGAGGTCGTGAACTGGTTGCTTGTCGAGCGGGTGCATCGGGCTCTTGAAGTAGAACGAGAGCCATGATTGGATGCCCTTGAATCCGCAACGCTTTGAAAGGTCGGCGAGCAGTACCAAGTCGAGCAACAGCGGTGCTGCAAGTATCGAGTCGCGGCACAGGAAGTCAACCTTGATTTGCATGGGGTAGCCCATCCAGCCGATGATGTCGATGTTGTCCCAGCCTTCCTTGTTGTCGCCGCGCGGCGGATAGTAGTTGATGCGAACCTTGTGGTATATGTTGCTGTAAAGTTCGGGGTATTCGTCTTTCTTCAGGATTGTGTCGATAACCGAAAGCTTTGAAACTTCCTTTGTCTTGAACGATGCGGGGTCGTCAAGCACTTCGCCGTCGCGGTTGCCCAAGATGTTGGTCGAGAACCAACCTTGCAGGCCGAGCATACGAGTGTGGAGCATCGGCGAGAGGACGGTCTTCATCAGCGTTTGGCCGGTCTTGTAGTCCTTGCCGCAGATAGGTGCGTTGTGCTCGTCGGCGAGTTGCCACATTGCCGGGAAGTCAACTGTGAGCGCGGGGGCTCCATTGATGAATGCACAGCCGCTTTCAATTGCAGCGTATGCGTAGAGCATCGAGGGGGAAACCTCTGCCGCATTGTTCTTCATTGCCTCTTGGAATGCCGGGAGCGACTTGTGGACTTCGGCCATGGGAACATATACTTCGGTAGATGCCGACCATATAACTACTACGCGCGAGCAGCCGTTGGTTTCCTTGAAGTTCTTGATGTCGGCTACCAATTGGTCTTTCAAATCCCATTTGGTGTCGGCTTTCTTGACCCATGTGCCGTGGAGGCGAGTCACGTATTTGTTGTCGAAAGCAGCCTGCATGGGCTTGATTGCCTCAAGTTCGTCCTTAACGCTGTCGATGTCCTTTTGTGTGAGGACTGCGGCGTGTGTGGCTGCTTGGTAAACATTGTCTTCAAATATATCCCAGCCGCCGAAAACTATGTCATCGAGCTTTGCAATGGGTAGAACGTCCTTAATCTTCGGGGTAGAACCGTCCGACAGCTTGATTGTAGATAATTGTGTGATTGAGCCGACGGGGACACCCAAGCCCTTGCGAGCCATTAACGTACCGGCGATGAAGGTTGAGGCTACTGCTCCGCCTACGCCTACTACCAAGATGCCTAATTTGCCTTCGGCTTTTTCCACATTAATTTTTGCCATAATAATTTAAAAATTAATATCGTTAAACTTAATACTTTTATTTACCTTGCTCTATATTTTCAAAAGGCGGCATACTACGTGGCACGAAGTGTGCTGCCCAAAAAGCGCGGTAAAAGTAGTGCCTTTTTTTCGATTAGAAAAATTATTTTAAAAAATTAATGCGGTAGATATACTTAAAATGTGCAAACAGGGCTTGTGTTTTGTTAAAACTGGTGAATTTTTCGTCTTTTGTGGTTGTTTTATGCCAACAAATCATAATGACACATCGGCAACTTCTGAGAGCCTTTTGATGATGCAAGGGTGTTGTACGGCATCCTCTTCGGCAGTCCAGCCCTTCCCTTTGAGCCAAAGCACATGGCAGCCTATCGATTCGGCTGGTACGATGTCTTTCTTGTAGCTGTCGCCCACCACAAGCACTTCGCCAGGTTGCAAGCCGAGGGCTTCTACGCCGAGCATGAAGATGCGGGGATCGGGCTTGCGCACGCCAACCACGGCGCTCTCGATGATTTGCTTGAAGTAGCGGCGCAGGTCGAAGTCGGCAAGCACTGTTTCCACATTGCCGTAGAAGTTGCTGACGAGTACCATCGGGTAGCGTGAATGTAGAGCCTCAAGCACCGGGCGCGCTTCCTCGACCGACGAGCGGGCTTGTTCGTAGCAATACCGTGCCACAGGTTCGGCATATTGTGCTGCGGCTTGCTGCGGCAGCTTGCCAAGTTCGGCAAGGTTGCCAAGCTCGATTTGCATCTTTATCAGCAGCAAGTCGTAGAAGTTGTGCTGGGGCAGAATGTGGCGAGTGCGGGCCAGTTCGCGTTCGGCAAATACGTAGCTGTCGCGGAAGTCCTGCTTGCTTACTGGAACGCCGGCATGGCAATACCCGTCCCATATTATTTCGCTCCAGTGTACGCCGCGGCTGTCGATTGTGCCGCCGTAGTCGAATATTATACCTTTTAAGTTGTCAATATGTTCCATTTTCAAGTTGTGTTATGAAGTGACGGCAAATGCGTTCGTGTCGCCATATCATGTAGGCGAGCATCAAGTTGAGTACAGTAAGCTCGAAGGCGAAGTATATCCAGGGCATCTGCACGATGAGCGAGATGAAAAGCACTATCACGCGCGTGTTGAACGACAGCATATTGGTGTATTTCATCAATGGCTTGCTGCGGGCGCGGAATGCGTCGCGGAATGCTTGTGGAATGTCGTCGCCAAAGCGTTCCTTTAGCACCTTGCGCAATTGCTGCATTCGAGGCGTGAGCTTTTCCTGGTTGGCTGTGTACTGGCGGTAGAAGAACAGTGTGAACTTAGCCCAGAAGTTATGCCGCCACGACAGCTGTTTCAGTTTCTCGTCTAATTGCGGGCAGCTGTCGAGTTCGCTGCCCTCTTTCCCTTTCAGGAAGTAAAGGTGGAACTGGCGGTAATAGTCGGCACTTGCGGCCTGCTTGCCATGGCACATGCCTGCAAGTACGGCCATTGCCCATATAAGCCAAGGGTGCGGCATGAAGAATGCGCTGGTCTCGTTTATGCGGAAGCAAATTGCGAAATATATGGCCACGAACCAAAAGTCGCCGCTCAGCCCGTCGAGAATGCGGCCCAGACGCGAATACTGGTGGGTGAGCCGTGCCAGCTGTCCGTCGGCACTGTCAAAGCTGTTGGCCCATATCAGCAGCACTATGCCTATGTAGTTTAGCCACAGCAGATCGTCGTGGAAGTAAAACAGTATTCCCGCCGCCACGCCGAGGAATATCGATGCTATGGTTATCACGTTAGGCGTGATGCCTATCTTGGCAGCCAGCAGTGCCCACATATATCCTATGGGGCGGTAAAACATCAAGTCGAGTGTCTCCTCGGTGTCGAGCGATTTTAGCGAGTCCTTGTATTGTTGCTTTATCTGTGCGAATTTTCCCATTTAATAGCTGTGTTGGTTTTAGAATTTCTTCTTTATTTCGGCAATCACGCACTTGGCTATGTGCGGTGCGGCCTCGTTGCGGCACGGTGCGAAACTTGGCCAGTCGTTGAAGTCGATTATGCGTATTTCCCCTTCGGGCGAAACTATGCAGTCGCCGCCATACACCATTACGTTCAGCTCCTCGGCAGCCCGTCGGCATATATCTTTAAGGTACTCCTTGTCGAATTCTATGCCTTGAGCTTTGCCGTTGATTGTCTCGTACCCGTATTTGCTGTGCCCCAGGTCGAGCGGATAGAACCAGTAGAAGAACGGGGAGCCGTGCACGCCGTAGAATTTAACAAGGTCGCCCACAAGGTGCTTGTTGATTACGGCACGCTTTATGCCGCGGTAGAAATATTCCTGTAGTACCTCTTGAGCTTCCTCTGGATGCCGCACATAGCTCACATCCTCCTTGTGCATGGCATGGAAGTCGCCGCGCTTAATCCAGCAGCTTTGGAACCCTGCACGTTTCAAGGCCGGGATTACCGCCTCGTCGGTGTTGACAATCAGGCTTTCGGGGTAGGGGATATCGCTGCCGAGCAATATGCGCGTCATTCGTTCGCGGGTACAGTTTTCTATGCCATATCCCGAGTTTATGACCAGCTTTCCCTCGTTTTCAAGCCGTTGCAATTTCTCAATTGATGCCCGTTCGCGGCACATATTCAGTATCACCGGTTCGGGGATGCTGTCGGTCGAATTGAAACGGTCTTCACTGTATATATTTACTATATAGCCACGTTTGCGCAGATGCTCGGCCGTGGCATTGAATATAGCGGCATCGTTGCCGATGTGGTTGGGCGAATAAGCGCCGGCTCTCATTATGCCGGCAATTTCTATTTCAGCCATTATGTGTGTATCTTTTTTAGGAGTGTTGTTGTGTGTGGTGATGCGTGAGTGGAAAAAGGTGTGCGCCGTCAGCCACGAATGAAATTCTCGGCGGTGGCTATGTCGCCGGCATGGTCCACATCCACTATCTTGTCGATAGGGAATGCTTTAAGCCTCAGGCCGTTCTCGATGAGTGCGCGTTGGAAATTGCGCATCCGCGATATGCCACGCTCCATGCACTGCTCAAGCACATTTATTGCTTTTCCGTCGAGGGCGTACACGCCGCCCGAAATGTATCGTGCGCCCGGGTAGTGTTCGTCGAGGAACCCTTTGACCCACAAGTCGGCATCGGTATCGACGTATAGTGGTTTTTCATCGTCGATAAAGGGGGTCACGGCCATCATTCCGTCGCATTCGTCGCCTGCCGCCTCGTAGGCTGCGATGTAGCGAGCGAAGTCTTCTTCTCTGAATATGGTATCGACGGTGGTGAGGCAGAATTTGCCACCGGGCATGATACGGCTAAGTTCATAGAAACTGTGCATGGAGCTTGGCGTTGATTTCACCACAATGTTTAGTGGGATGCCGAGTTCTATGCTGTCCAGGTATTCCTTGACCTCGGTCATTTCCTGGTTCACGATGATGCTTATGCTCTCGGCATTGCATCGCGTGAAGATGCCTATCAAGCGGCCTATCATAGGCTCGCCGTTGAGTTCCACCAATGGCTTTGGTTTCTTGACCCCTTCTTGTGCCAGCCGCGAACCTTCGCCGGCTGCTATTATTGCGTAATTCATAATTACATTTATAGTTTTTATACGTTGATTGGCGTGGTGCCGTCGTCATCGTCGTCCTTGCTAAGGTCGAGCACCACGTTGTCGTTGCTCTTGTCGAAGTATTGCTTGCGCAGTGGGTTGGCGTGTATCTCATCGTATGTGCGCCGATTGCGGTAAATGTCGATGGCTGCGTAAATGGCTGCCAGCATAGAGTCGGGACTGGCCACGCCCTTGCCTGCAATGTCGTATCCGGTGCCGTGGTCGGGCGACGTGCGCACTATGGGCAGCCCGGCGGTGAAGTTCACGCCGTTGTCCATGGCAAGCGTCTTGAAGGGTGCCAGCCCTTGGTCGTGGTACATGGCAAGCACACCGTCGAATTTTGTGTAACTGGCGTTGCCGAAGAACCCGTCGGCCGAGTAGGGGCCGAAACAGCAAATCTTTTTGCCGTATGCCTCCTCGATGGCCGGTGCGATTATATCCTTCTCCTCGTTGCCAAGCAGCCCGTGGTCGCCCGAGTGGGGGTTGAGTGCAAGCACGGCGATACGTGGATATTCTATGGCGAAGTCACGGCGCAGCGATTCGTTGAACAATTCAAGTTTTTCAAGTATCGCCTCGCGTGTGATGGCTTCTGCTATTTGCGACACGGGCAGGTGGGTGGTGACAAGTGCCACTCGCATACGGTCGTTGAACAGTATCATGAGCGAACGAGAGCCGTCGCCAACGGCGTTTTCGAGGTATTCGGTGTGACCGGGGAAATGGAAGTTGTCGCCCTGGATGCTGTTTTTGTCGATAGGAGCTGTGACAAGCACGTCGATTATGCCGTTGCGCAAGTCAGACACTGCGCATTCAAGCGATGTCAGCGCGGCACGACCGGCGGCCTCGCTTGGTACGCCGAGTTCCACTTTCAAGTCATCGGGGCCTATTTCCACCATGTTGCACACTCCGTCGTGTGCTTGGATGGCATTGTCGATACTGTTGAACTGCACTGGTTGCAGTCCGCAAGCTTTGCGGTGGAAGGCCGCCACCTTGGTCGAGCCGTAAACCACTGGGGTGAACAGCTCAAGAGTCAAGGGATCGGACAGTGATTTCAATATCACTTCGTAACCGATTCCGTTGGTATCCCCTTGGGTGATGCCAACTCTTATCTTTTTTTCGTTTGTCATTGCGTGTCTTAACGGTTTGTGGTTTTACTGCTGCGCCACCGTGTGCGAGTAAAGCTGCTTGGTGGCGAAACAGTGCGCTAAGTTACGCATTTTTTTCGATACGCACATTGCAGCTATGCGGCATTGTGCCAAATATGTGTAATAACACAGCCTGCTGCTGCCGCAGCAAGTAAGAAAGGTTGAAACGAAAAAAAGAGAAGGCTTTTGTGAAGTCTTCTCTTTTGTGGGCGTTGACGGATTCGAACCGCCGACCCTCTGCTTGTAAGGCAGACGCTCTGAACCAGCTGAGCTAAACGCCCTCTCCTTTTCGGTTTTGCGTTGCAAAGGTACGACTATTTTCCGTATCTGCAAATTTTTCACCCGATATTTTTCAAAAAAATTGCATTTCCACTATTAATGGGGATTGCACAATATTTATACTGCAAAATTGCACTTCAAAATTCCCGAAAAAAGGCGATTGTGGGCAAACTGCGGCCTGCCTAATTTTGCACCACGAAAAAATGCTATATAACATATATTTCATGATGAAAAAAATCTCATTTATTTTCATAATTGCAATTTTATTACTTTCTGCCTTGCCGGTCGATGCCGGGAACAGCCATCGCCATGACGGAGGGCGTTCGGTGATAACCGGGAAAGTGTTTTCGGCCAAAGATGGTTCGGTGGTGAATTTTGCCACTGTTTACTTGAAGGGTACGAGCTATGGTTGCGCCACCGACGAGGAGGGTGTATTCCGCATTAAAGCTCCTACTGGCGATTACACGCTTGTGGCCTCGGCAGTGGGCTATGCCACGGCTGAAAAAAACGTGAGGATAGAAAAAGGAAACCGCGCAGAACATGATATGAAAATAACCCCCGAATCGCAACAACTTGGCGAAGTAGTGGTGGAGGCGACGGGTGTAAAGCGTGTGCAGCGGTCGGCCTATAATGCCGTGGCACTCGACACGCGCGAGATGAAGAACACCACCAAGAATATAAGCGAGGCACTTCGCCAACTGCCCGGCATGAAAATTCGCGAGACGGGCGGAGTGGGCTCGGATATGCAAATGATGCTTGACGGTTTCAGCGGCAACCATGTGAAAGTGTTCATCGACGGTGTTCCGCAGGAGGGTGCCGGGCAGGCTCTTGACTTGAACAACATACCGGCCAACTTCGCCGAGCGCATCGAGGTTTACAAAGGGGTAGTGCCTGTTGGGTTCGGTACCGATGCCCTGGGCGGTGTAATCAACATTGTCACAGGAAAGCAACGTCGCAAGTGGTTCATAGACGCGTCTTATTCCTACGGTTCGTTCAACACCCACAAGTCATACGTCCACTTTGGGCAGAGTTTCAACAATGGGCTGACGTATGAAATTAATGCGTTCCAAAACTATTCCGACAACGACTACTACATTGACAATTATGTCACTCAGTTCCTTGAAGACGGGTTCGAGACTACCGACCGCAGCCGTAGCTACCATGTGCGCCGTTTCAACGATACATTCCACAACGAGGCTGTGATAGGCAAGGTAGGCTTTATAGGCAAGCCTTGGGCCGACCGTCTAATGTTTGGCTTCACATATACCAATTTCTATAAGGAGATACAGACGGGCGTGTACCAGTACATCGTGTTCGGGCAAAAGCACCGCAAGGGGCACTCTATGGTGCCGTCGGTTGAATACAGCAAGCGTGACTTGTTTGTGAAAGGACTGGATGTGGTAATGACTGCCAACTATAACCACAACCTGACACAGAATATCGATACGGCATCATACAAATATAACTGGCTTGGCGAACGCAAATATACCGGCACACACGGCGAACAGTCATATCAAGACAACGAGTCGAAAAATACCAACTGGAATGCCTCGTTTACAGCAGCATACCGCATTGGTTCGGCTCATGCGTTCACGCTCAACCATGTGTTCAGCTCTTTTCACCGCACCACTCGCTCAAGGGTTGAAGGCGGTTCCAAGTTGTCGGACTTCAGCATACCCAAGGTTACGCGCAAGAATATCACAGGTCTTTCTTACCGCTTAATGCCCGGTGAACGATGGAACGTGACGGCATTTGGCAAATACTATAACCAATATAACCGCGGCCCGGTGTCGCATAGCACCGACGGCATCGGCGACTATTACAACGAATCGCGCTCGGTGAGCGCATTTGGCTATGGGGCTGCCGGAACGTATTTCATTATCGACGGCCTGCAAGCCAAGTTGTCGTATGAAAAGGCATACCGCCTGCCCACTACAGATGAACTGTTTGGTGATGAAGACCTTGAAGCTGGCAAGACCGACCTTCGCCCCGAAAATAGCGACAACTTGAATTTCAACCTCAGTTATAATCGCACATTTGGAAAGCATGGTTTCTACATCGAGGGTACGCTTATATACCGCGACACCAAGGATTACATAAAACGCGGACTCGATGCGACGGGCGGACTGGCCTATGGAATATATGAAAACCATGGACGGGTGAAGACCAAGGGGTTCAACATCTCGGCACGGTACAGTTTCGACAGATGGCTGAACATTGGTGGCACATTCAACAACATCAATGCGCGCGATGACGAGCGTTACCGCGCACAAGGAACCGGGCAGGCAAGTGAAACATACGGCCAGCGTATCCCGAACCAGCCTTACACTTACTCTAACTTCGATGCCAACTTCTACTGGCATGACCTTCTGGGTGAAGGCAACATACTGACGGTGAGCTATGACGGGTATTATCAGCACGATTTCCCACTGTATTGGGAAGACCTTGGTGACCCATCGACAAAAAGTCGGGTGCCTACCCAACTGTCGCACAACTTGACAATAGGGTATTCGATGATGAACGGGCGTTACAACGTATCGATAGAATGCCGCAACTTCACTAACGAGAAGCTTTACGACAACTTCAGCCTGCAAAAGGCTGGAAGGGCGTTCTATGGCAAGGTGCGCATATACTTTGGAGATTAAAAAGAACAACTAAACGAATATACAATTATGGGAAAAAATCATTACTTATGGGCATTGGCTGCCATAGTGGGCAGCTTGACTATGGCATCGTGTAGCGACGACGAACCTACCTCACCCTCGGACGGAGGTGCATTGGCCGCAGGCGAAAGCCGTTACATAATAGCAGCCTCGGCAGGCGACGCAGTTTATTTGCTCACGGCTAAGTCGCTCGATGAAGGGCAAATCACCGCCTACCAAGACGGGCTTGAAACCGAATCAAGTTCAAACTGGATATTCTACGGCGACCGCTACTTGTTCAGTTTCCAGTACAACGACGGGGCGCAAGGCACTGGTTTCTCTTACAACCTCGATGCCGCTACTGGCAAAATGGTAGAGGCGCAGCAATACACCTACAACCGAACTACCACTTACGGCACTTGGGGTGAAAACGTAATCACCTCATCGACCAATGCAGGCACTCGCGAGCAAGATGCGCAGGGAAACTATGCCTACTACCTGCAATTCAACTACCTTAACGTGAACGATGCCACATCGAGCAGCGGTTCATGCCT
Organism: uncultured Muribaculaceae bacterium; assembly: GCA_944320595.1. Classification (GTDB taxonomy): domain Bacteria; phylum Bacteroidota; class Bacteroidia; order Bacteroidales; family Muribaculaceae; genus Avimuribaculum. Next base: position 61,597 of record CALUIB010000006.1, on the reverse strand, counting down.
TGCCGAAAACTTCCTTGGCAATGGCGAGAGGGTGAGCTTTGCTGGTTTCGTCGAGGCCAATGGCAAGCTATACACGTCGGTAGTGCCTATGGGAATGAGCCACTATGGGGTAAACACATTCCCCGACAAGGTGGTTGACCCCAAGTATGTCGCCGACCATAGCGGCGGCTCAGGTTCGGGGCAATATACCGCCGGAATGATACCAACGACGCAATATCCCGACAGCGCATTTGTGGCAATATACAGCGGTGATAGTTTCGATGAAACTCCCATAATTGCTCGCACAGGCAAAATAGGGTTTGCAAGCGGACGTATGCGTTCGCAATACTACCAGACGATATGGGCAGCCGACAACGGCGATCTTTATGTGTTCTCGCCGGGTTACGGGCGCACTGTGCAGGCCGAAAGCACCGTCACCGATGCCGATGGCACTGTACACGAATTGCATCGTGTGCAAGGACAATTGCCGTCGGGCGTGGTACGCATAAAGGCTGGGGAGACGGCATTTGACGAAAACTATTACGTGAACCTAGAATTGCAAGGCAACGGAAATCCGATGTTCCGCTGCTGGTACGCCGGAGACGACAATTTCTTGCTGCAGATGTACAGCAACGGCGTGGACGGAATGGCAGGAACAAGTGCGCCACGTAACGAGCTTGCCGTGTTCAATGGCGCACAAGGTAAATTGACGGTGGTGACTGGTCTGCCTTCAACCGACGAGATTTCAAGTTTCGGCACACCCACCAATGCCAATGGATATGCCTACATACCAGTGGTGGTGAAAACCGAAGGTGTGCCGCCCACTATCTACCGCATCGACACCGCCACAGGCCAGGCTACACCAGGGTTGCAAATCACATCAATCAGCAGCGTTTCGGCCCTCGGCAAGCTCTCGGCATATTAATTTAACTTTTAATGGCAAGCGGCATCTAAGCAACAGGATTAGATGCCGCTTGATTGACAAAACAAATCCACATAATGAAACGATTATTCCGCAAACTCCACCTTTGGTTGTCGGTGCCTTTCGGCATCGTTATCACGCTTATATGCTTTTCTGGGGCAATGCTCGTATTCGAGAAAGAGATAACGCAGTTCACCCATCACCGCCTTTACTACGTTGACCTCGTAGCTGGCAAGCCGCTTGCCATCGATGAACTGATAACTCGCGCCACACCGTCGCTACCCCAAGGGGCGGAGATACAGGGAGTAACTGTATATCCCGACCCTGAACGCACCTATCAATTATCGCTCTCGTATCCTCGCAAGGCATCATTGGCCATCGACCAATACACGGGAGAGGTTAAAGGCTTGGTTCAACGCACACCGTTCTTCTCGGCAATGTTCAGGCTGCACCGCTGGCTGCTCGGCAGCCGCCCGGCCGATGGTGGAATCTTTTGGGGAAAGGTGATAGTGGGTATAAGTACGTTGCTGTTTGTGGCAATCCTCGTCACCGGCATCGTGATTTGGTGGCCGCGCAGTGCCAATGGCCTGAAAAACAGTTTGCAGATAAAATTCCGCAATGGCGGTCACCGCCTATGGCATGGGATGCACGTGGCTGGCGGAATGTATGCCTTGCTGTTGTTGCTCGTCATGGCCCTCACGGGGCTTACGTGGTCGTTTGGCTGGTATCGCACCGCTTTTTACGGGGCTTTTGGCATAGAAATGAAACAAAGTGGCAACCACAGCGGTGAGAAAAGCGAGCGCAGCAATGCAAAATCGGACTTTTCGCAATGGCAAGCCGCATACGACTGGCTTGCGGTATCCAATCCCGGCCATGCAAGCATAACCATCGGCCACGGCACGGCATCGGTGGCCAACAACCACTACGGCAACACCCGTGGCAGCGACCGTTACACGTTCGACCCACGTACAGGCCAGCTCTCCCAACCGACTGCCTACGCCCAACTTCCGCCAGCAGGCAAAATACGCGGCTGGATATACTCGCTGCACACAGGCACGTTTGGCGGTCTTGCCACGCGCCTGCTGTGGTTTTTGGCATCGCTGCTCGGTGCGTTATTGCCGCTCACCGGCTATTATCTGTGGATAAAACGCCTTGCCCGTAAGCGGCATTAGCCTTAGGACAACGTATCGCCTCCCACTGCATCCAAAAAAATCAAAAAAATATCGCCCCACTATTGCACAATTGCAAAACAATGCCTACCTTTGCAACCGCAAACGACAATCAAACACGGGGTATTAGCTCATCTGGTAGAGCGCAACACTGGCAGTGTTGAGGTAAGCGGTTCGAGTCCGCTATACTCCACTCCGTAAAAGGTTTTAGCCGATAAAAAGGTTAAAACCTTTTTTGTTTGGTCGTAAAAATAGATAGCCGTGGCCCAATATGAAAAATGGGTCAGTAGATTTTTAGTGGGGATAGGCATATAGGTTTGCAATACGGAACAAGAAGAACTTCTTGTCGGCAACTCCTCTGAGGTTTGCCCTGAAGAGTTTGATTTTGGCGTTGAAAGACTCAGCCATCGCATTTGATGAGCAGTTGTTGTAGAAGTTCAGTATTTCATCATAATGCTCATAGAAGGTAGCGGCTATGACGTTAAATGAATGAAATCCCGCTTCTCCCACCTTGTTGTACCAGCGTGCCATGGACAGGCGTGCGGCATCCTTGACCGTGTTTTTGGCAAAGATCATCCGCAGTGAATGGCACAGTCCGTATGCCGTTTGTATGTCAGGGTACTGCTCAAACAATATCGCGGCCCTCTGTTTTTGCCTGCCGGTCCATTTGTCGGCGGACTTGAACAACAGGTGGCGTGAGCGTATAAGCAACTCCTTACGGGTGTCGCCATTGGGGAATCTGTACGGAGTATACTCCTTGCCCTTTTGTTTGGCCTCCTCCATCTCATCGTTAGCCTGCTGTATGGCATCCCAGCGGTGCCTGATGCGCAGCTCCTGCACGGCTTCGCAAGCCAGCTTCTGGATATGGAAACGGTCGATGACGCGGCTCGCTTTGGGGAATGCCGTCCGGACAATCTTGCGCATGGAATCCGACAGGTCAAGCGTGATCTCCTCGACAGCATTGCGACGTTCCTCGTCTATACGCTTTAAGACAGCGATCACATCCTCCGCTTTTGTGCCTGCAACGACGGCAACCAAGGATTGTTCCCGTGTACGGGCATCACGGTTGGTCACGAACGTGTATAGCTCGCCGTTGGAGAGCGAGGACTCGTCGATGGCAAGACGCGGGCCGATGTTTTCGGGGAACAGCAGCCACTCGTCTGCATGTTCCAACTGATCCCATTGCCTGAAACCGCTCAGCGCTTCCTTGTATTGTTTCTCGAACGTGTGACCGTCTATGTGATAAAACTCCTCAAGCGTATGGCAGGTCACGGGGAACGTCTCCATACGTCTCTTTTAAAAAAGCTCCAAATTCTTTGGAGTAACGGGTGCCCTTGGCCACGATGTCAAGGTCTATCGGTATGCTGAAACTCTTGCCCGTGCGTGTGTCTGTCCAACGTCTGCGTCGTATCTTCAGAATCACTTTATGGTCGCGTATCGGGAAGTCCGTCACGCTTACCGCTTCCATGAACCCCTTGGACTCAAAGTGAATGTCATTACCGAGTTCCGGATTCATCTTCTCGTCCAGGCTGATGTGTATCTCATTGGAGGTTTGCTCAATGCCCACTATCGAAAAGTAATCCAATATCTGGCTTGGCAGCACGATACAGGCCAACATATTCAAATAATCATTTTCCATTCTACAAAATAAAGGAGTACTAATCAATCTAACAAATTTATCCCCACCGTTTTTCTACTGACCCCTGAAAATGCCTGCTTGCGTTTCGTGGAAGGGATTGGGGCTATGCGGTTATGCCTGCTGTAAATGTGGTTAGCTTTGCAGTAATAAATATACTGCTGTTTACTTAAATAATAGTACCTTTGCACCGCAAAATAAGACTATATCGATTCACAACGTATGGAAAACAACGGTACCGGCAGCGCAATGCCAGTTAAAGCCTCGGAACGCTATATGATTCTCGACATATTGCGTGGATTTGCCCTAATGGGCATTGCCGTGGCCAATTTCCCGGAATTTGCGCTATACACTTTCCTGCCCGGTGAGGCCGTGGCCGCCATGCCCACAGCCAAAGCCGACTGCGTGGCGCGGTGGGTGCAGTATATGCTTATCGACGGTAAATTCTACACTATATTCTCGCTGTTGTTCGGCATAGGTTTCTCGATAATAATCTCCAATGCTATGTGCCGCGGTGCCGACGGGCTGAAGATATTCTATCGCCGAATGGCGATACTTGCAGCCATAGGGTTGTTGCACCTGATGCTGCTGTGGAGCGGAGATATTTTGCTGCTGTATGCCTTGATGGGGATGCTGTTGCCGCTATTCCGCAATGCGACCGACCGCATCATTCTCTCGTGGGCGGTGGCGATGCTGCTGTTGCCGGTGGCTGTCGATACAGCTGCGCAGCTTGCCGGCATATATTTGTCGGCTCCGGTAGTGGAGATGCAGCAGCACTGCTGTTCGCTCTATGGAATAACCGATGCCAATTTCGCCTACTGGCTGCGCGATGCCGCCGATTACCACGCAGTGCATCAGTTCCTGGTGCAAGGTGCATTGGTAAGGGTGCAGGAGTTTATCGACGGCAACCGCTACTTCAAGGTTCTCGGTCTGTTCCTGATAGGTTACTGCATAGGCCGCCACCGCTTGTATGCCCGCTTGGAAGAATTCCGTCCGCTGCTGCGGCGTTTGGCTGTCGGATGCCTTGCCGCCGGGCTGCCATTGTCGGCGATATATGCATGGAGTGCCGTCGCCGGCCACCCGTGGGGCAATGCTTGTCATTCGGTTTTGTATGTGCTGAGCGTTTATCCTACTGGAATGGCATACGTAGCTCTGTTGTGCCTCACCTATCTGCGAGTGCGCGGCTGCATCGTTTTCAGGATGTTTGCCGCCCCGGGACGCATGGCTCTCACGTGCTATATAGGGCAATCGGTTGTGGGGATACTCATTTTCTATGGCATAGGATTGGGGCTTGGCGCAAGCATGGGCTTGGTGCAGGTGATTGCCGTCGCAGTGGCTACTTTCGTGGTTCAAGCATTGCTGTGTGCTGTGTGGTTGCGATGGTTTCGTTTCGGGCCGCTTGAATGGATATGGCGAATGCTTACCTACGGAAAAACATTCTCATTACTGAAAAAAGAAGAATAATCTTGAAAAATACTACCACAAATAGCAACACCACCGACCTGCTGCTCTCGATGATAAGGGAGGGCAGGAACATGACACTTGGGCAGCAAATATGGCTCACGGTGCAACTTAGTATTCCGTCGATACTGGCACAGTTCTCCTCGATAGCCATGCAATACATCGATGCCTCGATGGTGGGCAGCCTCGGTGCTAATCCTGCCGCGTCGATAGGGCTTATGTCAACAACCACGTGGCTGTTTGGCGGGTTGTGCAGCGCGGCTGCCACTGGTTTTTCGGTGCAGGTGGCTCACGCCATCGGTGCCGGAGATATACGTCATGCGCGCAATGTGCTGCGCCAGTCAATTGTGTCGGTACTTGTGTTCGGTTGTATGCTCGCGGCCATCGGAACTGGCATAAGCGGCCATCTGCCTACATGGCTTGGCGGCGACCCGGCCATACGCGGGGATGCCTCCATCTACTTTTTCATCTATTCGCTGTTCCTGCCAGTGCTGCAAATGAACTTTCTCGCTGGGAGTATGCTGCGGTGCAGCGGCAATATGCGCATACCGAGTGTGCTGAACGTGCTGATGTGCATTCTTGATGTGATTTTCAATTATTTCTTGATATTTGCCACGAGGCCGGTATCAGTGCTGGGGCACACTGTGCAAATGCCGGGTGTCGGGTTAGGCGTGGAAGGAGCCATACTCGGCACGGTGCTTGCCGAGACCGTCACTGCATCGCTCATGACGTGGTATTTGCTGCGCCGCTCGCCAATGCTCAACTTGCGTCAGGACAGCGGCAGTTTTGTTCCCCGGCGTGCCACGCTGAAGAAGGCTGCCTACATAGGAATGCCAATGGGTATAGAACACTCGGTGATATGTGGCGCACAAATCATGAGCACTGTCATAGTGGCTCCGCTTGGCATTTTCTCTATTGCCGCCAACTCGTTTGCCATCACGGCCGAGAGCCTTTGCTATATGCCCGGCTACGGTATTGCTGATGCGGCAACCACCCTTGTGGGGCAGAGCATAGGTGCCAGCCGCAAGGCATTGGCTCGGCGGTTTGCCTACATCACCGTCGGTATGGGCATGGCGATAATGGGCGTGATGGGCGTGGCAATGTACCTGTTCGCGCCGCAAATAATAGGCATTATGACCCCCGTAGAAGAAATACACCAACTTGGCACAATGGCACTGCGCATCGAGGCGTTTGCCGAACCTATGTTTGCCGCCGCTATTGTTGCCTACGGGGTATTTGTCGGCGCAGGCAGCACCATAGTGCCAAGCATCATGAATTTCTTCAGCATTTGGGCTGTGCGCCTGTCGCTTGCGGCGTGGCTTGCCCCCGTGATGGGATTGAAAGGCGTTTGGATAGCTATGTGCATCGAGCTGTGTTTCCGCGGCACAATCTTCCTCGTCCGCCTTTTCCGTGGCCGTTGGCTGCACACTGTCAAATAAAGAATCGTTTGAATCAATTTTGTGCTTTTTTGAAATTGCACAGCTGTGTGGCGAGTTAAATCATACAAATAACCACAAGAACCGATCTGTCAAGTCGGTTCTTGTGGTTTTTACGAGTAATTGTGGTGCGTACCGTCAGTCGGTAATCCATTTTATGAACTTTGATGGAACACCGCCTACAACGGCGTTGGCCGGAACATCTTTGGTCACTACTGCACCGGCACCTACTACTGCATTGTCGCCTATCGACACGCCAGCCAGAATGGTGGAATTGGATCCCACCCACACATTCTTTCCGAGCACGATTGGTGCCGGGATGGTGGAAACACGCGTCTCGGGCAGTAGGCCGTGGTTGAGCGTGGCAAACACCACATTGTGGCCTATTTGACAGCCGTCACCTATCGTTACTCCGCCGTGATCTTGAAAATGGCAGCAGGCGTTGATGAACACCCCTTCGCCGACCGTCGTGTTCTTGCCGAAGTCGGCATAAAATGGCGGGAACACGCGGAACGTGTCTGGCACTTGGTAGCCAAACAGTTCCGACATCAAATTGCGCACCTCGTCGGGAGTGTGGTAGGCCGTGTTAAGCTTAAAAGTCACCTTGCGCGCCTCGTTGCTCATTTCATCCATAAAGCGGTGTACCTCGGGCGTGTCGAGTGGTTGGCGTGTCTTTACAAACTCTTTAAATTCTTCAATCGTCATGATAATATACCTGTTATATCTTGTTTGCGTGGTGCAAAATTACCATAATTCCCGAAAGCCACCATAAACCAAATACCCTATAGGTTTACCATTATTACCGATATTGCCATAAATGAATTTGGTATAGAATAAATTTGCAGCAGCGTAGTGTGCTACCAAATCAGTAACAAATAAAGTCGGGCTGGAGCCGAGATAGTCGAGGCGTCGGCCGATTTTGGAGGATGTGGAGGATACCCAGTTATATGGTTATAGTGAACTGGTCGGCATCTTTCCACGCGGGGAACTTTTGGCGGAAGTGGTCGAGCGACTGGCGGTCGAGTGTGAACAGGAGTATTTTGCCGCCGTCAACGGTTATGGCCTGCGGTGCACAGGCCAGCCCCTTGAAGTCGTATAAGCCGGAAGAGCCTGCTCCGTAATCTATGCCCTGTGGGTCGGTGCCGCTGCGGTTTACACCGCATACATAGCTCAGGTTTTCGATGGCACGTGCCGATAGCAGCGTTTTCCATGGGTGCAATCGAGCCTTGGGCCAGTTGGCAGTGACGAGCAGCAGGTCGTATGGTTTGTCTCGTTCAAATCGGTTTCTGCACCAGGCAGGGAAACGCAAGTCGTAACATATCGCTATCTTGATATTCCAGCCGCGGAACCTCACTTGTGGAGGCATGGTCTTGCCGCCGGTGTAGATGTCGCTTTCGCCGCCCATGCGGAATAGGTGCCGCTTGTCATAGAATGTTTCGTCGTTGCCCGGCTCGATAAAGAATGCCCGGTTGTATAATTGGCTTGCCGTGTGAGCGAGAAAACTGCCAGCGATGGCTATGTTGTGGGTCGAAGATAGCTTTTTCAGTGTTTCCATGGTTTCTTGAGTGTTGCGTTCGGCAAGTTCGGTAGCACGTTGGCGGCTTTCGGTTATGAACCCGGTGGAGAACATTTCGGGTAGCACCACCAAGTCGATGCCGTGAGGCAGCCTTGATATTGCATCGGCCACTATGCTTAAATTTGCCTTTTTATCGCCCCATGCAATGTCATATTCTATTGCAGCTATGTTTAAGTTGTTGTTAATCATAATGGTATAGTTATAAAAAGCGTGAAAGGCTTTTTGAGTATAAAAATGCCTTTCACGCACGAGAAATAAGTTTCGATGTTGCAGCACGGTCACTTTTTGCGTATGCGCAAAAGTGTGTGCTGCGTTGCGTCATCAGTTGGCTTCCTGCTTGTTGGCCTCTTTTTGTTCGGGCGTAAGCATTGCGTTCATTTCTTCAACCACCTTTTCGATGTTGTCGGTTAAGTCTTGCCACAGCGAGGAATAGTAGTTCTTAAAATACTGGGTGCGGGCTTTGCGGAACGCTTTTGCATCGGCGAAGTCGGAGACTTTCTTGTCGAATTTCGTTGAAACCCTGTCGATGAATCCTATTTGCATTAGGGCAACTTGGCACACGATGTTTTCAACTTTGTCTTGATCGAGGTTTTCAAGCCTCATTTGAGCGAAGATGCATTCGCCTGCGACATTGCCGCAAGCCGATTTTATTGATTTTTTCAGAGTTCGTTTGCTTGGCATATTTTTTCGATTTTGATTGTTTTAAATGTTGCGCTAAATTAATAATTTGTGGCCTAAAATACAAAGCAGGCACTTAAAAAAGTGTTTCATGGCCTGCATTTATTTGTCTGGCTAATTCGTTTGCCCAATGTCGTTGCCGATTTCCATGCACAGTGCACGAGTCAGGCTGCAATCTCTTTCCATCTCTTGTTTTGCCAATGCTGCAAGTGCCGAATGGCCAGTTAAGGCATTTGTGCATAACAGGTTCATTGCAAGGCGGAACGCTGCGTAACGCACCAAGTCGTTCTTGCTTGTGGCGCATTCCGCAATCAGCGTTTCGGCAAATGGCAGATGCTTGAGTAACTTGTGGCACAGGTTGTCGGCAATTTCCACGTTTTCCACGTCCTCCATCCACTGGTGGGCTTCGTCAACGGTCATTGTCTGAGCAGGGAAAATCATAGGGGCAAGGAGCCTGCTTTCGCGGCAATCGGCATTTTGCCACAACTTGCGAGCCACGTCGGCATTCTTCCCAGTTTCATTGGCAATACCGATTAATTGTGGAATGTTTAGCCCGAAAATCACTTTGTGGCAATCGCCGGCATCACGCAGCATATCGGCGACTATGCCGTTGCGGTAGGCAAAAAATTCCTGCTTGAGCCGTTTTACTTCTTCATGTATCACATTCGTTTCCATACCTGCAAATTTACTACCGCTTGCCGTAAAAAGCAAATCACTGTTTATTATCGCATACCGCGCGCACTTATCATGCTTTGAGGTGGAAGCCGCGCAGGAAGTCGGCGGCCGACATTCGCCGTTTTCCGGCAAGTTGCAGCTGCGTGATTTCCACGGCAGTATCGTTGCACATTGCAAGCAGGCGGCCAGTCCCGTCGTTCCACATATCGCCTGGGCGGTGGCCGGTGGTTTCGGCATCGGTTGCCAGCGACACTTCAAATACTTTTGCCGTATGCGTGGTGCCTGCGGCATCTGTTATCTCGGTCCATGCGGCAGGGTAGGGCGAGAGGCCGCGCACGAGGTTGCGCACATCGCATGCAGGGCGGTTCCAGCAGATGTGGCATGTCTCCTTGAATATTTTCGGTGCCGGGGTAGGTTCGGTTCCGGCATTGCAGAGCTGGTCTTGCGGTATTGGTTTCACTGTTCCGGTAATTATTGCATCGACGGTCTCGATTACCATGTCAGCACCCATTGTCATGAGGCGGTCGTGCACGATGCCTACGTTGTCGTTGTCGGCAATGTCGATTTTGCGTTGCTGTATGATGTCGCCGGTGTCGATTTCGTGCTTTAGGAAGAAAGTGGTCACGCCGGTTTCGGTTTCACCATTTATGACAGCCCAGTTGATGGGAGCCGCTCCACGGTATTTGGGCAGCAGCGAGGCGTGGAGGTTGAATGTGCCGAGTGGCGGCATTGCCCACACTACCTCGGGGAGCATACGGAATGCTATTACAATCTGCAAGTCGGCTTGCAGCGAGCGCAGTTCTTCCACGAATTGCGGATTTTTGAGCCGTTCGGGTTGCAGCAACCTAAGCCCGTGTTCCAGGGCATATTGTTTCACGGGCGATTGCAGCAGCTTGTGGCCGCGCCCGGCTTCTTTGTCGGGCATTGTCACCACGCCCACTATGTTGTATCCACCTTCTACAAGGCGGCTAAGGCTCTCGACGGCGAAGTCGGGAGTGCCGAAGAAAACTATTTTCAGCGATTCTTTGCTGTATGTCATAGCGTGTAATTTTAATCGTCGGTGTAATGTTTCAGCACACGGCGGTATGAATTGAATATCTTTGATTTCGACACGAATCCCACATATTTGCCGTTTTCCACCACAGGCAGATTCCAGGCATTGGTGTCGTCGAATTTTTTCATCACGGAGTCCATCGTTTCACCTATTTCGATTTTGGCTGGTGCAGCGGTCATGAACTTGCTGACGAATATCTTGCGGTAAAGGTCGGGGCGGAACATTATGTTGCGAATGTCGTCGAGCAGGACTATGCCGAGCAGGTTGCCGTCGTTATCAACCACGGGGAACAGGTTGCGGTTGGAGTGCGATATTACGTCCACCATCTCTTTCAGCGACATTTCTGGGTGTACTGGCAAGAAGTCTTTTTCTATCACGTTGTCTATTTTCAGCAATGTCAGCACCGATTTATCTTTCTCGTGCGTGAGCAGTTCGCCTCGCTTGGCAAGGCGCATGGTGTAGATACTCCAGGGCAGGAACAAGCGGATGGTGCCGTAGGAAACGAGCGAGACTATCAGCAGAGGGAGGAACAGTTGGTAACCACCTGTCATTTCGGCGGTAAGGAATATGGCCATCAATGGGGCGTGCATAACTGCCGACATCACACCGGCCATGCCCATCAGTGCGAAGTTCTTTACCGACAGCCCTCCATCGGCAATCCCCATGGTATTGACCACGAAAGCGAACAAGAACCCGGCCATGCAGCCAACGTATAGCGACGGCGCGAACGTGCCGCCCACGCCGCCACCTCCGTTGGTGGCACTGGTGGCGAATACCTTGGTTAGGATTATCAGTGCAATGAAAAGTATCACCATCCACACCTCGTTGCGGTAGCCGTAGAATATGCTGCCGTCGAATATTTGCGTGTAATTGCCATTTAGCAACGAATTGATAGGACCATATCCTTCGCCATACAGCGGCGGGAACAGGAAGATGAGCGAGCTAAGCACCACGCCGCCCACGATGAACTTGAGCCATGGGTTGCCGAGGCGGCTAAATACTTGTTCAATCTTGCCCATCACATTGGTGAAGTATAGTGAAACGAAGCCGCAGAATATTCCCAGGACTATGGCATACGGTATGCGTGGCGTGATGAATGCCTCGCTTTGCGAGAAGAAGAATTCGGCCTCGTAGCCGGTGAACGTGTAGGCGATGGATGCGGCGGCCACCGACGAAATCATCAACGGCAGTACCGAGACGGCTGTCAGGTCGAGCATTAGCACCTCGATAGTGAACAGCATGCCCGCTATCGGAGCCTTGAATATGCCGGCGATACCTGCCGCGGCGCCACAGCCGACCAGTATCATAAGAACTCGTGGCGACAAGTGGAATGCGCTGCCAAGGTTAGACCCGATGGCGGCTCCCGTATATACGATTGGGCCTTCGGCTCCCACCGAGCCGCCGAACCCGATGGTTACCGAGCTGCTGATGAGCGAGGCCCACATATTGTGAGGCTTTAGCCTGCTCTTTTTTTGTGAAATAGCATAAAGCACGCGGGTGACACCGTGCGAAATGTTGTCGCGCACCACATACCGCACGAATATGCTTGTGAGCAGTATTCCAAGTACCGGCCAAAGCAGGTAAAGGTAGTTGCCCTCGTTGATGGCTACGCTTGAGGTAAGTACGCCCGATATTACGTGTATCAAGTATTTGAGCAGCAGCGCGGCAAATCCCGATATTATGCCCACCACCAAGGCGAGTACCAATACGAAATTGCGCTCCTTGATGTGCTTTTCGCGCCACACCAGCAAATTGAAGTACCAGCTGTCGAACTTTGTTTTTATGCAAGCAAATTTATTTCTCATTATTTTATTATAAGCCTTTACCGGTTATCACCGTCCAGATTGTATAGATTGCTATTTTCAAATCGGTGGTGAAGGATATATTTTCGATATAAGTTATGTCGTATCTCATTCGCCGTATCATTCCGGCGACATCGGAGGCATAGCCATATTTTACCATGCCGAGCGATGTGATGCCAGGGCGTACTTGCAGCAGTAGCGTGTAGTGTGGAGCTTGCTCGATGATGCGGTCGATGAAGTACCTCCTTTCGGGGCGTGGGCCGACTATCGACATATCTCCGCGTAGCACGTTCCAGAATTGCAACAGTTCGTCGATGCGGTATTTCCGCATGAAGTGGCCGAATGGATACACACGGTCATCGTTGACGGCAGTAAGCATGGGCTTGCCGTCGCGTTCGGCATCGGTGCGCATTGTACGGAATTTATATATTGTGAATGGCTTTCCGTGCAGTCCCACGCGTTGCTGGCGGTAAACTATCGGGTCTCCATCGGTTGCCTTTATTATGACGGCTATGATGGCAAACAGCGGCGACAGCAGCACCAGTGCCAATGCCGAGAACAGGATGTCGGCGGTGCGTTTCATGTTGGTTTCACACTCGGTGAGGCTGCTGCACGAAATATCGATGAGTGGCGTGCCGTGCAGAGTGTCGAGCCTGCCCCGTAGCAAAAACCTTTCGGCCTCGTCGGCAAACATTTTAATGTGCAGGTTAAGGGGGAATAACCTGTTGAGGATGTGAAGGACTTCGTCTAAATTGTGGCTTTGCGGCACCACTATCAAGTCGGTCACGCTGAAGCGTTGGCACACTGTTCCAATTTCGTCGATGTCGAAAACGGGTATGCCGTCGGCTGTAGTTCCGGGGGGGCAGGAGTCGTAGGTCACAAATCCCACCACGCGGTAACCGAGTTTCCATTTCAGCTGATGCAGCTCATGCGCATATTTCATGGCCTTGTTGCCGCATCCCACTATCAACGTCGCAAACTCGATTTGCGATCGCGCTATGCGCCGCTTGATGGCGAATGTCGTCAGCAGCCTTGCCGGATATATGCATACAAACAGGGTCGCCCAAAGTATAAGCAGCATCTCATAGTTATGGTAATGGTCGATAACGGTATCATTGATGAGAGCCACGAAGAATACAAGCAGCATGCACACACCTGTTGACATGAATGTGGTAGCAAATTCCTGAAGCAGCGACTTGCGGAACACATTGTTATAGTACCCCGACAGCCAGAAAATGCCCACCATGGCCACGGGGAAACATATCTGCCCGATGGCCACATTGCTGCTTGACAGGAATGAACTTACGCTGCCGAAACCTTGCATGGTGATTTTTTCGGCATCGATATAATATCTTAGAATGTTGTACAGGAACATCGCAGCACTCGACATTATCCAGTCGCCGAGCACGTATGGCAACCGATGCCTTGCTGTACTACGATTACTTGTACTTGCTGCCACGTGTACTCCTTTTTTCCTCCCCCCTTGGGTTATTGCCTTATTATGGTTATCGTTCCGTCGCTTTTCAGCTTTATTATGCTTGATGCGCGGTGCGGCGACTTGTCATCGCGCCGGTAGCCGACGATATAGTCAACGCCTTGCTTTATGGTTTCGCTAATTTCGGAAAAATTTCGAGCCGATGGTGCGCCGCTCTCGTTTGCCGAGGTGGACACCACGGGGCGGCCCAACCGTTGGCACAATTCCTTGGAAAACGCCTCGTGTGTGATACGTATGCCGATGCTGCCATCGCCGCCTACGAGGTTGGCTGCAAGGTTCTTGGCCTGGTCATATATGATTGTCAACGGCTTGTCGGCAACTTCTATCAGCTGGTATGCAATTTCGGGTACTTCGGTCACATAGCGGTCGAGCCGTGCTTCGTTGTCAACCAGCACCAGCATCGCCTTGCTGTCGGTGCGTTGTTTGAGTTCGTACACACGTTTCACCGCGTCGGCATTAGTGGCATCGCAGCCTATTCCCCAAATGGTGTCGGTGGGATAGAGTATGATTCCGCCGCCGCGCATCACTTCCACGCATTTTTTTATGTCTTCGTCGAAAATGTTTTCCATAATTAATTATTGCGGTTTGAGATGTTTATTAAGCAATCCGCCGACCATCGTGGTAGGCGGATTGCTTATTACAAAGGTAGTGCAAGGCGAGCGTAGAACAAAACAAATTTATTTGTTTTTTTCTACCAAGCCGCCGCCTACGTTATCGAAAGGTAGTGCAAGGCGAGCGTAGAACAAAACAAATTTATTTGTTTTTTCTACCAAGCCGCCGTCCGTATTAACAAAATACGAAAATTTTACTGATGTCATATTTTAATTAAAACATGATATGTTGATATTTTTTTATATTCTTAATGGTATTATTGTAAATAAGTATTATATTTGCGGACGGTTTGTTTTTTAATCACATTTTTTAATTGTTCATAAAATGAGAAAGTATTACACAAGTTTAATTGGCGCAGTATTGTTGTTTGCGTCGGTTGCTGTCGGCGAAAGTGCGTCGGCAGCGGAATACCTTGACAAGGCGACCATGGAGAGATTGAAAGGGAATCCAAGCTTTTTGTCGATACCCGCAGTGTCTCGCTCCAATGCTAACATATTTGGGGGGCAGTTGCGAGACTTCGGAAACGGTACAAGGGAGGTGGCGGAAGATGGCAATACCATAGGCCCGGCATCGGTGTGGGGAACATTGAAAGGCCCCGACGGCAACGAATGGCTTTGTTTCCAAGAAAATACCATAAGGGAAGGCACTTTTAGCGATATCGAGACATCGGAGATAACCATTTATGACTTTACGAGTGCCGAAGTGGGCAAGTTCACCATCAGTATTCCCGAAGACTGGAAAGTTAACGACGTGCAGGTATTTGGGCAAATAACCTCGAACTTCTTCAACAACGACAGTAAATATGAAGTAACCGTGTACCTGAACCGTATAATTGATTACGTAATCACCGGGCAGATAGCGGTTTATTCGCTCGATGGAACACAGGTTGCAATGTATGACGGAGAGTCGGCTCAGTATTTCAGCCAAACGGCCAATTTCAGTACCTACCAGCGTTACATGATTGTTGATTCCGAGACGGTTGACGGCGTAGAGACAGTCAATGTCAACATATACGCCCCGGCATCGTATGCCAATGAATACACGCCAACGGTAGAACACACATTTGCCATCCCGGCAGAAAATCTTTATTATAGCGACGGCCCGTATGCCAACGTATATTTCATCGACGGCGAGCCATATTTCGTAATTTCGCAATATGAGAAACCGTATATGCAATATGGTGACAATTACGAAATGGAAATGACTCCCGATAATAACTACCTTGTAAAAGTGTATGATGGGGAGTATCAAGAGGTGGCATCGCTGAGTGTGCCGGTGACAAATTCTGGCGGCGATGCCTTGTACACGATGTACACCTTCGGTTATTTCTCCTACGATGACTTGTGCCGCGGCACGTATAGTGACGACGAACGGTTCAATTTTATCATAACCCGTTACGACTATATTGTGTCGAATGATTCGTTTGTGTATAACTTCGACGTGTATGACGAGGATGGCGAGCGCATAGCAGTTATAGGCGAAGGCGTGACATTATGGAAACAGCTGAGCGACATAGATGGGCAACCTGTGCAGGTGGCATTGATGAGAGGTAGCAACGGCAACGACGAAGCCATACAGATGGTGAACCTGCCAAGTTGCGAAGTGGTGACCACGTTCCCGGGGGTGCTTGACGGCAACCTGCTTTCGACGTCTTTCGACCGTTACCCGGTTAGGAATACCTATCAATATGTGTTTGGGCTTGGCGACGGAATTTATGGCGAGGATGGCGGCATCGTGACTCGCATAGGATGGTATAACATCGACACTTCGCTCGACCATTTTGTGAACATTAACCTCGGCACCAACGGATTGTTTGCGTCTCACCAATTTGTGTCGGGTTCGTTGAATCCCTACCTGTTCAATACCGATGACTTGCATGAATATATTTTCATAGCCAATACCCAACTTGATGACGGTTCTACCGAAAGCTCGCTGTGCATAGCCAACGACAATGGCGAGATAATTCGCCGTTTCGGCTCCGACCCTGTTAAGGGCGCATACAACTTCGGCTACTTGAGCAATGCCAACGCAAGCGGCAACGTGCATCTGTTTGTAGTGCGTGTGAACGACAATTTTGAATACACCGTCGATGTATATGCATTGCCTTTTACGAAATTTGAAGGCGGAGGCTCAGGCACGCTCGAAGACCCGTATATCATAAACACGCCTGGCGACCTTGACCAGGTGCGCAATACACCTAATGCCCACTATGCCCTTGGCAAAGACGTGGACATGAGTAGTTTCTATGGCGACTTCAGCCCAATCGAGGAATTCAGAGGGTCGCTCGACGGTCGTGGCTACAGCATCGACAATCTTTCGATTAACGGTAGCGAGATGTATTCGGGCTTGTTCTATGAAATTTATGACACTGATGTGACTATCAAGGATCTTACGTTTAACAATGCGGTGCTGAATCTTACTGCCGACTGCATGAACGCCGGTATAGTAGCTGGTTATGTAGCCAGTGGTGGAACTGGCTCTAAGGTGACCAACGTGCACGTGAACAATGCCACAATCAGTGCCGACGGTGAATTTGCTGGTTACGTTGGTGGTATCGCGGGGTCGCTTGTCGTATTTTCTTCGATTTCGGGGTGCTCGGTCAATGGCATCCTCATTGATGCCCCGTCGGCAGTCGGTGTCGGCGGATTGGTGGGCGAGACTCGCACGAGTGCGTCGATAACGGCTTCGAGGGCAAGTGGCACAATCAATGCCGACAGCGAGATTGGCGGCATACTCGGCTCGGGAGGTACTGGTTCGTCAGTATCGGATTGTTATGCCGATATGCAACTTACAGGCCGAAATACCATAGGCGGCATTGTGGGTTCGACGAATCGCAGTTCCGAGAATGAGGACTCGCCTACGGGCTATGTGAGTGCCGTAAGCAATTGTTATGCCACTGGTAGCATAGTCGCCACCGAGGGCGACTGGTATGGCAATTACAATGTGGGCGGAATAGCTGGTATGATTGACTCGAAATGGACTGGCACCGATGTATGCGACTATTCGATACAAAATTGCTTTGCTGCACTTGAATCGATTGAGACGCCTGCCGCAGCAGGTGATGAGCCGATTGCTACTGTCGGGCGGATAATTGGTTTCACAATCGCCGATGAGGAATACATGGAGGGAGAAGAACATCGCACCGAGTCGGGACTTGTCAACAATCATGCCCTGTCGAGTATGGAATTGAACGGTTCTACGGTTGCAAGTAGCAACGCAGCATCGGTAGATGGTGCCGATGTGGCACCCGATGCAGCCGATACCGATTTCTTCACATATACCCTTGGTTTTGCATACGGCACCAGTGCCGCAGCGCCTTGGAAAGAGGTTGCTGGCTCACTGCCAATTCTATTCTTCGAGGAACGGGCAACAGGCATCACCGTGACAGCATCGGGCAGTATGCTCCCAGGCAGCTGGATTGAAATAGTTGCCACGGTAGAGGGAACTACTGCCGACCGCGTAGTGTTCACATCGAGTGACATGGATGTGGCAGAAGTGATAAGCGTTGCCATTGATGGAAACAAGGCTACTGCCACGGTATATTGCTACGGTGAAGGCAGTGTTGAGATAACTGCGGAAATCGATGGCTTGAGCGACACGTATGCGTTTGAAGTATCGGGTGTGAATAATGTTGCTGCTGGCGGCGACGGGATTGACATCTATTGCTATGACGGCAATATTGTCGCAAAATCGGCATTGCATATCGAGGTTTACTCGATGAGCGGAGCAATGGTAGCCAATGCCGATGGCGAGTTGATAGAGGCTGGAATTGTCGGAAAGGGAATTTATATAGTTGTAGCTACCGATGCCGCTGGCAACCGCCAAGCCGAAAAGGTAATAGTAAAATAATGAATGCGTGAAGGCTCATTCGGAATGAGCAGGGGGGTACTCCTGTATTATTTTGAATGAAGCATGAAGCACATACTTCAGCGATAGAGGACTGCAGCAGAAATAAATGCTAGCAGTTCTCTATTATTTTATATTCCGCCACAGCCATGAATGGTATGCCGCTAATGGTATCATAGCCGAATGTGCAGGTGGACAGGACGACACTGTCTCTATGCCAAACATTGCGTGGCAGTGCACAGAGCGGTGATGTGCAAAATAAATTCGGCACAAGGGCTGTCGAGGCCTTGTGCCGAAATCGTTATTTAGGAAAAATTTATTATCTTCGTTTTTACTTGTTGAGGGTGGCTTGCACTTGGTCGTTGGGAACCATCTCCTCTTTGAAGACGTAAGCACCGGTCTTAGGCGATTTTACCATCTTGATGACCTTGCTGTAAGTACGTCCTTCGCCCTTTTGCAGGGTTGCTACGGTTTTCTTTGCCATGAGTCAGAGTTGTTATTTAATTTCTTTGTGAACAGTTACTTTTTTCAGGTAGGGGTTGTATTTCTTCAATTCCAACCGGCCAGTGGTGTTTTTGCGGTTTTTGGTGGTGATGTAGCGCGACATTCCTGGCACACCGCTTGCCTTTTGCTCGGTGCATTCAAGTATAACTTGTACCCTGTTGCCTTTAGCTTTCTTTGCCATTTTGTTTCAAATTATTAAAGTTGAGTTAGATAACCTTTTTTTGCGGCTCTTTTAAGAGCGGCATCCACACCTATCTTGTTAATCAGTCGCAGACCAGCTGCCGACAGTTTCAAGCGAATCCATTGGTCTTGTTCCACCCAATAGAATTTCTTTGAGAACAAGTTTACATTGAATTTACGCTTTGTCCTTCTTTTAGAGTGCGATACGTTGTTACCGGTCATCGCCCTTTTGCCTGTGATTTGACAAACTTTTGACATGGCTGTATTTCTCTATTTTTTGTTGTTTCGTAATGTTTAATTCTCTCAAATTCGGGGGCAAAGGTAGTGATTTGCGCTGTGGTTTCCAAATCGGCGATCACTTAATTGCACACAACAACATATTGACGACTGCTCTCAGTGCCTTTTTCGGTTGCGCATGAAATTATGGAGAAGTAATAGCGCAACGGCACAGCAGCCGCTCAATCCACCTCATGGTCTGTTTCTCGGGAGTTTAGCATCATTTTCCCGACTACGCAGCCATGGGCAATCCCAATACGTGTGTGGTGCAATCGGGTGGAGCCAGTTTCGGCAGGCGTAAGCCTTTGTCGCCCAAAATTGCGGTGCAAAGTTAAGAAATTTGCCGTTAATATGCAATAGCCGTGCGGCATTTGCCGCATTTTTTATACAACGTTGCCGCCATGTGGTGGTGTTTCGGGTGTCGTCGGGTCGTTCATCAGATTGTTGAGCATGGCATACACGGCAAGCCCGGCTACCGATTTTATTCCCGTCTTTTTGGTTATGTTCTTGCGGTGCGAAATGACGGTGTGTATCGAGATGTTGAGTTGGTCGGCTATTTCCTTGCTCATTAGTCCTTTGGCCACGAGCACGAGTATGTCGCGTTCGCGCTTGGTAAGCTCCTGTGCGTCTGGCTGGCTGTCGTGTTTATTGCTCGTTTCGTGGTCAAGTTCGGTCAGTGTGGCTATTATATTGTGCTTGCTGTCGCGTATGTCGATTACTGCATCGAAATTTCTCAAGTATGCCGGTTCAAAGTATTGGTAAACTATGGCCACCGAGAATGTTCCTTCGGGCAATTCGGCATTGGCTGGCGACTGTGCGGCGTATGGCAGCAGCCCCGGATTGATTATCACAATGTCGGGGTGATGTGCCGCAAGGCGTTCTTGGAGCAGGGGCAAGTCATCGGCAGTGCCCAAGATTTCAAACCGTGGGTCATCGTGCAGTATGCACCGTAGCCCTTCGGTGATTATGAGCGACGGCTCGGCTATCAATATTTTCAATTTCATCGTTCGGCCTCCATTTCCAAATGCTCGACGTATGGTATGAGCACTTTTTCTTCAATCAAAGAATGCTTTTTCAAGTCTTCGGACAGTTGCAGTATGTCGAACATTGCCCCTATTGTCTCGTAGGCTTTAACCTCCTCGGGCAGGTATTTGAACAGGATTTGCGTCAAGTCGTCCAATTTGTCTTCGATGTTGGTGTGGCTTGGCGAGTATTGCGAAATGCGGTAACTGTGGTCGGTTTCTCCGGCAAGCAGCCGTTTGAGGTGGGGAAACACATATTGTTCCTCATACTTGAAGTGAGCCACAACTTCATTGTTATATTCCTCGAAGAACCGTTTCAGCACACCGCCCATGCGACAGTCCATTTCGGCTGTCATTCTGGCTATGTGGTTGGCAATGTGCGGCAACCGCCTGTCGAGGTAGTAACTGTGAGATGCTTCAAGGTAGCAGTTGAGCATACCCATGTCGGTGGCGAGTACTTTTTCAAGTGGAGGTACGTAATTGTCGATGGTGTAGATGTTGCACACCAATAGGAAAAAGTCGGTCGATACGCCATGCCCCGAGCACACTTCTTTCACGCTTTTGTCGCCAAATCCCAATGGGATATTGAACCGTGGCAAAAGCAGTATTAGGCCCGGATTGACTAATATGAGGTTTGCCATCTTCATATTCTCGTCAAACAGTAAATTTTTCATTGCGTCTTGTCGTTTGTGTTGGTTGTATGGGCTGTGAGGCATGTCTTGGTGTTTTTTTGCAAAGGTAGTGCAAGGCGAGAGCAGAACAAACAAATTCATTTGTTTTTGTGCCGAGCAGCAATATTGGCTTAAACAGCAGAAACCTCACATTTTTGTTCTCGGTGCAAAGTTACGCCAATTGGAATTTGTGTGCTATCCCCATTAGTGGCTAATTGTGCGCGCGAAAAAACGCCACAAATGGGTATTTCCGGTGTCGGGCTGGCAGTGTAATTTTGCAATGTGAAAAATTTCAAGATAGTGAGATGGTACAAGAGATATTTACCATACTGGTACTTGTGGCAGTTTTCGGGCTGTTGGCTTTTCGGATATTCCGCGCAATTGTGTATAGGCGCAAGTGTGATGGCGGGTTATCGTGCAACTGCCGCAAGCGATAGAAAATGACGAACAGATTAAACAAAACGAAATATAAACACGCTTTACCATAGTAGTTTGGATATAGGCGACGTTGTGAAACGCCGCCTTTTTCTCCGTAAGCAGTTTTTTATGTTTTTTAAAGCCGCAAACCGCCGAAATTTAGTAAGTTTGCGACAAATTTGTTTTTTGAGATGCGCAATATCACATATATTTTAGGCATATTGATGGTGCTGCTTGCCGCACGGCAGGCCGGTGCGCAGGAACTGGATTTCATTCGCACCGACATTAATAATATAGAGATGAATGGTGATGACTGGAGTTGCCTTGAAAGGAAAATCGACAGCCTCGTATTGCCCGATGGGCGGAAATTCAACATATTGCACATAGGTGACTCCCATATTCAAGCCGATTTCATGACTTCGGTCACTCGTCGCCTGCTACAGCAGCAGCTCGGAAACGGGGGGCGTGGGTGCATTGCGGCGTTGCGGCTTGCAGGCACCAACCAGCCCGACAATTATTCGCTTTCGGCCGATGCGCCCCCCGTGGCCCGGTGCCGCCTTACAAGAAGGAGCAATGGCATAACCCCTGGCGTGACTGGAATAGGAGTGGCGTTTAAGAATCGGAAGAGACGGCTCACGGTGACTTTGCATGGCGATGATAGCCTGTTCAGCCGCGTGGCGTTGCTGCACTCTCCGTCGAAGATGTGTGATACGGCATACGTCGATGGTGGCCGTCCGTTGCCTGGCGTGCAGTTGTCGGAATATGCGACCGGCTATGACATAGCCGCCGAGGTGCAGTCGTCAACTTTAAGGGTAGATGTGGGCGGCACTTTTTATGGTGCGTACCTTACCAACGACCGTTCTGGCGTGATATACAATGCTATCGGCAACAATGGTGCCTGCTTTGCTGATTACCTGAAGATAGAGGACTTTGCCGCGCAGACGCGTGTGCTTGCCCCTGACCTTATTATATTGTCGTTTGGTACAAACGAGGCGTTTGGACGTAGCAGCGATAGCGAAATATATGCCAGTATCGACAGGCTCATAACATCGTTGAAAGCGTCGAATCCCGATGCGAAGTTTATGTTGACCACGCCTATGGAGTGCCAGCGTCGCTTGAGGCGGTCGCGGTATGCCGTTAACAGGCGGGTGGCTGGTGTGAGGGATGTGATAATGAAATATGGGCGAGATAAACACATTCCAGTATGGGATTTGTATGAGATTGCAGGCGGTGAAGGCTCATCGCGCCTATGGCTAAAGAATGGACTGTTGAGTAGCCGCGACCATGTTCATTGCCAGGTAATTGGCTATGAATTGCAAGGTGCATTGCTTGCCGATGCCTTGCTTGGCCGCCTGTTGCCATCTTACACCACTCAACGGTGATTATGTGTGTGGATAGATAATTTTAAAAAAATAATGTGGTAAAAAATTTGCAGATACGAAAAATAGTCGTACCTTTGCAACGCAAAACCGAAAAGGATAGGGCGTTTAGCTCAGCTGGTTCAGAGCGTCTGCCTTACAAGCAGAGGGTCGGCGGTTCGAATCCGTCAACGCCCACACGAAGAAAGAGGAACTTTTTTAACAAAGTTCCTCTTTTTTTGTGCGGAATAGCTGTTTAGCCACCTGCTATAAGTATGAGTCACAATGGGGGAGTGATTAGTTCTGTCCATAGTGCCATATCCAAAAGGAGATATGTTATAGTTGAACATTAAAGCAGCCTAATTTTTAATCATGGAACTCGTTTCCATGATTAAGGCGTAAATGGTAGCCATAAATTAGCGTTTTCTGATTTATTTTTAGTAACTTCGTAGGCGATTACTAAGCTCTTTAAAACCAAACATGAAAAAAATATTCCTTGCTACCGCACTTTTACTGTTATCCACATTCGCATCGGCAAATGCCGCATCACAGCAATGGATGCGTTTCCATTGCGGGAACGACACCACCATAATCAACCAACTGCTGAAAAAGGGCTATGACAGCAATATTTCCAGCCCTGGCGACTTGATGGAGTTTTATGGAAAGGAGCTGATAGGCACTCCCTACGTGGCGCACACGCTTGAATGTGACGGCGAGGAACAGCTCACAATAAACATAGAACAGCTCGATTGCACCACTTTTGTGGAAACGCTGTATGCGCTCACACGCACCACTCTCAATGGCCGGTATTCATGGAGGGACTATGCAAACAACCTCGAAGACATAAGGTACCGTGGCGGCCAAATCGACGGGTATGCCGGACGGCTGCACTATGTGAGCGACTGGATTATAGACAATTCGCACCGTGGCATTTTGACGGAGATTACTTCCTCGATACCAGGCACCCGCTATGAAACCAAGACGCTTGATTATATGACCTCGCATCGCGACCTGTACCCGGCTCTCGCCGACAGTGCCGCATACGCCAGGCTGAAATCATTCGAGATAGCCTACCGTTCGCACCGTTTTCCGTATATCAACAAGAATTCTGTCGGTTCCGACAAGGTGACCGATAAGTTGAGAACTGGCGATATAGTAGCATTGGTTACTAAAACCGACGGGCTCGACGTTTCGCACATGGCGATAATAGTGGCTGATGAAAAAGGTGTGTTTCACTTGCTATATGCGTCTTCGGCGAAAAAGGAAGTTGTGCTGGAAAAAGATGACTTGAAAGAATCGCTGCGGCGCAACCGCAATTGCACGGGAATACGCGTGATAAGGATTAAGGAATAACACAAATATTATGTTATATATGGGAAACTGGGGTTGCCTGTTCGACGTTGACGGTGTTATCATCGACAGCGAAACGCAATATTCAATTTTTTGGGACGGCATCGAGGCGATTTACCCGACGGGAATACCGGGTTACTCGATGAAAATAAAGGGTTCTACATTGCCAGTGATTTTAAGCAAATATTACAATTCCGAATCGGTGAGGCAAGATATTCTGACTCGCCTCGAAAGATTTGAAGACACTATGCCACTGAACATATTCCCCGGTGTTATCGACTTCTTGCAACAATTACAGGCAGCCGGTGTGCCATGCGCCATAGTCACCAGCAGCACACGCGCAAAGATGGAACGCTTGCAACGCCTGCACCCCGAGTTGTGGCCTTATTTTGCTGCTGTGATTGACGGCGAAATGGTTTCCAGTCCAAAACCTGCTCCCGAATGTTACCAAAAGGGGGCTTCGCTGATAGGGCTGCAGCCCGAGCGTTGCGTGGTGTTCGAAGATTCCATCAATGGCATAAAAGCCGGCAAGGCTGCTGGAGCCTACCTTGTGGCCCTGTCAACTACCTTGCCTGCCGATACTCTTAAAACGATGGAACCCGACATGATTATTCCATCGTTTGCCGGGTTCCATGTTTCCACATTGATTGATGCGATAGGGGAGAGGCTTGTCAGCAAGCCTTGAAACTCATGTCAAGTCCTTTAACCGAGTGCGTCAATGCGCCTACCGATATATAATCCACGCCACATTCGCCATATTGGCGTAAATTGGCAAAAGTGATGCCGCCCGACGACTCGGTTTCATACCGTCCGCCAACCATTTCCACAGCCTTCTTGGTCAATTCGGGCGTGAAATTGTCGAACATTATGCGGTCAACGCCGCCAAGGTCGAGCACTTGCTGCAATTCGTCGAGGTTGCGTACCTCTATTTCGATTTTCAAGTCCTTGCCAGTGCGTTTCAAGTAGTCGTGGCACTTGTTGATTGCATTGGCTATGCCGCCTGCAAAGTCCACATGGTTGTCCTTGAGCAGAATCATGTCGAATAGGCCTATGCGGTGGTTCATTCCGCCGCCTATCTTCACGGCCTCCTTTTCAAGCAGTCTCATTCCGGGAGTCGTCTTGCGGGTGTCGAGTACTTTGGTTTTCAGTCCCTTCAGTTCCTCCATGTATTTGTGCGTGACCGTAGCAATGCCGCTCATGCGCTGCATGATATTGAGCATGAGCCGCTCGGTCTGCAGCAGCGATTGTACCCTTCCCTCGACTTCAAATGCTATGTCGCCAGGTTTCACGTGTGCGCCGTCACCGATGAAAACGGTCATCTTCAAGTCTTTGTCGAAACGGCTGAATACCATTTGCGCAATCTCCACGCCGGCCAATATGCCCTCTTCCTTTACCACAAGATGCGATTTGCCCATTTCGTCGGCTGGGATGCAGCACAGCGTGGTATGGTCGCCGTCGCCTATGTCCTCGGCAAATGCCAAGTCGAGCAATTCATCGATAAGTTCTTCTCTTGTCTTCATAAATTTATGCAAATTCTATTTTCCTACAAAGGCGGTAAACCTTTGCAAAGCAAAAGCCTACCGCCCTAAAAATCTCTATCCTAAAAGCTAACAGGACATTACTCCTCTACGGCAGCCTGAGCCGCAGCTACGCGTGCGATGGGTACACGGAACGGACTGCACGATACATAGTTCATGCCAAGGCGTGCGCAGAATTTAACCGACGACGGTTCGCCGCCATGTTCGCCGCAAATGCCCACCTTGAGTTCTGGCTTGGTCGAACGACCCTTTTGGGTACCCATTGCCACGAGTTGGCCTACGCCTTCCTGGTCGAGCACTTCAAACGGGTCGGTCTTGATGATGCCCAGTTCCTTGTAGAATTTCAAGAACTTAGGAGCATCGTCGCGAGAGTACCCGAATGTCATTTGGGTCAAGTCGTTGGTACCAAACGAGAAGAAGTCGGCCACAGTGGCGATTTGGTCGGCCACGAGGGCAGCGCGCGGAACTTCAATCATAGTACCAATCTTGTAAGGAACAGTTTCACCGCGCTCGGCAAACACGGTTTGTGCTGTGCGGTTGATGATGTCGGCCTGCATTTGCAATTCCTTCACTACGCCCACGAGCGGAACCATGATTTCGGGGTGAACGTCGATGCCGCGAGCCTTCACGTTGAGTGCGGCCTCGATGATTGCGCGGGCTTGCATCTCGGTGATTTCGGGATAAGTGTTACCCAATCGGCAACCGCGGTGGCCAAGCATTGGGTTGAATTCCTCCAAGCTGTCGCACTTGCTCTTGACTTCTTCGATGGTAAGGCCCATTTCTTCGGCAAGTTCCTTTTGTGTGGCAAGTTGATGAGGAACAAATTCGTGCAACGGTGGGTCGAGCAGGCGTATCGTGACACCGTAACCGTCCATTGCCTCGAAAATACCCTCGAAGTCGCTGCGCTGCATCGGGAGCAGCTTGGCAAGGGCTATGCGGCGGCCTGTTTCGTCTTTTGCGATAATCATTTCACGCATTGCTTTGATGCGGTCGCCTTCGAAGAACATGTGTTCGGTGCGGCACAAGCCGATACCACGGGCACCGAATTTGCGAGCAACCAAGGCATCACGCGGAGTGTCGGCATTGGTGCGAACAAACACGTTGGTATATTTGTCGGCAAGGTTCATTATAGCTGCGAAGTCGCCCGAAAGTTCGGCATCGACAGTCGAAACGAGTCCTTCATATACATCGCCGGTGCTGCCGTTGAGCGAAATCCAGTCGCCTTCCTTGAACACCTTTCCACCCATTGTCACGGTGCGAGCCTTGTAATCTACTTCTATTTCACCAGCACCCGAAACGCAGCACTTGCCCATGCCACGAGCCACAACAGCTGCGTGCGAAGTCATACCGCCGCGAGCTGTAAGGATGCCCTGAGCCTTGGTCATGCCGCGAAGGTCTTCGGGCGAAGTTTCCAGACGCACCATTATGACTTTCTTCTTGCGCTCTGCCCAAGCCTCGGCATCGTCGGCGAAGAATACGATTTGACCGGTAGCGGCACCCGGAGATGCGGGCAAGCCCTTGGCCACGGTCTTGGCCGTCTGCAAAGCGGCCTTGTCGAATACCGGGTGGAGCAACTCGTCGAGTTTCTGCGGTTCCATGCGGCGGAGCACAGTCTTTTCGTCGATTATACCGGCACGGAGCATATCCATGGCAATCTTCACCATGGCGGCACCTGTGCGCTTGCCGTTACGTGTCTGCAACAACCACAATTTGCCATTTTGGATGGTAAATTCCAGGTCTTGCATATCCTTGTAGTGGTCTTCGAGCTTTTGTTGGGTCTCGATGAGTTCCTTTGCACATTCGGGCATCGATTCTTCGAGCGAAGGATACTTCGAGGCACGTTCTTCCTCGCTTATCCCTTGCAATTTGGCCCAGCGGCGCGAACCCTCGATGGTGATTTGCTGCGGAGTGCGCACGCCTGCAACCACGTCTTCGCCCTGTGCGTTGATGAGGTATTCACCGTTGAATATGTCTTCGCCAGTGGCAGCGTCGCGCGTGAACGCAACACCTGTTGCCGACGTTTCGCCCATATTGCCGTAAACCATTGCCTGCACGTTCACGGCAGTACCCCACTCTTCGGGGATTTGGTTCATGCGGCGGTAAAGTATTGCGCGCTCGTTCATCCAGCTGTCGAATACTGCGCATATTGCGCCCCACAGCTGATCCCATGCGCTTTCGGGGAAGTCGTGGCCTGTGGCGTTGAGTACGGCGGCCTTGAACAGCTTGACGAGTTTTTTGAGGTCTTCAACGTCAAGTTCTGTGTCAAGTTTCACCCCTTTTTCTGCCTTAACGCCATCCATTACTTCCTCAAATGGGTCGATGTCGGTCTTGTTTTTCGGTTTCATGCCAAGTACCACGTCGCCATACATTTGCACAAAGCGACGGTAGCTATCCCATGCAAAACGCGGATTACCCGACTTGCGGGCGAGAGCTTCAACCACGTGGTCGTTCATGCCCAAGTTGAGTACAGTATCCATCATACCCGGCATCGAAACCCTTGCACCCGAACGCACAGATACGAGCAGCGGGTTTTCGCTGTCGTTAAATTTGTTTCCGGTAAGTTCTTCAATGTGGTTAATGGCTTTTTCCACATCGTTTTTAAGCAGGGCGACGATGGCATCCTTTCCCTGTTCATTGTATTCGGTACAAACTTCGGTGGTAATAGTAAAGCCCGGCGGAACAGGCACGCCAATCAAGTTCATCTCGGCTAGATTGGCTCCTTTCCCTCCGAGAAGATTCTTCATGTCGGCGCGACCCTCTGCTTTGCCGTTGCCGAAAGTATAAATTCTTTTCATCCGGAATTAAAATTGAATTTGTTTAGTTAATGTATTTAAAGTTGTTTAGACCATTATCATGTAGCCACTGCCAATAAGAATTGGCTATTGCAAATATATATCAAAAGATTAAATAGTAAAAATAATATCGCATAAATATTGAAAATATGTTTAATAACACTGTTCCAAGCGCATGCCAAATTGCTTTGGCGGCGATGCCGTCATTTTGCCATATTCAGCAACCAGTGCCGTCGATTCTGCAAGATGTTACCGCCGGTCGTGGCTGTAGCCCGGCATCTTCGGGAGAAAACGTCACAGTGCCATCTTCAAGCACAAAGCAAGGTATGCCTATGGCTCCCTGCCTCTTTGCCTCGTCGAAAGCCTTGCTGCTGTCGCGCAATCGCAAGAACTCTTTTAAGTCCTTAACATTGCGGCCAATGTCAATTACCTCATACCGACCGTCACCTTTCACCTGTTTTTCGACGTAAGTACAATCAGGGCAAGTCTCCATTCCATAAATCTTTATCATGGCAATATTCCTTTTATTATCATGCAATTCCAATCAGTTCAATATCGAATATGAGCGTTGAACCTCCCGGTATGCCAGGCTGAGAGAAATTTCCATACCCCATCTCGGCAGGAATATATACCTCCCAGCGGTCTCCTACTCGCATCTGTGCTAGAGCAACAATCCACCCCTCGATAAGCTCGTTGAGCCTTATTGCCAATGGCACACTGCCACGGCTGCTGTCGAATTGCTTGCCGTCGATAGTCCAGCCGGTATAGTGTACCATGATCACGCTTCTTGTCATCGGGCTTTTGCCTGTGGCATCGCCCGATGCAAGCACCTTGTAGTAAACACCTTTTACCAACGGCAACACGCCCTCATCGGTAGCTTTTTGTGCCAACCATTCCTTGTTGGCTCTCGCATATTCTTTCTTGTTCATTACAGTTCTGCTATTCGTTTCGTTAATTGCAAAGTTAATTAAATTCTCCGTAACAGCTTATATTATCACTTGTTCCGAATATTTTAATGAAGCAATGTTTTATAAGATAGTTACGTGGCTTGCCATTTCGGCGGAAAAATATAACTTTGCAATATCATAAAAATGAAAGTAGAATGGCACTGGATTTCGATAAAATGAATGGGCTTGTCCCGGCAATCATACAGGATGCCCGCACCAAAAATGTGCTGATGCTTGGTTTCATGAACGAGGATGCTTACCGCACGACGGTGGAAACGGGCAAAGTGACCTTTTTCAGCCGCACGAAGCAGCGTTTGTGGACCAAGGGCGAAACAAGCGGCAACTTTCTGCACGTGGTTTCGATAGAAACCGACTGTGACAATGATACGTTGTTGATAAAAGTTGAACCCGAAGGGCCGGTGTGCCACCGCGGCACAGCCACGTGCTTTGGCGGCGACAACGAGCCGGGCATAGAGTTCCTGAGCATTTTGCAGGACTTTATCATAAAGCGGCACCAAGAGATGCCCGAAGGGTCGTACACCACCACATTGTTCCAGGCTGGTATAAACAGCATGGCACAGAAGGTGGGCGAGGAGGCTGTGGAAACTGTAATCGAGGCGACTAACGGCTCGGACGGAAGGCTCGTGTATGAGGGTGCCGACCTGCTATATCATCTCATAGTTCTGCTCACGGCCAAAGGCCGCCGCATAGAGGATCTTGCCGAGGCATTGTATAACAGGCATAACAAAAAGAAAGCCGACTATGACAAAAATTGTTGATTATAATCGCGTCGAGATATTGCGAAAAGAACTCGTGGTGTTGAAAAATGTGACCTTCAGCATCGAGAAAGGCGAGTTCGCTTATTTGGTAGGTCGCGTAGGCAGCGGCAAAAGCAGCCTGCTGAAGTCGATGTATGCCGAAATTCCCATACCAGAGGGTGATGCTACTGTGCTCGACTACGACCTGACTCGCATTAAGCGTCGCGACGTGCCTATGTTGAGGCGCAAAATGGGGATAGTGTTCCAAGACTTCCAACTACTTACCGACCGTTCGGTGTATGACAACTTGAAGTTCGTGTTGCAAGCAACTGGGTGGAAAGGCCGTGGAGAGATGAACGACAGGATAGACGAGGTGCTGGGCAGCGTGGGCATGAGGAACAAATCCTATAAGATGCCGCACGAGCTATCGGGTGGGGAACAGCAGCGAATAGTAATAGCACGGGCATTGCTCAACCGCCCGCAATTAGTGCTCGCCGACGAACCTACCGGGAATCTCGACCCTGAAACAAGCCGGCAAATCGTGTCGCTGCTTTACGAGATAGCCGAAGGCGGTACGGCCGTTATCATGGCTACGCACAACCTGCGCTTGATAGAGGGATTTCCGGGACGGGTATTCCGATGCGAAGGCAAGCAGCTAATCGACACATCGCTGGCGTAGCCGCATCAATTACGCAGGCAGGGGCTGGTGTGCCAAATCGAAGTATATGAATGCGGTGGCGCACAGCACGTAAGCCTGTGTATATGACTTGAAACTTATAAAACTAAATACCGAATAAACTCTATGAAACACTTACATTTGACTTTGTTAATGTCGCCACTGCTGTTCATGGGCAGCTGCGCCACTGGGCAGGGCGGCGAAATCGATGCGCTATCGGTTGACGAACTTGCCGTGGCCGTATCGCCCGATGAGAACCGTGAATATTCCTATACCGACAAGAAGTCGGGTTACTGGTATGGCCGTACCCATCAAGATAATTTCGACGATTGGTTTGCCGGTTGGAACATAGCCATGCGCCGTATATTCTCCGACTATACGCTTGCTGTTGATGGCAAGCCGCTGTCTCGGAAAGAGGCGAGTGAAGTGACTGTAGCCCCCGACTGCCTGTCGCGTCGTTGGGGAGGAGCCTTTGAACGGCTGCAAATGGTGGATGAGAAGGAGATACTTAGCATAGCTGTAACCGACGTTAAGGGCGACAGTATAGCCATTTCGATAGACGAAAGGCTGTTGAAAAATGCCGTGGCAGGTGGTGATGCGCTGCGCTACACGCCCATAGAGAGCGATACAAATATCATAAAAATAGTGCCTGCCGTGCCGCAGCCTGCTCGGTTTGATGGACGGTGGTTAACCACGCCTGCGTCAGCTGGAGGCTTTTTGATTGCATTCGGTACTGAAAGCCGTTGCGACTCGCTTATAGCGCAGTTCCGCCAAGAGGGCGACAGGCTGCTTGTCGAGAGAAAGGAGCGCATGAACAGGCTGCTCGCCGACAACACCCCGTTGCATACCAACCTGCCTGAGCTTGACCGTTCATTGGCATGGATAACGCTGACTATGGACCAGCTAATTACCGACCAACAAGGGCGTGGCATATATGCCGGGTTGCCATGGTTCAATTCCTACTGGGGGCGAGATATGTTCATTGCCATGCCAGGTGCGGCTCTTGTTACTGGGCAATTCGATTGTGCCGAAGAGATACTGGCCGACTTTGCCAAATTACAGGATTGTGACCCTAAGTCGCCCACCTACGGGCGCATTCCCAACCTTGCTACTCCCGACAGCATAATCTACAACACCACCGACGGAACGCCGCGCTATGTGATGGAGGCATACGAGTTGTTGCAATATACCGGCGATCGAGGTTTCCTTGAAGATGTTTACCCGGCCATAGTGCGCAGCATCGACCAGTGCATAGCGCACAGCATCGATGAGAAAGGATATTTGCTCCACGCCGATGCCGATACTTGGATGGACGTGAAGCGCAACGGTATAGCTGGGTCGCCGCGTGGAACCCGTGCCAACGACATACAATACTTGTGGCACAGCCAATTGCTGGCAGGCAGCCGTATGGCCGCACTAATGGGCGATGATACCCATGCAGCCAAATGGCAGGCCGTGGCCGACACGCTTGCCCTGAATTTCGAGAAGGATTATTGCGACAAGGAGGACATACTAATATATGACCACTTGAATGCTGACGGTTCGCCCGACTTGCAATACCGCCCCAATCAGCTTTTCTGCTTTGGCTTGATTAGTGACGACACGTTCAAGCAACGTGTTACTCGCCGTGTGTGGGAACAACTGGTTTACCCGTGGGGTGTGTCATCGCTTGAGCAACACGACCCACAATTTCACCCACAGCACGAGAATTGGGGACATTACCACAAGGATGATGCCTACCACAATGGTACCGTGTGGCTGTGGAACAATGGCATTGCCATGCAGCGCATGATTGAATATGGGCAGGTGGAAACGGCTTGGAAACTGTTTTGTAATATGAACCGCCAGGCTCTACGCGAGGGGGCTGTGGGCAGCCTTAGCGAGAATGCTGATGCGCATCCGCGCCCCGGCAAGGCATGGGCTGGTCGTTCCGGCACATTCCTCCAAGCGTGGAGCAACTCGGAGCAGCTGCGTGTGTGGTACCAGTGCTTCTTAGGTATCCGTCCCGACTTGATGAACGGAGTCGTCGAGGTTAAGCCTTGCCTGCCTGCCGAAATCACCGACCTTGACGCATCGGTGAAATTAGGCGGCGGAAAATTGATTTACCGTTATCACGGTGGCAAATTCGACGTGAGCCTGCAAGGCATAGATGCAAAGCTTGTGGTTGTCGAGCCGGCTAAACCTGAACCAACTGGCAGCCGCATATTCGACGGTGTTGATTTTTGCCAGCCCGACACTACCATAGACTTCCCATGCATGAAACAATATTATAAACAGTGAAATAAAAGTGGAAAATAACGACACAGATGAGCTTTTTTCGCAACTCGAAGATGTTGTGAATGAGCAAAAAGAGATGGTACTCGCACTGCTTGACGGGCGTGTGGGCGGCCTTGCCTCGAAGGAGGAGCTAAGTGAGATAATAACAACCAACCTTATGGCTCGGAACCAGCTCATGTCGATTGATTACAACGATGTGCAAATGGCATTAAATGGCATGAATGAGGTGGATGGTGTTGCCGTTTCAGGCAAGGCATCGAGTCTGTATTCGATGCTTAAAGAGGCATCTGCACGCCTTATAGCTGCCCATGGCGGCAAGAATCCGTCGAGCTTGATGCTTGGGATTGGCATAGCAAGTGACGGAAATTTCACTATGGCCGACTTGGAAGGCGTGAGCCAATACCTCTCGGAGATGGGCGACGACATTAGTGTGATATGGGGAGTTGCCTATAACGAAGATTTGTCGGGCGATGAAGTAAAGTTGGCGGTATTAGTCGGTTTCGAGTAGGAATTCCTATCAAGGCATAAAAATAAGCGTCGGCCTCAAGGAATAGATCCAGAGGCCGATGCTTATTTTTATTGTTGTGTATGCGTAGGTTATTCTTTCGCATTCAGCAGTTTGAGCATCTTGTCGAATGCAGCCGACAAGCCTTCGATGCTCTTGCCGCCTGCTTGTGCGAAGTGGGGCTGTCCGCCGCCGCCGCCATGTATCAGCTTGGCAGCCTCGCGCACTACGGTAGATGCGTTAAGTCCGTCTTTCACAAGGTTGTCGCTTATGGTAACGGTCAGCATGGGCTTTTCGCCTTCGTGCGTAGCGGCAACGAATATGAAGTCGCTCGGGTTTTCGCCCTTCAAGGCAAATGCCACGCCTTTCACCACCTCGGCAAGTCTTGGACCGAAACAAGTGACAACGGTCACGCCGTGTACCACCTTGGCATGTGCCATAACGTCCTTCTTCACACTTGCTATGCGT
Source organism: uncultured Muribaculaceae bacterium (assembly GCA_944320595.1). Classification (GTDB taxonomy): domain Bacteria; phylum Bacteroidota; class Bacteroidia; order Bacteroidales; family Muribaculaceae; genus Avimuribaculum. The sequence continues at coordinate 27,517 of CALUIB010000006.1, read as the reverse complement.
TCCTGCATGAACTCCTCGGCCTGTTTGCGCAGCCCGGCGTTTTCGGCAATCGAACGCTGCACAGCCGCAATTACGTTTGGCGTGTTGTTGAGCAGTGCGCGTATTTGCACCATGCTGTCTTGGAACTCATACATGGCCTTTTCAACGCCTGTAGCCGATATGGCCTCGATGCGGCGGATTCCTGCGGCGATGCTGCTCTCGGATATTATCTTCACCATGCCTATGTTGCCAGTATTCTTCACGTGTGTGCCGCCGCACAGCTCAATAGAGTCGCCATACTTGATTACGCGCACATCGTCGCCGTATTTCTCGCCGAAGAGGGCCATGGCACCCATTGCCTTTGCCTCGGCGATGGGCAAGTGGCGGTATTCGCAGCGGTCGATGGCCATGCGCACTTTGCGGTTCACTAATTGTTCCACGCGGCGAATTTCCTCGCTGGTCATCTTTTGGAAGTGCGAGAAGTCGAAACGCAGAAACCCGGCACACACATACGAGCCTTTTTGCTCCACGTGTGTTCCCAGCACCTCGCGCAGTGCCTCGTGCAGCAAGTGCGTGGCGGTGTGGTTGCAGCTTATGGCCAAGCGAGCCTCCTTGTCGATAGCGGCGGTGAATGTTGCAGTTACGTCGGCAGGCAATTTCTTGGCAATGTGTACGGGAAGATTGTTTTCTCGCTTGGTGTCGGTGATTTCAATTACTTCATCGCCGTTGACAAGTTTGCCGGTATCGCCCACCTGTCCGCCCATTTCGGCATAGAACGGGGTGCGGGCGAGGACTATTTGGTAAAATTCATAATTTTTTTGCTTGACCTTGCGATAACGCAAAATTTCGGTTTCAATTTCTTCCACGTCGTATCCCACAAATTCGCATTCACCGTCGCGCAGCACCACCCAGTCGGTAGTTTCCACTGCAGCGGCGTTGCGGGCGCGTTGTTTCTGTTTCTCCATTTCCACGTGGAATTCGTTGGTGTCAACCGTCAGGCCATTCTCCTTCAATATCAATTCGGTGAGATCGAGGGGGAACCCGTAGGTGTCATACAGCACGAAGGCATCGCGTCCGCTCACCACCGTCTTGCCTGCGGCCTTGGTGTCGGCAATAACCTTGTTGATGAGGCGCATGCCAGTTTCAAGTGTGCGCAAGAATGCCTCCTCTTCCTCTTTGATGACGCGCTTTATCAATTCGCTTTGCTGCGGCAGTTCGGGATAAGCCTCGCCCATCGACTCGTCGAGCGTGTCGATTAGCTTGTACATGAATGCCGTCTTCAAGCCAAGGAAAGTGTAGCCGTAGCGCACGGCACGGCGCAAGATGCGGCGTATTACGTATCCAGCCTTGGCGTTGGATGGCAGCTGCGAGTCGGCGATGGAGAATGCTATTGTGCGCACGTGGTCGGCAATTACGCGCATTGCCACATCCACTTTCGGGTCTTTGCCATACTCCATACCGGCGATTTCGCTCACCTTGTGGATTAGCGGTGTAAACACGTCGGTGTCGTAGTTCGACTTCTTGCCCTGTAATGCCATGCACAGACGTTCAAATCCCATGCCGGTGTCGATGACTTTTGCCGGCAGCGGTTCGAGCGAGCCATCGGCCTTGCGGTTGTATTGCATGAACACAAGGTTCCATATTTCTATCACGAGTGGGTTGCTTTGGTTCACAAGGTCGCGGCCTGGCACCTGCTGACGTTCCTCGTCGCTACGCAAATCGATGTGGATTTCAGAGCATGGGCCGCACGGGCCAGTTTCACCCATTTCCCAAAAGTTGTCGTGGCGGTTGCCGTCGATTATGTGGTCCTTGGGCAAGTGGGCTTCCCAGTAAGATGCTGCCTCGTCGTCGCGTTCCAGCCCCTCGGGAGCATATCCCTCGAATACCGTGGCATACAACCTGTCGGGGTTGAGCTTGAGCACGTCAACGAGGTATTCCCAAGCCCAGTCTATGGCTTCCTTCTTGAAGTAATCGCCAAACGACCAGTTGCCAAGCATCTCAAACATGGTGTGATGGTAGGTGTCGAGTCCCACTTCTTCAAGGTCGTTGTGCTTTCCGCTCACGCGCAGGCACTTTTGCGAGTCGGCCGCCCGGCGGAATTTAGGGGTCACGTTCCCCAAAATAATATCTTTGAACTGGTTCATACCGGCATTGGTGAACATCAATGTCGGGTCGTCTTTAATCACCATCGGAGCAGAAGGCACTATGGTGTGGCCCTTGCTGCGGAAAAAATCTTTGAACGATTCCCTTATTTCCTTTGCTGTAAGCATACGTGTATAATATGTGAATTTATATTTTCGTGTCGTTGTGGCACAATAATTATCGGCATAAACGGGTGCAATGGCTTGATGCGCCGCATCTTATGCCCCTTGTGCCATACTTTTCCCTAAATCAACCCACAAAATTACTCCATTATTCGTATTTTTGCAATATATAAAGCAATTCCATAATGCCTGTGCCTGAAAATAACGACTTGACAAAAAAATATTACAAGATAGGAGAGGTGGCCGAGATGCTGCACTTGCCTATCACCACGTTGCGCTACTGGGAACGGGAGTTTAGCATAATACGCCCCAAGCGCAGCGACGGCAACACGCGCTATTACACGCCGCACGACATCGAGAACGTACGCTTGGTGCATTACCTTGTGAAAGAGAAAGGTATGAAAATCGATGCCGCCCGTGCCGAGATAAACCGAAATCGCAACAATGTGTCGAAACGGGTTGAGGTGATTGACCGCCTGCGTGGCATACGCGACCAATTGCTACGCATCAAGGGTGCGCTCGACTCTATACGTTTCGACCGCTGACTGCCGAGGCGGTGGGCAAATTATGGTGCCGTAGTTTCGTATAATCGCATAAAAAACGCTATCTTCGTAGGCAAATTAATACCTTGTTATAATTTATGAAAACCTTCACCTATTTTTTTGCAGCCGCGTCACTTTCGTTGGCATTGTGCACTTCGTGCGGCGGCAATCATTTTATTGGCGATAGCCAGGAGCGTGCCACCGTTGAGGCCGACTTTGCGGCACGGCGCGACACGGTGCCTTGCAAGCAGTTTTTCGACGTTATCGACATGATGGAGATTTCCACCGAGCAGCGCGAGGCGTTGAAGTTCCTGTATGCTTATATGCCAATGGCCGACATTGCCGACCATTCGGTAGATTATTTTCTTGAAAACATCGACTGCTCGTTGCAGGCACGGCAGGAGATGCCGTGGGGCAAGACCGTTCCTGAGCGCGAGTTCCGCCACTTTGTGCTGCCAGTGCGTGTTAACAACGAGGATTTGGACTCGTGCCGCATGGTGTTCTATGCCGAACTAAAGGAGCGAGTGCAGGGGCTTTCAATGCGTGACGCCGTGCTTGAAGTTAACCATTGGTGTCACGAGAAAGTGACTTACCGCCCCACCGATGCACGTACAAGCAGCCCGTTGGCCTCGGTTAAGACGGCATACGGGCGTTGCGGCGAGGAATCGACTTTTACAGTTTCGGCCCTTAGGTCGGTGGGAATACCCGCACGGCAGGTTTACACGCCGCGCTGGGCACACACCGACAACAACCATGCATGGGTTGAGGCATGGGTTGATGGCAAGTGGTACTTCTTAGGAGCCTGTGAGCCCGAGCCAGTGCTTAACCTTGCGTGGTTCAATGCTCCTGCATCGCGCGGTATGCTCATGCACACAAAGGTGTTTGGCCGTTACATGGGACCCGAGGAGGTGATGTACCGCACTCCGCGATATACCGAAATTAATGTGATAGACAATTACGCGCCAACGGCACGTGCCAACGTGAATGTGACCGACACCGCAGGCCGCCCGGTGGCTGGAGCCAAGGTGGAATTTAAGGTTTACAACTATGGAGAATTTTATTCGGTAGCTACCAAGGACACCGATGCCGACGGCAAGACGTTCCTTACAGCCGGAAAGGGCGACATGGTGGTGTGGGCTTCGCATGGCGGACGTTTCGGGTATGCCCGTGTGTCGTTTGGCCGTGACAGCGTGTTGAACATAGCACTCGACAAGGTGGCAGGCGAGACTTACGGGCTTGACCTTGACATAGTGCCGCCGGCCGAAGGTGCCAACTTGCCCGAAGTAACCGCTGAGCAGCGTGCCGAGAACGACCGCCGTTTTGCGCTTGAGGATTCAATTCGCCGTGCTTATGAAGCCACTTTCTATACACGTGAAATGGGCAAGAAGTTTGCCCGTGAGCATGGCCTTGAGCCTGTTGATGCCGTTGCCGGCATTATGGTGGAATCACGCGGCAACCATCAAGTGCTGGCCGAGTTCCTTGCATCGCTCGACACTGACGAGAAGAAAGCGGCAGGCATTGACTTGCTGCAAGGTGTTGCCGAAAAGGACTTGCACGACGTGAGCCTTGCAGTGCTTAACGACCATTTGCTTAACTCACGCCACCTCGATGGCTACGGCGACGAGGTTTTCAGCCGGTATGTGCGCTGCCCACGTGTGAGCAACGAGATGATTACGCCGTATAAGGCATTCCTACAGTCGGTTGTTTCCGAAGATATGCAGGATGGTTTCCGTGCCGACCCCATGCGGCTTGTGGCATGGGTTGCCGACAGCATTGCCATCGACCCACAGTGCAACCTTGGCGGTGCGCCTATCACGCCAATAGGCGTGTGGAAGTCGCGTGTGGCCGACCGCCACAGCCGCGACATATTCTTCGTGGCAATGGCTCGTGCCATGGGGTTGCCTGCCCGTATCGACGATGTGACAGGTAAGGTGCAGTTGATGGGCGACAACGGTGCTACCGATGTTGACTTTGAGCTCGTGGAACAAAGCACGGCCAAGACAGGCCGCCTTGTAGCTCGTTACAAGGCCACTAAGGTGCTTGACGACCCCAAGTATTACGACCATTTCACTATTTCGCGTATTACCGATGACGGTCGCTTGAACTTGCTGGGATATGCCGAGAGTGCCAAGTGGTCGCAACTGTTAAAAGGCGGGCTTACGCTCGATGCAGGCAACTACTTGATGGTAAGCGGTACACGGCTTGCTAATGGCGGGGTGCTTTCGCACTTGGAATTTTTCACCATCGAGCCGGGAAAGACTACCAATGTGGAACTTGTGATGCGCGAGAGCCGCGACGAGGTGCAGGTGATAGGCAGTTTCGATTCTGAATCGACTTATATGCCCATCGGAGGCGATTTGCCACGGTCGATTCTTTCTACCACGGGACGCGGTTACTTTGTGGTTGGCGTACTTGGAGTGGGGCAGGAGCCTACCAACCATGCACTGAAGGATATTGCCGCCATGAGCAAGGCGTTTGAACAATGGGGGCGCAGCATGGTGTTATTGTTCCCGAGCGAGGAGCAATACCGCAAGTTCAATCCCGATGAATTCCCTGGATTGCCATCGACTATCACTTACGGCATCGACACCGATGGTGCCATTCAGCGGCAGTTGCGTGAACAGATGAAGTTGCGTGGCAGCACATTGCCCATATTCATAATCGGTGATACGTTCAACCGGGTGGTATTCTGCTCTCACGGCTATACCATAGGCATAGGTGAACAGATGATAAAAGTCATTCATAAGCTGTGATACCACTCACGGGGAGTGTATCCATACGTTAAGAAAATTGTAACAACAAAGGGCAGCTCTGCTGCCCTTTGTTGTTATTTGTTAAATCACACAGATATATGCGTGTGTGTATGGCATAAGTGCCAAAATAAAATATAAAGGTGCAATATGATTAATATAAGCACGTGTATGTCAACATTTTTTAATAATTTTGCACTGATAATCTGTCAATACAGAAAGATATGTTATAGTAAAAGAATGTAATTGCTTGATTTTTATGGCTTTGGATGCTGTGATAAGTAGCATGATTTTAGGTTATTAATATAAACAAATTGAAAAGAATGAGAAAATTGTTTTTCAGAGTGTGTATGTTGGCTTTGATGTGTGCGGTGGGGGTACCTGCCCATGCGACATCGCCGACGGCTTACGGCATTCTGTTGTTTGACCAGCAGAAGACTGCAAACCGCATAGTGAGTTTCCCATTCCCGGGCATGACCAGCTTTGTGGAGGTTCGAGACTTCGGGTCGCAGTACATCAGTGCCGGGGTTTACTATGATGGTTATTATTATGCGGCATCTAATGGCTATGCAATCACCACGGTGCAAGCCGAGGAATTGCTGCGCATCGACCTTGAGACTGGTGAAAGTACGTCGGTTGGTTCATTGGAAGGCTTTTCCAACAAGATTGCCGACATGACTATCGACTATTCCACTGGCAAGTGTTATGCCATATCGGGGCAGATGGGAGGCGAAGGGGCACCGGGTAGCAGTGCGCTTTATACCATCGACCTTGCTACTGCCAGTGCAGTGAAGGTGACCGATCTTGGCAATTTTTACTTTACGCTTGCTTGTTCGTATGGTGGCCAGTTGTATGGCATCACCAAGTATGGTAATTTGGCGGCAATCGACAAGGTGACGGGCCGCGAAACCATAATAGGCGAGACTGGGTTGCAACCAAATACCGACAATTCAATGGAGTTTGACCACACCGACAAGACGCTGTGGTGGGCGGCAAACACATTGGAAGGCGATGGATACTTGTGCAAGGTAAATGTTGAAACCGGCCTTGCTCAAATTATATCTACGATGGGGGCGCAGGGCGATGCATCGATAGCTGGACTGTATGTGCCGTTCACGGCCTCGGCCGATGGTACTCCGCAGGCTGTTGAAAATCTTTCAGTCACTCCCGACCCTGCTGGTGCTTGCCGTGCCGAGCTGCGGTGGGTAAACCCTACCACCGCGTTTGGTGGCGGAACACTTGAACAGATACAGAGCGTGAACGTGTGGCGCAACGACGAACTTGTGGCTCAGCTTACCGGGATGAAACCAGGAGAAGACGCATCGTGGACTGATGAAATAAGTGGTGAAACGGGATTGCTTGCAACATACGAGGTGGCCGCTGTTAACGAAGTAGGTCGTGGCGTGGTGACCGATACCACTGTATTTGTGGGCGAAGATGTGCCGGGTGTTCCTGCAAGTGTTACAATAACCAAGGCACATCCCGATGAGGCTGTAATAACATGGTCTGCCCCTGCAACGGGAGCCAATGGCGGCTGGTATGACCGTTCAACGCTCACCTACGACGTGGTGCGCCAGCCCGACGGCCTGACGATTGGTGAAGACCTTGCCGAACCCACTTGCACCGATGCCGGGATAAAGGATGTGGCAACATATACATATCAAATCACTGCCACTACCCGTGCAGGAGAAGGCGGTACTGCCACAAGCGATGAAACTGTGCTCGGCCCAGGCAACAAGCTGCCATATTCTTGTAGCTTTGCCAATGCCGCAGAGGTGGCAACATGGACTGTGGTTGATGCCGACGGCGACGGACGCACGTGGACACAAGGCTACTCGTATGGCAGCATGCAATATAACAATGCTTTCAATTCAACAACACCATCGGACGACTGGCTTATATCGCACGACTTTGAGCTTGAAGCAGGAAAGAACTATAAGGGAACATTTGCTATAAAGACCCAAACTACGGCCAAAATGAAAGTTTTCATAGGACAAGGTACAAAGGTTGAGAATATGACCAAAGTGCTTTATGAAAACGAGTCATTGAAGTCGGAGTCGTCGTATGATTACTCTGTAATGGAATACACGTTCTCGGTAGAGGAAGATGGTATATATAATTTAGGTTTCTATATTTATTCCGACCCTCGCACCTATTATACATACCTCACCGACATTACTCTTGAAGAAGTAGCCGACAATAACTTGACCATGCTTGGCCTGTCAGGTCCCAAAAATGCCGTTGCAGGTAACAGCTACACATATAGAGCCGAAATAAGCAACAAGGGTGCAAACGTGGCCGATGCTTTCCAAGTGCTGCTGAAAGACGGGCTGGGCGCAACGCTTGCAACTGCCAGTGTGGACGAACCGCTTGAGACTGGTGCCACGATGACGGTGGAAATGGCTTGGACTCCCGAGGCTGAAGGCTCAGTCACCGTGCATGCCGAAGTGGTGTATGCCAAGGATGAAATTCCTGGTGACAACGCATCGGAGGTGATTGAAGTGGAGGTGCTGCCTGCGGGAAGTGCCGACTTCATTGAGATAGGCTCTGATGTCGCAGGCTACAATCGCTATTACTTGTTTGACGTGTATAATAGCAATGCCGCTGCGCTCAATATTTATACTCCCGGCGAGATTGGCAAGGAGGATGGCGTAGTGGAATCGTTCAACTTTGTTGTCGATAACTCGATGGATGCCGACAGGATTGGAATCCCGGTAAAGGTGTATATGGCAAATACCGATATGGTGCAGGCCACTACATGGATACCCGAGGCCGATATGACTCTTGTGTATGAAGGCACTTTGGATATTCCTGCCGGAACCAACGAAATAAAACTTGAATTGCAAAAGAAATTCTATTTCGAGCAAGGCAAGAACTTGGCCATACTCACGGTCAATGATTTCCCCGACAGGACATATTACAACGGCATAACTTATCCTTATTATAAGACCACCGAGCCTGGCGGTACGTATTACTGGGGTAGCAGCTATACTGAATTTTCTTTCAACACCACGACGGCAAATTATGGCAATACGAATTTCGGCAACAAGGCATCGGTGACGTTGCAGATGCGCTGTGCCGGTGCCAACATCAGCGGAACAGTGACTGATGGCGAAGGGCAGCCGCTTGTCGGGGCCGAGGTGACTATTGTGGAACGGAACATAACCGCTGTGACCGATGCCGATGGCAATTATGAGCTGAAGTATGTTCCTGACGGCGATTATACTGTAACCGTTACAAAACAGGATTATGCCACTGTGACGAGAGAAGTGAGCATCGCAAATGGTGCCAATGTGACGCTTGACGTGGATATGGTGGAATTGCATTCGTATAACGTGAGCGGTATTGTTTCCACGCTCGATGGGAAACCGCTTGCCGGTGCGGCTGTGAGCCTCACGGGATATGAAGACTATGCCACAACCACTGGCGACGACGGCGCATTTGCGTTTGAGACCGTGTATGCGTCGGCCGAGGCTTACAAGTTGAGTGTAGGCAAAGAATGGTTTGCCACACAGGTGACTGATGTGGCTGTGGTTGACGCTGATGTGGAAACCGACAGCATAAAGCTCGAATACTTGCAGTATGCGCCAGTCAACGTGTCGGCGGCCGAAGGCGGTGACGGCGATGTGGCTGTGGCATGGCAGGCAGCATCGAGTGTCACTACGTTGCGCACCGATGGAGGAACGCTCAACGGCAACCTTGGCATATCGAATGGTAACGAGTACACCGTAATTGGAACCATTTACCGCGAGCCGATGGCACTGACCTCGGTAAGTTGGTACCAGACGCTTGCAGGCGGCCCACATTATTATATTAATGTGTTTGTGCTTGCACTCGATGCCGAAGGTAATCCCACGAGCGAAGTGCTTTACACCGAGCAAGTGCCGGCTGTTGACGACCAATGGAACAACTACACGCTGCCCGACACCGTGTTTGCGCCTAATGGTTGCGTCGTTGGATTGAGCTATTTCAATGGCTATCTGGGTGTAGGTATTGACGGTGGCAAAGACCTTTCTTATCCGTTCAGGGAGAAAACCCACGTGTTTGCGGCCACTTACACCAACGGGGAATTTGATTTCATTGAAGATAGTGGCATCCACAGCAACTTGATGATACGCGCCGACGGTTACCGCCTTGCCGACAACGGCGGCAAAGAGAGCCTGCTTGCCGAAGGCACGACTATGCCCGACTTCTGCTCATATCAGGTGTGGCGCGTGAAAAGTGGCGATGAGGCCAATGAGGCTGCTTGGGTGTCTGTTGATGCCAGCGAGGCTGCAAACATGACTGCTGCCGACAACCTTGCAGGGGTGCAGGCTGGAATGTATGCATACGCCGTAAAAACGGTATATCCCGATGGCACGATGTCGCAAGCTACATTCTCGCCGCTGGTGGCTCACAATATGTATTCGAGCGTTGTGGTCAATGTGAAGTCGAACAGCGAGGGTGAAGGTGCCACAGGTGCCGTGGTCACGCTCAATGGCAACACCTATGCCGCCAATTACACTGCCGTGGTTGACGGAACTGGTGCAGCCGCATTCGACAATCTCATAAAGGATACTTACAGGCTAACCATAAGCCTTGCTGGATATGAGGGCATCGACACGACGGTTGATTTCACGAGCGATGACAGCTATAATACCGACCCATACTTGCTGAAGGAGGTGATTGTGGCTCCCGAAAACTTGAAAGTGGAACTTGTTAACGGTTCTACATCTTCGGTACTGTTCTCATGGAATACCACCGATCCAATCGAAGAAGGTTTTGAAAGTTGTGAAGACTTTGAAATAAACCCGGCAGGCGTGGTTGACTGGACTTATATCGATGGTGACGGGCTATATACCTACGGGTTTGGCAATGCATCGTTCACAAACATGACCGAGCAGATGGCCTATATCGCCTTTAACCCGTCGGCAGTGTCTCCGGCGCAGACCGACAATCAATATTTGCAGCCACACGCCGGTGCAAAATTTTTGGCAAGTTTCGTTGGCGCAAATTATACCGAGGACGGGCAAAATGATGACTGGTTCATATCGCCCGAATTGACATTTGCAGGTGATTTCGGGTTCAGTTTTTATGCCAAGTCTTACTTCGAAGGTCAAGACAAGTTCTCGGTGGGTTATGCCATCGAAAGCGACCCGGCTACTGATGATTTCGTATGGCTTGCCGAGAACGTGGCTGCATCGAGGCAGGACTGGGTGGAATATTCTTATACCATTCCGGCTGCGGCCAAGCACGTGGCCATACGCAACGTATCGACCGAACAAGAAGGGTTTATTCTTATGATTGACGATGTGAAGATAGGCCCGATGCCTGCTGTGGCACGGCTCCGCTCGGCATCGGCAGTGCAAATGCCTGCCGTGGCATACGAAGTGTTCCTCGATGGGCAAAGCATGGGCGAGACCTCTGAAATAAGTTGGCCATTCGATGATCTTGCTGCCGGAGAACACACTGCAGGTGTGAAGTCGGTTTACAACTCGGGTGAATCGGAGATGATGACTATCACATTTGATACCCGTACTCTTGGCATTGACGATGTGCAAGGGAATATGGTAAACGTATATCCCAATCCTGTAAGTGACCGTTTGACGGTAGAAGGTGAATACACTCGCCTGTTGTTTACCAACATGGGTGGAGCAACGGTGATGATGCTTGATGGCAAGCAATCGACTGTGGATGTTTCATCGCTGCCTGCCGGAATGTACATACTCACTATTATCGATGACAATGCAGGCACTCGTGCCACACGCAAAGTGACCGTGGTGCGGTAAGTGTAATTCCTGTGTAGAAAATAATTTTGTGGGGGTGCGGTTTGCGAAAGCCGCACCCCTACATTCTTTATGATGTAGATTACTTTGGCGTATGTTTGGCGAAATGCGCTATAAAATACAAAGCCCCCGACACCATCTGTGTTGGGGGCTTTGTGTATGGGCGGATTCCTGTGGATTATGCCTCGTGCTTGTAGTAGGCGGTGAAGTCTTCGGGTACAAATTCGGTGATGAATTTGTAGTGGCGGTTGACTTCGGCCTCGCCAAAGCGGACGTAAACATTGGCCGACTTTGTGAAGTCTGCGCAACGTGTGGCATCTCCAAGCAACAGGTAACCCATTATAATGTGGCCTGCCATTTCCACCATGCGGCGTGCTTGGAAGTCGGTATATTCGGTGTTCTTAAGCGAAGTCACGCGGTTCACTGCATCGGCATACAACTGTGTCATTGCAGCGAGGCGGTCTTGCAGCGGTTTCAATTCGGGAGCGTAGGTCTCGGCTGCATACTCGTTGATTTTATTGAGGTATGTGCCAGTGGTGACGTGGCGAATTGCGGCAACGACTTGCAGCTGGGTTGTGCCTTCATAGATTGATGTGATGCGGGCATCGCGGTAGATGCGCTCGCAGGCATAATCTTTCATGAAGCCTGAACCTCCGTGTACTTGAATGCTGTCGTATGCATTTTGGTTACAAAATTCGCTGCCCATACCCTTCGACATAGGCGTGAAGGCATCGGCGAGTTTCGAGTAGTATTTCATCTCGGTGCGCTCCTCGGGGGTGAGGGTGCGTTCACGTGCAATGTCTTCGTAGGTCTTGTACATGTCCACGAAACGGGTGGTCTCGTAAAGCAGCGAACGGGTGGCATCGAGTTTTGCCTTCATCATGGCAAGCATTTCGGCCACGGCCGGGAATTCGATGATTGCCTTTCCGAATTGGCGGCGGTCGAGAGCGTAATTATAAGCTTCGCGGTAGGCTGCCTCGCTCACACCGACAGATTGCGCGGCAATGCCCAGACGGGCACCGTTCATAAGAGCCATCACATACTTGATAAGCCCCATACGGCGCGAACCGCACAGCTCGGCTTTCACGTTTTTGAATACGAGTTCGCAGGTAGGCGAGCCCTTGATACCCATCTTGTTCTCGATGCGGCGCACGGTAAGCCCCGGTTCGTTCTTGTGGTCGAATATGAACATCGACAGGCCACGTCCATCGTGTGAGCCTTCTTCTGAACGAGCCAGCACAAGCCCTATTTGTCCGTCGCCGTTGGTGATGAAACGCTTCACGCCGTTCAATCGCCAAGTGCCGTCTTCGGCCTCGGTAGCCTTGAGCATTACAGCCTGCAAGTCGCTGCCTGCGTCGGGCTCGGTGAGGTCCATTGCCATGGTTTCGCCTGCACATACGCGCGGCAAGAAACGCTGGCGTTGGTCTTCGCTGGCAAATTCATAGATAGTTTCGGCGCAGTCTTGCAAACCCCAAATGTTGACAAAGCTGGCATCGGCGCGGCTCACCATGTCGGCGGCCATGATATATGGCACGAGAGAGAAGTTGAGGCCATTGTAGCGTCGGGGTAGCGAAATGCCCATAAGCCCGGCTTTTACAAGCGCATCGAGGTTTTGCTTGGTGCCTTCGGCATATTCTACGTGCCCGTCAACCAAGTGCGGACCTTCGTGGTCAACACTTTCGGCATTTGGGGCAACTATCTCGCCTGCAATTTCGCCTGCAATTTCAAGGACCTTTTCGTAAGAGTCCATTGCATCCTCGAAGTTGAGGGGCGCATAGTCGAATTTTTCGCAATCGGTGTAGTTGCGTTCTTTAAGAGCAACGATTTTTTGCATCAACGGGTGGTGCAAATGGTGTTTCAAGTCTTTATTGTCGTTATAAAAATTAGCCATCTTTCAGATAGTGTGAGGTTTACTTAGAGTTCTTTTTGTAATACTTGATGAGTTTAGGCACCACTTCTTCTATGTCGCCGGTAATCACATAGTCGGCGATAGTGTTGATAGGAGCCTTCGGGTCGTTGTTAATCGATATGATAATCGAGCTGTCTTGCATGCCGGCGATGTGTTGTATCTGTCCTGAGATACCGCAAGCGATGTAGAGCTTGGGGTGTACGGTGACACCTGTCTGGCCTATTTGGCGTTCATGCTCGGTGAAACCAGCATCGACTGCTGCGCGTGAAGCTCCGACTTCGGCGCCGAGAGTTTCGGCGAGTTGGAATAGCATTTGGAAGTTTTCCTTGCTACCCACACCGTATCCTCCAGCCACGATGATGGGGGCATTTTTGATATTTATTTTCGACTTTTCGATATGGCGGTCGATGATGCTTACTACGAAATCAGTGTCGCTGACATATTTGTTGGCATCGAGGTTGATAGCCGTACCCTTGTAGTTTTCATCGAATATCTCCTTCTTCATCACGCCTTCGCGCACGGTGGCCATTTGCGGACGGCACTCGGGGTTGACGATTGTTGCCACGATGTTGCCACCGAATGCGGGACGTATTTGGTAGAGCAGGTTGTGGTATTCAGTGCCGGTCTTGGTATCGGTGTGGTCGCCGATTTCAAGCGACGTGCAGTCGGCTGTGAGGCCGCTGTGCAGCGACGACGAAACACGAGGCCCCAGGTCGCGCCCTATGCTCGATGCACCCATCAGGCACACTTGTGGCTTTATCTCCTTGAACAGGTTAATCACTACCGAGGCGTGGGGCTGTGATGAGTATGGGTAAAGGCGTGAATCCTCTACTTTGTAAACGGTGTCAACGCCATAAGGGTAAAGCTGGTTTTCGATGTCGGCAAGCTTGTCGCCTATCACGAGGGCTTCGAGCTTTACGCCTAACTGAGTGGCAAGAGTGCGACCCTTGGTGAGCAGTTCCAAGCTGATGTCGGCCACTTTGCCATCTTCATATTCGCAATATACTATTAAATTATTAATATCTGCCATAGTCTGTTTCTGAATGTGTTTAAACTGTGAATGATGGTAAAGTTGCTATCAGCCTATCGTGTGGTTTGCGATAAGGTCTTTGATAAGTTCTTCGATGGCTGCATCGTCTTTGCCTTCGAGCGTTTTGCTCTCTTTGGCTTGGAACACTACGTTCACTATGCCTTTTACCTTTGTCGGAGAACCGGCGAGGCCTATTTGTGTGGGGTCGGCATTCACCTCGGCTGCGCTCCATTCATACAGGTTGAGGTATGGGCGTGCATCCACGAGTTTTGCCATTTCTTCGGAAAGTTGGGCTTTTTCGCTCGGTGTCACGGCATATTTGTATTTTTGCACGAGCCGTGCGTTGCGTGGGCGGCATGGAGTTGCCGAGCCGTTGACGGTAACAACGAGCGGCAGCGGACATTCCACAGTCTCCACTCCGTGTTCCAAGCGGCGCTTGATGGTGGCTTTGCCATTGGCCACGGCCACTTCCTCGGCGTATGTTACTTGCGGCAAGCCGAGTTTTTCGGCAACTTGCGGCCCCACCTGTGCCGTGTCGCCGTCGATGGCTTGGCGGCCGCCGATGATGATGTCATACTTGCCTATGTGGCGTATGGCCACCGACAGTGCGTAGGAGGTGGCAAGAGTGTCGGCACCGGCAAATGCGCGGTCGGTCAATACTATGCCGGTGTCTGCACCGCGGTACATTGCTTCACGGATGATTTCGGCAGCGCGCGGAGGCCCCATCGTAAGGATGGTGATTGTGGAACCCGGGTTCAGTTCTTTAAGTTGCAGGGCTTGTTCCAATGCGTTGAGATCTTCGGGGTTGAAGATTGCAGGAAGTGCGGCACGGTTAATGGTGCCGTCTTCCTTCATAGCATCTTTGCCCACATTACGAGTGTCGGGCACTTGTTTTGCCAGGACAACGATATTCAAACTCATAAAATAAATATGTTATTTGTATAAATAATAATTATTTGATAATCAATAAAGTTATGTAATGGCTCAATAAGGGTAAACCATGAGTCGGTTCAACTTTACAAAGTTACTAAATTTAAGCTATTCGGCAAGATGGATTATTGAAAAATATCCATAATTAATGTGTAAGTAATTATTTTTCGGGCTGTTTCCTGCCCCACAGTGTGTCCATGCGTTCCTTGATTTTATACTCTGCCTGATTCAGCCCTGGGGTATAGAATGTGGGGTGGTTGCTCTCGGGTGGCATAAACTCTTGGCGGACGAAATTGCCTGGGAAATCGTGGGCGTATTTGTAGCCCTTGGCATATCCCAGTTCCTCCATCAACTTTGTGGGCGCGTTGCGCAAGTGCAGTGGCACGGGCAGGTTGCCAGTTTGCTGCACATATTGCAATGCGTTGTTTATGGCCATGTATGCCGAGTTGCTTTTAGGGGAGGTGGCAAGGTAGATGGCGCATTCCGACAGGATTATGCGCCCCTCGGGCCAGCCTATCTTTGTGAGAGCGTCGAATGTGGCATTGGCCAGCAGCAGGGCGTTAGGATTGGCCAGCCCTATGTCTTCGCTTGCCAGTATCACAAGGCGACGTGCTATGAACTTGGGGTCTTCGCCGCCTGCAATCAGCCGGGCAAGCCAGTAAACTGCCGCATCGGGGTCGCTGCCGCGCACCGACTTTATGAATGCCGAAATTATGTCGTAGTGCATTTCGCCATTCTTGTCGAAAGCCATGGGATTTTGCTGCAAGCGGTCGGTCACAATTTCATCATTGATTACAAACGGCTCGTTTGCGCCGAGCGATTGCATCACCAAGTCGAGAATGTTCAGCAGCTTGCGCGCATCGCCGCCCGAGTACCGCAGCAAGGCTTCGGTGCTTTCGATGCGCACTTCTCGCCCTTGGAACATTTTGTCGGTGGTTATGGCTCGGTTGAGCAGTTTCAGCAAGTCGTCCTTGCCAAGCGGCTGCAGCACATACACCTGGGCGCGAGACAGCAGTGGGCGAATTACCTCGAACGACGGATTTTCGGTCGTCGCACCTATAAGTGTCACAGTGCCCTGTTCTACTGCGCCGAGCAGTGAGTCTTGCTGCGACTTGTTGAACCGGTGTATTTCGTCGATGAATAGTATTGGCCGCCCCTTAGAAAACACGCTTATGGCATCTTGCTTGCAGCGGTCGAGTATGTCGCGCACGTCTTTCACGCCCGAAGTCACGGCCGAGAGTGTGTAGAATGGCACTTGCGTCTGCGCGGCGATGATTTTTGCAAGTGTGGTTTTGCCAACGCCCGGAGGTCCCCACAATATGAATGATGAAATGTTCCCCGATTCTATCATTTTGCGCAACACGGCTCCCGGGCCGACGAGGTGTTCCTGCCCTATGTATTCGTCAAGCGATTTTGGTCGCAATCGTTCAGCTAATGGTTCGTACACAATATTACTGCTTTTTTCTTCCTAATGGGTGCAAAAATAATTACAAATCGGCGTGGCTGCAAGCATAATGCCGATTTAATGCGAATTTCGGTGGCAAGGCTGGGGTGGCTGCACAAGTAAAAATGTGCAGTTATCCAATTTATTTATTTTTTTGCAATGATTAATGCCGCTAATTTAGTAATTTTGCAGCATAAAATATTTTAAGCAATATAATTAAAGAAATGGCTGAGAACAAACAAATCAAGACAGCATTGATTTCTGTCTATCACAAGGACGGTTTAGACAAGATTTTGAAAATATTGAACGACAACGGTGTGCGCCTGCTTTCGACAGGTGGAACACAGTCGTTTATTCAAGAACAAGGATATAAATGCGATGCCGTGGAAGATCTCACGGGTTATCCGTCGATATTGGGCGGACGGGTTAAGACTCTGCACCCCAAGGTGTTTGGCGGCATACTCAATCGCCGTGACAATGAAGGAGACAAGGAACAGATAGCGCAATATGAAATACCCGAAATCGACCTTGTGATTGTCGATTTGTACCCGTTTGAAGACACTGTGGCTTCGGGTGCTTCACATGCCGACATCATAGAAAAAATTGACATAGGCGGAATATCGCTTATTCGCGCTGCTGCAAAGAATTACAAAGACGTGGTAATAGTTGCGTCGAAGGCGCAATATGGGCCTCTTTACAATAAATTCGTGGAATATGGTACGGCAAGCACCACCGAGGAAGACCGCCGCTGGTTTGCCAAGGAGGCTTTCGCTGTGTCGAGCGCATACGATTCGCACATATTCAACTACTTCGACCAAGATGAGCCGTCGGCACTGCGTTTTGCTGTTGATGGCGCGAAAGTGATGCGCTATGGCGAAAATCCGCATCAGAAGGGCTATTTCTTCGGCAATTTTGAAGAGATGTTCACCCAGCTGCATGGCAAGGAGATTTCTTATAACAATCTGCTTGACATAGATGCCGCTGTCAACTTGATGGCCGATTTCACTGAGACTTCATTCGGAATACTTAAACACAACAACGCTTGTGGTTTCGCATCGCGCCCCACAGTGCTTGAGGCTTGGAAGGATGCCCTTGCCGGCGACCCGGTTTCGGCTTTTGGCGGCGTGTTGATAACCAACGCCGAGGTGGATGCCGCCACTGCCGAGGAGATGCACAAAATCTTCTTCGAGGTGTGCATAGCTCCGGCCTATAGCGAAGAGGCACTGAAAATACTTGAACAGAAGAAGAACCGTATAATCTTGGTACAGAAACCTTTTGCTCGTCCGACGATGCAATACCGCTCGATATTGAATGGCGCACTTGGGCAAGAGCGCGACAGCCATGTGGAAACTCCCGAGGAACTGAAGCAAGTCACTACAAAGGCTGTGGAAGCAAGTCAGGTCGAGGATTTGCTCTTTGCCAATAAGATTGTAAAGCATAGCAAGAGCAATGCCATTGTGCTTGCCAAGAACAAGCAATTGTGCGCAAGCGGCATAGGCCAGACCTCGCGCGTTGATGCCTTGAAACAGGCAATAGAGAAAGCCCACAGTTTCAATTTCGACCTTAATGGGGCTGTGATGGCATCGGATGCTTTCTTCCCATTTGGCGACTGCGTGGAGATTGCCCACAAGGCAGGCGTGACTGCCGTCATACAACCCGGTGGTTCGATACGCGACAATGAGTCGATAGAGTATTGCAACAACAATGGTGTGGCAATGGTTACGACCGGTGTGCGTCATTTCAAACATTAATAGTACACATATATATCGAACTTGATTTTATATGGGACTTTTCTCATTGACTCAGGAAATAGCTGTTGACCTTGGAACGGCCAATACTATCATAATACACAACGACAAGATTGTAGTTGACGAGCCTTCGGTCGTCGCCCTCGACAACCGCACGGGAAAATTGTTGGCCGTGGGCGAGCGTGCAAAACAGATGCACGAGAAAACGCACCCCGACATTAAAACCATTCGTCCACTGAGCGACGGCGTAATTGCCGACTTTAATGCTGCCGAGCTGATGATACGGGGGATGGTAAGAATGGTAAGCACGAAAAACCGCTGGCTTGCCTCGCCGTCGTTGCGTATGGTAGTGTGTATCCCGTCGGGTAGCACCGAAGTGGAGATACGTGCCGTGCGAGATTCTTCGGAACATGCCGGCGGTCGCGACGTGTACATGATTTATGAACCCATGGCTGCCGCCCTTGGTATAGGGCTTGACGTGGAAGCTCCCGAGGGGAACATGATTGTGGACATAGGCGGCGGTAGCACCGAGATTGCCGTTATATCGCTTGGCGGCATAGTCAGCAACAAGAGCATACGCATAGCCGGTGACGACCTTACCGATGACATAAAGGAACACATGCGCCGCGCACACAATGTGAAAGTGGGCGAACGCACGGCCGAGTTGATTAAAATCAATGTAGGTTCGGCTCTTACCGAGCTTGAAAACCCGCCAGAGGACTATGTAGTGCATGGCCCCAACCAGATGACGGCATTGCCAATGGAAGTGCCGGTTTCTTACCAGGAGATTTGCCACTGCATTGAGAAGTCTATTTCAAAAATCGAGGCAGCCGTGCTGAGCGCATTGGAGCAGACACCGCCGGAATTGTATGCCGATATTGTCTCAAACGGTATTTACCTTGCCGGTGGCGGAGCCCTGTTGAGAGGCCTTGACAAGCGGCTTACCGACAAAATAGGCATACCGTTCCGCATAGCCGATGACCCATTGCATGCAGTGGCTAAAGGAACTGGTGTAGCATTGAAAAATATAAACCGCTTTAACTTTTTGATAAGGTAAACCACGCCGATGCCAGTGCGTGACAATCTGATAGAGAATTGTCGGGAAAGTTGTCGAAGACGACTTCCCCGGCAGTTTCCGTATAAATGCACATAATCGACAGGCAAATAAAAGGGCTTTAAAGGGTGAAAAATTTACTTGATTTTATTATAAAATACAGTTCATGGTTTGTTTTCCTGTTTTTTGCAGTAATGAGTTGCTTATTGCTGTTCCAAAGCAATCCGTACCAACATTCCATTTACTTTACGTCGGCCAATGCCGTGAGCAGTGCGGTTTACGGGTTGTTCAATAATGTGACATCTTATTTCCACCTGCGAGGCATTAACGAAGATTTGCAACAACGCAATGCCATGCTCGAAAACGAAGTGGTGAGCCTGCGCAACCAAATAAACGATTACAAAATGCAGATGCCCGATACTAATTCGGTACGCCCGGAATACCAGAATTTTGATTTTGTGATAGCCCACGTCATAAGCAACAGCATTTCGCAGCCCTATAATTATATCACCATCAACAGGGGGCGAGCCGATGGAGTATTGCCCGAAATGGGGGTGGTGGACCAAAATGGCGTTGTGGGCATAGTGAATGTGGTGGGGGAACACTCGGCCCGTATCATTTCGTTGCTCAACCCCAATTTGCGATTGTCGTGCAAAGTAAAGGACAGTGACTTTTTCGGCAGCCTTGTGTGGGATTGCGTCAGTCCGCAATATGCCGTGCTTGAAGAATTGCCTCGCCACGTGGAATTTGAAAATGGCGACACTATAATCACAAGTGGTTATTCTGCAGTGTTTCCCGAAGGACTGATAGTGGGAACAATAGAAGGGCAGATGCCCACTAATGATGATAATTTTTATACGTTGAAAATAAAGTTGACTACCGATTTCTCAAGGTTAAGCACCGTGAGGGCAATAAGTAATGGCATGAAGGAAGAACTCGATGCCCTTGAGGCCGCAGATTTCGGTAATGGCAAGAAAGGAGGCCGCAAGTGAGCAAGCAGGTGTTGCAATTCGTGATGCTGTTTGTCGGTATGCTGCTTGCGCAAGTGATATGCAACCGCATTTGCTTGTTTGGCGTTGCAGTGCCGCTGGTGTTCATATATTTTATCATCAGGCTGCCCATTAACCTGTCGGTCAACTGGGTTATGTGCCTGTCGTTCTTGCTTGGATTGTGTGTTGATATTTTCGGCGACACGCAAGGCATGAATGCGCTTGCGGCAACCATACTTGCAGCAGGCCGCAAGCCTGTGTCCCTGCTTTACTTCCCACGGGAGTATGACCTTGGCAATCCCGTTCCGTCGATACGCTCGTTGGGCTTGAGTGTATATGCCAAATATATGCTCACAGCCGTGTTGCTTTATTGCGTGGCAGTGTTTGTCATACAGGCTTTTTCACTACGGCACATCGAGATAACATTGCTAAGGATATTGTCGAGCACATTGCTCACCTTCCTTGTATTATTGGGTTTTGACAGTATAGCCACAACAAGACGTGAGAAAAGATTATAGACTTGAGAGGCGCAAGTATGTAGTTGGCGGCTTTGTGGTCGTTCTCGTGCTTATTTTTATTATACGGCTGTTTGAGTTGCAAGTTGTTGACAGCCGGTATAAGGAGAATGCCGAGTCTAATGCTTTTTTGCGCAAGACGGTGTACCCGTCGCGGGGATTGATATATGACCGCAACGGCGAGCTTATTGTGTATAACCAGCCAGCTTACGATGTGATGATGATACCACGTGACGTGCAGCCATTCGACACTATCGATTTTTGCAAGACATTGCAAATAACCAGGGAAGAATTTGACCGCCGTATGTATGAAATGCGGCACAACCCGGGGTATTCGTCGTATTCGCAACAGACGTTCATGTCGCACCTGTCGGCCAAGGATTACGGGCGGCTTCAGGAGAAACTTTACCGCTACCCTGGTTTTTTTATACAAAAAAGGATATTGCGACAGTACAACCATATTGCCGGTGCCAATATTCTGGGAAATATACGTGAGGTTAACAGCCGCGACATAGAGCGTGACGACTATTACCGTCCAGGCGATTACACAGGCGACTTGGGTATCGAGAAAAGTTATGAACTGCAATTGCGTGGGGAGAAAGGCGTGGAAATCCTCATAAGGGATGCCTACGGCAAGATACAAGGGCGTTACGACGACGGGCGGCAAGACGTGAAACCCGTATCGGGCAAGAACCTCACCTTGGGTATAGACATAGAACTGCAGGAGTATGGCGAAAAACTGATGCAAAATAAGATAGGGGCCATAGTGGCTATCGAGCCTTCTACGGGCGAGATACTGGCAATGGTGTCGAGTCCCACATACGACCCGACTATCCTCATAGGTCGTGAGCGAGGCAAAAACTATCGCGAGCTTGTGCGTAACCCCTATAAGCCGCTATATGACCGTTCGATAATGGCGGCTTATCCTCCGGGGTCCACGTTCAAACCCACGCAGGGGCTTATTTTGGAGCAAGAAGGCATAGTGAACTTGTCAACTCCTTATCCGTGCCACCATGGATACATCAATGGCGGACTTAGGGTGGGATGCCACGGACATGAATCACCGATAACGCTCAAGCCAGCAATACGCACATCGTGCAATGCATATTTTTGCTGGGGGTTAAAGAATATGATAGACCGCCGCTCGAAGTATGGCACTCCGGCCAAGGCGTTCGAAGTGTGGAAAAATCATTTAGTATCGATGGGCTATGGATACAAGCTTGGCATTGACTTGCCTGGCGAGAGCCGTGGGTTCATACCGAATAGTGCCTTTTACAGCAAAATATATGGCGAAGGCCGTTGGAGTGCGAATACCATAATATCGATAGCGATAGGCCAAGGCGAGATATTGGCTACACCGTTGCAGATTGCCAACTTGTGTGCCACGATAGCCAACAGGGGGTACTTCATCACGCCACATGTGGTAAAGGAAGTGGAAGACGACACTATTGCGAGCCGCTACTACGAGAAACGCTACCCGACAATAGACCGCCGTTATTATGAAGATATTGTTGACGGGATGCGCATGGCCGTTGTGGGCGGAACGTGCCGTAATGCGGCTTTTGGCGATGTTGAAGTGTGTGGCAAAACTGGCACTGCGCAAAATCCGCACGGGCGCGACCACTCGGCATTCATGGGATTTGCTCCGATGAACAATCCCAAGATTGCTATTTGCGTGTATGTGGAGAATGCTGGTTTTGGCGCAACATACGGCGTACCTATTGGTGGGCTGATGATGGAAAAATACTTGACGGGGGAAATCTCGCCCGAGCGTAAATACCTTGAGCAGCGAATGCTCGAATCAAATACAATTTTGTACAGTGGAGTTAAGAAACACTAAATATGAGGCGCGGTCGGCATTTCGGTCAATCGACTGGGTGCTGGTGTTGTTATATGCTACGCTAATGGTGTGCGGTGCCGTGAGCATATATGCCGCAAGTTATGATTACGACCATGCCAGTATGTTCTCATTGACGGAGTTCTCGGGCAGGCAATTTCTGTGGATTGGAATCTCGCTTTTGATAGGGTTCTGCATACTCATCATCGACAGGCGATTTTTTGAGGCATACGCCTATCCCATCTATGCTGTGGCAGTGTTCCTCATGGTTTTGACCATATTTGTTGCGACCGACATCAAGGGGTCGCGTTCGTGGATAGTGCTGGGGCCTATAAGTTTCCAATCGGCCGAGTTTGGCAAGTTTGCCACGGCTCTTGCGCTTGCCAAGTTGTTTGGCGGATATAATTTTGTGCTTAACCGCAGCTATAAGAATTATATCAAGGCGTTTGCAATAATTCTTGTACCCATAATATTGATTTTCTTGCAGAAGGAGACGGGGTCGGCAATAGTTTATACATCGCTTATATTTGTACTTTACCGTGAAGGTATGAGCGGCTTTGTGCTGTTTGCCGGGTTGTGCGCTGTTACATTTTTTGTGGTGGTCGTGAAATATTCCGAGTCGATGCTTATGGGAATACCATTAGGCGAATTCATTACATTCATAATCATAATGGTGATTATGATAGGGATGGTGGCATTCTACAGCAAGTCGTTAAAAACGGCAAGGAACCTGCTGCTTGGCTTTATGGGCTGCGGCGTTATTGCGTATGGCCTGACGTTTGTTGATATATACATCAACGGGCTTGTGTTCTTCTTTGTTGTGATAGGTGGTGGTTTGGTTTATTTGCTCGTGGCGATGTTCGTTGAGAAACTGCGCAAGGTGATTCCCACGCTTTTGTTCGTGTTGGCATCTGTCGGATTTATGTTTACCGTGGACTATGCTTTCAATAATGCGCTTGAGCCATACCAGCAGATGCGAATAAAGGTATCGCTCGGGCTTGAGGAGGATTTGCGCGGTGCCGGGTATAACGTCAACCAGTCGAAAATAGCCATAGGTTCGGGCGGCGTTACGGGTAAGGGATTTCTGAACGGAACGCAGACGAAACTGAAATATGTACCCGAGCAGCACACCGACTTCATATTCTGCACGATAGGGGAGGAGCAAGGGTTTATAGGCACAACTCTTATACTGGTGCTGTACCTTGCGCTGATATTGCGTATAATCCACATCGCCGAGCGGCAACGGACGGCGTTCGGGCGTGTATATGCCTATTGTGTGGCCTCTTACCTAATATTCCACTTGGGGATAAACATAGGTATGGTAGTTGGGTTAAGCCCGGTGATTGGGATACCGTTACCGCTGTTTAGCTATGGCGGGTCGGCATTATTGGCCTTTACCATGCAGCTATTTATTCTGCTCAAAATCGACAGTGCTCGCCGCGAGTTTGGCAACTGAGGCCACAAATTCGTCATTGTCCATGTCGAAAGGCAGCCAGTGGATGCGTGTTCCGCGACGTTCCATTCCGCGGAACCACGTCATTTGGCGTTTTGCGAACTGGTGGATTGCAATTTCAAGTTGCGAGAACATTTCATCGTATGATAGTTTCCCGATGACGTATTGTGTTACATATTTGTATTCAAGGCCGTAATAAATAAGGTCGTCGGGAGCAACGCCATTGTCGATAAGCCTCCTTACTTCATCAACCATGCCACATTCTAAGCGGTCGCGTAATCGACGGGTAATTCTTGCGCGCCTGTTTTCCCTGTCGATGTATATGCCTATTACCAATGCGTTCTCCATGGGGTGTGGAGTCGTTTTTATTTGCAGCTGGGGATTGTCGTGGTAATATTTTTGTATTTCAATTGCCCTTATGGCGCGTTTGCAGCTGTCCACGTCGGTCACATTGTGCAGTGTTTTCATTTGGCTGAGGATGTCGGTCAGTTCTTGTAGCGACTTGTCGGCAAGGGCGTTGCGCAATTCAGGGTTTTCGGGAACCGGCGGCAGTTCTATCCCCTTTATCACGCTTTCCACATAAAGTCCCGTACCGCCACACAAGATGGCTCGTTTACCCCTGTTGCAGATGTCGAGGTATGCGCTTTTGAAGTCGCGCAGGTACTCGTAAAGATTGTATTGGTAGCCTGCGTTGCAGATGTCGATTAAGTGGTATGGAACAGTGCCGTATTCGTCAATGTCTTTCCCTGTGCCTAAGTCCATGCCACGGTAAATTTGTCGAGAGTCGGCACTTATGATTTCGGCATTTATCGCTTTGGCCAAGGCCACGGCTTTGGCCGTTTTCCCCGAGGCAGTGGGGCCCGTGATTACGTATAGCAGGTTGTCATCCATATTTGCAGTTAGTGTCGGTTTTCCTATTTGCAAAATTACGTCATAAATTCAACTCGAAAAAGAGAGGAGTGGAATTTCTGCAATTGCGGAAATTCCACTCCTTGGTTACTTTTATGGTGGTTATTTCAAGTGGGTGTCGAAGAAGTCGAGAACTTGGCGGTAAAGCACGTAGCGAGTGTCGCCGCCAGTTATCGAGTGGTTTTTATTGGGGTATATCATCATATTGAACAGCTTATCGTGCTGTTGCAATCTGCTGGCGTAATTAAGCGTGTTTGTGATATGCACGTTGTCGTCGGCAGTTCCTGATATGATGAGTACACGCCCTTTTAGGCTTGCGGCACGTTCAAGAGGGGAGCTTGAAATGTATCCGCTTTCATTTTCTTGCGGGGTGCGCATATATCGCTCGGCATAAACTGTGTCGTAGAAACGCCAGTCGGTGACTGGTGCAATTGCCACGCCGGCGGCAAACTTGCTGTCAGACTGCGACATGGCCATCAGTGTTTCGTAACCGCCATAGCTCCATCCCCAGATGCCTATGCGTGAGGCATCGACGTAAGGCAGTGATGCCATGTACTGTGCTGCCGCAATTTGGTCGATTGACTCATATTTGCCGAGGTTCATGTAAACAATGTCTTGGAAATCCTTGCTTCTACCTCCCGTGCCACGGCCATCGACGCAAGCTATAACGTAGCCCTGAGTGGCAAAATATTGTTCCCAATCCATTTTCCATTCGTTCAGCACCTGTTGTGAGCCTGGCCCGCTATATTGCGACATGATTACGGGGTACTTTTTCGATGGGTCAAAGTCTATTGGCTTGATTATATATCCGTTGAGCGTGTTGCCATCGCTTTGCATAGTGAAAAATTCCTTGTTAGGCACATCGCTTGCAGTATATTTCTCGCTATATGCCGAATTCATTTCAAGGTCTCGCACCGATTTTCCGCGATAGTCGCAGATGGAGTATTGGTCGGGGCAGTCGGCACTGCTGTAATGCTCAACGAAATATGAGAAGTTGTTGCTGAAATGTGCATTATGGGTGCCTTCAAGTTCCGATATTATGGTTGTTTCACCCGTCTTCTCGTCGATTTTGGCAATGACACGGTTTAGCGGGCCTTCTTGTGTGGTTTGTACATAGTGTATCTTTCGCACAGGGTCGTAGCCGTAATATTCAGTCACGTTCCAGTCGCCCGATGTTAGTTGCTTTATAAGTGCGCCGCTTGTCGATAGCTTGTAAAGGTGTGCATATCCGTCTTTTTCGCTCGGCATTATGATGAAGTCGTCGTAAAATTTCATTTTCGACATCAGTTGGAAGTCTATCCAGCTTTCCGACTCTTCTTGGTAAATAAGTTTCGAGAGCGTGGAACGCGGATTGGCCGCATATACTTGAATGCGGTTTTGTGTGCGGTTGAGGGTTGTCACCATCAATTTTGCCGGGTCGCTTGTATAGGTTATGGCAGGGATATAGTCGGTTTCGGTTATTGGCAGTTGCACGGTTTTTAGCACGCGGGTCTCTATGTCGTAGCTAAGCACACTTGTTACAGCATTAGGTTGTCCTGCGGTGGGGTACTTGTATTCAAATTCATCGGGATACAAGCAATAACCGGTGTTGCCAGTATTCTCGAAAAGTTGCATTGAGTATAGCGGCACGTCGGTTTCATCCCATCTTATGAATGAAAGCATGAGGTTGTCGGGCGACCATGCAAATGAGTTCAGAAGGCCGAACTCTTCTTGATACACCCAGTCGGGTACGGCGTTGATGATTTTGTTTTTTTCTCCATCGGTGGTAATGGCGATATTTGTGCCGTAGTCGAGTTTTGCCACGTATGCGTTGTTGTCTTTCACGTATGCCACCATTCGCCCGTTGGGTGAGAATGTCGCAATTTCTTCTCCCCCTTCGTCCGACAACTTTGTAAGTTTGTTATGGTTGATTTCATATACATAGTAGTCGGCCTTGAAAGAATATCGGTAAATGGGGGTGGAATTGGTGTATAGCAATATTTTTTGCTCGTTAGGCGAAAATTGAAATCCCTCCCATTGCGAAATGTTGCAGTCGCGTGCTGTGGCCGAGTCGAATATAGTTTCGGCGGTTTTCCCGGTTTTATAGTCTCGTTTTATTATTTTGCTGCCGCCGTCGGTCAGTTCGTAATAAAAATTGCCGTCGGCAGCCGGAACCATTTCATTTATGCCCTTGGGCGTTTTTTGTTGCAGCACGGCATCTTGCAATGTAAATCGGGCCATGCAATCCGATGGGAATGCGGCCACCGAGGCAACCGCCACAATCGAAGAAATGATAAACTTGTTCATTATATTTTATTATAAGCTTGTATTTGTTTTGTATGTACAAACTTACGGAAAATCTCTGGAATATCCGCCGAATTGCAGCAGATTAACGCAACAGGATTTGATAATTAGGGAGT
>CALUIB010000005.1 GCA_944320595.1 uncultured Muribaculaceae bacterium | reverse complement strand
AAATCAAAATTCCGTTTCAACTGATGAATATCCTAACTTATTTAGTATGAGTTAGTTTAAACGGGACAGTAGTGAATCTGCATCATACTATGCTTGGCTGATAAATACTTTATTTTACTAATGTGAGTCGGATAAGCGGCAACTTTTTTATGAATTGATATGATTTTTCCTTTGCTGAGCCGCAAATCTTCTGTGGTTGCTATACTGAAACGGGGCGGTTTGCCGTTATTAACGTGTGACAATTTTTCTGTGAAACTATAGATGGATATTTCCTGCAAGAGATATATACTTTTTATGCTACTGCTATGCGTGGCCGCAGTGGCCGCGGTGGCTGCCAACGTGAGGCTGTCGGGGCGTGTGACCGATGGCGACAACGCCCCGGTGGAATTTGCAATGGTGCGCATCGGCGGTACTGCCATAGGCGCGACTACAGGCTTAGACGGGCGGTACAGCCTCACCGTGCCGCAAGCCGACACCATTACCGTGATATTCAGCTGCATGGGCTACACCGAAGTGACGCGAAAACTCGCCGATGCGCAAGGCGAGGTGGCACTCGATGTGAAGTTGCTGAAAAAGTCGCTCGAACTGAAAGACATCGAAATCACCGAATACAAGCGGCAGACGAGCCAAATGCAGACAATCGACGTGAATGCGGCACGACTAACGCCCGACGTTAGCGGCGGCAGTATCGAGGCTGTGCTATCCACAATGGCCGGCGTGAGCCAGAAAAACGAGATGAGCTCGCAGTATATGGTGCGAGGCGGCTCGTATGACGAGAACAGCGTGTACATCAACGGCATAGAAATCTACCGTCCACAGCTTATTAGTTCTGGGCAGCAGGAGGGCCTTAGCATCATCAATCCCGACCTGGTGGGGCAGGTGGAGTTCTCGACCGGCGGTTTCAGTGCCGAATATGGCGACAAGATGTCATCGACCCTCGATATAACCTACCGCCAGCCCGAGGCGTTGGAAGGGTCGGTGTCGGCGAGCCTCATGGGGGGCAGCGTGGCCGTGGGGCAGGGGAGCGGGCGGTTTTCGCAGCTGCACGGGTTCCGATACAAGCGCAATTCGTCGCTGCTTGGCTCGCTCGAATCGAAGGGGGAATATGACCCGCAATATTTCGACTACCAGACTAACTTGAATTTCCAAGTCGGTGACCGGTGGAAACTCTCGTTCCTGGGCAATATATCAATCAACGACTACCGTTTCACGCCCGAGACGCGCGAAACCAACTTTGGTACGATGAACAACGCCCGCACCTTCACCGTATATTTCGACGGGCAGGAGAAAGACCGCTTTGAAACCTACTTTGGGGCGCTGTCGCTTAATTATCGGCACTCGCGTAGCACCGACCTTACGCTGCTTGCGTCGGGGTATCTTACCAACGAACTTGTAACTTACGACATACATGGCGAATACTGGCTCGACGAGGCTGGCACCAACGACACTGGTGGCGACGAGTCGATAGGCGGCGAGCTTGGTGTGGGAATGTACCATGAACACGCCCGGAACCGACTGAAGGCAAGCGTGTTTGCATTCACGCTAAAGGGGAATACGTCGATAAGCAACAACAATATAAGCTATGGCATCACCTACCAGCACGAGAACATACACGACCGCACCCGTGAATGGGAGCAGCGCGACTCGGCGGGCTACTCGCTGCCGCACACTGGCACGGGCGTGAACATGGTGTATAACCTCACGTCGAAGCACGACATTTCATCGAACCGGCTGTCGTTTTATGCGCAAGACGCTTTCCGCATAGTGAACGATGCCGGCTATATCACTTTCAACGGCGGTGTGCGGTGTACTTACTGGGACTTCAACCGCGAGTTCCTTGTAAGCCCCCGTGCAAGTGTGGGGTTCGTGCCGGCACGAAACGAGCGAATATCGCTGCGTTTTGCCACCGGCCTGTATTACCAGGCTCCGTTCTACAAGGAATACCGCATGGAGCAGACCGACGAACGCGGCAACACCAACGTGGTTCTGAACCGCGACATACGCTCGCAACGCAGCGTACACCTGATCCTGGGCGGCGACTATACATTCCGTGCCATGAACCGCCCCTTCCGCCTCTCGGCCGAGCTGTATTACAAGAACCTGTCGAACCTTGTGCCATACGAAATCGACAACCTTAAACTGGCCTACACGGGCGTGAACAGCTCGAAGGGCTACGTGGCGGGCATCGACATGAAATTCTTCGGTCAGTTCGTTGAGGGAACCGATTCGTGGATAAGCCTGTCGCTGATGAAGACGCAAGAGAACCTTAACGGGGTGAAAGTGCCGCGCCCCACCGACCAGCGTTATAGCATAGCCCTGTTTTTCACCGACTACTTCCCCAAGTTTCCCAAGATGAAATTCAGCCTGCGCGGAATATACTCCGATGGCCTGCCCACCACCGCCCCGCGCTCCACGCGCGACCAGGGCTACTTCCGCACCCCGGCCTACAAGCGAGTGGACGTGGGCATCTCCTACCAGCTCGTGGGCGGCCAGTCGCGCCCCACCACCGGCCTGCTAAGCCACTTCAAGGACATCTGGATAGGCGTGGACGTGTTCAACCTACTCGACATTTCCAACGTGAGCAGCTACTACTGGGTGACCGATGTGAACCAAATCCAGTACGCCGTCCCCAACTACCTCACCCGCCGCCAGTTCAACGTCCGCCTCTCCCTCCGTTTCTAACGAAAAAGCGCAAGGCTGCGCCGAAAGTATAGCGCAGCCCTGCCATCAAAAAATTTTACGTAAATGGTTCTGAAGTTATCTCCTGCATCTACTTCCACTATTACTTTATGCCCTTGCGCCAATTCATTTACAAGATTGATGAACCAATCATTATTGTTCATAACGGGTGGGGGATAGCAGTAATCGTGTTTGCTTTTGTCGGATTGTCTTTCATGGCATTGTCTAAATCCAAAAAATAATCAGATATGGAACTTATAGTGTTTTTGTCGGTGTTCATAGCCATTGCCGTAGTTGCTGGCATTTGGTCGAATATTCAGCTGCACAAGGAGAAACGGCACTCGGCTTGATTTAGGAATTAACAATAGGGAACGGGTAGCAAAAAGCAAATTCTGTTATCCTTGCCTATTGCTTGAGGAGGGGGTGGATACGGCAAGCCCCGGCAGCTCTTGGGGCGGCCGGGGCTTGCAGCGTTTTTTATCCGTTTGCCTTTGTTTAGGCTTGTTTCTTGCGGTTGCCGTAACGTTGCATGAACTTATCGACGCGGCCTGCGGTGTCAACCAGCTTTTGCTTGCCGGTGAAGTAGGGGTGCGACGAACTTGTGATTTCAAGCTTTACCAACGGGTAAGTCACGCCATCAATTTCGATGGTTTCCTTCGAAGCGACAGTCGAGCGAGTGATGAATGTTTCGCCATTCGACATATCTTTGAATACTACTTCGCGGTAGTTACTCGGATGAATACCTTCTTTCATTGTGCTATCTTTTATTTATTGTTTTGATACTACTGTTATTACCACGTTGGTAGCGTGGATTTTGCAATGGCCTGCAAATTTACGCATATTTCGGCAATTACAAAAATTTTTCTGCAGTAAGTTGCATGATTTGGCCGCAAATAGTGTCGCAGGGTGCGTGTTGGGGGGCTTGGAAACAAAATAGTTGAATATTTCTGTGTGTTCTTTTTCTCGCATCTCATTATTTATTATTAAATTTGTGCTATCGTGTGTATTTTGCGACATGGGTATGGACGGTGATGCTGCAACTATATTCGGCAACAAGCGCGTGGGCCTGGCCTTGAGCGGCGGGGGCGCACGTGGGTTTGCCCATTTGGGCGTGCTGCAGGCATTGGAGGAGCTGGGCATAGAGCCGAGCATCGTGGCCGGGGTGAGCGCGGGCAGCATCGTGGCAGTGATGAAGGCTTCTGGGATGAAGGCGGCCGACATAGCGCAGGCTTTCGGGGAAATGTCGATGGGCGACTTTGCCGAAATAGCCATTCCCAAGAACGGGTTCATGAAGCTTACAAAGCTGAAGGAGTTCCTGAAAAAGCGCATTGCCGCCACGCGCATCGAGGAGTTGCCGCTGAAGGCGGTGGTGTGTGCCACCGACTTCGACAATTGCCGCCCTGTGGCGTTCGAGCAGGGTCCCATCGGCGACTGCGTGACTGCGTCGTGCAGCATACCGATAGTGTTCCAGCCGGTGAAAATCGGCGGCACCACCTACGTGGATGGCGGCGTGCTGCGCAATCTGCCCGCTTGGGCCATACGCGACAAGTGCGACGTGCTGGTGGGCGTGAACGTGAGCCCCATGCCAGGCACCAAGTACCGCAACACGCTGCTCGACATTGCGTCGCGGTCATACGACATAATGTCGCGCGGCAATGCCCGCGAAGACATCGCGCTGTGCGACATAGCCATACAGCCGCATGGCATAAGCGAGCTTAATGTGTTCAACATAAAACCTAAAAATAAAATCATAAAATCGGGGTATGACGAAGCAATGGCTGTCATGAAGGATTTTGTGAAACAGACTGACAACAACGCAAACAATAGAGAATAACACCAAATCATGAAACCTGTAATATACCAACTGCTGCCTCGCCTGTTTACTAACCAATGCTCGTCGTGCGTGCATTATGGCACAATCGAACAGAACGGCGTGGGAAAGATGAACGACATCACCGGTCGGGTGCTCGACTCGATACGTGCGCTGGGGGTCACCCATGTGTGGTACACGGGAGTGATAGAACACGCCACCACCACCGATTACTCGCAATATGGCATCACTCGCGACAATCCGCACATAGTGAAGGGAAAGGCCGGTTCGCCATACGCCATCAAGGACTATTACGACATCGACCCCGACATTGCCGTCGATGTGCCTAATCGCATGGCCGAGTTTGAGGCTTTGGTGAAGCGCACCCACAACGCCGGGTTGAAGGTGGTAATCGACTTTGTGCCTAACCATGTGGCGCGCCAGTACCACAGCGACGTTAAGCCTGCTGGCATCGAGGACTTGGGTGCCGATGACGATCGCACCAAGCACTTCGACCCCAACAACAACTTTTATTACATTCCCCGGCAGCAATTCATGCCCCACGATGTGTTCCTGGGCGAAGGCAAGGACTCTTATATAGAATTTCCGGCCAAGGCAACGGGCAACGACTGTTTCACGGCATTCCCATCGAAAAACGACTGGTACGAGACCATAAAGATAAACTACGGGCGCGACTACGGCGACCACACCGAGCACTTCGACCCCATCCCTAACACGTGGTTCAAGATGCTGCACTTCCTGCGCTACTGGGCATCGAAGGGCATCGACGCGTTCCGCTGCGACATGGTACACATGGTGCCGGTGCAATTTTGGAAGTGGGCGATACCTCAAGTAAAGGAGAAATACCCCAACATACTGTTCATAGCCGAGATATACGACGTGGGTCTGTACCGCGACTACTTGTATAACGGCAAGTTTGACTACCTGTATGACAAGGTGACGCTATACGACACGCTGCGCAACATACAGTGCCACAACGCATCGGCCGCCACGCTCACCAATTGCTGGCAGACGGTGGACGGGATAAGCGACCACATGCTCAACTTCCTTGAGAACCACGACGAACAGCGGTTTGCCTCATGGGAATATGCCGGTAATGCCGCCCTTGTGGTGCCGTCGCTTGTGGTGTGCGCCACCATCAACCGCGGCGCAATGATGATATATGCAGGGCAGGAACTTGGCGAGCGGGCCATCGATGCCGAGGGCTACAGTGGGCGTGACGGACGTACTACCATATTCGACTATTGGAGCATACCGACGGTACGCCGCTGGTATAACCACGGCAAGTGCAACGAGGAGCATCTGTCGCAATTCGAGATAAGGCTGCGCAGCACATACGCACGGATATTGTCGATATGCAACCGCGAAAAGGCGGTGAGCGACGGCTCGTTCTTCGACTTGATGTATGTCAACTATGGCAACCTCAACCCACATCGCCAGTATGCCTACTTGCGAGCTTACGGCAACGAGGTGCTGCTCATTGCCGTCAACTTCGACAACACGCCGTGCCACATAAGCCTCGACGTGCCGCCTTTGGCATTCTCGTGCCTGAAGATAAAGCAGGGCCGCTACCACGGCAGCGAGCTGCTGGCAGGCCACTCGCGCGACTGCCATTTCGCAATTGGCTCACCTTTTGGCACCGACATCCCGGCCAATGGCGCGGTGATATGGAAACTGCTCCCGATAGAAACCGACGGCGATAAAAAAGTTGAGGGCAAAGAGCCTGAAAACGATTAAATAATATTAACTTTGCACCAGTTTTTTCACAAGCCCTTTATTATAAAAAAACTTATGAATTCTTTAACTCCATTCAAGATTTTCTCGGGTACAAACTCCATGTACCTTGCAAAGGAAATCTGCCAGAACCTTGGCGTTGAGTTAGGCCAAATGAACATCCAGCACTTTGCCGATGGTGAGTTTGAAGTGTCGTTTGAAGAGTCAATCCGCGGTTGCGAGGTGTATCTCATCCAATCGACGTTCCCGAACAGTGACAACCTGATGGAACTACTCCTGATGGTCGATGCTGCCAAACGCGCGTCGGCCAAGTCGATAATCGCCGTGGTGCCTTACTTCGGTTGGGCTCGCCAAGACCGCAAGGACAAGCCGCGTGTGTCGATAGCATCGAAGCTTGTAGCCGACTTGCTCAGCACGGCAGGCATCAACCGCCTCATCACCATGGACTTGCATGCCGATCAGATACAAGGTTTTTTCAACGTGCCCGTTGACCACCTTTATGCATCGTCGTGCTTCATCCCCTACATTCAATCGCTCAAGCTCGAAAACATGGTTATCGCGTCGCCCGACGTGGGTGGAGCCAAAAGAGCCAACAACTATGCCAAATACCTGAACACGCCGCTCGTGCTGTGCCACAAGCAGCGCATCAAGGCCAACGTGGTGGAAAACATGACCATCATAGGCGACGTGCGCGACAAGGATGTAATCCTCGTCGATGACATGGTTGACACCGCCGGTACCATCTGCCGCGCGGCCAACCTTATGAAAGAAAACGGCGCACGCTCGGTACGCGCCCTTGCCTCACACGCCATAATGAGCGACCCTGCATCGCAACGCGTGACCGACAGCGCACTCACCGAGATGATTTTCTCGAACAGCATACCGTTCCACAAGGAATGCCCCAAGGTGACCATACTTAGCATCGCAGGTCTCTTTGCCGACACCATCAAGCGCGTACATGAAAACCGCTCGATAAGCTCGCAATACCTGCTGTAATGAATATATAGGCGCAAGCCTCAAGAATACTTTGCACCCCGGCACTTGCCACAATGGCAACTACCGGGGTGCAAAATTTTTATGTGCGGGTGGCACGGCCATTCCCTTCCATAAAAGGGTGTGCAATGTTCATTTCCACATTAGTAATCATTGTGCCATATACTTGTTGCAGGCGGCGGATAAGGTCAATATGTGTAGCACACGTTCAGGGCCAGGCGTGTGAGGCTCCACTTGTGCTTGTCGTGGCTTTGTGGCGTGTTCCTGTTTAGGGGCGTTTGGGTGTATGACGTATATACATAGCCCACTCCCACTTCGGCCTCAAGTGCGAAGTGCCGACTTAGCGTAAAGCGGTGGCCGTAAACCAAGCCGGCCGAATACAAGTCGCCGGCATAATAGTAATCTTCAAGGGTGCCACCAAGCGGTTTTATGCCGCCGATGTCAAACCGCGCATACCCGACGTAGGCTCCTATATAATCGTTCCTGAATGCCTCGCCACCAACCCAGTATTTAACTGTCGGAAAAACGGCCACGTAGTCGAGCCTGCAATCACCCAAAGTCCACATACTGAAGTTGACAGGCACTTCCACAGTGACGCACTTGCCAAGCCTTGTTTCAACCGCAATATTTGGTGACATTGCAGCCAGCAGCAATGCGTTGGTCTTTAGCGAAAATAAAGGCCATGCAGGCTTGGTTTGTCTGTTGCCCACATATATGTCGGTGGGTGAAGGGGAAACTCCCGGCTGTGGCACAATCAGTGCGCCCGGCTTTGCCGCCATGAGTCGTTCTTCGCGCTGGCGGCGTAGCTTTTCCATGTATTCCTTGCGCGCGGCAATCTTCTCCCGGCTCGGCCACACGTAATAACACGTGCAGTCGATGCTAGTGTAGTCGAAATCGGTGTCGCGCAGCAATTCCCGTAGGCATTCGTCGGCACTGTCGCCGCACGACTTGCGTGTTACTGCCGCACTGTCGGTAAGTGAGGGGCAGTACGACACAGTTATGCTATATTCGTTTGCAATATGCTCTATTGCCTCGGTCAGTGGAATTGCGGCTTGCGCTGCCATTACGTAGAATAGGGACAACAGGGTTGCTACAATCAGTTGTTTCATCATTGTGTTTTCATTCTATTTTACTCAACGACACTTCTCCGTTGTCACCGACGGTGTAATCAAGTCCGCATGAGGTGAACACTACTTCGAGCGTCAAGGCCATGTCGCCGCAATCGAAAATGCCTGTATAAGCCAAGCCCTCGCACAAGTCCTTGTCCGTTACCGTTATGTTGAATATGCGTTCCATCGTGGTCGCTACCTCGGACAGGGGCGCGTTTTTGAAATTGATTATTTTGTTATAGTCGTTGTGGGCATTAGTGTCGGCGGCCATTGCTGCCTTTTCGTCCTCGCCAGTGTCGGCGGCTCCATCTTCACTGGTTTTCGGCATGGGAGTCTCGTCCTGCTTGGTGTCGGCCATTGCAGTCTTTTCGGCCTTACCGTCCTTGACCACCGCTTCTTCACCGGCCTCAAGCGTTATTGCCTCGCTCTGTGACGTTGCACTGGCAGGTTCCACCATCACGCTGCCCTCGAAGCATTCCACTTCAAGGCAGCCTTGGCTTGATTTCACCTTGAACTCCGTGCCTGTCACCGTTACGTCGCCCTCTGCTGTTTCTACTTTGAACCGTTTACCTTCCTCCACCGAGAAACAGGCCGCTCCGTGGAGCAGGTTAACCGTCCTCCCCATGATGCCCCACAAGTGTGGCCTGTAGGAAACCTCGCTATGGGCATATACCACGACCGTGGAGCCGCATGGCAGCACCACTTGCTGCGTCTGCCCCCCTGTGGCTATGGTGGCCACCCTAAGCATGAACACGGCAGCCGCCACCACTGCGGCAACCGACACGGCTACTATCCAGCCCGTAGCCATCCTTCTGCGGCGGTGTCGGGCTGCGGCCTGCTCGGCGCGGCGCATGGCCGCCCTTTGCCGGGCAATTGCCTCGCCCAGCTCGCGCTTCCTTGCAAACACTTCATGTTTCAAGGGAAAACTGCCGATGTCGATTTTTTCAATGTCCATTCTGCGTGATAGTCTCTTATTATATAATGTAAAACTCCTTTATACTCAACAGAAACGCTATTGCCGCCTCGCCGAAGTACCGTGCAAGCACCTTGTTCTCGCGCAGCCGGGTAAGGGCATTGTTCGACGTGTTATACACCGTTCGCTTGCTCACCGCCAGTATTTCGGCCACTTCCTCTATGGCAAGGCCCTTATAGTATCGCAAGTACAATATCTCGCGCTGTTGGCGGCTTAGTTTTCCAAGTTCCTCCTTGAATACTCTGAACCTCTCGTTGTTGCTCTCGTTGGCAATTATTGCGCTTTCGGCATCGGGCTGTAGGTCGAAGTCGTAGTCGGCGGCCGCCTCCTCGTCGTCCCATTTGCAAGTGTTGCGGGTGGTGGCACTTTGCATCTCATTGATGAGCAGGTTCTTCAATGCCCGGCACAAGTAAGCGGCTATGGAATTGGGTGCAGATAGCGACTTGCGTTTCTCGAAAATATTCATGAACAGCGTCTGTATCGCGTCCATCACCGCCGCCTCGTCGGCAATGATTTTCATGCCGTAGCCATAAAGCAAGTCGCTGTAGCAGTCATACAAATCATTGTATGCCGCCTCACGACCCTCCACTATGTCGCACCACTTTATGGCCTCTTTCATAAAAATGACAATTTTATGTCAGTTTTTTACCAAATTTTTTGCTCGATATTTTCCTGTCGGCGCGAAGTCGCCACATTTGTGGGCAAAGTTAGTGCAAGGCGAGCGCAAATGCAAAAAACAGCAAGCTGATTTTTGCGCATTTGCCGAGCCGCCTGGGCGTAAGTTATTTTCTCAGAAGCTTAGGTGAGCTCCGCCCATGAATGTGGCACGAGGCATGGGGTAACCGGCCATGATTTCATACTTCTGGGCAAGCAGGTTTTCGCCGCGTACATACAGGGATAGCCATTTGGTGGCGCGGAAACTTGCCGACAGGTTCCACAGCACGAACTCTTCTTGCTGGTGGGTGTCGAGGTCGGTGTAGAGCCCCTTCACATATTGCAGGCCTGTAGATGCGTTCCAACGGCCATGAGTGAAACTTGCCCCGCCATATAGCTTGTGTTCGGGCGAGGCGAGCACCGGGTTTTCCATGTGCAGCCAGCTATAGTTGGCATTGACGCTCCAGTGGCGGTTGATGGCGAAATCCACAGCCGCCTCGGCACCGAAGTTTTCGATGTGGCCCGAGTTTTGGTTAAGCATACCACTTTTATTAGGATTAGGGAGGCGCAATATCAAGTTGTCGCCATTTATGTAGAACAGGTTTGCGCTATATGTCAAGCGGTTGTCTATGCCACGGCCTGTGTATGACAATTCATAGTTCCACAGGCTCTCAGGTTCCAAGTCGGGATTTTGGGGTGGGAACATATACATTTCCCTGATAGTCGGGTTTCGGAAACCTCGGCTCGCCATGGCCTTGACCTCGGAATTGCCAGGCAGGCGGAATGCAAGTCCGGCCTGTGGGATAACCTGGTTGCCAGTGTGTGAATGGTGGTCGAAACGCACACCGGCATCTATCGTGAGCCACGGCATGATGTCTTGGCGGAAGTCGGCGTAGGCGGCCACCTCGTCTTGCCGCTGGTCGGCCTGTATCACCCGTCTGCCGTCGAAGAATTGGTTCCATGCCTTGCCGCCGAAGTGGAAGTAGTCAAACCCCACCGTCACGCGGTTGCCCTTGAAGAATTGTGCGCTTTGGTACCACGACACACCCAGCATCTGGTCGTTGCTGTTGAAACGGTAGTCGAGCGGTTCGTCGCCCGGCTCGTAGCCATCGTTGATGTAATGGTCGCCCCAGTTCACAAACAGGCTTAATGCTCCCGAGGTGCGGTCGTAGTGGTTTTCAAGCGCAAGCGAGGCCATTCCGCGAGTTATTCGTTGGTCGTTGTCGATATACGGCTGGTAGGTGGCACCGGGGTTCGATGCGTTGAAGTGCGTGATGTTCACGTCGCCCCACAACTTCCATCGTTGTGAAAAGTCGTAGCCAAGTTTCAAGTATCCTCCGTATTGTTCAAAGCCCATGTCGGTGCGGTGACCGTCGGTGCGGCTGTAAGATGCGGTGATGGTGCTTGAGAACTTGCCGCGGCGTATGCGGTTGGCTGCCTCGCCCTTGAATGTGCCATACGAGCCGCCCGAAAGGTCGATGTCGGTCTTGATGCCGTCCACGGCCATGCGCCGGGTCACAATGTTGACTACTCCGCCCATGGCATTTGAGCCATAAAGCACCGATGCCGGGCCGCGCACCACTTCCACACGCTCCACCAGCATCGACTGGTAGGCATCGGCTAAGGGATGCCCCATCAGCCCCATGTATTGAGGGTGGCCGTCGATAAGCACGAGCAGCCCTGTGGTGGGCAGCCCGGCTTGTGCCGGCCCTCCTATGCCGCGCATCGACATTTGCCCCGACCCGCCCGTCGAGACACCATATCCCATCACGCCGCGCGAGGTGGAGAAAAATCCCGGAACCTGCGTGTTAAGTACCGGCAGGATGGATGATTGGTGGTCTTGCTCGATTTGCGCACGCCCCACAACCGAGATGGTCATTGGCAGGTGGCGTATGTCGGTTTCGTTTCGCGTACCGGTCACCACCACGTCGTTCATCAATATGTTTCGAGTGGTGTCGGTTTGAGCCGTGGCCGGCATTGCAGCGAGCATGACGGCGATAAGGGTAAAAAGCAGTGTTTTTTTTGCCATTGTCGTGTATATGCTATAAATCATGGTGCAAAGATACATCTACACCAGCAATGGCACAGTATAAAAATCATGGTTGGGATAACCAGAATTACTTAAAAAATTAGGAATTAGGAGTTAGGAGTTAGAAATTAAGAGTTAGGAATTGGAAATTGACTATAAACACATTTTAATTTCTCATTCCTAATTTCCAATTCCTAATTCCTAATTCCTCATTCCTAATTCCTAATTAGATAAACAGGTTCACATTGGCTTGCTCGGCGCGTTCCATGTAGGTTGCCACTCCGCCCACAGTCACTTCATCGATTAGTTCCTCGCGGCTTATGCCCATCACATCCATCGACATTTGGCAGGCGATGAACTCCACACCTTGCCGCAGAGCTTGGTCGCGCAGGGTTTCGAGCGAATCAACACCCTTCTTTGCCATAAGCGACCGCATCATGCGGCGGCCTATGCCCATCATGTTCATCTTCGAGAGTTTCAGTTTCAGCGAGCTTGACGGGAGCATCATGCCAAACATTTTCCCGAACAGGTCTTTCTGCACTCGTGGCTTGTGCACCTTCTTCAGCACATTTAGTCCCCAGAATGTGAAGAATATCGACACCTTCTGCCCGGTGGCTGCCGCGCCATTGGCCAGGACGAATGTTGCCAGTGCCTTGTCGAGGTCGTCGCTGAACAGAATTAATGTTTTCCCTTTGCCTGTCGGCTGCTCTCCTGCCGACGACGGTTGCTTTGCGCGGCACTTCTCTATTACCACGGTGTATCGGCCTTTATCCTCGGTTTGGCTTACAAGGCGGTTGCCGGTGGTGGCGCACCACGACGAGGCATCACGGGCAAATCCGGCATCGGTGGCTGTTATCTCCACCGATTCCCCGTCGCCAAGGCTGTCGATGGCTTTCTTCACCTCCATGATGGGGCCTGGGCATTGCATTCCGCAGGCGTTCACCCGGAGCGACACTTTCGGCTCGTGGCTGCTGCCTGCTTGTGTTGCCCGTGGCTTGCCTGCCGCAGGCTTGGGCAGTGGGGCGGTGGCGGCTGAATAGGTCTTGTAGCCGCCAATGAGGTTGCGCACTTTGTCGTAGCCGCGCCCTGCGAGTATGCGCAAGGCTATGTACCCACGCAGCCCTACGGCGCAATACACCACCACTGGCTTGTCGCGTGGCACTTTGTCGAGATTGTCGCGCAGTTGGTCAACGGGGATGTTCACCGCTCCCGGTATTGCGCCGAAGGCAAACTCTTCGGGGGTACGTGTGTCGATAAGCATCACCCGGTCTTTCTCTTCGGCAAGCTGCCGCCACGTTATGGCAGGCATATCGCCGTTTATTATGTTGCTTGCCACATATCCGGCAATGGCTACGGGGTCTTTTGCCGACGAAAATGGCGGTGCATAGCAATGCTCGGTTTCGATGAGGTCGTAAACAGTGCCGCCGTGCTTGATGATGGCGGCTATTTGGTCGATGCGCTTGTCAACACCTTCGTGCCCCACGCATTGCGCCCCATACAGCCTGCCAGTGGCCTTGTCGAAAGTCAGCTTTATGGTCAGCGGCATGGCATCGGGGTAATAGCCTGCATGCGACGACGAGTGAGTGATGGAGCTTGCGTAGTCTATGCCCCACTGCTTTAGCCTCTTTGCCGGCAACCCGGTCGAGGCCACAGTGAGATCGAACACCTTTGCCACCGATGTGCCTATCGAGCCTTCATACTTCACACGGTTGCCGCGCGCCATGTTGTCGGCCACTATGCGGCCTTGCCTGTTGGCCGGGCCTGCAAGGTAGTTTAGCCACGGCTTGCCGGTGATGGGGTGGGGGTACTCGATGGCATCGCCCACGGCATACACGCCTGGTGCCGACGTTTCAAGATATTCGTTCACCTTTATGCCGCCTGCCTCGCCTATTTCTAATCCTGCCTGCCGTGCCAGCGCGGTGGCCGGGCGCACACCTATCGACAGCAGCACCATGTCGGCTGGTATGCGGCCGCCGCTTTTCAGGCACACGTCGATGCCGCCGTTGGCATTTCGGGCAAACGACTCCACGCTTTCTTCAAGGTAGAGCGATACCCCCTTTTGCGACAGGTGGCCGTGCAGCATCGCCGCCATCGAGTAGTCGATGGGAGCCATCACCTGGTTGGACATTTCCACTATTGCCACGTCAAGCCCTGCGTGGTGCAGGTTCTCGGCCATTTCAAGCCCAATGAAGCCTGCGCCCACCACCACGGCGCGGCGCGGCTGCTTGCGCTCCATGTAATCCTTTATGCTGTCGGTGTCGTCCACGGTGCGCAGGGTGAAGATGCCCTCAGTGTCGATACCCGCGAGCGGCGGCCTCACCGGCGTGGAGCCGGGCGAGAGCAGCAGCTTGTCGTAGCTTTCGGAATAAGTTTTCCCTGTGGCAGCATTCTTAATCGCCACAGTCTTTTTGGCAGTGTCGATGGCCACCGCCTCGTTGAGGACTCGCACGTCCACGCGAAACCGCTGGCCAAACGACTGCGGCGTTTGTACCAGCAGCCGTTCACGCTGCGCTATCACGCCACCTATGTAATAGGGCAGCCCACAATTGGCATACGATATGTAACTGCCTTTTTCAAGCAATATTATCTCGGCAGCTTCGTCAATCCTTCTCAGCCTTGCTGCGGCAGTGGCACCGCCTGCCACGCCTCCTATTATCACATATTTCATAACATTTTGCAGTCAAATGGGTTTAATCCGCAAGATACTAATTTTTTTTGCATTAAGCAGGAATAATCCAGCGATTTAAGTTAATTTATTAATCTGGTGCAAAATAAAGCCACCAATTATGGTTAAGGCAGACAAAAACAATTAGCATCGAAAATGCAATCCAAAATCATGCGATGATATTCAGCATATCCCTCACATCCATAAGTGCGAAACCAAGCAGGTTCTCACCTCTCCATAGATGTGGGTTGCAAGCCTTGGGGGAATCCTCCGAAAGCCCGATGCCCCAAATGGTGTCTTTAGGCGATGCCTCCACCAATATCTTGTTGCCAGTGCCGAGCAGGTATTCCATCAGTTGATTGCTCTGTGAGAACTTGGCAAAATTCCCTTTCTTGACAATCTCGCGACAATTTCTCGCCCACACATCAACATTGAAGTTTTTTACCATGCGCCCAAATTTCTTTATCGCCATGGGGTCGCACGACTCCATTATTTGATGCCACACTTCATCATCTCCAAATAAACGTGCCTTTTCTGCCATCATGTATTGTTCTGCACAATTGTAGCACACGTCATCCACCATAAACGAACACATATACCATTGGCTAAGGCAATGCTTGCCGACATTTGAGCTTTTGCTTGTATGCCCCCAGAAAAACACAAAATCTTCTCTTGTGTAAATCCTGTCGGTACACAATAGGCACAACTTATTATGTTCCATAGATTTATGCTTTTTAGTTGTGTGTTAATACCGCAAATTTATAGAAAAATTTGGCAAATGCATTTGCACAAAATAAATACTAATGCGATGCGCAGTGCATGGCTGATA
Source organism: uncultured Muribaculaceae bacterium (assembly GCA_944320595.1). GTDB lineage: Bacteria > Bacteroidota > Bacteroidia > Bacteroidales > Muribaculaceae > Avimuribaculum. The sequence continues at coordinate 127,564 of CALUIB010000005.1, read as the reverse complement.
AGGAATAAACCGCTGTACAGTCGTATAATCGTTGTAAATAAAGTTAAATTATAATAAATAATCGTATATTTGCGTGAGATTGGGGCTTGCTTGATTAAATAATATTGTAAATAAGGGGGCAAATGAGTATATTTGCAGGCGGAAACTGAAAAGTTAAGTGGAGGGGGCAGGCGGCTCCCTCATTTTTTTAATTAATACAACAAGACCCCTAAATGATAGACAAAAAAGCCCTTGACAAAGTGGTCGCCGACGCGCTTGCAGACAGCGACATTTTCCTGGTCTCGACCGAGGTTTCGGCCGACAACCGCATCGTGGTAGAGATAGAACGCCATAGCGGCAACATCACCATCGACGATTGCGTGGAGATAAACAACTTGATAGAGGCCAACTTCGACCGCGACAAGGAGGACTACGAGCTTGAAGTGGGGTCGGCCGGGCTGACGTCGCCCTTCAAGGTAGTGGCTCAGTATGTGAAGAACTGCGGCAACCCGGTGGAGGTGCTTACCTGCGACGGACGAAAGCTGCGCGGTACGCTGAAGCAGGCCGACGACAACGGCTTTACCCTCACCACCTCGCGGAAAGTGAAGCCCGAGGGTGCCAAGCGCCCCGTAATGGTGGAGGAGGACGAGGCATTCGGCTACGGCGACGTGAAATACACTAAAAACATCATAGATTAATCACACACAGACATAAAGAAACATGGCAAAGAAAGAGGAATCAATCGACATGGTGGACCGCTTCTCGGAGTTCAAGGAGTTGCGTAACATCGACAAGACCACAATGATAAGCGTCCTGGAGGAGTCGTTCCGCAGCGTCATAGCCAAGATGTTTGGCAGCGACGAGAACTTCGACGTAATCATGAACCCCGACAAGGGCGACTGTGAAATATACCAAAACCTTGAAATCGTTCCCGACGGCAAGGTGGAGGACCCCGTGAGGCAAATCAGCCTGAGCGACGCGCGCAACGATGCCGACAACCCCGACCCCGATTGCGAGGTGGGCGAGGAGCACACCAAGAAAATCGACTTTGCCAAGTTTGGCCGCCGCGCAATCCTTAACTTGCGCCAGACGCTTGCCAGCAAAATCCTCGACTTGCAGAAGGATGCCATCTACACCAAGTTCAAGGAGATGGAGGGCGAACTGGTGACGGGCGAGGTTTACCAGCTGTGGAAGAAGGAAATCTTGCTCCTCGACGAGGACAAAAACGAGCTGCTGCTGCCCAAGGACCAGCAGATACCCACCGACTTCTACCGCAAGGGCGACACCGTGAAGGCCGTGATTTACAATGTTGACAACAAGAACAACAACCCCAAAATCACTGTTTCGCGCACCAGCGACACATTCCTGCGCCGCCTCTTCGAGCTTGAAGTGCCCGAGATACACGACGGTCTGATACTGATACGCGCCATTGCCCGCATCCCTGGCGAACGCGCCAAGATAGCCGTGGAGTCGTATGACGACCGCATCGACCCCGTGGGTGCCTGCGTGGGTGTGAAGGGCGCTCGCATTCATGGCATCGTGCGCGAGCTGCGCAACGAGAATATCGACGTTATCAATTACACCAGCAACCCCTCGCTGTTCATACAACGGGCATTGAGCCCGGCCAAAATCTCGTCGATACGCATCGACGAGGAGAACAAGCACGCCGAGGTGTTCCTCAAGCCCGAGGAGGTTTCTCTGGCCATCGGCAAGGGCGGCCTTAACATACGCCTCGCCACGATGCTCACTGGCTATGAAATCGACGTTTACCGCGACCTTGAAGAGAGCGAGGAAGACATCTACCTCGACGAGTTCAAGGACGAAATCGACTCGTGGGTAATCGACGCGCTTAAAGACATAGGCTGCGCCACCGCAAAGGCAGTTCTCAACATGCCGCGCGAGGAACTCATCGAGAAGGCCGACCTTGAAGAAGACACCGTTGACAATGTCATCAAGGTGCTCAAGGCCGAGTTCGAGAACTAAGCGGAATCCATTATAGCCCCGGGCCGGGCAACGTGGCGGCGCAACGTGTGTGCGCATGCAGCCCGGCTACCCTTCCACCGGCTGAGACCATCTATGCTTCGAGAGACATTATTACACAAGAGTTTTCAATAATCATATATGCCCGTAAAGATAAGCAAAGTAGCAAAAGACCTGAATGTGGGAACCTCGACCATCATCGAGTTCCTGAGCAAGAAGAACATTACAGTGGAATCTAATCCCAACGCCCGCATATCGGACGAACATTACAAGATGCTGCTCGATGCGTTCCGTACCGACAAGGACCAGCGCATAAAATCGGACAACTTCATCAACGAACGTCGCCAAGAGCGTTCAAAGCCCGAGCGGAAACGCAAGGAGGAGGATTTCATCTCGACCGAATCTCAAATACCCACGCCAAAAATCGTGGGGAAAATCGACTTGTCGCAAGCGGGAAAGCCGAAACCGGCACCTGCTCCCGCGCCCGAAGCAGAGGTGAGCACCGGGCAACCGACCACCCAGGACGAAAAGCCGCAGCAACAGGAAACGAAGAAGGAAACGGTGGCAAATGCCCAAGATGAAGAAAAAGTAAAAGCAGACAACAACCCCATAGCAGCCGCACAGCAGCCGGCCCGGCAGGCGCAGCCCAAGGCAGCCGACGACGAGGCGCGGCACGATGATGTAACAGTAGCACAAGCAGCAACCGCAATGGACAACGGTAACAACGAACAAGAAGAAACGCCCAAACGGCAGGAAGACGAAATCTTCACCCTGGGCACTCCAGTGCTGAAGAACCAGCCCAAGGTAATAGGAAAAATCGACTTGTCGGCCATCAACTCACAGACGCGCCCCAAGAAGAAGTCAAAGGAGGAAAAGCGACGCGAGCGTCAAGAAAAAGCACGGCAAGAATCGGCAGCGCACGGCAATCAGCCGCAGGGCGAAGGTGGTCAGGGCGACCGCAAGAAGCGCAAGCGCATAGGCGGCAAGGAGAAGGTTGACATTGAAAAGAGCGTCAACCAGATTGCCTCGCAGCCCAAGCAGGGTAAGGGCGGTGGCGGCCAGGCAGCCTCGCAGGCCGACGATGCCGGCAGCAAGAACCGCAAGAACCGCAAGAACAAACGCCCGTTCAAGGCCGAGATTAGCGACGAGGACGTACAGAAACAGGTGAAGGAGACGCTTGCACGCCTCACCGCCAAGGCTCCTAAGAAGTCGGCCAAGTGGCGCAAGGAGAAACGCGAAGCCGTGGAGGAGCGCGAGCGCGAAGCAGCCGAACTCGAAGCACGTGAAGAAAAAACACTGAAACTCACCGAGTTTGTCACTGCCAACGACCTTGCCATAATGATGAACGTGCCGGTCAACAAGGTTATAGGCACCTGCATGAGCCTTGGCGTGATGGTATCAATCAACCAGCGGCTCGATGCCGAAACCATCAATATCGTTGCCGACGAGTTTGGGTTCAAGACCGAGTATGTGAGTGCCGAAGTGTCGGAGGCCATACACAGCCACGACGACGAGGAGGACAAGCCCGAAGACTTGGTTCCGCGTCCGCCGGTGGTGACCGTCATGGGCCACGTCGATCATGGCAAGACTTCGTTGCTCGACTATATACGTAACGCCAATGTGATAGCCGGCGAGGCCGGCGGCATCACGCAGCACATAGGCGCATATAACGTGAAATTGAAGAACGGCCAGCACATCACGTTCCTCGACACACCAGGTCACGAGGCATTTACCGCCATGCGTGCCCGCGGTGCCAAGATTACCGACATTGTAATCATCATTGTGGCTGCCGACGACAATGTGATGCCGCAGACGGTGGAGGCCATCAACCATGCATCGGCTGCCGGAGTGCCCATCATATTTGCCATCAACAAGATAGACAAGCCTGCCGCCAACCCCGAGAAGATAAAGGAGGAACTGGCCAATATGAACTATCTTGTGGAAGAGTGGGGCGGCAAATACCAGTCGCAGGATATTTCGGCAAAGAAAGGCATTGGCGTGACCGAGCTGCTCGACAAGGTGCTGCTTGAAGCCGAGATGCTTGAACTGAAGGCCAACCCGAAACGCCGCGCCGTGGGTTCTATCATAGAGTCGTCGCTCGACAAGGGCCGCGGATATGTGGCCACCGTGCTTGTGCAGAACGGCACATTGAAGGTGGGCGACATTTTGCTTGCCGGTACGCACTACGGGAAGGTGAAGGCCATGTTCAACGAGCGCAACCAGCGCATCACCGAGGCAGGCCCGTCGGAACCGGCATTGATACTGGGGCTTAACGGCGCACCTACCGCTGGCGACAAGTTCATAGTGATGGACACCGACCAGGAGGCGCGCGAAATAGCAAGCAAGCGCGAGCAGCTGCAACGCGAATTGGGCTTGCGCACGCAAAAGCGCGTGACGCTCGAAGACATAGGCCGCCGCAAGGCACTTGGCAGCTTCAACGAGCTTAACATCATCGTCAAGGGCGACGTTGACGGCTCGATAGAGGCACTGAGCGACTCGCTCATAAAGCTGTCAACGCCCGAGGTGCAAGTGAATGTGATACATAAGGCCGTGGGCGCAATTTCCGAAAGCGACGTGACGCTGGCGGCTGCATCCGATGCCTTCATCATAGGATTCCAGGTGCGCCCGTCGCTTGCCGCACGCCGCCTTGCCGAGCGCGACGGCGTTGACATACGCCTGTACTCCATCATATACAAGGCCATCGAAGAGGTGAAGGACGCAATGGAAGGCATGCTCTCGCCCGAGATAAAGGAGGAAATCTTAGGTTCGGCCGAGGTGCTGCAAACCTACCATATCTCGAAGGTGGGCACCATAGCCGGAGCCATAGTGCGCGAAGGCAAGGTGAAACGCAATTGCAAGGTGCGCATAATCCGCGACGGTATTGTGATATATACCGGCGACCTTGGTTCGCTCAAGCGTTTCAAGGACGACGTGAAGGAGGTGACCTCGGGATTCGACTGCGGCCTCAGCGTGGCAGGTTACAACGACATAAAGGTGGGCGACTTCATCGAGTCGTTCGAGGAAGTGGAAGTGAAAAAGACGCTATAACCCATTACCAACGTAAAATGGCAGCGGCGGTGCTACTCAAAAAGGACGCACCGCCCTCCGTTTTTTATACAGAAGATGAATTATTATTTGAACATAGGTTCCAACATAGGGGACCGGCGGCGCAATATCTCACGCGCCGTGGGAATGATAAACAGCACATTCGGCACCACAGTGCGGTGCAGCCGCCCGGTGGAAAGCGAGCCGTGGGGGTTCAGCTCGGCCAACACATTTGTCAACGAGGGGATAGTGCTGCAGTCCGACCGCCAGCCGCTCGACGTGCTTGCCGCTTTGCAGCAGGTTGAACGCTCGATAAGTGACACGTCGCACCGCAATGCCGACGGCTCTTACCGCGACCGCGTAATTGACATCGACATCGTGGCAATCGACGGCATGACCATCGATTCGCCCACGCTCAAGGTGCCGCACCCGCATTTTGCCGAGCGTGACTTCTACATCATTCCCATGCAGGAGCTTGCCCCGGCATGGACGCACCCTCGCACCAAACTCACACCGGGCGAGATGTTGCGGCAACTTGCAGCCGTGCAGCAGGCATAATCCGTTTTATTTTCATATATTTGCACACACTCTAAAAAATTTTCCCCAATGACACGAATAGGTACTGTTTTATCGCCGATAGCCCACAAGGCCCTGCTGCTGGGCAGCGGCGAGCTTGGCAAGGAGGTGGCTATCGAACTTATGCGCATGGGCGTGGAAGTGATAGCTTGCGACAAATATGCCGATGCACCTGCCATGCAGGTGGCGCACCGCAGTTATGTGCTGAATATGCTCGATGGTGACAAGTTGCGCGAAATCATCGAGCTTGAAAAGCCCGACCATATAATTCCCGAGATAGAGGCGATAGCCACGCCCACGCTCGTGGAACTTGAAAAAGAGGGCTACCACGTCACCCCGACGGCACGTGCCGCCTGGCTGACGATGAACCGCGAGGGGATACGCCGCCTTGCCGCCGAGGAGCTGGGCATCACCACGTCGCCTTATCGTTTCGCCTCCACCGAGCAGGAGTTTCGCGACGCAGTGGCCGCAATAGGTGTGCCGTGTGTGGTAAAGCCCATTATGAGTTCGTCGGGTCACGGGCAGAGCGTGGTGCGTTCTGTCGGCGACATCGACCATGCCTGGCAAGTGGCACAAGAGGGCGGACGTGCAGGCGCGGGCCGCGTGATAGTGGAGGGCTTTATCGACTTCGACTATGAAATTACCTTGCTCACCGTGCGCAGCATCAGCGGCACACGATTCTGCGAGCCGATAGGCCACATACAAGTGGATGGCGACTACCGCTATTCGTGGCAGCCGCAAGCCATGAGCCAGACCGCCCGGCAGCAGGCTCAGGAGATAGCCCGCCGCGTGACCGATGCACTTGGCGGCTATGGCATATTCGGGGTAGAAATGTTTGTCAAGGGCGACGACGTGATATTCAGCGAAGTGTCGCCGCGCCCGCACGACACCGGCATGGTGACAATGATTTCGCAAGACCTTAGCGAGTTTGCGCTCCATGCCCGAGCTTTGCTTGGCCTGCCTGTGCCCGAAATACGTTTTTATGGCCCGTCGGCATCACGTGCAGTGGTGGTGGAGGGCGACACCAATCGCTTTGAAATGGAGGGCATAGAACGAGTGCTTGAAGAACCCGGTACACAAATGCGCATCTTCGGCAAGCCCGAAGTGTGCGGGCATCGCCGCATGGCAGTGATACTGGCCACAGCCGACACCGTGGAGGAGGCCCGTGCAAAGGCCGAGCGAGCATATGGCAAACTGAAAGTGACCCTTCTCCCTCGCTCCTAATAGCAAAAGTCGTTACATAGGAATATCATAGCAAATGGCAGGAAAAAGGTGGCTGATTCGTCCCTTTCCCTGCCATTTGTTTTGCCCACCCCATACGGGTGATTTTGCATTTCGGAAGCCTGATGGCATTCATAAAGCCATGCACCGATACGCTAAAACAAAGAAACAGCGGGGATGGCCGTGAGGCTCTCCCCGCTGCGTCATTATTAAGGACTTCTATTAAACTATATATTTTCCATTTCCGTACCTATATAGTCGTTGTCAAAATCCTCCTATCGTGGTAATATGGCTCATTGAGCAGGCTTTACCACTACGTTCACAGTACCGGTCATGATTACCAGGTTGGAAATCCTAACCTCAACATCAACTGTGGCGTTCCAGTCTTTCACAACCGGCGAACCCTTAGGATCGAATATGATTGTGCCGTCAGACGTTACGCTGAAGTTGTTGGTTTCACCGCTTGCAAGCGAGTAGGTGAACTTGAAGTTGCTGTCTTCGAGGCCGAAGTCGTTCTTGCCGGCATCGGTGGTAGCTCCTTCGGCTGCATCTGCATTTGCACCGTTGTAGATAACATCGTTGTTAGAGCTTGAGCGGATGACTAACATCGACAAGACGTTGCCTGTTTCACCTACCTTTTCGCTACCGTTGTCGGTGATTTCAAGCGTCGGTGTATCCATCGAGAACGGGTTGATGAAACGCACGTTGAATTCATCCACGGCGTGGGTTTCGCCGTTTTCGAGCGTAGCCACGAGTTCAACGGTGCAAGTCATCTCTTTCTCCCAAGGCTTTTCGAGCATTACTTTCTGCTGAAGGATTTCAGTGCCGTCGAGCTTGATGCCGGTGTGGTCAACACCTTCCTTGAAACGGAACGAGAGCTTGTGGTTGGCAATCTGTGTTGCGCTTTCGAGCCAGTTTTCAAATCCAGTGTAGGCGTTGAAGAGGAAGCCTGCCATCTCGTAGTCGTTGCCCGAGTGCATACGTCCGATAACGAGGTATTCGTCGTTTTCAACCCAGTTGCTGTAAGCCGGGATGGTGTTGGCAAGGTCGCAATCGTCGGTAACAACATAAGGTATCACGAATGTTACGTCGGGATAGTTGGCGTTGGTAGCGGCGTAAGTAACCTTCACTTCGGCCGGTTCTTCAAGCTGGGTCAGAGCCTTGTTGTTGATGCGGAATGTGATGAAGCCCTCTTCGCCATCGGCAGTCGGGAGTGCTGCCACATTCACACCTACCGACATGATAGAGTGGTCGCCTTCGTATGCGCCCTCGATGGTCGGGGTAGTGTTGTAGTATGCGCCGAAATCGGCTGCTGCAATGTCAAGTATGTCGTAAACTTCAGCCTTTACAGTAGCGAAGTCGAATACCTTTGCAGTGTTGTCTTCTCCCTTGGCGGTAAGCTTGCTGTAGTTGAAGTTGAGCGTTTCGGCAGTTACGGTCAAGCCGTCAACGTCGTCTTGTGCCTTCACGTCTATCACTAGGTAGGCAGTGGCAAGCACAGTTTCGCCATATTTTGCGTCAACCTTGATAAGCGGTTTCATGCCCACCGAGCCGTATGCGTTGGTAAGCGAGAGTACACCGTTTTCGTCGATGGCCACATACTGGCTTTGGTTAACTTCGCCGTTGAGGAACTCTTCGGCAGTGAAAGCGTAGGTGATGTCGAAGATGTCATCTACGTATATGGCGAGGTTGGTTTCGTGTATATACGGCTCTGCTGCCCCATGTCTGTATTTTTGATACATTCTCTGCGGGAGGGTATATGGAGGTGCTATCGGGAAATGGGAACGGCTGCAAGAGGCGGGGTGATAGTGCCTCTTGCAGCCGTTGTTAGCCCTCTCCATGTCGCTAAGAGGGCAATAGTGTGTGTTGTGGCCGATTACTTCTTCTTCATCACTTCGTCCACCTTTGCGGCCATGTCGTCGCCGCGCAGGTTACGGGCAATGATTGTGCCGTCGGGGCCGAAAAGAATGATGTGCGGGATGCCTTGGATGCCATAGATGTCGGTGGGTACGTGTCCGGCATTCAGTATTTGGGGCCAAGGTATTTGCTCTTCCTCGATGGCCTTGCGTGTGTCTTCAGGCTTGTCCCACACGGCAATGCCTATTACCGTCAAGCCTTTACCGTTGTACTTGTCATATATTTTCTTGATGTTGGGGAGTTCCATGCGGCACGGTCCGCACCAGCTTGCCCAGAAGTCGGCAAGCACGTAGTCACCCTTGCCCACATAGTCCGACAGGCGTTGCTCCTTGCCGTCGTCGCCAGTCACGGTGAAGTCGGTGAACATTTTCCCTTCGGTGGTATTTTCCACGCTGCGCAGCGATTCAAGCATCTTGGTCATTTGTTTCGATGCGGCAATTACTGGCGCACCGGCCAGTTCGGCCTCTACGTCGGCCAAGCCCATTTCGGCCACTTGCACATAGTTGAGGAAGGCAAAAATGCCTATTGGGTTATCCTTGTTGGTCTCGTATGCCGACTTCAGGATGGCGGCGAGGTCTTCCTGACTTTGTGCTGACTGTAGCGAATCGACCAATGCCTCAAGCGACTTGTTGAGTTCGGTACCAGCGGCCTTGCCAGTGGCATCGACGTTTATCTCGCCCGGTTCGACCACTATCATTGCGCTGCCAAAGCCCACTTTCACGCCGGCCAGGAATGCCTTGTCGGTCGTGCCCTCGAACTTCACCACCGAGTCGGCCACGGTTGCTGTGGCAACGGTGTCTTCGCTGTCAATGTCGATAAGGTAGGCGGTGCTGCCAGCCAGGTCGGTGCTTGGCAGTGTCATTGTCACCGAATACTTGTTGCTGTCGCCGCACGATGCGAGCAAAGCCACAGCTGCCATGAAAAACAGTAATTTCTTCATAAAACGATAATTTTGTAATTCATAATGATTTTTGTGCGGCTCAAAATTAGGCGTTATTCTCCAAATTAGCAAAAAAACTGCGGCAAGAAAATCGTGAAACAGGCACGGGCGAAAATTTCTATTTTTCGTGCATATTGCATAACTTTGCAGCATATATGTTAAATTGCACCAAGATGGATATAAAGAACTCTATGCGGCAGATACTTGAAGCCGAAAGCAAAGCTATTCTTAACATACCTGTAACCGACCAATATGAAGAAGCCGTAAACCTTATTGTGAAACAGGTGCATGAGAAGGGGGGCAAACTTGTCACTTCGGGCATGGGCAAGGCTGGGCAGATAGCCATGAACATCGCCACCACGTTCTGCTCGACGGGCATACCGGCGGTGTGCCTGCACCCGAGCGAGGCGCAGCACGGCGACCTGGGCATATTGCAGCCCGACGACGTGATGCTGCTGCTCTCGAATTCGGGCAAGACGTCGGAGATTGTCGATTTGGTGACACTTGCCCGCAATCTGTATCCGCAATTGAAGTTCATAGTGATAACGGGTAACGAAGACAGCCCCTTGGCACGGGTGGCCGATATATGCCTGTGCACTGGCGGCGCACCCGAGGTGTGCCCGTTGGGGCTTACACCCACCACTTCCACCACCATGATGACGGTGATGGGCGACGTGCTTGTGGTGAACACCATGCTTGCCACGGGGTTCACGCGCGAGCAGTATGCGCTGCGCCATCATGGCGGCTACCTTGGGCAAAAGAGCCGGAAGGAGGAGGATTAAGAAAATGGCAAGGAAAAACATAGCGATAGGCGAGTCGGTGCTCGACACCGTTTTTCGCGACGACCGCCCGGTGGATAGTTTCGTGGGCGGACGTATTGCAAATGCTGCGGCATCGGCGGCATCGGCCGGGGTGCCGGTGGAGATGGTGAGCGAGTGCTGCAACGACCACATTGGCGACATCATCACCAGTTTTTTGGAAAGCCACCACGTGGGAACCGGCTCGGTGGACCGTTTCACCGACGGCAGCACGGCGGTGTCGATGGTCTTTTATCAGGAGAACGGTGGCGGCAAGAAGATGATTAACTTCTACAACTACCCCGAAGACCGTTTCGACGTGGTTTGGCCGCGCATCGACGAGGACGACGTGGTGCTGTTCGGGTCGTTCTATTCCATCGACACTGTTATGCGCGACCGTTTCTACGAACTTGTCAAGTATGCTCGCGAACGCAAGGCCATACTCATATACCTGCTCGGCTGCCAGCACGGGATAAGTTGCCGCATCACAAAGGTGATGCCGGGCATACTTGAGAACCTGGAGATTGCCGACATAGTGGTGGCAACCGAAGGCGACCTCGCCGACATTTTCCCTGGCGAGACGGCCGACGAGGCATTTAAAAACCACATAGAGTTTTACTGCGCCAATTTCTTGTATATTGATGGCGATTCGTGCATAACGGTTTACCGCCGCAATGGCGCGAAGAGCTTTTTCGACATGAGCCGCGGCATGATTTCGGCCAACCCCCTCGGATGGCAGGCTGGGCTGGTAAGCGGCTTGGTGTATGCACTGTTCGCAGGCGGGATAATGCACGGCAGCATGGACGACGTGGACGACGCCGCCATGAAGCGTATAATCGGCACGGCTGTGCAATTTGCCGCCAATGCGGCTGCCAGTGGCAGCAACTGCATCGACTCGGAATTTGCCCAGGCAAGGGCTGCGGAACTGCAGTCGGCGTTGATGAATTTAAATGACAAAAGCGAATGATTATGAAACTTTTGCCGCTCGATACTTTGCAGCCTAAGGTGTATGGCGGTTCCGCAGCACGGGCTGCCGGATATGTGGAGATGAATGTGCTGCTTATCGACGCTCGTGTGGCACAGGTGATGGATGCGCTGCGCACTGGCGACAATGACGGCGCAGCCGCGACGCTTGGCCAGATGGCCGACGAGCTGCGTATGCGCGGCGGCCTTCTGCTGGCATGGGTGCAGGTAATGCAGATGTGGATGCTCGCCGCTGCCGGTGATTACAAGGCCGTGGTGACTTGCGGTGTGGATGTGTTGCACACGTTGGTGGCTGTCCTTGACCGCTCGGGGGTGGAATACTTGTCGCTGGTGGCCGCCGCCATCTACTTGCTTGCACTCGCGCATTACAGCGAGGGGGAAAGCAAGAAGGCCGAAAAGGAGCTTGGCAAGGCGCAAAAGCTGTATGAACGTCTGGCCAAGAAAGACAACGACCGTTTTGCCCCGGTACTGATGGCAGCCGTGGAGGCATCGACCGAGGTGTTCAAGTCGAAATTGAAGAAGATGAACGTGCTTGCCCACTATCAGGTGGCGACCGAGTTGTATCAGGGAAAGGTGTCGGCAGGCATTACTGATGCTATCAACAGCCTTGTGGACAGCATCACCGCCGAGGGCGACATACACTTGAAAATGGGCAACTACCGCGATGCCGTGAAGTTTTATACCAAGGCGTTGCGGTACCAAAAACGCATAAGCGCGTCGATGGGGGAGAAGGAGTTGCGCATATCGGTCAATTTGGGCCGCGCCCTGCTGCACCTTTCCAATCGCCGTGCCGCCGGCGAGCAATTGTTGTGCTCCATCTTGCCGCTTGCCGAAAAGATGGGAGCCACAGCCGAGGCCGAGGAGATAAATTCTCTGCTTGCCGATGGCGATGGCGGAACTTTCGACATTGCGGCTTTTTGGAAAAAACTGTTCAAGTGACAATAATCGAAACATTATTACCATAAAAAATATATATGTCAACAAAAAAAGATACTACGCCTCTGCCGAAGATTGACCTTGCCGGCTTGCGGTTTGCCGTGGTGGCAGCCGAGTGGAACAGCAATATCACCGACGCGCTGCTCGATGGCGCACTGAAACGCTTTGCTCAGGCCGGAGTGCCTGAAGACGCAATCGATGTGTTCCGTGTTCCCGGGACGGTGGAATTGACCTACGCCGCCGCGTATCTTATTGAGAGGGTGCGCGGATATGCTGGGATAATCGTGCTTGGGTGCGTGATACGAGGCGAAACGTCGCATTACGACTATGTGTGCCAAAGTGTTACCCAAGGTGTGACCATGCTCAACGCACGTGCGATGGTTCCAGTGATATTCGGGGTGCTTACCACCGAGAACGAGCAGCAAGCACTTGACCGCGCTGGCGGCAAACTTGGCAACAAGGGTGCCGAGGCAGCCGAGTGTGCAATAAAAATGTGCGACTTCAATAAAAAAAGCAATGAAAAACTTGAAAATACTTTCAGGTTCCAATAATTTTTAGTAACTTTGCACCGCAAATTTGGCACGGGTGGTTTCCAGAGCGGCCAAATGGGGCAGACTGTAAATCTGCTGGTTTTCACCTTCGGTGGTTCGAATCCATCACCACCCACATAATGAGAAAGCGACGGCTAAAGGCAAATCCTTCGGTCGTCGCTCCTTTTTATCGCCGTCTCGCCTACAACGGGGTCAGAAATTGAACTTTTCGAGTTTCAGCGAGCCAAGGCGTTCCATCTCGGGAACAAGCGTTGTGAAGTGTGCCGAATTTTCGTGCTTGGCCAGTGCCTCGGGGGTGGCCCATGTCTCGCAAATCATGAAAACGTCGGCACGTGTGGCACTTGCGAAAAGGTCGTAGGCTATGCAGCCTTCATCGTTCAGCGATGCCGCCACAAGTTTCTTTGCAGCCTCGATGAGTGCCGCACGGTTCTCGTCTCCCACTTGGATAAAAACATTCAGTCTGATCATTGCGTTAGTTGTTATGTGATTATAGCCTATTGCAAAAATAGTCATTTATGTGAAAATGACGATAATATGGAATGTGAATTATAGTTTCTCCTGGCCATGTGTGCGGCAGGGCAATTTGCAGTTGTCGGTAAGTTATGCTAAATTTGGGCAACTTAACTATTGTTGTTATGAAAACTGTATTAATGATGTTCATGGCCGTGGTAATGTCGTCGATGGCGGCATTGCAAGCCGAGACTGTAGGGGCGAGGTATATCGAGGTGAGCGGCGTGTCGCAAGTCAAGGTCGTACCCGACAAGATTCATTACATGGTGAGCTTGAAGGAATACTTCATTGAAGAATTTGAAGGCAAAAAGCCCGAAGAATACCGCACACAGGTGCCAATGGCGCAAATAGACTCGATGTTTACAGCCCGATTGCGCAGTATAGGCATTGCCGACAGTTGCGTAAGGGTGGTGGAAGTAGGCGATTATGGGTGGCGCAACGAGGGGAAACCTTTTTGCATATCGAAGTGCTACGATGTAACACTCAATGATTTTGCGACAATCGACTCGATTAATGCCGCTATCGACCGCCGCGCGGTGGAGTATATGCGAGTGGGGCAACTCGAATGTGACAACATCGACCGCTACAGGCATCAGTGCCGCATCGAGGCGCTGGAGGCTGCGCGTGATAAAGCCTGCTACATGGCGCAGGCTTTGGGTGCGCAAGTAGGGAATGTGCTGTCGATTGAAGAGCCTGCCGGCGGAGGCTTTATGGAAACCGCTGCTGCAAGCCTGCAAGCGAGCAATGTGGCAAGCAACACTACCGGGGGATACGACAACTTCCGCACCATAACGCTGCAAGCAACAGTGAGGGTGCGTTTTGAATTAAAATAAGCATGGACTATGGCCGACAATTATCTTGAAAACCAGTATGAAGCCTACCTTGCACGGAAAGCAGCCAAGGAACGGCAAAAGAAGTTGCTTTTCCAAAAGCAGCTGAAAGCCTACAAGCAGCGCCTTGCCCGTGAAAAGGAGGGCAACGGCACGGAGAATGGCTGATGCCCAAGATGCTGCGGCATCCAAGTGACATTAAGGGTAAAAGAAAATCGCTAACTATCTAATATGTTGACAGTTAGCGATTTGTTTTGTACTCGGAGCGGGAATATTAAATATAAAATGCCGCAAAATGTCATTCAATCTAATAGTATTGATTTTCAGTGTGTTATACTAAAAGGCGATTGCCCAAAATTGCGTTAAATTGTGCTAAATTGAGATTTGGAGGACAAAAGGAGGACAAAAAATTGCTTTTGTCCTCCTAAATTAATTACCTTTGTGACACGCTTGAACAATATATATTATGGCAACAATTAAGAAGTCATTGTCGGCACAAAAGGACGGGCGCGGATATAGTCAAATACTATTTCGCGTATCAATCAACAAAAATCAAAAACTGCGGTTAAAGACTGGCATCTTCATTCCCGAAAAGAGATGGGATGCCGTAAAGGAACGCATGAATTATGGCAAGTCCGTGGGCATGGAGCGCATCGAAATGGCCGAAAAGGAAACACAATTAAAGCAGTTCGAGGCGAAAGTGTTGAGGCTTTGTGAAATGTTCCCGAATGATATTGTTACAAAAGATTGGGTTGAGAATGTGCTATCGTTGTGCAAGAATTTAGATGCTGCATCATTGACGGCGGCATCTGTAAGCACTTTGATTGAACGTGCGCAAAACCCGGAGCAATATGCAAGCTATTCCTTTTTTGACCTTATGGCAGACTATCGCAACAATGCCAAGAAACGGGTGAACGGCAAGCGCGAGGGTGACAAGTCGGAAGTGTGGAAAAGGAATTTTGACGTGTTGGTTCGCGCCCTGCACCGTTACGAGATGTTTGTCCGCCTGACCGACCGCAAGCGAAAAGACTTTGCGCTCGACATTGATACCGTTGACCATGAAACGCTTGAAGATATTGAGTCGTATCTTAGCAACGAACATTCTTTGCTTGAAGAATATCCCAGGGTGTTTGACAAGTTCCCAGCCACCACCGACACCAAGCGGCGCAGCCCAAAGCCACAGCCGAGGGGGAGCAATACAATTGCCGCGCTGTTCAACAAGCTACGGGCGTTTTTCCATTGGCTAAATGAAAAGGGCATAACAGACAATGACCCTTTCCGAGGGTTTGAGGGAACAACATCGGAGCGTTATGGCACTCCATATTACATCACGCTTGAAGAACGCAACGCCATTGCCGACTTTGACCTATCGGAACACCCTGCGCTGGAGGTGCAGCGTGATGTTTTCATCTTTCAGTGCTGCATCGGTTGCAGGGTGAGCGACCTGTTGCGTCTGACCAATGAGAATGTTGTCAATGGATTTGTGGAATATATTCCCACGAAAACCAAGGGTGAACGCCCAAAGGTGGTGCGTGTTCCCCTCAATGATAGGGCTGCCGAGATACTAAGCAAGTGGCGTGGTACAGCCCCCAGTGGCAAGTTGCTGCCATTCATATCGGCACAGAAATACAACAATGCAATTAAGGAAATATTTACGGTGTGTGGAATTACCCGGCTTGTTACGATACTCGACAGCGTGACGGGGCAGGAAGTGCAACGCCCAATCAACGAGGTTGCATCGTCGCACATGGCTCGCCGTTGCTTTGTGGGCAACATTTATAAACAAGTGAAAGACCCAAACCTCATAGCCCCTATGAGCGGACATTCAGAAGGGAGCCGTGCATTTGCCCGGTACCGTGAGATTGACGATGAACTGAAAATGGAAATAGTGAAACTTATAGAATGACTTAAATAGGCAGTAATATGGATTACAAGCAGAATAAGTGGTTATACGATATTTTACACAAGCATGGATTTGATGAGGCTGTACAAGCGTTTAAGGACAATATGGCCGCATTGGGATTTGATGGAAAATTGGCACATTGGGTGGGGGTAGAAGTCGCAAAGTTAAACGATACCACTGTTGGCCGTGAAGAATATCTTGATAGCAGGATTGCAGAATGGGAGCGCGAAATGAGGGCGATGCGGACTTTTGCAAATGATGACATGAAGTGCGACAGGTACAATGTTGGCATCATTATTTGGAATTATGTGCTTGCGGAGGCTGTAAAAGCCGCATTATTGGAACTGGCGAATATTCAGCCCCAACCGACAGCGACCGGGCAGCAGGCAGCGAATAAAGAGCCGGTGAAAAAGGAAAAGCCCAAGCCGACATTTGCATCAATCATTCAGCACCAAAATAAGGAACAGGTACTTGAACGGCTGCACGGCTTGATTGATGGCAGGAGAGGAGCAGATGTTGGGGCTGTGCTGTTGAAAGCACGGCTTGACGGTTATCTGACAAGAAACCCGACACAAGCAGAGTTTAGGAGTGAATTTAATTTGATTGGTACTTGGCAGGCAATAGCAAATTACATGAGTGATAACAATGAGAATGCGCTTGATAGGGCGAATAAGATACTAATTAAATTTAAGTAACTATTGCGTTTGACTGCAAACGTAGGTTTATGTAGGTTTATATAAACCCACATAAATCTAAATTTTTTTATGCCCTTGTACTCGGCACATACCTTTGCAATGTCGGAGGCGGTAAAGCTGTACCGCCGTTGAGGGCGCGGAAATATTGGGAAAGAAGTGTAAACCGACAGCAAGGGGAGCAACGCCGCCCATCACGTTCAATAATCTAAAATATGAACGTCAAAGACATAATTAATACGGGCGCAAGTGTGCAGCTTGTTGTCAATGCGCTCGACCTGCGGGAGCTGTTCCTTGAATGGCAGGCAGAGGCACAGGCGGCAGCCAAGCAGCAAAAGGAAGAAACCTACCTCACGGCCAAGGAATGCGCCGAGCGGCTATCCGTTGACCTTTCCACACTATGGCGGTGGGACAAGACAGGCTACCTGCGAAAGGTGAAAATCGGCAAGAAAATCTTTTACCGCGGCAGCGATGTCGCAAGGCTGACGGAGGGGCTGAACCATGAGTAACGACATGGCCGCAATGCTTGCCGCAGACGAGCGACGGCTACAAGAGCAAGCCGAACAGCAGGAGCGAGAGTACCTGCAATATTTGCTTGACCTATCCACCGACACCGCTGACACGCGTTTTTTGTTCAGCATTGGCGGAGTTCCTACAATCCCGGCAGGTGAACTGATAGGCATCAAAGGACGGGCGAAGATGGGCAAGAGCCAATTTGCCTACTACCTTGCAGGGGCGATGTTGGCAGGCGAGCAGAGAGGTAACGTGACCCCTATAATTAAGCAAGGCAAGGTGCTTGTGTTCGACACCGAACAGAGCCGAGCAAGCCTGCATAAGTGTTGCCGCCGTGCGCTGCGATTGGCAGGACGCACTTCGTCGGCTAACCATGCAGACTTCATGCCGTTCACCATGCGCAGCCAGACACCCGAGGAACGCCGCCAATACATCACCCAGGCCATTTCGGCGGAGCAGCCCACTATGGTGGTTATCGACGGCATTCGAGACCTGTTGCACAATTTCAACGACCTCAACGAAAGCAGCGAGGTGATACAATGGTTGCTCACGCTCACAGCCGAGCAGGGCTGTACCATTTTGTGCGTGTTGCACCAAAACAAGGCACGTGACGATGACAATATGCGAGGGCATCTTGGCACGGAGCTATTGAACAAGTTGGCCGATTGCTTTGAGGTGAGAAAGAAAGACGGGTGCTTTACAGTCACTTGCACCGACAGCCGCAATATTCCATGCTCTGACGTGTCATTCACAATCGACAGCGAGGGGTGTTTCAAATGCGGAGCTATCCAGGCCGACGGCAATGAAAGGGAGGTTAAAATACGCCGTGTGCTTGAATTGTGTTTCAATAAGCAGCCGGAGATGGGGTATAGTGAATTAGTGGCAGCTTACCAAGTCGAGGCGGCTGTTTCTTGCCCAACGGCAAAGAACCACATTCGGCAAGCCAAGGAGATGGGAATGTTACAGACTAAAAATAGGGCGTATGTACTTATACCTAAAAAGCAGGAAACAAGGGTGTAGTGCAGTAGGTATAACCAACCCCCTATATTACATATAGGGGGGATTGTTTATACCAATCCCTGCACAGGTATATTATACCTTAAATTATACCTAATTATACCTTATACCAAACTCCATTTTTTAATATTTATTATTGATGCAAAATGACAGCAAAATATAAACTACAAAAATACGCCGGGCGTGGCAGCCGCCACACTTGCCCCAGCTGCCACCGCCCGAATTGTTTCACGCTGTATGTTGACAGCAGCGGAAACCCATTATCGCCCGAAGTCGGGAAGTGCGACCACATCAACAAGTGTGGGTATCACTTTACGCCGCGAGACTATTTCGCAGCCAATTCCACAAGACGCACGGCACGGAATTTCGCGGCCTCAACGCCGAGGGCAATGCCCGCCCAAACGAGCTACATTCCGATGCAGTTGGTAGAACGGAGCGAAAGCATCGCCAACACGCTCATGGATTGGCTTGGCAGATACTATGACAAAGGGCAGCTTGCGACTGTTACGGCACTCTACCACCTCGGCAGTACCCGTCGCCGTGAAGTGATTTATCCGCAGATTGACACGACAGGGCAGTGCCGCACGGGAAAGATAATGCAGTATGGCTTGGACGGACACAGGGTAAAGTCCGACATGGGCGACCATGTGGATTGGCTACACGCGCGTCTTATGCGCAAACAGGGCAAGACCACTGCCGACTACCAATTGCGGCAATGCCTGTTTGGGGAGCATCTGTTGCCTTGGCAGCCCGATACGACTGTTTGTGTAGTTGAGGGAGAAAAGACCGCCGTAATATGCGCAATGGAAGTGCCGCAGTACATTTGGTTATCGTGCGGAGGTTGCCAAGGGTTGACACAGGCTCGGTGCGCATCGCTTGCAGGCCGTCGTGTTATGGTGTTCCCCGACATTGACGCGATACCGCTGTGGCGAGACAAGTTGCCAATGTTGCAAGGTATCTGCCATTCGGTAATGCTATCGCCGTGGGCTGAACGTGAGGGCTATCCCACCCCCGATGACCGAGGTTGGGAAAGCTGCGCCCCCAAGTTTGACATTGCCGACCACATCATTGGCAGCAAGTCACGTGCCACGTTGGGGCAAGTGTGCAAGTGGCTCGAAGATTATTAAGTCAGTCCGAGCAGGGCAAACGTAAATTTCATTTGAGGCATGGAGACTGAAACGATATTCGGGCAGATAGTCGGCAAGGCCAACCACTATCAAGCTGTGCCTGGCAAGGGTGGCACACGGCGTATCATCAAAGACGCGGCGATACGAGCTTACGAGCGTAGTTTCTTGCGGCAATGCACCAAGTACAGGGGCAGGCGCATATCCTCACGTTTCAAGCTGTTTGCCCGTGTGTGGCACGGCTCGGAGCGTTTCGACCTTGACAACAGCATAAAGACGCTTTTGGATTGTCTGCAAATGGCGGAGGCGATAACCGATGACAGGCTATGTTACCAAATCGAGGCTGAAAAGCATATCGACAGGTGCAGCCCGAGGGTGGAGTTCGCCCTGTTGGAAGTGAACGAGCAAAAACGGCTTTTCGGTTGACGTTGATACTATGGTAGTTTTAATTAGTTTGTTTAATTCAAAGACAAGAGACTATGGCACGACAAAAGAACGACGGCAAGGGGCGCATGGGAGGCCGCAAGAAAGGAACGCCCAACAAGGTGACGGGAACGGTAAAGGAGTGGCTTGCCGACCTCATAGACCGTAATAGGGAGCAGATTGAGGAGGATTTGCGGCAGCTTGAACCGAGGGAGCGGCTTGCGGTGCTTGAAAAATTCATGCAGTACATAGTGCCAAAGCCAAAGACGGAGCTTTCAGTGACGAGCGACAGGCAGCAAGAACCGATAATCGATTTGTCTATGGTGCCCGATGACGTGATATGCGAGATGGCGGACAGGTTGCTCGACTACCGGGACAAGGCTTTAAGGGGGGAATGCAGCGACTAAGAGATGCAGTGCCGTTGAGGTGAAAGCCATGACGGCACTGTTTATGTTATGCCCCACGGCTTGCGGTAATGCGATATGGCGGCGTTCCACGCCGTGGGAGGTAAAACTATCAGCCGACGGGCAAAACGCCGTCAGAACGCAAATGACGGCGTTTGTGGGCTTGCCCAACCCCGACGGCGCAAAAACGGATATATTCCACATAAAGAAAGATATGGGCGAGGCAGCGACGCTAAGCCCGTTTTTTGTACGTCAATTCAGAAACTGGGGGCAACTATTTTAGTGGATAATAGTGGTGGCTGTGGCAAATCCAAACTGAAACCGCCGCCACCGTGAGCCGACTGTAATACTACGTAAATGGTTGGAGCGTTTTTTTTACACGAATGATGTTGCTATCTTTGTGACAAATTGCCATAAAGGTAATTTCAAGCGTAAATAAGAGGGTGTCAGCCGCGATGGCTTGCACCCTTGTTTTTACCTTGAATTTGATTTGGAGGACAAAAGGAGGACAAAACGGATAAAGCAAAATCGCCAACCATCTAATATACTGATAGTTAGCGATTTGTTTTGTACTCGGAGCGGGACTTGAACCCGCACAGCCGCAATGGCCAAAGGATTTTAAGTCCTTCGTGTCTACCATTCCACCATCCGAGCAACTTTTTATGTGTGCAAGCCCACGGTGGGGCAGGCGGTCGGCATAAAAGTGCTGCAAAGATAAGCATTTTTGCAGTGTCGTGCAAGTTTTCGACATAACTTGCTTGAAAATTCACGGCAGGAGTATGGTAGGTGGCCATATCCCTGCCGTGGAGAGTTATATGATATTTACATTACTATCACTTTTTGGGTGGTGTCGCCTGCCTTGACGATGTATGCACCCGAGGGTATGGGGATGACATCGGTTTGCTGGACGGTTGAGCTTTTCACGAGCAGCCCGTCGATGTTGTATATGTCGGCGGTAAGCGTGTCGGCGGCGGTTATTTCTATGCAGCCGTTACTTGCATTTATCAATACGCTGTTACTGTTGTCGGCTGCTGCCGTGTTGTCGATTGAGGCATTGTAGGAGTCTTCGCCGTCGGTGAGCCATGAAAGTGAAAAGCGCATGAAGTAGTTGCTGGTCTTGTTGCCTTGCTGGTCTTCGGCATATATGCCTATTGTGCCGTCGGGGAGCTTTATCATTGTGGAGTATGCCGACAGGCCGCCAAACAGCTGTTTCTTGCGTTCCCACGTCTGGCCTTCGTCGTAGCTCAGGTAAACCGATATTTTCTCGCGCTGCTTGCGGCCGTCGTTTATAGGCAGCGAGTGCAGTGTGCGGTTCTTGTCGTCGCCATCGGCGATTGCCGTGTATTCAAGTATGTCGCCGTTGCAGGCATTCACGTTGAGGTCGCTCCAAGTGCCCTGTTCGGTCCATGTTTCGCCGCCGTCGGTCGAGCGGGCGTATCCGCGGCAACCGTTGCTGTTGCGCACGCTCATCAGTATGGTGCCGTCGTTAAGTTCGGCCACCTTAGATTCATCACCCTCGGCGAATGCTTGTTCCGATACTTTCCAAGTGAGTCCGTTATCATCGGAATATACGGCATAGTTGTAAAGCTTGCCGTTGTTGCGCACGCCGGTGACAAACATTATGCGGCCGTTCTTGCCAGCGTTGTCGCCCGTCTGCCGCGTCAGGCACAGCCCTCGACCCGAGCCGAAGAATGCTGCCGTGCCGCCTATGCGGGTTGCGTCGCCACCGCATTCCGAGCCCCATATTTGTTTTGTGATGTCGCCTTGACCACCTTCTTCTACCGGAGTCCACGTCTTGCCGCCGTCGCTTGAGCGGCTTATGAACGATACCATAGGGTCGGCCTCGGTGGAGTTCCACAGGCTGTTGCCGCCCACGAATGCGGCCACAATGTCGCCGTTGGCGGCCACCACCATCGCGCAGTCGCCTCGCCCGTTTTGGTCGTCAGTAGCCTCGGCTATAGTATATTCCTCGCTCCAGGTGTATCCGCCATCCTCGCTTATGCGGGCTATGATGTCGATGCGGTTGGCCAAGTCGGCCTCGCTGTTCCAGCGGCGGTCGATGGCAGTCACGATGTTGCCGTTTGGCAGGATTACCATTGATGGTATTCGGTAGGCCACCGAGCCGTTGTCGCCGGGGGCGTAAAGCAGCTTGCGCAGCATCAGTATCTCGCGGGCGCCTTCGGGAGCTCCGTCGTTAACGCTGTATGTCCCGCCAGCCGTGGTGATTGACAGCAGGGAGGCATCGATGTGGTTGCCTTCGGTGGCATTGTCGGCCACCGAGGCCACGACATAGAACGTGTTGCCCCTGCCGCTTATTTCCACCGTGTTGCTGAAGTTGCAAGTCATGGTTCCGGCTTGCGGCTCAAATTCGCCGAGCAGCGTGGAGCCTTCGGCGTTGCGCTCGTCGAAACGCTTTGACAAGTCGTTGCCGTCGTAATATATTTTCACTTTTTCGTAGTCGTTGATGTCGGTGGTGCCGTCAAGTGTTATGTCCATCGACTTCACTTCCACAGAGGTGCTCGATGCTGTCACGGTTATCTTTAGTACCGGGTCGTTAGGGTTGCCGGCCCCGGTGCAGCTTGTGTCTTGTGTCACCTGTGCCCGTGTAATTCCTACTTGTGCTGTCATTGGCATTGCGCACGCCAATGCCGCGATGAGTGAGGTTAGTAATTTTGTTGTCATGTCTTGATGATAGGTGAATGTTAATGTGATTTGTTTGCGATTTTTCCCAAAAGTAATAATAAAATGCCGTAGTTCAAACTGTCTTGCCGTATTTTTGCTAATTTTGTGGCATTAATGCATATAGATACAGCAGATGGAATTTAAGGAACAATATATCAAGGGGGTGTGGGTCATCGACCCCGTGAGGCATGGCGATGCGCGAGGCTATTTTTGCGAGACGTTCAAGCAGTCGGAATTCGAGCAGGTAGTGGGCCGTGTCGATTTTGTGCAGGACAACGAGTCGGTGTCTTCACGCGGCGTGTTGCGCGGACTGCATTTCCAGCGCGGTGAGTTCAGCCAGGCCAAGCTTGTGAGGGTGTCGATGGGCAGAGTGCTTGATGTCGCTGTTGACTTGCGGGCCGGCTCCCCCACATTCGGCAAGCACGTGGCCGTGGAGCTGAGCCAGGAGAACGGCAGGCAAATCTTCATACCGCGCCATTTCGCCCATGGGTTCTTGGTGTTGAGCGACGTGGCTCAGTTCCAGTACAAGGTTGACAATGTATATGCCCCTCAGGCCGAGGCCACACTGCGCTACGACGACCCTGCGCTGGGCATTGATTGGCCAACCGAGGGCATGACGCTTAACCTGTCGGAGAAGGACAAGCGGGGGGTATTGTTAAGTGAAATAAATGTAATTAATAATAAATAATATTAACACATAAATTTCTCAACCCCCTATGCCAAGGCGTAAGGACAAGAAGATCAGTGCTGTGTCGCAATAATGTGGGGTAAAAACATTTGGTAATTAGAATATTAGTGCTTATCTTTGCAAAGTTTTTCGGCTGACGTGTGCAAAAATCCTGTCTAAGTCGTTGATTTAGTGTGCGGAATGTGCACCGCAATGCCGCAAGCAAGACAATAAGACTAAAATAAAAGTATTTTTTAATAAACAAAAAGAACTAAGATGCCTACAATTCAGCAATTAGTAAGAAAAGGCCGTGTGACACTGGTTGACAAGAGCAAGTCGCCCGCACTCGATTCATGCCCGCAACGTCGTGGCGTGTGCGTGCGCGTTTACACCACTACGCCTAAGAAGCCTAACTCGGCAATGCGTAAAGTGGCTCGTGTGAGGTTGACCAACGGCAAGGAAGTTAACTCCTACATTCCCGGCGAAGGCCACAACCTGCAAGAACACTCGATCGTTATGGTCAGGGGCGGACGTGTAAAAGACCTCCCCGGCGTTCGTTACCACA
Organism: uncultured Muribaculaceae bacterium; assembly: GCA_944320595.1. Lineage (GTDB taxonomy): Bacteria > Bacteroidota > Bacteroidia > Bacteroidales > Muribaculaceae > Avimuribaculum. The sequence continues at coordinate 103,308 of CALUIB010000005.1, read as the reverse complement.
TCATTCGCGGAACACTCGATACCGCAGGCGTGGCAGGCCGCACACAACGCCGTTCGAAATACGGTGCCAAGCGTCCTAAGGCAGGAGCAAAGAAGTAATACACGCGTTTGTGCAACGCGCAGTGACACTGCCTCTTACTTAAAAGCCGGATAGATGCCGGCGACACAAAACAAAAAGAACAAGTATCAAACTTAGTTTTTGGTTTTATTGGAATTGGTATTACGGTTGAGTAAATGAGACATTGGAGAATGTCCGTTGAAGATGATGTAAGACAACAACCAAGCGAACAAAAACGCAACTTTTAAAATTGAAATGAGAAAGGCAAAGCCAAAGAAAAGGGTCGTTTTACCCGATCCCGTTTTTAGTGATGTAAGAGTTTCAAAATTCGTAAATCACTTGATGTATGACGGCAAGAAGAACACGTCGTACAAGATTTTCTATACCGCGCTCGAATTAGTTAAGAAGAAGATGCCTAACGAGGAAAAGAGCGCCCTCGAAATATGGAAGAAGGCGTTGGAGAACATTACGCCGCAAGTGGAAGTGAAGTCTCGCCGTGTGGGTGGTGCCACTTTCCAAGTACCTACCGAAATTCGCCCCGACCGCAAGGAGTCGATCTCAATGAAGAATCTTATTTCATACGCACGCAAGCGTGGCGGCAAGACTATGGCCGACAAGCTCGCTTCGGAAATTGTTGACGCATATAACGAACAAGGTGGCGCATTCAAGCGCAAAGAGGATATGCACAAGATGGCCGAGGCTAACCGCGCATTCGCACACTTCAGGTTTTAATTAAATTTGAGAACATTATAAAGATGGCTACAACTGATTCGCAATTAGTTTTTACGCGCAACATCGGTATCATGGCTCACATCGATGCCGGCAAGACCACAACGTCGGAACGTATCCTGTTCTACACCGGTTTGACCCACAAGATTGGCGAGGTGCACGATGGCGCCGCCACCATGGACTGGATGGAGCAGGAGCAGGAGCGTGGTATCACTATTACCTCGGCTGCCACCACCACATTCTGGAACTATGAGGGCAAGAAGTACAAGATAAACCTTATCGACACTCCGGGACACGTTGACTTCACCGTTGAAGTTGAGCGTTCGCTGCGTGTGCTCGATGGCGCCATTGCTACTTTCTGTGCCGTTGGTGGCGTGGAACCGCAGTCTGAAACCGTTTGGCGCCAGGCCGACAAATATAATGTACCCCGTATCGGTTACGTCAACAAGATGGACCGCTCGGGTGCCAACTTCTTCGAGGTTGTGCGCCAAATGAAGGAAATCCTCGGCGCAAACCCGTGCCCGATACAAGTGCCCATAGGTGCTGAAGAGACTTTCAAGGGCGTGGTTGACCTCATCACTATGGAGTCGCTTATATGGCACGACGAGACGATGGGTGCCGAATATACTCGCGGCCCGATTCCCGAAAATATGCTCGCCGAGTGCGAAGAGTGGCGCGACAAGATGCTTGAAAGTATTGCCGAATTCGACGATGACTTGATGGCAAAATACTTTGACGATCCCTCGACAATCACTCCCGAAGAAATAAAGCGTGCCTTGCGTGCTGCCACGCTGAAGATGAGCATTGTGCCGATGCTTTGCGGTAGCTCGTTCAAGAACAAGGGCGTACAGACGCTGCTCGACGCAGTATGCGCTTACTTGCCCAGCCCCGAGGACACTGCCGAGGTTGTGGGCCATGCAGTTGACGACCCCGACACCGTTGTTACTCGCAAGCCGCTCTTTGAAGAACCCATGTGCGCGCTCGCATTCAAGATTGCAACCGACCCCTACGTTGGCCGTCTTGTATTCTTCCGTGTTTACTCGGGCAAAATCGATGCCGGCAGCTACGTTCTCAACTCTCGCTCGGGCAAGAAGGAACGCATTTCGCGCTTGTTCCAGATGCACTCCAACAAGCAGAACCCGATGGAAACAATCGGTTGCGGCGACATCGGCGCAGGCGTAGGTTTCAAGGATATTCGCACAGGCGACACACTGTGTGACGAGGCTCACCCGATTGTGCTTGAGGCAATGGACTTTCCCGAACCGGTTATCGGTATCGCCGTTGAGCCCAAGACGCAGAAAGACCTCGACAAGCTCGGCGTGGGCTTGCAGAAGTTGGCCGAGGAAGACCCGACATTCCGTGTTGCTACCAACGAGGAGACTGGCCAAACCGTCATCAGCGGTATGGGTGAATTGCACCTCGACATTATTATCGACCGCTTGCGCCGCGAATTCAAGGTAGAATGTAACCAAGGCCGCCCGCAAGTAACCTACAAGGAAGCAATCACCAAGCCGGTGGAATTGCGTGAAGTGTTCAAGAAGCAGACTGGTGGTCGCGGTAAGTTTGCCGACATCATCGTCCGTGTAGAACCGGTTGACGAAGGTTTCGAGGGCAACCTGCAATTCGTTGACGAGGTGAAGGGCGGTAACATTCCAAAGGAATTCATCCCCGCCATACAGAAAGGTTTCACAACCGCAATGAAGAACGGCGTTCTTGCCGGTTACCCGGTTGAACACCTCAAGGTTACAGTTCTCGACGGTTCGTTCCACCCGGTTGACTCCGACCAGTTGTCATTTGAACTTTGTGCCATCCAGGCATTCAAGAAGGCTTGCGAGCAGGCCGGCCCGGTATTGCTCGAACCTATCATGAAGGTTGAAGTAGTTACTCCCGAAGAGAGCATGGGTGACGTTATCGGCGACCTTAACAAGCGTCGCGGACAGGTAGAGGCCATGGAGTCGAGCCGCAGCGGTGCTCGCATCGTGAAGGCAAAAGCCCCGCTTGCCGAAATGTTTGGTTATGTTACGGCATTGCGTACCATTACCTCGGGCCGCGCCACTTCCACCATGTCGTTCTCTCACTATGCCGAGGTAAGCACCTCAATCGCAAAGCAGGTATTGACCGAATGCAAGGGACGAGTTGATTTGTTGAAATAAAATAATCATCTTAACAAGATATGAATCAAAGAATAAGAATCAAATTGAAATCTTACGATCACAACTTGGTTGACAAGTCGGCCGAGAAGATCGTCAAGACTGTGAAAGCAACCGGAGCTGTGGTTAGCGGTCCTATTCCACTGCCTACGCACAAGCGGATTTTCACCGTTAACCGCTCGACTTTCGTCAACAAGAAGTCGCGTGAGCAGTTCCAATTGTCGTCGTTCAAGCGCTTGATCGACATCTACAACAGCACTGCCAAGACAGTCGATGCCCTCATGAAGCTCGAATTGCCTAGCGGTGTGGCCGTAGAGATAAAGGTGTGATAGGCGGCGAAACTCCGAGAGAAAGAAGACTTTAACAGAGAAACATTTAAATTAAGAGAAATGCCAGGATTATTAGGAAAGAAAATCGGAATGACATCCGTATTCAGTGCCGACGGTAAAAGCATACCGTGCACTGTTATCGAAGTAGGTCCTTGTGTAGTTACTCAGGTTAAGACAGTGGAAACAGACGGCTACGAGGCACTCCAGCTCGGTTTCATCGAGAAGAAGGAGAAGCACACCACCAAGCCGCTACAGGGCCACTTCAAGAAGGCCGGCGTAGCTCCGCAACGGCACTTGGCCGAGTTCAAAGGTTTCGAAGGCGAGTACAAGTTAGGCGACACGATAACCGTTGACCTGTTTGCCGATGCCGAGTTTGTTGACGTTATAGGCACTTCCAAGGGACATGGTTTCCAAGGTGTTGTAAAACGCCACGGTTTCGGCGGTGTGGGCCAATCGACCCACGGCCAGGACGACCGCTTGCGCGCCCCCGGTTCAATAGGTGCTTGCTCTTACCCGGCCAAGGTGTTCAAGGGTATGCGCATGGCAGGCCAGATGGGCAACGAGCGCGTGACTGTGCAAAATCTACAAGTTGTAAAGGTTATGCCTGAAAACAATCTGTTGGTAATCAAGGGATCGGTTCCGGGCTATAAAGGTTCAATCGTATTAATTGAGAAATAATGGAACTCGCAGTATATAACATAAAAGGAGAAGACACCGGCAAGAAGGTTACGCTTAACGATGCTGTTTTCGCGGTAGAAGAACCCAACCAGCACGTTATCTACCTCGCCGTTAAGCAATACCTTGCCAACCAACGCCAGGGTACGCACAAGGCAAAGGAGAGAAGCGAAGTGTCGGGCAGTACGCGCAAGCTCGGCCGTCAAAAAGGTGGCGGTGGCGCACGCCGTGGCGACATCAATTCGCCGCTGTTGACTGGTGGTGGCCGCGTGTTCGGTCCGCGTCCGCGCGACTATCGTTTCAAGCTCAACAAGAAGACAAAAGACTTGGCTCGCCGTTCGGCCCTCACGCTGAAGGCTGCCGACAACGAAATTCTGGTAGTGGAAGACTTCACTTTTGAAGCTCCGAAAACAAAAGAATTTGTAAATATTGCTAATAATCTCAAAATTAACGGCAAGAAAGCCACTTGGGTTTTAGCAGACCAGAATAAAAACGTATATTTGTCGGCTCGAAACATCGAGGGTGTGAAAATTGCAACTGCATCTGACTTAAACACTTATGTAATCCTTGACAACAAGGTGCTGGTGTTAAGCGAGAGTGCAGTTCCAGTCGTGAACGAATTTTAACTTACAGGAGGTATAAACTATGGACATAATGATATTACCGGTAGTCACTGAAAAGGCCAACAACCTCAGTGCAAAGAGAAATCAATTTACGTTCAAGGTTTCTCCCAAGGCCGACAAAGCTCAAATCAAGGCGCTTGTGGAAGACCTCTATGGCGTTAAAGTAGTTTCGGTCAACACGATGATTTACAGCGGCAAGAAGAAGAACCGCTACACCAAGGGTGGCCTCATCAAGGGTCGCACCAACGCTTTCAAGAAAGCCGTTGTGACGCTTGCCGAGGGCGATACTATTGATTTTTATAGCAACATACAATAAAAATGGCAGTAAGGAAATTTAAGCCCACAACACCGGGGCAGAGACACAAGGTTATTGGTGTATTCAGCGACATTACTACACGTACACCAGAGAAATCTCTTACGGTCGGAAAGAAATCGACGGGTGGCCGCAACAACGAAGGCCACCGCACGATGCGCTACATGGGCGGGGGCCACAAGCGCAAATACCGCATCATCGACTTTAAGAGGAACAAGGACGGTGTGCCGGCAAAGGTAAAGCAAATCGAGTACGACCCCAACCGCTCGGCTCGCATCGCATTGCTTTACTATGTTGACGGAGCAAAGGCTTACATCATCGCACCCAACGGCTTGGAAGTTGGCGCTACGGTGGTAAGCGGCAAGGACGTGGCTCCCGAAATCGGGAACGCCCTCCCGCTTAGCAACATACCTGTTGGTACCTTAATTCACAACATCGAGTTGCGTCCCGGCCAGGGAGCGTCGATGGCACGCAGTGCCGGCACGTTCGCCCAGCTGGTGTCGCGCGAAGGCGACTACGCAATTGTCAAATTACCTTCGGGAGAAACCCGCAAGATACTTGCCGCGTGCAGGGCTACGGTGGGTGTAGTAGGGAACAGCGACCACGCGCTTGAGCGTTCGGGCAAGGCCGGACGCAGCCGCTGGCTTGGCCGCCGCCCTCACAACCGTGGTGTGGTAATGAACCCAGTGGATCACCCCATGGGTGGTGGCGAAGGCCGTCAGTCGGGTGGTCATCCTCGTTCACGCAAAGGCTTGTATGCTAAGGGCCTGAAGACACGCTCGCCGAAGAAACTGTCTTCGAAATACATTATCGAAAGAAGGAAAAAGTAATTTGATTAATTGATTAATTATGAGTCGTTCATTAAAAAAAGGCCCATATATCAGTGTAAAGCTGGAAAAGAAAGTAGCCGAAATGGAGAAGAGCGGCAACAAGCAGGTTATCAAGACTTGGTCACGCGCCTCGATGATTTCTCCCGATTTCGTGGGGCATACTTTCGCAGTTCACAATGGTAACAAGTTTATTCCCGTGTATGTAACCGAGAACATGGTAGGTCACAAGCTGGGCGAGTTCGCCCTCACGCGCACCTTCCGCGGCCACTCGGGCAACAAGAAGAAATAAGCAGGGCCACAGGAAGCAAAATTTTTGAAAAAGAATTAAGACAATGGGTAAAAGAAAAAGAATATCAGCCGAAGCGATCAAGGCAGAACGCAGCACTCAGAGCTTCGCAAAATTGAGGAACGTCCCCACTTCGCCCCGCAAGATGCGCTACGTGGTTGATTTGGTGCGCGGCGTAGAGGTGTTCAAGGCTTTGGGCATCCTGCACTTCACCAAGAAGGAACCGGCATTGAAGGTGGAGAAGCTGCTCCGCTCGGCCATTGCCAACTGGGAACAGAAGAACGGACGCAAGGCAGAGAATAACGAGTTGTACATAAAGACAATCTTCGTGGATTGTGCTCCCATGTTGAAACGTTTGCGCACTGCGCCGCAAGGCCGTGGATACCGTATCCGCAAACGCTCTAACCATGTGACATTGTACGTAGATACTATCCAAAAAACTAACGCAGTAGAGAACGCTTAATATGGGACAAAAAGTTAATCCTATCAGCAACCGCTTGGGTATTATCCGCGGTTGGGACTCAAACTGGTACTTCGGAAGGAATTACGGCGACACCTTGCTTGAAGACAGCAAGATAAGGAACTACCTGAACACTCGCCTGGCCAAAGCCAGCGTGTCGCGCATCGTCATCGAGCGCACCTTGAAGTTGGTGACAATCACCGTGTGCACCTCGCGCCCGGGTATCATCATCGGCAAGGGCGGTGCCGAAGTCGATAAGCTCAAAGAAGAATTGAAGAAAGTCACCGACAAGGATGTTCAAATCAACATCCACGAGGTGAAGCGTCCCGAACTCGATGCCGAAATTGTGGCAACCAACATCGCCCGCCAAATCGAAGGCAAGATTGCCTACCGCCGCGCCGTGAAGATGGCAGTGGCCGGCACCATGAGGGCCGGGGCAGAGGGTATCAAGGTGCAGGTTAGCGGCCGCCTCAACGGCGCCGAGATGGCCCGCTCCGAGATGTTCAAGGAAGGCCGCACGCCGCTGCACACGTTCCGTGCCGACATCGACTATGCGCTCGTGGAGGCTCACACCAAGGTGGGCGTGGTCGGCGTTAAGGTGTGGATATGCCGTGGCGAAGTTTACGGCAAGCGCGACCTGGCTCCGCAGTTCACCTCGAATGCCAAGGAAAACCGCAATGGCGGCAACGCCGGTGGGCAGCGCCGTGGCGGGTTCCGTAACAAGAAGAACAATCGTTAAACGCCATTTGAAATTGTAAGAGACAACAATGTTACAGCCTAAGAAAGTTAAATACAGGAGACCCCAAAAGGGGGTGAGCAAGGGTTTCGCGCACCGCGGCTACGAGCTTGCCCACGGGTCGTTCGGAATAAAGACGCTTCAGACGAAGTGGATTACCGCTCGCCAAATCGAGGCTGCCCGTGTGGCCGTTACTCGTTACATGCAGCGTGAAGGTCAGATATGGATAAGGATTTTCCCTGACAAGCCTATTACCAAGAAACCGGCCGACGTGCGAATGGGTAAAGGTAAAGGTGCCCCCGAAGGGTTTGTTGCTCCGGTCACCCCGGGCCGCATTCTCATCGAAGTTGACGGCGTGAGCTACGAGGTTGCAAAGGAAGCTTTGCGCCTGGCCGCACAAAAGCTGCCCGTCACCACCAAGTTTGTGGTTCGCCGCGATTACGACCCCAACCAAAACGTGTAATTCAAGGAAAGTAGATTATGAAGAAGGAAGAAATAAAGGAACTGAGCGACAAGGAACTAAAGGAACGCTTGGAGACAATGGAGCGCGAATACCTCCAAATGAAGATGAATCATTCTATCAGCCCTCTTGATAGTCCTGCCAAGATTACGCAAGACCGCCGAATGATTGCGAGAGTGAAAACCGAGTTGCGCGCCCGCGAGCTAAAGATTAGTAATCCTAAGTGAGACAATGGAAGAGAAGAAAAGAAATTTAAGGAAGGAACGGGTCGGGATAGTGACCAGCAACAAGGCCGACAAGACCATCACGGTGACTGTCAGCTGGAAGGAGAAACACCCGATTTATGGGAAATTTGTCAACAAGTCAAAGAAGTACCATGCCCATGACGAGAAGAACGAATGCAGCATAGGCGACAAGGTGCGCCTGATGGAAACTCGTCCGCTGAGCAAGACCAAGAGATGGAGATTAGTAGAAATAATCGAAAAAGTTAAGTAATCATGATACAGACTGAAAGCCGATTAACAGTTGCAGATAACAGTGGCGCAAAGGAAGTGCTGTGCATCCGCGTCTTGGGTGGCACGGGACGCCGTTACGCCTCGCTCGGAGACGTGATTGTAGTTACAGTGAAGAGCGCAATCCCCTCGTCGGACGTGAAGAAAGGTACTGTATCGAAAGCTGTGATAGTTAGAACTAAGAAGGAAGTGCGTCGTCCCGACGGGTCGTATATCCGTTTCGACGACAACGCTTGTGTTTTGTTGAACAACGCCGGCGAGCTGCGCGGCACCCGTATCTTCGGCCCTGTGGCACGTGAACTTCGTGCGACCAACATGAAGATTGTCTCGCTCGCTCCCGAAGTATTATAAAAACGACGAAGATAATAGAACGCAATGAATAGTTTGTTTATAAAGAAGGGTGACACAGTTTATGTCAATGCCGGCAACGACCGCGGCAAGACAGGACGCGTGGTGCGCGTGCTTGTCAAGAAGAACCGCGCCGTGGTAGAAGGTATCAACATGGTGTCGAAAAGCGTGAAGCCGAGCGCAAAGCACCCGCAGGGTGGCATCATCAAGATGGAGGCTCCCATCCATGTTTCCAACTTGAGCCTCATCGACCCCAAGAGCGGCAAGCCCACCCGCATCGGTTACCGCGTCAACGAGGAAGGAAAGAAGGTACGTTATTCTAAAAAGTCAGGAGAGGAGATTAAGTAATGAGTTCAACAAGTCTTAAAAAGGATTATGCCGAGAGAATTGCGCCTGCTCTCATGAAGAAGTTTAACTACACTTCGACGATGCAAGTTCCGCGCCTGCTGAAGATTGTCATCAACGAGGGTCTGGGCGAAGCCACCGGCGACAAGAAGATTATCGAGACCGCCATCAACGAAATCACCGCAATCACGGGCCAGAAGGCAGTCGCCACCTTGTCGCGCAAGGACATATCTAACTTCAAGGTGCGCAAGAAAATGCCTATCGGCGTGCGCGTGACACTGCGCCGCGACCGCATGTATGAGTTCATGGAACGCTTTATCCGCATCGCCTTGCCTCGCATACGCGACTTCAAGGGCATCGATAGCAAGCTCGACGGACGCGGCAACTACACCGTGGGTATCACCGAGCAAATCATCTTCCCTGAAATCAACATCGACTCGATAAGCAAGCTGATGGGTATGAATATCACTTTCGTGACATCGGCCGCTACCGACGAAGAGGGTTACGCCCTGCTGAAAGAGTTTGGTCTTCCATTTAAAAACGCTAAATAAAGAACAATATGGCAAAAGAATCGATGAAGGCCCGCGAGGTGAAACGCGCCAAGTTGGTTGCCAAGTATGCCGCCAAGAAGGCACAGCTGAAGGCCGAAGGCAATTACGAGGCACTCCAGTTGATACCCCGCAACGCCAGCGCAGTGCGCCTGCACAACCGCTGCAAGATTACCGGCCGCCCCAAAGGGTATATCCGCCAGTTCGGCATCTCGCGTATCCAGTTCCGCGAAATGGCATCGAAGGGCCTTATCCCCGGCGTGAAGAAGGCAAGCTGGTGATGTGCGTGAGCCAAATGTGAAGAAAAAAGCAGATTACAAGACAAGAGAAATAACTTAGTATTAAATATTGTTCGGCAAAGGGAGCGCCCCGCCTCCGCTGGGGGCGTGAACTACCGGATCAATTTAAACAAATTATTTATGACTGATCCAATAGCAGATTATTTAACACGTCTGAGGAATGCGATCAAGGCCCAGCACAGGGTCGTTGAAATCCCTTCTTCGAAAATGAAAAAGGAGATAACCAAAATCCTTTTCGAGAAAGGCTACATCTTGAACTACAAGTTCGTCGATGACGGCACTCCTTCGGGGGCCATCAAGATAGCCTTGAAATACGACCCGGTTGACAGGGTCAACGCAATCAAGTGCCTGACGCGCGTTTCGCGTCCGGGATTGCGCCAGTACACGGGCTACAAGAATATGCCTCGCGTATTGAACGGTTTAGGTATTGCCATCCTTTCTACCTCTAAGGGCATCATGACCAACAAGGAAGCCCTCGCACAGCAGATTGGTGGCGAAGTATTGTGTTACGTTTATTAATGGAGGGTACGAGATATGTCAAGAATAGGAAAATTGCCAATTGCAGTGCCCGCAGGCGTGACTGTAACAATCAAGGACAATGTAGTTAGTGTGAAAGGCCCGAAGGGCGAATTGTCGCAAGCCGTCCACAGCGACATCAACGTGGAATTGAAAGACGGCGAAATCCATGTGACACGTCCTACCGACGACCGCATTCACCGCGCTCAGCACGGCTTGTACCGCGCCCTTATCCACAACATGGTGGTGGGTGTGAGCGAAGGCTACAAGAAGGAAATGGAATTAGTAGGTGTGGGCTACCGTGCAACTGCCACCGGCCAAGTGCTGGAACTCGCACTGGGATACTCGCACGCCATATATATCAAGCTCCCCAACGAAGTGAAGGTGGAAGCTAAGAGCGAACGCAACAAGAACCCGCTCATCATCCTGGAGTCGAGCAACAAGCAGCTCCTGGGCCAGGTGTGCGCCAAGATTCGTTCGTTGCGCAAGCCCGAACCTTACAAGGGTAAAGGTATTAAGTTCGTCGGCGAGGTTATTCGTCGCAAATCTGGTAAATCGGCATCTGCCAAATAATTAATTTGACGTCATCATGGTAAACAAGTTACAGAGAAGACAAAAAATCAAGACCCGCATCCGTGGGAAAATTTCCGGCAGTGCCGCACGCCCCCGCATGACGGTATTCAGAAGCAACAAGCAAATCTATGTGCAATTTGTTGACGACACCACCGGCCACACCTTGGCATCGGCATCGTCGAAAGGCATGACCGAAGGCACAAAGTGCGAAATCTCGGAGAAAGTGGGCGAGTTGGCAGCAAAGAAGGCAATGGAGGCAGGCATCACCACGGTGGTATTCGACCGCAATGGTTACCTGTACCACGGGAGAGTGAAATCAGTGGCTGAAGGCGCTCGCAAGGCCGGACTTAAATTTTAACGATTATGATAAAGAAGAACAACAGAGTAAAATCGACTAACGATATAGAACTCAAGGATCGCCTTGTCGCCATCAACCGCGTAACCAAGGTTACAAAGGGAGGACGCACCTTCACCTTCGCCGCAATCGTGGTTGTGGGCAATGAAGACGGCGTAATCGGCTACGGCTTGGGCAAGGCCAACGAAGTGACTGCCGCCATCGCCAAGGGCGTGGAGGCTGCCAAGAAGAACCTTATCCGCGTGCCTATCCACAAGGGCACCGTGCCCCACGAGCAAGAGGCCAAGTTCAGCGGCTCGCGCGTGATTATCCGCCCGGCATCGCCCGGTACCGGTGTTAAGGCCGGTGGTGCAATGCGTGCCGTGTTTGAAAGCGTGGGCATTACCGACGTGCTTGCCAAGTCGAAAGGCTCGTCCAACCCTCACAACCTCGTGAAAGCCACTTTCAAGGCTCTCGACGAAATGCGCAGTCCCGAGACTATAGCCCGTCAAAGGGGTATCTCGATTGACAGAGTGTTTAAAGGATAATAAATTCGGATAAGAGAAATGGCAACTATAAAGATTAAGCAAGTGAAAAGCCGCATCAATTGTCCGGCTGTTCAAAAGAGGACTCTTGACTCGCTCGGGTTGAGGAAGATGAATCAGGTGGTGGAGAAGGAAGATTGTCCATCAATAAGGGGTATGATTAACAAGGTTCACCACTTGGTGAAAATTGTTGATTGAGTCAAACATTAAAAAACTTATCAAGAACTATGGATTTAAGCAATTTACAACCCGCAGCCGGTTCAAATAGAAAAGGTAAAAGGCTGGGTCGTGGTGCTGGCTCGGGCAAGGGCGGCACATCGACTCGCGGACACAAGGGCGCAAAGTCGCGTTCGGGCTACTCTACTAAGGTAGGTTTCGAGGGCGGACAGATGCCGTTGCAACGCCGTGTGCCGAAGTTCGGTTTCAAGAACAGGAACCGTGTTGAATACAAAGCAGTAAACCTCGACGCAATCCAGGCATTGGTCGATGCCAAGCAATTGGAGAAGGTCACTCTTGACGACATGATTGCCGCCGGCCTCGCAACGAGGAAGCAGCTGGTGAAAGTGCTCGGCAACGGTGAACTGAAGTCGAAGGTGGAAGTAGAAGCCCATGCCTTCTCGAAGAAGGCCGAGGAGGCTATCACAGCCGCCGGTGGAACTATTCAAACTGTTAAGAAATGAAATTCATCGACACAGTAAAGAATATCTGGAAGATCGACGATTTGCGGAAACGAATCACGATAACAATCTTGCTGGTACTCGTGTACCGGTTTGGTTGTTACGTGGTTCTTCCGGGAATCAGTCCTTCTGAAATCGACGCCCTGCGCAGCTTTGCCAGCGGCGGATTGATGCAGCTGCTCGATATGTTCTCGGGCGGCGCGTTCTCACAGGCATCAATCTTCGCCCTCGGCATCATGCCCTACATCACGGCGTCGATTGTAATCCAGCTGCTCGGCATGGTGCTGCCTTCGTTCCAGAAGATGCAGCGCGAGGGCGAGAGCGGGCGCATGAAGCTCAATCAGTACACCCGCTACCTCACCGTGCTTATCCTGCTGCTGCAAGGGCCTGCCTACCTCATCAACCTGCAAGTGCAGGTGAATGCGGCCGGCGGTGCTGCCCATTTCGGCTTTTGGACTACTGCCTACCTGACTGTGATACTCGCAGCCGGTAGTATGTTTATCATGTGGCTCGGCGAGAAAATCACCGACCGCGGCATTGGCAACGGTATCTCTTTCATAATCTTGGTGGGTATCATCGCCCGTTTCCCGGGTGCCATCGTGCAAGAGTTTACCAATCGCCTCACCACGGCCGAGGGCGGCTTGGTCATGTTCATCGTTGAGATTGTGATACTGTTTGCCGTTATTGCCGGTGCCATATTGCTAGTGCAGGGAACTCGCAGAGTGCCTGTGCAATATGCAAAGCGCATCGTCGGCAACAAGCAGTATGGCGGTGTGCGCCAGTATATCCCCTTGAAGGTGAACGCAGCCGGCGTGATGCCTATCATCTTCGCGCAGGCTATCATGTTCATCCCCATCACGCTCATGGGTTTTGGAGCCAACCAAAATCCTTCGGGATTCTTCCGCGCGTTCTCCGACATGAACGGTTTTTGGTATAATGCAGTTTACTTCGTGATGATTGTGGCGTTTACTTATTTCTACACCGCCATCACGGTGCGCCCCACCCAGATGGCCGAGGACATGAAACGCAACAACGGTTTCATCCCTGGCATCAAGCCGGGCAAGAAGACAGCCGAGTACCTTGATTCGATTATGACGAGAATTACTTTCCCAGGGTCGTTGTTCCTTGGTTGCGTCGCTATCTTGCCGGCATTCGCCGGGGTGTGCGGCATCAACCATAGTTTTGCCCAGTTCTTCGGAGGCACATCGTTGCTCATCCTCGTTGGCGTGGTGCTCGATACGCTCCAGCAAATCGAGAGCCACTTGAAGATGCACCATTACGACGGGCTTATGAAATCGGGCAAGATTGCCGGACGTTCGGGCATTTAAAGCTATAGGAGAACAGGATTGATGATTTACCTGAAGACTGACGAAGAAATAGAACTTGTGAGGGCTGCCAACATGGTCGTGGCCCGCACACTGGGCGAGGTGGCCAAGCACATAGAGCCAGGTGTGACCACGCTGAAGCTCAACCAGGTGGCCGAGGATTTCATACGCTCGCAGGGCGCAGTGCCTGGTTTCCTGGGTTATGCTGGCTATCCTTACACGCTTTGCGTGTCGGTCAACGAGAATGTGGTGCATGCCTTCCCGTCGAATTATGCCCTTCGCGAGGGCGACATCGTGTCGGTTGACTGCGGTGCAGTGATTGACGGGTTCAACGGCGACTCGTGCTACACCTTTCCGGTTGGCGAGGTGAGCGACGATGTGATGCGGCTGCTCAAGACCACGAAAGAGTCGCTCTACGTGGGCATAAGCAAGGCAGTCGTCGGCAACCGCATAGGCGACATTGGCCACGCCATACAGGAATATTGCGAGAAACGCGGTTTCAGCGTGGTGCGCGAACTTTGCGGCCACGGCATAGGCCGTGATATGCACGAGGACCCCGACGTGCCCAATTACGGGCGGCGTGGCACGGGGCCGCTCATCAAGAACGGAATGTGCATAGCCATCGAGCCTATGATAAACCTCGGGAGCAAGAACATCGTAATTGAGGCCGACGGGTGGACGTGCCGCACCAAGGACCGCAAGCCTTCGGCTCACTACGAGCACACGGTGGCCATCAAGGACGGGAAGGCCGACATATTGTCGTCGTTCCAATTCATCGAAGAAGTGTTGGGTGATAAATCAATTTAAAGTAATTATATGGCAAAACAGACTGCAATCGAACAAGACGGAGTAATCGTAGAGGCATTGTCAAACGCAATGTTCCGCGTGGAGCTTGAAAACGGGCATGAGATAACCGCCCACATATCGGGCAAGATGCGCATGCACTATATCAAAATCCTGCCGGGTGACAAGGTGAAAGTGGAAATGTCTCCCTACGACCTTACCAAGGGAAGAATTGCTTTTAGATATAAATAAAAAAACGAAAACGCTATATGAAAGTAAGAGCCTCAATAAAGAAACGTTCGGCCGACTGCAAGATAGTTCGTCGCAAGGGCCGCTTGTATGTGATTTGTAAAAAGAACCCTAAGTTTAAACAACGCCAAGGATAATGGCAGCCAGTGTCATTGGACGAAGCAACAAAAACAATATAAGTTAAGATATGGCAGTAAGAATCGTTGGGGTGGACTTGCCCCAAAACAAGAGAGGTGAAATTGCCTTAACATATATCTTCGGCATCGGCCGCAGCTCGGCAAACAAGATACTTGCCAAGGCCGAAATCGACAAGGATATCAAAGTTAAGGACTGGACTGACGTTCAGGCCGCCAAAATTCGCGAAATCATAGGCAGCGAGTACAAAGTGGAGGGCGACTTGAGAAGCGAAATCCAATTGAACATCAAGCGCCTGATGGACATCGGTTGCTACCGTGGCATCCGTCACCGCCTTGGCTTGCCGGTGCGCGGCCAAAGCACGAAGAACAATGCGCGCACTCGCAAGGGCAAAAAGAAAACAGTTGCTAACAAGAAGAAAGCTACTAAATAACATTAAACTATGGCAAAAAAGACAGTCGCAGCAAAGAAGAGAAACGTCAAAGTTGATGCCGCTGGCCAACTTCATGTGCACTCCTCTTTCAACAACATTATCGTGTGCCTAACCAACAGCGAAGGCCAGGTTATCTCGTGGTCGAGTGCCGGCAAGATGGGTTTCCGCGGGTCGAAGAAGAACACCCCGTATGCAGCCCAGATGGCAGCCCAAGACTGCGCAAAGGTCGCTTACGACCTGGGCTTGCGCAAGGTGAAAGCTTATGTGAAAGGACCCGGTAACGGACGCGAGTCTGCTATCCGCACGGTGCATGGTGCCGGAATCGAAGTGACCGAGATTATCGATGTCACTCCGCTGCCCCACAATGGTTGCCGTCCTCCCAAAAGGCGTAGGGTTTAATCTCAATTCCCGCTTTTTTACAATTACAACAATTTCGAGGCTTTCATAGTGAAATAGATTACATTCTTAGCTAACCTCTCTGTAATCGCGGCTGCACTTGAAAGTGTCAGTTTAATTTATTTAAAAGTCAAAAAAACAACAATGGCTAGATATACCGGACCAAAAACAAAGATCGCTCGCCGCTTTGGCGAAGCCATTTTCGGTGAAGACAAGGTTCTTGCAAAGAAGAATTACCCACCGGGCCAGCATGGTGTGAACAAGAGACGGAAACTCTCGGAATATGGAACTCAGTTGCGCGAAAAGCAAAAGGCTAAATACACTTACGGCGTGCTTGAGCGCCAGTTCCGCAACCTCTTCGAGAAAGCCTCTCGCATGAAGGGTGTGAAGGGCGAAGTGCTCTTGCAATTGCTCGAAGCCCGTCTCGACAACGTGGTTTACCGCCTGGGCATAGCCCCCACGCGCGCCGCAGCTCGCCAGCTGGTGCTGCACCGCCACATCACTGTCAATGGCAAGGTTGTTAACATTCCGTCTTACTCGGTTACTCCCGGCGAGGTGGTTGCCGTGCGTGAAAAGAGCAAGTCGCTCGAAGTAATCGCCGACGCTCTTGCCGGTTTCAACCACAGCAAGTATCCCTGGATTGAATGGGACGAAAGCGTTAAGGGTGGCAAGTTGTTGCACCTGCCGCAACGCGAAGACATCCCCGAGAACATCAAGGAGCAGCTGATTGTGGAATTGTATTCAAAACAATAAAATTAATAACGATTCATGGCTATATTAGCATTTCAAAAACCCGACAAAGTATTAATGTTGGAGGCCGACAATTTCTTCGGCAAGTTCGAGTTCAGGCCATTGGAGCCGGGATATGGTGTGACCATAGGCAATGCCTTGCGCCGTATCTTGCTTTCATCGCTCGAAGGGTTTGCAATCTCGTCGATCCGCGTCGATGGCGTGAAGCACGAGTTTGCCACTATACCGGGTGTTAAGGAGGATGTCACCAACATCATTCTTAACTTGAAGAAAGTGCGCTTGAAACGTATCGTCGAAGACACCGAGGCCGAGAAGGTTACTGTCAAAGTTTCGGGTCAAGATGTGTTCAAGGCCGGTGACATTAACAAGGCGTTGACGGGTTTTGAAGTCCTTAACCCGGATTTGGTTATCTGTCATTTGGATCCCACTACCGGTTTCCAAATCGACCTCACCATCAACAAGGGCCGTGGATATGTCCCCGCCGAGGAGAACCAGAATCCGAACGATGCCATTGACGTTATCGCTATTGATTCTATTTACACTCCAATTGTCAATGTAAAGTATGCCATCGAAAGCTATCGCGTAGAGCAAAAGACCGACTACGAGAAACTGGTGCTTGAGATAACTACCGACGGGTCGATTCTCCCCAAGGATGCCCTGAAGGAGGCCGCCAAGATACTCATTCACCACTTCATGCTCTTCAGCGACGAGAAAATCGCCCTCGAAACTCCCGAAAACGAGGAAAACGAGGAATTCGACGAGGAAGTGCTCCACATGCGCCAGCTGCTTAAGACCAAGCTTGTGGACATGGATCTCTCGGTGCGAGCTCTCAACTGCTTGAAGTCGGCCGAGGTAGAAACACTTGGCGAATTGGTAGTGTTTAACAAAACCGACCTGTTGAAGTTCCGCAACTTCGGCAAGAAGTCGCTTACGGAACTCGATGAGTTGCTTGCCAATCTGAACTTGTCGTTCGGAATGGACATCTCTAAGTATAAATTAGATAAAGAGTAATAACGATGAGACATAATAAGAAATTCAACCACTTGGGCAGGAAGAAGGGCCACCGCGACGCAATGTTGGCCAACATGACTATCTCTCTTATCCAACACAAGAGGATATTCACCACCTTGCCAAAGGCCAAGGCTTTGCGCGTATATGCCGAGCCGCTTATCAACCGTGCCAAGGACGACAGCACTGCTAACCGTCGTCTCGTGTTCAGCTACTTGCAGAACAAGGAAGCCATCAAGGAGCTTTTCAACGAAATCTCCCAAAAGATCGCAAACCGCCCCGGCGGCTACCTGCGCATCCTCAAGACTGGTTTCCGCAAGGGTGACGGTGCCGAGACTTGCTTTATCGAGCTCGTTGACTACAACGAAAACATGCTCGCCGCAGGCAAGGAGAAGAAGCAGAGCCGCACTCGCCGTTCGCGCCGCAAGTCGGCTGCCGAGAAAGCCGAGGCCGCAGCTCCTGCAACCGAGGAAGTAAAGGCCGAAGAGGCAGCTCCCGCAGCAGCTGAAGAAGCCCCCAAGGCAGAGTAATCCAAAGGGTATTCACCGATAGAATGAAAAGCGCATCCTCCATGAGGGTGCGCTTTTTTTCATGCCCCCAAGGCAAGGGGGGAGATGCCACTGTATGTTGGTACGCCTCGGCAATGACAAAAAATCAGCGAGCTGTTTTTTTGCCATTGCGCTCGACTTGCACTATCTTTGGATAAGACGGGCTGCGTCTCGGCAATGGGCAAAAATCATGCGAGCATGATTTGCCATTGCGCTCGACTTGCACTATCTTTGCCTTACAGAAAAAGAATGGCAATTTATGGAGAAAGTTCTTGTGACAGGAGCCGACGGGTTTATCGGTTCGCACTTGGTGGATTTGTTGCTTGCCGAGGGGTATGAAGTGAGGGCATTGAGCCAATATAATTCGTTCAACTACTGGGGGTGGCTCGACGACGTGCGCAACCCTAGGCTTGAGGTGGTGTGCGGCGATGTGCGCGATGGTGACTTTTGCCGCCACATTACTCGTGGTTGCGACACTGTGCTGCACTTGGCCGCGCTGATTGCCATACCTTACAGTTACGTCGCGCCCGACAGCTACGTTGACACCAACATACGCGGCACACTGAATATGTGCCAGGCTGCGCGAGACTGCGGTGTGAGGCGCATAGTGGTGACATCGACGAGCGAAGTATATGGCACAGCGCAATATGTGCCTATCGACGAGCGTCACCCGCGGCAGCCGCAGTCGCCATACTCGGCTACGAAGATCGGTGCCGATGCCATTGCCAAAAGTTTCTACAACGCGTTTGGCTTGCCAGTGGTTATTGCCCGCCCGTTCAACACCTACGGGCCGCGGCAAAGCGCACGCGCCATAATCCCCACCATAATCACGCAAATTGCCGACGGGGCAAGGGAGATAAAGGTAGGAGACCTCACGCCTACGCGTGACTTCAACTATGTGAAGGACACTTGCCGTGGGTTCCTTGCGCTGGCCTCCACCGACGCCATTGAAGGAGAGGAAATAAACATCTGCACAGGCACCGAAATAAGCATGGCCGACACGCTGCAAATGATTGCGCGGCTTATGGAGGCCGATGTGAAATGGGTGCAAGACGAGCAGCGTATGCGCCCTCGCAAGAGCGAAGTGTTCCGCCTGCTTGGCGACAACAGCAAAATCACAAGCCTCACCCAGTGGAGGCCGCAGTATTCGCTCGAAGACGGATTGCGCGAGACCATAGAATGGTTCTCGTGCCGCGACAATCTTGCAAAATACAAATCGGGCATTTATAACCAATAACCGCAATAATGATGAATGAATATTTCCACCGCCGCCGCAATATAAATGTTTTGTTCCTTGGAGGGGCGAAACGGGTGGCTTTTGCCGAGCAGCTGATAAAGGCAGGCAAGGAATATGGCATGGAAGTGTCGGTTTTCAGCCACGAACTTGACAATTGCGAGCCTATCGCGTCGGTGGGCAAGATTATTGTCGGCAGCAAATATTCCTCGCCGGAAATAGATGCCGAACTTGACGGAATAATCGAGGACAACGACATAAATGTGGTACTGCCATTCATAGACCCGGCCATAGAAGTGGCCGCACGTTGCCGCAACCGCCATGTCAACGTGTTCGTGCCGGTGTCGGATGCCGACGTGGCACATGATATGTTTGACAAGGTGCTGGCCGCGCGGTTGTTTGATAGCCACAGAATACCCGTGCCGGAAACTTACACTCCCGGCAGCATCAAGTACCCGGCCATCTTAAAGCCGCGGTGCGGCTCGGCATCGCAAGGCATAATCATTGCCACCGATGAGGCCGATTTGCGCCTTGCCAAGCGGAGTATCGACGAATACCTGATACAGCGTTACGTGCCCGAACGTGAGGAGTACACCGTTGACTGCTACGTGGGAATGCAAGACGGCGAAGTGAAATGCGCCGTGCCGCGCTTGCGCATGGCTACGGCAGGTGGCGAGGTGACCAAGACCGAAACGAGGCACCTGCCACTGCTCGAAGAAATGGCATGGAGGACGCTGAAGATGCTGAGATTGCAGGGCGCGGTGACGTTGCAGTTTATACGCGACCTCGAAACGGGGCATTTCTTGCTCATGGAGGTAAATCCGCGGCTTGGCGGCGGCGTGATATGCTCGATATATGCCGGAGCCAACATTGCCAAGATGATACTTGAAGAGAGCATTGGTTTCAATGCCATTCCGGCCAAGATTTGGCATGAAGGCGTGCTTATGACGCGATATATGAAAGAAGTGGTGTTTTTCAACGACAAGATATTATGATGAGCAACCATGTTATAATCATAGCTGAGGCCGGTGTGAACCACAACGGCAATTACGACCTTGCGGTGAAGATGGTGCACGAGGCCAAGATGGCCGGTGCCGACTATGTGAAGTTCCAGACGGCGGTACCCGAACTGGTGATTTCGTCAATTGCGCCAAAGGCCGAGTACCAAAAAGAAACGACTGGCAGCGAACAGAGCCAGCTTGAAATGTGCCGCGCCATACACTTGCCTCTCTCGGCCTACGCACCGCTCAAGCAGGTGTGCGACGAGGAGGGGATAGGCTTCATGAGCACACCTTTCGACCTTGTTTCAATCGATACGCTCGAACCGCTTTGCATGGATTACTATAAAATACCGTCGGGTGAAATCACTAATCTGCCATATTTGCGCAAAATAGCATCGAAAGGGAGGCCTGTGATAATGTCAACCGGGATGTGCGAGCTCGACGAGATAGGTGCGGCTATCGACGTGCTCACCGCAGGCGGGCTGCAACTTGACGACATAACGCTGCTGCACTGCAACACGCAATATCCCACACCGATGGCCGATGTGGACCTGCGTGCCATGAACGAGCTTGCAGCCCACTTTGGCGTGAAAGTGGGATATAGCGACCACACGGTGGGTATTGAAGTGCCAATAGCTGCCGTGGCACTTGGCGCGACAGTGATAGAAAAGCATTTCACGCTCGACCGCAACCTGCCTGGCCCCGACCACAAGGCATCGCTTGAACCTGCGGAACTGGCACGGATGGTAGAGTCGATACGCAACATAGAACAGGCCCTCGGCGACGGCCACAAGCACGTGTCGGAGAGCGAGCGGCCCAACATGGTGGTGGCTCGCAAGAGTATAGTGGCTGCCACCGATATAAAGAAGGGCGACTTGCTAACCGAGCAGAATATTACTGTGAAACGCCCTGGCAACGGCATCTCGCCCATGCTGTGGGACAGCGTGGTAGGCACACGAGCCATAGCCGACTTCCCTCGCGACACGCTTATCCGCTTGTCCTAATCCAAGGCAGTGAAAGACTTGGAAAAAAGTTGGAAAAGTGGCGTTTTTATGCCATTTTTGCCTTGGAAAAAAGACAAATAAATGCTTAAACGCAAAATAGACAGTTATATACGCAATTATTATGCGACATCTCGCAATGCGTTGCTTGTTACCGGTGCCAGACAAACCGGCAAAACGTATTCCATACGTGAATTTGGGAAAACATTCAAAAGTTTCATTGAAATAAATTTTGTGGAAAATCCCGATGCCGTAGGGATATTCAAAGGAGCAAAAAACAGCACCGACATACTGTTGCGTCTTTCGGCCATGACCACCAACCCTCTAATCAAGGGGGAAACTCTTATTTTCTTTGATGAAGTACAAGAATGTAAGGATATTGTAACCGCCGTCAAATTCCTTGTTGATGATGGGAGTTATCGTTATATACTAAGCGGCTCGCTGCTTGACGTGGAACTTAAAGACCTGCGTTCTGAACCTGTGGGATATATGGACGTAAAAGAAATGCATCCTCTTGATTTCGAAGAATTCATCTTAGGTATAGGAGTAAACGCCCAAGTCATTGACGCGCTGCATGATGCTTGGATAAACCACACCATCGTCGATGACCTCATACATTCAAAAATGCTTGAATTGTTCCGTCTGTATTTGGTGATAGGTGGCATGCCGGCAGCCGTGAACGAATATATTGAAAGCAATAATTTGCAGAACGTGATGTCGGTGCAAAAGGGCATCATAAATATGTACAAACGTGATATTGCCAAATATGATCCTAACAACAAACAATATATAGAAGATATTTTCAACCTCATACCTCCAGAACTAAATGCCAAGAACAAACGATTTATACTGAAAAACGTAAGGGAAAATGCGAAATTCGAGCGTTACCGCAATAGTTTCCTGTGGTTGGCCAATGCTGGTGTGGCATTGCCCGTATATAACGTGGAAGAACCCAAAGTGCCCCTATTGCTCGCTCGGTCTCGTAATTTGTTCAAATTGTTCCAAAATGATGTCGGGTTGCTGGCCGCACAATATGCTGGCGGACTGCAACTGCGTGTCATAAACGGCGACGCAGCCATCAATTATGGCGCAATTTATGAAAATGCCGTGGCGCAAGAATTAGTCGCTCATGGATTTCAGCCTTACTATTACAACAACAAGAAACGCGGCGAACTTGATTTCGTCATTGAATATAATGGGAATGCATTGCCGATAGAAGTAAAATCGGGGAAAGACTATGAATTACATAGGGCGCTTTCTAATATTATGGAATGCGATGAATATAATATACCCACGGCAGTGGTTCTCAGCAACAGCAATTTGAGGGCAGAAGGGAAAATTATTTATGCACCAGTTTATATGGTGATGTTTTTGAAACAAGATGACACGGCTCCAGTTTATTACAAAGTTGATTTAACAGGTTTACTATGATTTATAGCAACCAGTTTTGCCGTGCAGAGAATGAAATTCACGGGCACAATTGCAAGTGTGACCGTATTGTTGTAATTTTACGGCGTTAAGCATATTGTTTTGATAATGGGTATTATAAGTTATATAGCCGGGGTACTGGCCATGAATGTTCATGGGGCAGCCGATGTCGTGGAGTGCGATGGTGGGCTGCTGGGCGAATGGGTGTTCACCACGCCGCTTGCGGCGGTTTTCGTGCTGCTGTTTGCCCTGTGCATTTTTGTCACCAAGTGGCGCAAAGCCGTTTTTTCACACTTGAAGTTGATTGCCGCCATGGTGTTTGCCGCAGGCATAGTGCTTTACTTCATAGGATTCAACTGGGAAGGCAGTCAGGGCAACGTGCTTGCGCTGCTGATGCGTGCCACTGTGTCGTCGATTGAGATGTTTGTTTCCGAGACCGATTTGCTCGAAGTTGAGCATTCGCTGAAATACGACCACTTGTATATGACCTTTTTTGCCCTGACGCATTTCTCGGCCGTGTTTGTGAGTGCCATTGTGATATTGCGCGTGTTTGGGTTGCGGTTGCTTTCGATGCTGCGGCTGCTGGCAAAGTTCCGCAAGGGCGGCAAGCTGTATGTGTTTTGGGATGTGAACGAAAATTCCATTACCGTGGCCGAAAGCATCATGCTGCGTCCGGGCGACCTCATAGTGTTTGTGAAAGTTCCTTACAGCCACCATGAGCATCATTCGTCGCGGTTCACTTTCAGCCATTTTTTCCATACCGGCGATGATGGCATAGAGCAATACGTGAACCGAATTGAGGCACTTGGTGCAATAGTACTTTCTGCAAAGGGCAAGCCGAAGGATGGCGATTTCTTCAAGCAGCTCAAGTTGGCACGGCTCGGCAAGGTGTTGTCGCTATATGCGACGGTAGAGTTTTTCTTCCTTTCCGACGGCGAGCATAACAATGTTGCATCGTTGAGTGCATTGAAGAAATTTGCCGCCACGCCCCGTGGCAAAGAATTGTTGCCCGATGCTATAACAGTATATTGCCATGCCCGCCGCAGCCATTTCAGCAACAACCTGCTTGGCTGCCCGGGGCTTGAACACAAGGCGCACTTGATAGATTCGTCGATGCTGGCTGCTTTGGAGCTGAAGGAAGATGGCCGCAGCCACCCAGTGAATTTCGTGGATGTCGATGCTGCCACGGCCACAGTTTCATCGGTATTCACGGCTTTGGTAGTGGGTTTCGGAGAAACCGGCAGCGACGTGTTCAAGTTCCTTTACGAGTTCAGCTCGTTTATCAAGGGGGTGAAAACTGGCAGCGACGGGCTTGATGA
The DNA here is from genome assembly GCA_944320595.1 of uncultured Muribaculaceae bacterium. Classification (GTDB taxonomy): domain Bacteria; phylum Bacteroidota; class Bacteroidia; order Bacteroidales; family Muribaculaceae; genus Avimuribaculum. The sequence goes on along the minus strand of CALUIB010000005.1, from coordinate 79,353 downwards.
CGTAGAGGAGCAGTCACGCCGAATATATGTTGCCGATGGCGAACTTGCCAGGCTGAAGACCAAATTCCTTGAAACCGCACCGGCTCTATCTGGCAGCCAGTCGATAGAATGGCTCGACGGTATGACCACCCATGACCAAGACTTTTGGAACAAGCTCAAAGAAATTATAGACGAACTGAATTACGTGGTGGTGGCAGTTGACAACGACGACGAGGCATTGTCGGCGGCCATCGGCATATTCGATTTCGCCTATCGTTACCGGCGCAATATGGACCGATTCAAGATTTATGTGAGGCTGCGTGCAGATGACGGCAAATCGATGCTCGACGGCATTGACCGTTACACCATCGGCGGGCGGCGCATAATAGAGGTTTTCGGAACTTGCAAAGAGATATTCTCATATAGCAACATATCGGCTGTTTCGGCCGAGGCAGATGCCAAGGACTTCTTTTACCAGTACTCCATTGCCACCGTTGGCATTGATGGCACGATGACCGCCGAGGCCAAGCGCAAGGAAATAGAAAAGATAAAAGAATTGCAACCCGGTGGGCTATGGAAAAGCCGCCGCGACAGCAATGCCGATGGAGGCATAGAAGGTGCCGTGAAAGTGGATTATCAAGAGGAGCAAGACCGCTCCAACGTAAGCCACGTTTACACCAAGTTGGCTTTGGCGGGAGTTTGCGACCGGCAGGGGAATATCTGCCCCGACAGGCTAAGGGAGATTGTGGCATCGCTCGACACTGGCAGTATCGATGCGAGGCTTATTGCCAACCTCGACTATTGCGAGCATTGCCGCTGGAACTCCAAGATGGAGCTGCTAGGATTCGTGCATGGCGCAACGAAGGATTTCAAGCGCAAGACGCACCCTTGCATGGTATCGTGTAACGAACTGATACGCAACAGCAACACACGTGGAACAGTGATATACGACCAGGGCACAGTGGAATTAAGTTTCAGGAAAGCCCTTCAGACGGTTGGAAAAAATAAATAGGACTGGCTCTATGAAAGACAACAATTATATTCCGGCACCTATCGACACGAGTGAGGTGCAATTGCCGCCCGACGTGGCGGCACTTACCGAGGTGATGGCTCGCAACGTGCATGAAGTGTGGGCCGAAACTCGCTTGAAACAGGGATGGACGCATGGTGAGCGGCGCGACGACGTGCTGAAGACGCATCCGTGCCTTGTGCCATACGACGAATTGCCCGAGGAAGAAAAGGATTATGACCGCTACACGGCATTAAGCACATTGAAACTGATTACCAAATTGGGGTTCAGCTTGAAAAAGCAATAACGGAGTGGGGAATACATAAAATTTGCCGCAGGCGGCTCGCCGCCCACGGCACTATTCAACACTCGCCATAATAATTCCTTAGTTGCCGCCAAGGGCTTGATACAGCGACACGGTGGCTTGTAGGGCGGCAAGGCGGTCGGAGACCACATTGAGCCGTGCCGACAGCAATGACCGCCGTGCCGTGAGCAGTTCAAGGTAGGTGGCGTTGCCGGTGCGGTATAGTGCCTCGGCTGTCGTTACCGAGCGTTCAAGCTCCTGGCACTGTCGCTTGTGGCTTTCAAGGCTGCGGCGTGCCGACTGGGTGGCATATAGCGCATCGTTCACCTCCTGCCCGGCATCGAGCAAGGCTTGCTTGTAATTGAGCAGGGCTATTTCTTCCTCGTCTTTTGCCACGCGCAGCCCCGTAATCAATTCGCCACGATTGAAAATCGGCTGTGTGAGCGATGCCAACGCCTGTAAAATCCATTGCCCCGGATTTGCGACTGCGTTGCCTATGGCATCGGTCCAGCCTGCGCTGCCCGAGAGCGTGAGGCGAGGGTAAAATGCTGCCCGTGCCACATTGGTTGCATAATAAGCCTGGGCAAGTGTCATTTCTGCCTGTACCACGTCGGGGCGTTTCGATAGCAGCCGCAAAGGTAGCCCCACGTTCAGTTCTTCGGGCATCTGCTGGCTGGCAAGTGTGCCGCGGTCTATTGTCCGAGCCGTGGTGCCAAGCAGTGTGCACAGGGCGTTTTCGGCCTCGCGACGTTGCCGCAGCAGGTCGTTGTGGTCGGCCTCAAGCTCGTAAAGTGATGCCCGGGCTTGCGTTACGGCATTCTCGGTTTCTTCGCCCACTTTCATCAGCGCCTCCATTGTGCGCACTTGCTCGCCCCACATATCCAGCGTCGATGCGCTTATGCTTAACTGCTCGTCGAGAGCCATGAGCGAAAAGTAGCCGCTTGCCACCGAGGCTATGAGTTGCGAACGCACGGCCTGGCTGTAGGCTGCCTGTGCGAGCATGGCCGCCTGTGTGCCTTGCTTTGCATTGCGCAGGCTGCCGAATATGTCGATTTCCCAACTTGCCGACAGCGGCAGCGTATAGCTTTTGGCCGCCGCCTCGCTGCCCTGTTTGCTTACCGACACTTCGGGCGAAAACCCTACCGACGGCAGAAACGACAGCCGTGCCGCCGTCAGCTGCGATTGCGCCTGGTGCAGCCGCAGTAATGCCACCTGCATATCGGTGTTGTTTTCAAGTCCGTAATTTATAAGCTCCTGCAATCGAGGGTCGGTGAACATTTCTTGCCAAGGCAGGTCGCCAAGCGTGAGCGAATCGCCACTGCTGGTATTGTCGGCAATGCTGTCGGCGAAACTGTAAAGGTTCTCCACCGGCAATTCTTCGGTATCGGGCCGCTCATAGTTGCGGTAGATGGAGCAGCTGCCCGACATTGCAGCTGCAAGGGCTGTTATGTATATCAATTTTTTCATGCTTCCTCCCTGTCTTGTCTGCGCTTGCCCATCACTTTTTCTTCAACCCACATGAATATGATGCTGAAGGCCGGCGTGATGAAAAGCAATGCTATGGTTCCTATTATCAATCCTCCCACGGTACCCACGCCGAGCGAACGGTTGCCGTTGGCACCCACGCCCGATGCGAACATCAGCGGCAGCATACCGAAAATCATGGTAAGCACTGTCATGAGTATGGGGCGGAAACGCGCCGATGCCGCGCTCAGTGCGGCTTGCACGAGTGTCATGCCGGCCTTGCGCCGCTCCGAGGCATATTCGGTCATCAATATTGCCGTCTTCGACAGCAGCCCTATGAGCATTATCAAGCCCGTTTGCAGATATATGTTGTTGTCGATGCCCCACAACCGTGCAAACAAGAAACTGCCCATAAGCCCGAAGGGCACCGACATCATTACGGCCATCGGTATGAACAAGCTCTCGTAGAGCGCACACAATATCAAGTAAATGAATAATATGCAGATGCCATACACTATGGTGGTATTGTGCGACTTGGCAAGTTGTTCCTCCTCGCGCATCATGCCCGAAAATTCATAGTCGTAACCCGTTGGGAGCGTCTGCTCGGCCACTTCGCCTATGGCGGCAATCACGTCGCCCGAGCTGTACCCTTTCGCAGGCATACCGTTGACGCTTATCGACGAGAACATATTGAAGCGTTCAAGCGTTTCTGCCCCGTAGGTCTTGGTGAGTGTCACAAACTGGCTTACGGGAGCCATTCCACCGTCGGTGCGGACGAATATGTTGTCGAGCGACTGCAAGCTGTTGCGCTTGTCGGCGGGGGCTTGTATAATCACACGATACAATTTGGTGAAACGGTTGAAGTTCGACGCATACACGCTGCCCAGATAGCCTTGCAGCACATCGAGCACCTCTTGCGTGGTGGTTCCGGCACGTTGGCATGCGGCCTCGTCCACGTCGATGGTGTATTGAGGAAAGTTGGAGCTGAACGAAGTGTAAGCTCTCTGCACCTCGGGCCGCTTGTTGAGCGCGGCTATGAAGTCGTCGGCCACCCGGCTCAGTGCGTCGATGCCCTTGCCGCCGCGGTCTTGCAGACACACCTCGAAACTGTTGCCCGTGCCGTAGCCGCGTATCATAGGCGGTGCCGACACGAATATCTGCGCATCCTTGATGTGCGACGTAAGCTCATAAATACGCTCGGTGATGGCCTCAACCGAGCCTTCATCGTTGTCGCGCTGGTCCCAAGGTTTCAGCTTTATCATGAAAGTGCCGTGCGACGAGCCGCTTGTACCCATGCTGAACCCGGCCACGTTGTTGTAATTATTGATTTGCGGAATTTTCTTCAATTCGGCTTCCACCTTCTGCATTATGGCCGCAGTTTCGGCAAGCGTGCTGCCCGGCGGGGTGTCGATGCCCACGTTGATTGAGCCGGTATCCTCGTTTGGCACAAGGCTCGTCTTGCTCGTGGCCATGAAGTAGAGCAGCAGCCCGCAGGCGGCAACGAAAGCCGTCCACACAATCCATTTGCGTTTTACAAGCAGCTCGGCACCCACCTTGTAACGCGCCACTATGCGCTTGAACGATGCCTCGAAGGCAAGGCGGAACCGTGTGGAAAATTCCAGCTTGGTGCCTTCGGTAACTATCTGGTTGGGGCGCAGCAGCAGGGCGCACAGCGCAGGGGAGAGCGTCAGCGCGTTTACTGCCGATATGCCCACCGCAACCGCCATAGTAACTCCAAACTGTGTGTAGAACACCCCCGAAGTGCCGCCCATGAACGACACTGGAACGAACACCGCCATGAACACGAGCGTGGATGTGATGATGGCCGACGCTATGCCGTCCATGGCATCGACCGATGCCTTGAAGGACGACCGGTAACCAGCATCAAACTTGGTTTGCACCGCCTCGACCACTATCACAGCGTCATCGACCACGATACCGATGGCAAGCACAAGGGCGAACAACGTGAGCAGGTTGATGCTGAACCCGGCAAGGTAAAGCGCGGCAAATGTGCCGATAAGCGAAACCACAATGCTTATGGCCGGGATAAGCGTGGAACGTGGGTTTTGCAGGAACACATACACCACCAGCACCACCAAGATAAGTGCCTCGATGAGCGTCTTGATTACCTCGTTAATCGAGGCGTCGAGGAACGTCTTGGTACTCATCAGCTCCACAATTTCCATGTCTTCGGGCAAATCCCGGGATATGTCGTCGAGCAGGGCGTTGATGTTCATTATAATCTCGTTGGCGTTGGTCCCGGCTGTCTGGTTAATCATGCACGACACGCCCTCGCAGCCGTTCACGTAGCCTATGTTTGTATATGACTGGGCACCCAGTTCCACCGTGGCCACGTCTTTAAGCCGCAGTACGCGCCCGTCGTCAAGTGCCTTTATTACAATTTCTTCAAATTCATCTTCGGTTTCAAGCCGCCCGCGGTACTTCAGCGTGTATTGGAACACATTTTCGGAATCCTCGCCTATCGAGCCGGTCGATGCCTCTATGTTTTGGCTCGACAGGGCCGCCTCGATGTCGGCCGGCACCAATTCGTATTGCGCCATTACATCGGGCTTTAGCCACACTCGCATGGCATAGTCGCCTCCCATCACGTTCACGTCGCCCACGCCCGAGATGCGCTGTATTTGCGGCTTGATGTTAATCGACATATAGTTGGTGAGGAAAATGCGGTCGTAAGTGCCATTGGGGCTATACAAGCCAAATGTCATCAGCTGGCTTGTCTGCCGCTTGCGTGTGGTCACGCCCACGCGCGTCACCTCGGCCGGCAATAGCGAGGTGGCCGTGCTCACGCTGTTTTGCACATTCACGGCAGCCATGTCGGGGTCGGACCCTTGCTTGAAGTAAACCGTTATGTCGGCGCGGCCATTGTTGCTCGCGCTCGATGTCATGTAAGTCATGTTTTCCACGCCGTTGATGGCTTCTTCGAGCGGCACTATCACGCTCTTCTGCACCGTCTCGGCATTGGCTCCGCTGTAAGTTGTGGAAACGCGTATCGTCGGCGGGGCTATGTCGGGGTATTGTTCAATGGCAAGTCCTGCCAGGCCTATTATGCCTGCAACAAGGATGACAACCGAAATCACCATCGACAGGATGGGGCGTTCGATGAAATGTTTCAGTTTCATACGCCTGTCCCCTCCGAATTATCCGTTACGAGTGAAACATTTGCCGAGAGCAGGCTGTCGTTGCGCGTAGCCTTGTCTTCGGGTGATTGAGCGCGGTTTGTCACCTTTGTGCCGTCCTTCAGCAATCCGGCACCTTCGCTCACTATCACGTCGCCCTCATTAAGCCCGCTTTCCACTATATATTCCTTGCCGTCGTTGATGGGGAATACTTCTATCGAAGTTGACCGGGCTATTCCGTCAACCACCTTGTAGGCAAAGGTGCGGTTCTGTATCTCGTATGTGGCCTCTTGCGGAATCACTATGCTTGCAGGACGGTCGTAGGGAACAATCACATTGGCCTGCCCGCCGCTCATCAGCCTGCCGTCGCGGTTGTCGAATGTTGCCCGCAGGCTTGCTGTTCCCGTGGTCTTGTCGATTATTCCGCTAATCACGTCGATGCGCCCCGGGTGTTCATACACCGACCCGTCGTTGAGGCGCAACGATACTTCGGGAAACGACTTTATGGCATTGTCGATGGAACCGTATTGGCGTGTGAGTGCCAGCACCTGCTTTTCGGTCATTGAGAAGTAGGCAAGCATCTGCGAGTTGTCCGACACGCTGATGAGCGGCTCGGTCATCGATGCGCTCACAAGTGCGCCTATGCGGAAGTCGGTCATCCCGGCCACGCCGTCAACGGGGCTTTTCACCTCGGTATATGAAAGGTCGTTTTGCGCATTGACAAGTTCGGCGTGGGCCTGCATGGTGGCGGCTTGCGCACTTTTATATTCATTTTTGGCCGTGCGCAGGTCGAAGTCGGAAATCACCTTGTCGGCATAGAGCATCTCCTTTCCTTCGAGCGTCTGGCGGGCTATCTCCTCGGCAGCCTCGGCAGTTGCCACAGCGGCACGCGCCACTTCCACGGCGGCCTTGTAGGGCACTTGGTCGATTATGAAAAGCACTTGCCCTTTTTTCACCTTTGCGCCTTCATCCACGCACACTTGCGTGATGGTACCCGACACCTGGGGGCGCACTTCCACGTCTTGTAATCCACGTATCACAGCCGAGTATTGCTCGGTGAGCCTTCGGTCTTCTCGTTTCAGGGTCATTAGCGGGTATTCACCGCTGTCGTTGCTGGTAGTTTCGTTTTGACTGCACGAAAAGGCAAGTAAAGAGCATAATAGGAGTAAAAAACTGTTTCTGTATTTCATTTTGCTGCTAAGGTACGTTTATTGTGTTACAAAATTATTGGAACACTAAAGAGAGGTATTTGTATTTATGTCGCACAAATTGGTTTATTTCGCACCATTATATATTATTGGCATAATGCTTGTTAATTTGCGGTGCGGTTTTGTTAAAGTGCCTCCGCACCCTTTAACAGATGGCTCCAATAAAGGCAATTGCTAAAAAATGCAGTGGTAATCTGCTTGCGGCAATTTGTGCCGTGGTAAAATTCTGACGAGTTATAAAATCAGTCGCATTTTTGAGTCAAGCTGGTTGGTTTTTATGTCAAGTCGCACCTAATTTGTCATATAAATGTAACTTAATATGCGCCATAATAAGTTGGTGTTATAAAGATAATACGAGTTATCATGGTTATTTTCTGTATATTGCGAATTTTTGGGTATTGGCGTAATATTGTTAAATGCAGCATTTGTTAACGTAATGGGGTTAAAAATGTCGCTGTGGGTTAATAAAAGAAAAAAAAACTAATGTTGTTTAATTTATGAGTGCTATATTTGTATCGGTTTTACAAACTATCAATTTAAACAACGCTTATGAATATCAATCTAAAGCATTTAGTAATTACTTTGATGCTTGCATTGGGCGGCATTGCCTCGATGCTGGCGCAGACCACAGTGAGCGGGACGCTCATTGATGAGGAGACTAACGAGCCTCTTATCGGGGCAACGGTGCAGGTGAAGGGAGACCCTGCACACGGCACTGCAACCGACTATGACGGCACTTTCACCTTGAAAGTGAAACAGAGCGGTGCGACTCTCGAATTCAAGTACATAGGCTACGAAAGCCGCAGCGAGAAAGTGCCTGCTGGAAAGCACGTTGACTTGGGAACCATTGCAATGAAAAGCGATTCAAAAGTGCTTAACGACGTGATTGTTACATCGCAGATAGCAATTCAGCGCCGCACGCCGGTGGCTGTGTCGAATGTGTCGTTTGAGCAAATCGACGAGAAACTTGGCACACAGGAGTTCCCCGAAATCCTCAAGACCACGCCAGGCGTACATGCCCAGAAGGATGGCGGCGGTTTCGGCGACTCTGAAATATATATGCGCGGTTTCAGCAACGAAAACATAGCAGTGATGGTGAATGGCGTGCCAATGAACGACATGGAATGGGGCGGCGTGTACTGGAGCAACTGGACGGGCCTTACCGACGTGACCACTGTGATGCAGACGCAGCGAGGCATGGGTGCCTCGAAGGTGTCGGTTCCCTCGGTGGGTGGTACCATCAACATCGTTACCAGCGGCATCGAGGCCAAGCGCGGCGGCACTGCCTATTACCAATTGGGCAACGACGGCAACAACAAGATACTCTTCAAGGCATCGACGGGCATGATGGCTCACGACTGGTCGGTGACGCTGCTCGGTTCGCGCAACTGGGGCGACGGCTACGTTCAGGGTGCTGATTTTGAAGGCTATACCTGGTTCGTGAACGTGGCAAAGCGTTTCGGCGACAACCATCAGCTGTCGTTCACTGCATTCGGCGCACCGCAAAAGCACTACCAGCGCGACGGCGCACTGAAGATTGCCGACTGGCAGATGATTGAGAAGACCTACGGGGTGAAGAACTACAAATATAACTCCACTTACGGTTTCGACAACAACGGCGAACGCCGCTCGTCGGAATACAACTATTACCACAAGCCGCAGCTGAGCCTCAACCACCAGTGGCGCATTAACGAGAAGTCGTCGCTCAGCACCGTCTTCTATGTTTCGCTGGGCCGCGGCGGCGGTTATTCGGGCCAGGGCAATGAATACTTCGGTTATAGCTACCGCGACTGGTATGGTGCAAACTACGGTGATTTGCAGACCCGTTTCCGCAAGGATGATGGCACATTCGACTACGGCGCAATCCAAGACCTCAACGCAGCAAGCGAGAATGGTTCTATGCTTGTAATGAGTAACTCGAAGAACTACCACAACTGGTATGGGTTACTTTCGACTTACACCACCAAGTTTGGCAAATACTTCGACTTCTACGGCGGTATCGACTTCCGCTATTACAAGGGTACTCACACCAATGAGATTGTTGACCTTTACGGCGGCGACTACTTCGTTGACTCTACCCGTGGCGACGTTGATGTGGCAAACAACGTCAATGCTGCCAGCGAAAGCTGGGTTTACGAGAAACTCGGTGTTGGCGACGTGGTTTACCGCGACTATGACGGACACGTGATGCAATACGGGGCATTCTTCCAAACGGAGTTCAACAAAGACCGCTGGTCGGCTTTCGTAGCTGGTTCGCTGTCGAATACTGCCAACTGGCGTTACGACCGTTTCTATTATGACGAAGCACATGCCAAGAGCGACACAAAGAGCTTCATGGGCTTTACTGCAAAGGGCGGTGCAAACTTCAACATCGACAAGCACAACAACGTATTTGCCAATATTGGTTACATAAGCCGTGCGCCCAAGTTCTCGGGTGGCGTGTTCCTGACATCAACTTACAGCAACGTAATCAACAAGGATGCCAAGAACGAAAAAGTGTTCTCGATTGAGGCCGGTTACGGTTTCCGCAACAGTTGGTTCTCTGCCAACGTCAACGCTTACTGGACTCGTTGGTTGGACAAGACCATGACCAAGCGTGGCGAGATGGACAACCGTGAAGAATACTTCATCAACATGACCGGCGTGAATGCTCGCAACATGGGTATCGAAGTTGACCTGAAGATTCGCCCGACCAATTGGCTTGAAATATGGGGTATGGCATCGATAGGCGACTGGACGTGGACCGACAATGCTACCGGCTATGCCTACAACGACAACGGTGTGCCATTGACTTCGGCTGGTGAACAAACCACCGTGGGTGCTCCCGACCATGCCAAGGCTACAATCCTGCTTGATGGTGTGCATGAGGGTGGCTCGGCGCAGATGACATTCGGTGCAGGCGCAACATTCAAGATTAACAAGGCCATACGCGTGGGCTTTGACTGGACTTACTATGGCAACAACTACGCCTACTACTCGCTGACTGGTAGCGCATTGCAACTCGACGACGAAGTGAAGGTGTATGACCCGTGGAAGATACCGGCAGCAAGCACCGTTGACCTCAACGCAAGCTACCGTTTCAAGATTGGCGGGCTGGATGCCGTGCTTTCGGGCAATGTCAACAATCTGTTCAATTACCAATACATCTCCAAGGCATGGAACCCCAATAACTCTACCGTTGAGGCCAATGCCGACAATATCTATTGCTACTATGCCTTCGGCCGCACTTACAGCATGAAGTTGCGTATTAATTTCTAATCTAAATGGAGGACAAGAAGAATATGAAACACAAGATATTTTCAGCATCGTTGGTGGCACTGGCATCGATTACAGTAGTGTCGTGCGACGACTATAACGACCAGTTCAACATCGACAAGACCATCACCGATGTGCGTACCACTACCATAACGCTGGCATCGGGCGACTATGCCACCATAGCAGGCAATGAGACTAACAAGGCCATTGCAGCGCAGCTCGACCAAAAGCAAGGCACAGGCACTGCTTACGCCGATGCACTTGCTGCTGTGGGCACTAACGGCTATTTCACCACGATGGCCTCGCCCGAGGACTATATCCCGGCATTCCTGGCTGCGTCGAACGACTACCGCCTGGCCGACGTGGGTTCGCGTTTCACGGTCAATGTGAATTACTATAAGGAACCGTCGGGCTACCTTGCCGAACTCACCGGCATAAGCTCGTATGACTTTGGTTACTACGATTACGAGACTGCATGGGGCAGCAACAAGGCAAGCTACCTTACCCCATCGACGCTCTCGAAAATCCCCGAAATACTTGCAACCGCCACCCCCGATGCAGAGGCTGGCGACTTGATGGTTGTAAATTATGCTTATTCGGGCATTGAACCAGGTGAAGGCGGGAACGCTGCCACCGAGGCTGCCGCCTACCGCGTTGCACCGAAGGCCGACGAGAATTACACTCCCGTGTCAACGGTAATTGCCGACACCGAAGGTGGCAGTTACACGGTGAAAGGTACTGTGATTGCCACTTATTCCCGTGGGTTCCTGCTCAATGACGGCACAGGCAGCATACTTGTTTACCTCAACGGCATGCCAAACAACTCGATTGGCGACGTGGTGAGCGTGAGCGGTACTACATCGTCATACAGTGGACTGATGCAATTCCCTGCTACTTCGGTAGTGACAATGCTTGAACGTGCCGACGAATTCAGCTACCCCACGCCCACGACCATGACGGGTGCCGATCTCGATGCTTACGTGGCCGCTCCCGAAGTGAAATATGTGAGCTATACAGGCACACTCAGCATAAGTGGTTACTATTATAATGTAGCCGTGGATGGTGCCGAGGCATCTACTGGCAGCATTCAATACCCCCTTTCGGGCTTGGTTGACAGCAGCCTCGACGGACAACAAGTTACCGTTACGGGCTATCTCATAGGCGTAAGCGGAGGCAAGTACACAAACACTATGGCAACATCGGTAACACTGGCAGGCTCTGAACCTGAATATACTCCTGTCGGCCTGCTCCAGTATGCTGCCGCAGGCAACTACAGTGCACGTGGCGTGGTAGCAGCCACCTACGACCGTGGTTTCTTGATGACCGACGGTAGCGGCTACATCCTTGTTTACCAAAGCGGTACGGGCTGCGTGGCAGGCGACATTGTAACGGTGAGCGGAACTACTTCGCAATATGGAGGTTTTGCCCAATTCGGCAGCGACGCAACGGTCATCAAGGGCGATGCCGGTGAATACACCCTCCCCACTCCGCGAGTGCTCGACGGTGCAGCAGCCGATGCATTCATTGCAGCTCCCTACATAGGCTATGTGTCTTACCAAGGCAAGCTCACCATCGACGGCAACTATTACAACATAGAATTTGACGGTGCCTCGACCGCCATCGGAAGCTTGTCTTATCCTGCCGAGGGTATGGTTGACCCGTCGCTCAACGGGCGCACAGTCAACGTGGCAGGATTTGCCATAGGCGTTTCGAGTGGCAAGTTCCTCAACACTATGGTTACTTCGGTTGAAGGCGTAGGCGGAATAACCTCTGAAAGCAACACATCGGTACTTTATGCATTCGACGGCGAAGCTTGGAACGAATATGCCACCGATGCTGCCAGTGTAGTCGCCCTTGCCCCGTCGGTATATGCACAATATGGCAGCGACGCAATCGATGGCGACGCAATCGACGGCGTGGCCGCAGCCTACCTGCCGCAACAATTGCCATACGCGCAGGATGGCGCACTGGCAGCCGTGGTTTACAACAATGGCGACGAGTTTGCAGTAAAAGAATATACTTTCACTACAGGTGCATGGATACCGACACCCGAATATGAAGTTCAGCAGTTCATATTCGAGAACAAGGCTGATGGTTGGAGTGCCGACATGAGCACTTACCTCAACGAGTCGTTCCTTGGCTCGACGGGCGGTTTTGAAATCCAAGACGTTATTCTTGATGGATTGAGCTATATTTGGGCTGTTGACGGTTCATACGGCTGGAAGGCTTCGGCCTACGTGGGTGGAACAAACCATGCTACCGAAAGCTGGATTGTTTCGCCGCAAATCAACCTGTCGAGGGCTATCTCGCCAAATATGCAATTTGAGACTGCAATCAACTACATGAACGGGCATCAGGCCGAAGAGTTCTGCACAGTATTGGTTTCTACCAATTATGCTGGCGATGTCACTAAGGCCAAATGGGAAGAATTGTCTGTCAGTGGTTGGCCCACAACTTCGAGCTGGACGTTCTACCCGGTTAACCTCATCGACCTCTCGCAGTACAATGGCAGCCGCATTCACATGGCATTCCGCTACGTCAGCCTCACCGATGCAGCCCCCACATGGGAAGTCAAGAACCTGAAGATTGCTGAAATCGAAGAGTTCCAAGGTGGCGGTGATGCCGAAGGTGGCGACACCTCGGAGGCCGAATAATGCGTAGCCACTGGCACAAAAGAATTTTGTAACTGATATACACTGCATGCAAGCCCTCGCCTTTCTTCGGCGAGGGCTTGCTATATATACTGAAATTCCGTAATTTTGCCGCATAACTTACGATATAACTTGCCACATTTTCCATGGAATGCAACCACAACTGTCCGCTGCTTGAAAAGCGCGGAGTGAAACCCACGTCAAATCGCATATTGGTGCTGAAGGCACTGATTGCCGCAGCACGGCCTGTGTCGCTTTCAGAACTCGACGAGATTATCGGCACCATGGATCGCTCAAGCATATTCCGCGTGCTTACGCTGTTTGCTGCAAGCCATGTGGCGCATGCCATGGAAGACGGCAGCGGAACCATGCGCTATGAAATATGCGATGGTGACGATGAATGTACTCTCGATGACATGCACACGCACTTTTACTGCGAGCGGTGCCACCGTACCTATTGTTTCAAGTCGATACACATACCGGCAATCGACCTTCCCGAAGGCTTTTCGATGCACTCGGTTAATTACATGGTTAAGGGGATATGCCCCCAGTGTGCGCAAAGAGAATAACCGCCAAAAAATCATTGAGAGAATAACTGTAATTCGCAAAAATTGGCGTAATTTTGTGCTCGTTATGCGACTACATTAAAAACATTTCACACTATGCTTAACGACGTAAAACATATTTTGATAGCGGTTGCCATAATGTTGGCAACCATCTTCCCCTCATTGGCGCAAGACGAAAATTCGGTAATTGATGATGGCTACCTGCCTAATCAGGCCGACACCATCGAAGTGTTGAGCCCGAAAATGGGGCGCATGATTAAGAACACGGTGGTGCTGCCGTCGCAGTATTTCGACAGCGAGTCGGCCGATGTCATATACCCGGTCATATATCTGCTTAACGGCCACGGAGGTGATTATGGCTCATGGGGCATAATACGCCCCGACCTCGACTATCTTGCCTCGGAGCTTGGAGTGATTTTCGTGTGTCCCGACGGGCAAAACAGTTGGTACTGGGACTCGCCGGTAAACAGCAAACTGCAATTCGAGACCTATGTTGCCACCGAGCTTGTGGGCTACATCGACGATAACTATCGCACCATCAGCGACCCGCGTATGCGTGCCGTGTGCGGTTACAGCATGGGCGGCCACGGCAGCCTGTGGCTGGGACTGCGTCACCCCGACGTTTTCGGTATCTGTTGCAGCATGAGCGGCGGTGTTGACATTACGCCATTTCCCGAAAACTGGAATATGAAAGACGCTTTGGGTGAATACTCGGCAAACCCCGAATTGTGGAAAGAACATTCGGTGATTTACTTAATAGAGAGCGGAATCCGCAACGAGGGGCAAAAAATCCTCATCGACTGTGGAACCGAGGATTTCTTCCTGCAGGTGAACCGCGACTTGCACAAGGCCATGCTTGACCGAAAAATCCCGCACGACTACATCGAGCGGCCCGGTGTGCACAATGCCGATTACTGGAACAATTCGCTCGACTACCAGCTGCTATTCATACAAAAAGCCTTTAACGAGCTTGAAGATACTGCCGAATAAAAACGGAATGCTTGCTCATAGTTAAAAAAACGAATAAAAATACATTTTTGTCACAAATATCACAGCCGATTGCAATTTTGTAATTAAATTTGCACTCGAATAGAGAATTGTGTCAAAACACACACCGTTAAATTAATAAATGGGTGTGTGTCTTGGCGCACTTTTCTACAAATTGGCATTTTTATGAAAAATAAACGCACAAGATTGCAACTCATCGTGGAGTTGATTAAAAAAAACTGCATCGGCAGCCAAGATGAACTGGCAAGATTGCTTGCAGCCCGTGGGCACGTGGTTACGCAAGCCACCCTGTCGCGTGACTTGAAAATTCTGAAAACCACCAAGGTTGCCACCGACATGGGTAATTATATGTATATCATACCCGATGGGAACAACCTGCAAGACACAATGCTGTCGCAGGGGCAATCAAGCATTTCCATGAGCCACACCATCGGATTCGTGTCGCTCAATTTCTCGGGGCACTGCGCCATAATTAAGACGCGTAACGGATATGCCAGCGGACTGGCATACGACATCGATATGAGCCATACGCCCGAAATCCTTGGAACCATTTCGGGAGCCGATACCATATTTGCCATGTTGCGCGAGGATGTGACGCACGAGCAGGCCAGGCAGATATTCGCCCGGTTCATTCCCATAGGTCTTGATGAAGGAATTGCCGAATAAAATAATACACATATATTATAAAGTTTTCATTTTCATGTTTTTTCATTAGTACGACGAAATGATTGATATTAGTGACATAGAAATTGTCGTGGCCAATGCAAGCCATGTCAAATATGTGGACGAAGTGCTTGAAACAATCAACCATGCCGCCAAGGTGCGTGGCACTGGCATAGCAAAGCGTTCCCCTGAATATGTGAAACAAAAAATGATTGAGGGGAAAGCCGTAATGGCTCTGTACAAAAGCTCGGAATTTGCAGGGTTCAGCTACATAGAGAGTTGGAGCAACAAGACTTTTGTGGCCAACTCGGGATTGATAGTAGCACCTAAATTCCGTGGAATAGGCCTTGCAAAGCTTATCAAGCAGCGAATATTCAATCTCTCGCGCGAAATGTTCCCTAATGCAAAAATATTCAGCCTCACCACAGGCGAGGCCGTGATGAAGATGAACAACGAGCTTGGCTACCGCCCGGTGACATTCCCTTCGCTAACCAACGATGAGGCGTTTTGGCGTGGCTGCGAGAGTTGCGTGAACTTCGATATATTACAGCGTAATGGCCGCCGTATGTGCCTCTGCACGGGTATGCTCTACGATCCTGCCGAACACACTGGCGACAAGTGAGCTGAAACTTTAAAATACTCCATACTATGAAATACCCGATAGGCATACAGAGCTTTGAGCAACTTAGGGAAGACGGATATGTTTACGTTGACAAGACCCGGTTGGTATATGACTTGGTGACCAAGGGGAAGATATATTTCTTGAGCCGCCCACGGCGGTTCGGGAAGAGCCTGCTTGTTTCCACCCTGAAGAACTATTTTCTTGGCCGCAAGGAGCTGTTCCGCGGACTTGCCATCGACTCGCTTGAAACGGAGTGGGCTGAATATCCTGTGTTCCACATAGATTTCAATGCAAGTGATTTCACCATGCCAGGCACTTTGGAGACGATACTGAATGCCAAGATTTCGGGTTGGGAGAAGGAATATGGCAGAATGGAGGAGGTTACCGACCTTGGGAACCGCTTTGCCTACGTGCTTGCCCGTGCGCATGAGCGGAGCGGCAGGCGTTGCGTGGTGCTTATCGACGAGTACGACAAGCCCATACTCGACGTGCTCGATACCGACATCACGGTTGATGTTGCCGGTCATCAGTGGCAGCTCGAAGACCGCAATCGCGAGACGCTGAAAGGTTTTTACTCGGTGTTCAAGGCCGCCGATAATGACTTGCAATTCGTGCTGCTGACGGGGGTAACGAAGTTCTCGCAGGTGAGCGTGTTCAGCGGTTTCAACCAGCCGGCCGACATAAGCATGGACCCGCGCTACGAGACGCTGTGCGGCATCACGCAGCAGGAGATGGAAGATTATTTTGCCGAGGCCATCGAAGAGATGGCAGGCAGCCAAGGCATCAGCGGTGATGAAATGCGCAAGGCACTGAAACGGCAATATGACGGCTACCATTTTAGCAAAAACATGACTGATGTATATAACCCGTTCAGTCTGCTGAATGCTTTTGCTTCACAGGACATACGCGACTACTGGTTCAGCAGCGGAACGCCGAGCTACTTAGTGCGGCTGCTGTCGCACACCGACGACAACCTCGACGAGATAACGGGTAAGTATTACGACCCGCGCGAATTTGTTGATTACAAGGCCACGGTTGAAAAGCCGTTGCCGATGATATACCAGAGCGGCTACTTGACAATCAAGGACTACAAGCCGCGGCGCAGGACATTCCTGCTCGATTTCCCCAACAACGAGGTGAAGAATGGGTTCGTGTCGCTTGTGGCCGCCGATTATTTAAAACCACGCACGGAGAGCGTTGACAGCTGGGTGCAGGACCTGCTCGACGCGCTTGAGGATGGCGATACCGACCAACTGTGCAAACTGTTCACGTCGTTCCTCGCCGACATACCCTACGCCATGCGGCGCAAGGAGAACGAGAGGGAGCGGGAGCGGTACTTCCACTACACGTTCTATCTGATATTCCGCCTCGTGAGCGTCTATACGGTATATGCTGAAAAGCAGCAGAGCGAGGGGCGCGTGGACTGCATAGTGGAAACTCCCGACTACGTTTATGTCTTCGAGTTCAAGCTCGACGGCTCGGTCGACGATGCGCTGGCACAAATCGAGGAGAAGGGCTACGCCCGCCCCTACGCCGCCGACAGCCGCCGACTATATAAAATTGGCGCGGTATTTTCCTCGCAGACCGGCACCATCGCCGAGTGGAAAGTGAAAAAATAAAATTAAAATTATGAATACAATGGAAAAAGAAAAAGTAGTTTTGGCATTCAGCGGAGGACTCGACACATCATATTGTGTCAAGTACTTGAGCGAAGAATGCGGTTATGATGTTTATACCGCAATCGCCAACACCGGTGGTTTTTCATCCGATGACTTAAAGCGCATTGAGGAACGGGCTTTGGCCCTTGGTGCGGTAAAACATGCCACACTTGACATCACACAAGAGTATTATGAAAAAAGCATACGTTTCATGATTATGGGCAACGTGCTGCGCAATGGTACTTATCCCATCTCGGTCAGCTCCGAACGTATATTTCAGGCAATAGCCATAATAGAATATGCTAAGCAGATAGGCGCACATTACGTGGCGCACGGCAGCACCAGTGCCGGCAACGACCAGGTGCGTTTCGACCTCACGTTCCAAATTCTTGCGCCGGGTATAAAAATACTAACGCCCACGCGCGACATGAACCTCACTCGTGAATTTGAAATCAACTACTTGAAACAACATGGATATGAGGCCGACTTTAAACAGATGGAATATTCCATCAACAAAGGGCTGTGGGGCACGAGCATAGGCGGCAAAGAAACATTGCACAGCGACCAGACATTGCCCGAAGAGGCTTATCCCACACAGATGACTGCCACTGCCGACACGCGGTTGACGCTGAGCTTTGAAAAGGGCGAAATCGCTGCAATCAATGGCAAGCATTACAGCGACAAGGTGGCGGCAATACAAGACTTGGAGCAACTGGCCGGGCCATACGCCATAGGTCGCGATATGCACATAGGCGACACTATAATAGGCATCAAGGGCCGCGTGGGCTTTGAAGCCGCCGCACCCATGCTCATAATTGCAGCGCACAAGATGCTTGAGAAGCACACGCTCACCAAGTGGCAGCAATACTGGAAAGACCAGCTTGGCACATGGTATGGTATGTTCCTGCACGAGGCGCAATATCTTGAACCGGTGATGCGCAACATCGAGGCTTTCTTGCTCTCGTCGCAAGAAAATGTAACTGGTGACGTGATTATCGACCTCAAGCCATATCGTTACATACTCGTGGGTGTTAAAAGCGACTTCGACTTGATGAAAACCGACTTTGGCGAGTATGGCGAAATAAGCAAGGGCTGGACTGCCGACGATGTTAAGGGGTTCACCAAGATTCTTGGCAACCAGATGAAAATTTTCTATAATATTCAAGCTAAAAACGGCAAGACGCTATGATACGGGCCGGCATAATAGGTGGCGCGGGATATACCGCAGGAGAGTTGATTAGGCTGCTTATCAACCACCCCGATGTAGAACTGCAATGGGTGGCAAGCAGTAGCAATGCCGGAAACTATGTTAGCTCGGTGCATCAAGGCTTGGCTGGGGAACTCGACATGAAGTTCACCAGTGACACGCCACTCGATGGCATTGATGTGCTTTTCTGCTGCACACCGCATGGGGAAAGCCGCAAATTCATGGACTCGCACGACATACCGGCCGACTTGCGCATAATCGACCTATCGACTGATTACCGCCACCAAGATGGCACGCACGACTTCGTTTATGGGTTGCCCGAACTTAACCGCCGCATAATAGTGAACGAACCAACACGCCATGTGGCCAATCCCGGCTGCTTTGCCACCTGCATACAACTGGCACTGTTGCCGCTTGCAAAGAACCTGCTGCTCAACAGCGAAATACACGTGACTGCCATCACTGGCAGCACTGGCGCGGGAGTGAAACCGTCGGCCACGTCGCACTACTCGTGGCGCAACGACAATGTGTCGATTTACAAGCCTTTCCGGCACCAGCACCTTGCCGAAATCAGGCAATCGCTGTCGCAATTGCAACGCAGTTTCTCTGCCGATATAAATTTCATTCCCGTAAGGGGGTGTTTTTCACGGGGCATCATGGCATCGGTTTATATGGATTGCGCTACCGACCTCGACGTGATACGTGAGCTGTATGACAAATATTACGAAGACCACAATTTCACGTTTGTAATCGACCGTATGCCCGACCTTAAAGATGTCGTAAATACCAACAAGTGCCTTTTGCACTTGGTTAAGGAGGGGAACAAACTGCTGATAGTCTCGGTAATCGACAACTTGCTGAAAGGAGCCTCCGGAACTGCCGTGCATAATATGAACCTGCTTTTCGGGCTGCACGAGCGTGTGGGGCTAAATCTTAAAGCATCGGCTTTCTAACAACTTATCATTAACGAAAATGAAACTTTTTGACGTATATCCGCTATTCGACATAGAAATCGTGCGTGGCCGTGGATGTTACACTTATGACAACCAAGGCACCGAATACCTCGACCTTTACGGCGGCCATGCCGTGATTTCGGTAGGGCATTCGCACCCACATTATGTGCAAGCTATAAAGGAGCAAGCCGAACGATTGGTGTTCTATTCTAATTCGGTGGTCAACAGTTTGCAGCAGAAGCTTGCCGACAAGCTCGGGCGCATATCGGGATATGATGACTATCAGCTGTTCCTAATCAATTCGGGGGCAGAGGCCAATGAAAACGCTCTGAAACTTGCATCGTTCCACACGGCTCGCCGCCGCATCTTGTCGTTTTCAAAAGCATTCCATGGCCGCACGTCGCTTGCCGTGGAGGCCACCGACAATCCTCGCATAGTTTCGCCTGTCAATGACAATGGCAATGTGACATTCCTCCCTCTCGGCGACATATACGCCGTGCGTGCCGAACTCGAAAAAGGCGACGTGTGTGCCGTAATTATCGAGGGCATACAGGGTGTGGGCGGCATCCAAGTGCCTACAACTGAGTTCATGCAGCAATTGCGTGAGGAGTGCGACAAGCATGGAACGGTACTCATACTCGACGAGATACAATCGGGTTACGGACGCTCGGGTCGATTCTTTGCCCACCAGTGGGCTGGCATACGCCCCGACATCATCACCGTAGCCAAGGGGATAGCCAATGGGTTTCCGATGGGGGCGGTATTAATAAGCCCCAAGTTCAAGCCCACATACGGTATGCTTGGCACTACTTTTGGCGGGAATCACCTTGCCTGCGCCGCTGCCATAGCCGTGCTCGACATCTTCGAGCAGGAAGGACTTGTGGAAAACGCTCGCCGCGTGGGCGACTTTTTGCTTGAAGAATTGAACAAAATTCCACAAATACGAGAAGTGCGCGGCCGCGGACTGATGATAGGCATAGAAATGGAAAAGCCGGTGAAGGAGCTGCGCACTAAGTTGCTCATGGAGCAGCACGTGTTTACTGGCGTGAGTGGAACAAATGTAATTCGCCTGCTCCCTCCACTTGTGCTGACAATGGAGCAGGCTAATGAATTCCTGCGTCGTTTCAAGATGTGCCTTGATAATTACGGGAAATAATATCAATAACCACACATTGAGGGCGTGCAATATGTTACACACGCCCTCATTATTTTATCCACAATCATGAAAATAGGAATAATTGGAGCCGGGAACATGGGTGGTGCAATTGCTCGCGGCATAGCACATTCCACCGGCTACGTGCTCACAGTGAGCAGCCCAAACCGCCACGGGGAACTCGATTCGCTGAAATCACAATTCCCGTTGATAAACGTATCGACTCGCAACGTCGATGCCGCACTTGGTGCAGACATCATAATCATTGCCGTCAAGCCCTGGCTCATCGACACTGTGATGGAGGAGCTGAAGGGGGCAATCGACCCGTCACGACAAATGCTCGCATCGGTAGTCGCAGGTATCGACCTTGACCACCTTGCCGGTTATGCTGCCGCCGATGCCCATTTTGCGGTGTTCCGCATCATTCCCAACATCGCCATAGCATACGGGCAGAGCATGACGTTCATCTCTGCTAAAAATGCGTCGGAAAGCCAAATAAATGCCGTTAGCGGCATCTTTGCAACCATGGGCAAGGTGCAGGTGGTGGAAGAACGCCTTATGGGCGCAGGCACCGCTCTTGCATCGTGTGGGATAGCATACGCCATGCGATACGTGCGTGCGGCAATGGAAGGTGGCATTGAACTTGGGTTCCCTGCCAGCCAGTCGCTCGAAATAGTGCTACAGACACTGGTGGGCGCAGTGGCAATGCTCGAAGGCAGCGGCGACCACCCTGAGGCTGCAATCGACCGTGTGACCACAGCCGGCGGCATCACCATTCGCGGCCTGAACGCCATGGAGAGCCACGGTTTCACCGCCGCCGTCATCGAAGGGCTTAGAGCCTCGAAATAGCTTAAGATTTTAAGAGATATGCAGAAGGGGGAAGGGTATATAGTTGTTACCGGGGCGACTGGGGGGATAGGTAGGGCAATATGCCGTCGGCTCGTTTCTACGGGTGTCAGCGTGATAGCCACTTGCCGAGACCGCGAGCGAGGCGAGGTGCTTGCCGACGAGTTGAGGCGGTCGGTTACAGGCGGTGCCGAAGTGAGGTGCGAACTGCTTTGCTTGGACGACCCGGCCTCGATATGTGACTTTGCCAGACGCATCGGCGGCTTGCGCATATCATCGCTTATCAACAATGCCGGGGTAATGTGCCGCCATTATTCACTCACGGCTCATGGATTGGAGCAAACCATGGCAGTCAATTACTTTGGAACGGTATTGCTCACATGGCTCATCGCGCCTTGCATTGAGCAGGGTGGTAGCGTGGTTTTTACCACGTCGGTCACTCGCCGCCTGCACCGTCTTGCCGATAGCATATTGTGCCCAACCGAAAAAGATTTCTCCCAACTTGGAACGTACGGGCGCAGCAAGCTGGCACTGACGCACTATGCAATGCACCTTGCCGGTCTGTGGCAAGGGCGGTTGAGGGTGAATTGTGCCGACCCAGGAGTGGTAAATTCGGGCATGATTACGATGCACCGATGGTTTGACCCGCTTGCCAATCTGCTGTTCCGCCCATTCACCAGCTCCCCCGGGCGTGGGGCGGAATCGGCCATGCAAGCCTGCCTTTCGCCTCACACGGGCATGATATTCCACCATGCCAACTGCCACCCCATTGCCAATGAATTGCGCCCCGAGGCCGCCCACACTCGCCTTGTGGCGCAGACCGACGAGTGGCTGCGGCAATACCAAGTCATACATAAATAGAAACGTGGGGCACAAAGAATGGTATGTGCCTCACGCTTTTGGTGATGTCAATAAGGAGGACGGGTGGGGTTATTCCTCGCCTTCGCTGTCGTCTTCCTTCATGTTGTGGAATACGTTTTGCACGTCGTCGTCGTCCTCGAATTTTTCGAGCAGTTTTTCAACCGTTTCGCGCTGTTCGGGGGTGACATCCTTCACGTCGTTGGGAATGCGCACGAATTCCGAGCTGATGATTTCATATCCGTTGTCTTCGAGGTACTTCTGTATGGTCGAGTTGTCCTCGAATGCGCCATACAGTGTGATGCCCTCTTCGTCCTGGTCGAGTTCTTCAACGCCATAGTCGATGAGTTCCAGTTCAAGGTCTTCGAGCGAAACGCCGTCCTTAGGCTTGATGTGGAACACGCACTTGTGGTCGAACAGGAACGAAAGGCTGCCCGATGTGCCAAGGTTTCCGCCAAACTTGTTGAAGTAGCTGCGCACGTTGGCCACGGTGCGTGTGTTGTTGTCGGTGGCGGTTTCCACCAGGATTGCTATGCCGAATGGGCCGTACCCTTCGAATACTACTTCCTTATAGTCGGAAGCGTCCTTGTCGGTGGCTTTTTTGATGGCGCGTTCAACGGTGTCCTTGGGCATATTTGCGGCCTTGGCGTTTGCCATCAGAGCTCTGAGTCGGGAGTTGGAAGTTGGGTCGGGACCGCCCGATTTCACTGCTATTGTGATTTCTTTGCCAATCTTGGTGAATGTGCGGGACATATTTCCCCATCGTTTCAATTTTCTTGCTTTGCGATATTCAAACGCTCTTCCCATATACTATTTGATTCTATGTTAGTGTAATAATTGTTATCTCAGTTTTGCGTCGAGTTGCTTTTGCAGGTTGGCGATAATCTTGTTCATCGTTGCGTCGATTTGCTTGTCTTGCAGCGTCTTTTCATCGTCTTGCAGCGTCATGCTTATGGCGTATGATTTCTTGCCCGGTTCGAGGTTCTTGCCTTCGTAAACGTCAAACAGTGTGACGCTGCGGAGCAGTTTGCGTTCTGACTGGCGCACCACCTGCTCGATTTGGGCGAATGTTACCGCTTGGTCAACAAGCAATGCGAGGTCGCGCTTCACGGGTTGCGTTTTGGGCAAATCGGTGAAGGTTACGCTCTTTTTCATTGTCATCTTCACGAGGGCATCCCAGTTGAGCTGTGCATAGAACACGTCTTGGTCGATGTCGAATTTTTTGCGTATTGCCGATTTTATTATGCCCAGTTCTCCTATCACCTTCCCGGTGCGGTGCTTCAGCACGAGTGCGGCCGAATATATTTCGTCGGACACTTGTTCGGCAACGATTTCCTTGTTGCCCAGTCCTATGCGGGCAAAGATGTTCTCTACCACGGCTTTGAGGTCATATACAGTGAATTTGCGTTCCTTTTCGTTCCAGTTGGCATCATGGTTGTTGCCGCTCATCCATATTCCCATACTTGTGTGTTCGGAGTATGGCGCAAGCAGTTTTTCGCTGTCGTCGGCCGAGGGGTCGAAACGATACACGTTCCCGAATTCATAGAATCGCAAGTTGGCTGCCTTGTGGTTGATGTTGTGGGCAATGCTTTCCAACCCTCCGTATAGCAGTGTTTGCCGCAGCACTCCCAGGTCGTTGCTGAGCGGATTGAGCAATTTCACGCAATTGTCGATGGGATATGCGGCCGATTCCTCGTAATAAGATATTGCCGTGAGCGAGTTGTTGAGTATCTCGTTGAACCCGGCTGCCGTCAACTGTTCCGATATGAGCGTTTGCAGGTTCTGCTTCACGTCGATTTCGCCTTTGTAGGAGAGGCTGCTGTGCACGGTGTCGCCAAATTCCACGTTGTTGTAGCCATACACGCGCAGCACGTCTTCCACCACGTCGCACGGGCGTTGCACGTCCACACGGTAGGTCGGCACGAGCAGTTGCAGCGTGGTGTCGGTCTCGGCTGTGATTTCTATTTCAAGGCTTTTCAGAATGCCTTTTATCGTGTCGTGGTCTATCTCTTTGCCGATAAGTCCGTTCACATAGCTATATTCGAGTGTTACAGGGAACGGGGGGAATTCTTGGCTCTTGATGTCAACTATGTCGCCGCAAATCTCGCCTCCGGCAAGTTCCTTCACCAGCATGGCTGCGATTTTCAGGAACTTCACGGTGGTGTTGGGGTCGATGCCGCGCTCGAAACGGAACGACGAGTCGGTGTTAAGCCCCTGGCGGCGAGCCGTCTTGCGCACCCATGTGGGGTTGAAGTAGGCCGATTCAATGAAGATGTCGGTTGTCGAGTCGGTCACGCCCGAGTCAAGGCCGCCAAATACGCCGCCTATGCACATCGGGCCCTCGGCGTTGCAAATCATCAGGTCGCGGTCGGTGAGTGTGCGTTCCACCTCGTCGAGAGTGGTGAACTTGGTGCCTTCGGGCACGGTGCGCACCACCACCCGGCCGCCTTTCACCTTTGCAAGGTCGAAGCAGTGCAGCGGCTGGTTGAATGCCAGCAGCACGAAGTTGGTTATATCCACAATGTTGTTGATGGGGCGTTGTCCCACAGTGGTAAGGTAGTCCTTCAGCCACTTGGGGCTCTCTTGCACCTTAATGTTGCGTATAGTCACGCCGCTATACCGTGGGCAGGCCTCGGCGTTTTCCACCGTCACCGCGGTTGCTCCGTCGGGGCGGTCGCTGTGGTAGCCGTCGGTCGAGGGCATACGCAGGTGCCCCTCCTTGCCGTGCAGCGCGAGCCAGGCGGCAAGGTCGCGCGCCACGCCGTAGTGCGACGCGGCGTCGATGCGGTTGGGCGTAAGGTCCACTTCAAGCACGTAGTCATCGGTGACGTTGTAGTATTCACGTGCCGGTGTGCCAGGCACGGTGTCGGGCGGCAGCACGATTATGCCGTCGTGCGATGTGCCCACGCCTATCTCGTCTTCGGCGCAAATCATGCCGAATGACTCCACGCCGCGTATTTTCGATTTCTTGATTACGAATTCCTTGTCGCCGTCATAAAGCTTGGTGCCGAGCGTTGCCACCACCACGTGCTGGCCGGCGGCCACATTGGGTGCGCCGCACACTATCTGCGCCGGTGCGCCGCCGTCACCAAGGTTGACGGTGGTCACGTGCAGGTGGTCGCTGTCGGGGTGAGCTTCGCAAGTCAGCACTTCGCCTATCACAAGGCCTTGCAGGCCGCCTTTTATTGACTCAACCTTTTCCACCGAGCCGGTTTCAAGCCCGAGCGAGGTCAGTGCGTCGGCCGTTTCTTGTGGAGTAAGGTCGAAATCGACATACTCTTTTAGCCAATTATATGAAATGTTCATATCGTGTGAGTGAGATTATGTAATCCATTATACGTGCGGCAATTGCGTACCGCAGCACCCTCACGGGCACACATACAATACGCCCATGATAAAAATGCGCACAAATTTACGCAAAATCCACGGAATAACCGCCTAAAATCTGCACAATTGCACAAATATAATTGAGCAGTATGCAGTTAACTGTTATGATGATAATAGATATTGTTGGTGGCTGAGCTTGAATGATGAGTAGTATTTGCAATTATAATAGTGATAAAGAAATAATTTCTATTTAGCTTGTGTTTAGCATGGTATTGTCATTTTTTTTGCATATTTTTGTGGAAAGGACTTAAAATTTTCAGCTATGGAAAAATTGATAGCATCTATTTTATTTTCGGTGGCAACCATGGTGCTTTCTTTTGCGCAATTACCCGATTTGGGCACTGTGGTGCAAGTGCCTGTGCAGGCAGATAGTGTTGATCGTTACCGGCTTTATCCAACTAAGAATTTTTGGATTTTCATAAAATTGGATACCCAAACAGGGAGAATGTGGCTGGTTCAATTTAGCATTGATGATGAGGAAAAACGGGGAGAGGCTGTTTTAAGTTCTATAAATCTTGCCTCCTCATTGTTTGGTGGAGATATTTTTTCAGACTCAACTGAAGTAAATGGTAGGTTTGAATTATATCCCACACAAAACACGTTTAATTTTATTTTGTTAGATCAATTAAGAGGCCAGGCTTATCAAGTGCAATGGTCTTTTGAGGAGTATAATAGATTTGTAATACCAATACTCTGAAAAATATGGTCATGTGTTCTTGCTAATTTTTTTAATATGAAAAAAGCATTTTTGTTTATTTGTGGTATCATTGTCGGTGTCGTATTGACAATTATTACCGTAGTCATAATTAACAAGGTTAATTCGTATGACAACGTGATTGAATTATTCGAGACAGAAGGTTCTTGCATGGACGAAACGTCATTCAAGGTATTTCATGTTCTTGGTTCGGGAGATGCTTTGGCTAAAGAGAACAACTATGATTTTTTTAATCCTTTAGGATTGATGGTTTTGTTTTTGGTTGAGGACGGGCCGTATTATGACGGTCAGGTTATTCAAGTTCCTTCTTCGGATTATTGCGTAAAGCAGATTGGTATATATAGGTACACAACAGCAAGAAATATAGATAGAACTGTGCCTGTCGTTGCTATACGTAAAAAAGATTGAATACTGGGAGTGGGTTAAAATTTATGTAATATGGTTGGACGGCTCTGCCTCCTCCATGTCTGTGTTTTTATATAGCATCGTGGCGTGTGCGCGAGGGCTTTTTTTGTACCACGTGGCGGAAATGCAACGAATTGGGCAAAATAGTATTATTTTGGGTTGCGGGCAATGTGTAATTTTGCGACGTTGACTTTATTACATAAACCTACATATATAATTCGATATGGTAAAAAAAGTATTGTTTACATTGATGGCATTTGCCATGGGGGCTGTCGGTGGCACGGCCTTTGCCGAGGATGTGCTCATTTCCACCCAAAACACCTCGTTGCTGCTGCGGGCCGACGAGGGGAAACCACTGAAGATAGCTTATTATGGCGACCGCATCGGCCAGGACGAGGTGGCGCAGGTGTGGCAGTCGGGATTGGCATACGACCGCGTGGCTTACCCGTCGTTCAACAACAACCTGCTCGACGAGCCGGCACTTGAGGTGGAACACACCGACGGCAGCATATCGCTCGACCTTGCAGTGGTAAGCGTGACGCGCCAGGCCACCGACGGCGGCGAAGTGGTGCGAATACTCACGCGCGACAGGGTGTATCCTTTCGAGGTGGTTAATTGCTACCGCGCATACACTAATTCAGACGTGATAGAGGTGTGGAGCGAGATTTCGCACAGCGAGAAGAAGGGCGACGTGAGGTTGGCGCAATTCGCCTCGGCCTATATGCCCATTCACGGCGACCAGGTGTGGGTATCGCACCTGCATGGTTGCTGGGCCAACGAGGCAAACTTGTATGAGGAGCCGCTCACGGCCGGCATGATGGTGATAAAGAACCGCGACGGGGTGCGCAACGGCATGAGCGATATGCCCGAAGTGATGCTGTCGCTCGACGGTCGCCCAAGCGAGCTGCAAGGCCGCGTGATAGGTGCCGCCCTGTGCTACTCGGGCAACTACAAGCTGCGCATCGACACCGACCGCGACGGCAAGTTCCTGCACCACTTCATCGCCGGTATCGACGAGACGGCATCGCAATATTTCTTAAAGGCTGGCGAGACGTTCGTAACGCCCGAGGTGGCTTTTACTTACAGCACCGAGGGGAAGAGCGGCGTGAGCCGAAATTTCCACCGCTGGGCACGGCTTGACGGCAAGTTGCATAATGGCACTGCCCCGCGCGACGTGCTGCTCAACAGCTGGGAAGGGGTGTATTTCGATGTCGATACCGAGCGCATAACCAAGTTGATAGACGGTGCTGCCGAGCTTGGCGGCGAGCTGTTTGTGATGGACGACGGCTGGTTTGCAAGCAAGAAGTACCGCCGCCTGAGCGACAATGCCGCGCTTGGCGACTGGACGATTGACCGCGAGAAACTGCCCGGAGGCTTGCAGCCGCTCATCGACCATGCCAAGGCTAAGGGCTTGAAGTTCGGTATATGGATTGAGCCGGAAATGGCCAACTGGAAGGCGAGCGAGCTGTATGACAAGCACCCCGACTGGATTTTGCAATACCCGGGACGCGAACCGCTGCTTGGCCGCGGCGGCACGCAGGTGGTACTCGACTTGTCGAACCCCGAGGTGCAGGATTTCGTTTTCTCGGTGGTTGACAACTTGATGACCGAATATCCCGAGATTGCCTACATGAAGTGGGATGCCAATGCCAGCATAGTGAATTACGGGTCGCCTTATCTGCCCGATGACCGCCAGTCGCACTTATATATAGAATACCACAAGGGACTGCGCAAGGTGGTGGAGCGCATCCGTGCCAAGTATCCCGACCTTGTGTTGCAGGCTTGCGCAAGCGGTGGCGCGCGTGCGGGCTATGGCACATTGCCTTACTTCGACGAGTTTTGGACGAGCGACGACACCGATGCCTTGCAGCGCATATATATGCAGTGGGGTATGTCGATGTTCTACCCGGCAGCCGCAATGGCCTCGCACGTGAGCACCGTGCCTAACCACCAGACTGGGCGCGTGGTGCCGCTCAAGTTCCGTTTCGACGTGGCAATGCAAGGCCGTCTTGGCATCGAGATGAGGCCAGCTGACTTCACAGCCGAGGAGCTTACCTTTGCCAAGCAGGCGGTGACCGACTACAAACGCCTGCGCACACTCATACAGCAGGGCGACCTTTACCGCCTGCGCTCGCCATACGAAGGGCGTGGCGACGTGGCATCGCTTATGTATGTGTCGCCCGACAAGCAGAAGGCTGTGTTCTATGGCTACAAGTTGAAGCACTTTGCCGGGCACACCGTGCCGCCATTCCGCATGGCAGGTCTTGACCCCGACAAGAATTACCGCTTGCACGAGCTTAACGTGGCCGACGAAGGCATGAAACAGATGGAGGGTGCCGTAATTTCGGGTCGCCTGCTCATGTCGCAAGGTATCAAGCTTGCGCTCGACAAGGAATATTCGAGCCGTGTGTTTGAACTTACGGCAGTCGATTGACCTTTTTGGGAAAGAAACAATCTCGTTTTCATTTATGATGATCTGCATGGGGCATGGCACGGGGAATTTGTGCCATGCCCCTTTTTTATTAGTTTCCGATGCTAATCCAAAAAAATAGGCCGAATTTTTGGATTACAATCCAAAATTAAAGCCTGTTTTTTGGATTAGCATTGGTTCCATCTATTATACCCATTCGAGGTAATTTTCGGGAGTGATGACGGTGCTATTTTTGATGGGGTATGTGCCGACAAACGAGGCTGGAAATGCGGTGTTGCCTTTCTTGGGGTTCCATTTTACCTCGAATATCGAGAATTGTCCGTCGGTTTCCTCGATATAATCGATTTCTTGTTGTGATGAAGTGCGCCAAAAGTATCGGTTTGTGAAGTGCCGTGAATAACTGTTGCTTTTTATGCGCTCGGTGATGAAATAATTTTCCCACAGTGCGCCAACGTCTTGCCGCAGTGCGACAGGGGCAAAGTTTTGCAATACTGCATTTCGGATGCCGTTGTCGTAAAAATAAATTTTCTTGCTTTTCTTCAATTCGTTACGCAGGTTTCGGCTGAACGCCTGTAGAGTGAACACCACATAGCACTGTTCAAGCAACCCGATGTATCGTTCCACCGTCTTGCTGTCGCTCCCTATGGTTTTGGCGATTTCATTATACGATGCCTCGCTACCTATTTGCAATGCCAGGGCTATAAGCAGCTTGTTGAGCAAACTGGGTTTTCTCACGCTGTCGAGCGCGAGGATGTCTTTATAAAGATAGCTGTCGGCAATTTCAAGCAAGAGTTCCTTGGCCTCGCCTGGATTGTTTATTATCTCGGGATATGAGCCATATATAAGCCTTGTTTCAAGTTGTTGCTTGGCTGCAATTATTCCCCGATTTTCGATTATTTCCCGAGCCGAGATAGGGTACAGGTGGTATTCATATTTTCGGCCAGTAAGTGGCTCTTCTATGCTGCTTTTTAATTCGAGCGATGAAGAACCTGTCACAAGTAATTGCGTATTGGGGAAATTCTCTATTATCAACTTTAGGGTAATTCCTATGCGTTCCACTCGTTGCGCCTCGTCGATTACCACTATGTTATTGTTTGCTATAAGTAGCCGCAGGGTTTGTGTGTTGGCATCGGTTAATACCTCCCTCACTTCCGGCTCATCGCAGTTTAGCGTTAAAACCGATTTGTAGCCACTTGTTATTTGCTTGAACAGGGTGCTTTTTCCCACTTGCCGAGCCCCGATTAAAATGATGGCTTTTCCCTTGAACAGTTTTTGTTCTATGATGGCTTGTAGTTGGCGGTGTATCATATAGTGGTGTGTTAATGGTTTTACTTACGCAAATATAAGCCTTAAACTGCGCTAATCCAAAAAATAGGCCGAATTTTTGGATTACAATCCAAAATTCAAGCCTATTTTTTGGATTAGCATTTGTCTTTTGTGCGTTATTGGGTATGGGCTATGTAGGTTGTGTGCTGCTTTTTATGGGGCGATAATGGCAAAATTCAAAACAGTTTCTTACTTTTGTGGCTGGTATGTATAATTTGTTTTAAGATATGGATATTGGTGCAGATACGGGCAAAAAGCCTTATACGCTCGACCGCGTGGTTAGGCTGGTCATTACCGTGGCATGTGTGGTGGCAGGGCTATGGCTGTTCAATTATTTGAAAGGGGTGCTTGTGCCGTTTATTGTGGCGTGCATCATAGCTTATATGCTTAACCCGTTTGTGGAATGGCATTGCAAGCTGCTGCGGCTGCGCGGCAGGGTGGCCACCACTATACTCACTATCGTGGAAATGACTGTGTTAGTGGGGCTTGGGCTGTATTTCTTCATCCCTTATCTCTATGCCGAGTGTGAAAGCATGATTGTGATGTTCAAGGAATACGCCACGGCCAACTTCGACGTGCCTTATCTGCCGCAGTCGGTGCACGACTTTATAGTGAATACGGTTGACATCGACAAGTTATCGTCGCTGCTCTCACGCGACGAGTGGATTAACCTGTTCAAGGAGGCCGCAAGCCGCACGTGGTCGTTTGTGGGCGGCACGTTTAGCGTGATATTGAGCGTTGTAAGCTGGTTCATAGTGCTGCTGTATGTGGTGTTCCTGCTTATCGACTACGACAAGATGGTGGAGGGCTTTAAGAGCATAGTGCCGCCGAAGTACAAGAAACGGGTATTCGGCATATTCGGCGAGGTGAAGACGAGCATGAACCGCTACTTCCGCGGGCAGGCGTTGGTGTCGTTTTTCGTGGGCATCTCGTTTTGCATAGGTTTCTGGCTAATCGACCTGCCAATGGCTATCGCGCTCGGCCTGTTCATAGGCTTGCTCAACATGGTGCCTTACCTGCAACTTATCTCAATTCCCATAGCCGCACTGCTGTGCCTCGTTAGCACGGTGTCGGCCGGAACAAATTTTTGGGAAATGTTCGCGCTGGCAATATTGGTGTATTGCGTTTCGCAGGTGATACAAGACTTGGTGCTTATTCCCAAAATCATGGGCAAGTACATGGGGCTTAACCCGGCCATCATATTCCTTTCGCTTTCGATATGGGGCGCATTGCTCGGCTTTGTGGGGCTGATTATAGCCGTGCCGCTTACCACACTGCTACTTGCTTATTACGACCGCTACATAGTGAGGCGTGACTCACGGCCATGGAATCGCGCCGATGACTAACCGCCAAATGGGCGGAACGACCATATAGTTCACGTATAAAAGACAAGAGCTGCGCCAAACGCATTGCTGGTGCAGCTCTTGTCTTTGTCTAAATGTGGTCAGTCGCTTACAGCAGGCTCCACGACACTGTGAGGCCGGCCATCACTATGGCAACCATGCTCATCAGCTTGATTAGGATGTTGAGGCTGGGTCCCGAAGTGTCCTTGAACGGGTCGCCCACGGTGTCGCCCACCACGGTGGCCTTGTGCACTTCGCTGCCTTTGCCGCCGAAGTTGCCTTCCTCGACGTATTTCTTGGCATTGTCCCATGCGCCTCCGGCATTGGCCATGAATATGGCAAGGACGAAACCGCAGCTAAGTCCGCCGCAAAGCAGCCCCAGGATGCCCGGCACGCCGAAGATGAGGCCGGTGAGCAGCGGTGCCACGATGGCGAGCAGCGACGGTATCACCATCTCGTGCTGCGCCCCCTTGGTGGATATTTGCACACAACGCTCATAGTCGGGTTCGGCCTGGCCGGTGAGTATGCCCTTTATCTCGCGGAACTGGCGACGCACTTCTTCCACCATCTTCTGTGCGGCGCGACCCACGGCATTGATGGTAAGTCCGCAGAACACGAATGCGAGCATACTACCTATGAACATGCCTGCAAGCACGTTGGGGTTCATCAGCGTCACGTTGTAGTATTCCATGAAGTCGGTGAAGGAGGCACGGGCGGTTTCTATCGCCGAGCCGTCGGGCATGGTCAGTACCGAGGTGCCTATGCGTTCAAGCCCTATGCGCACCTCCTCGATGTATGATGCCAGCAGTGCAAGCCCCGTTAGTGCAGCCGAACCTATGGCAAACCCCTTGCCGGTGGCTGCAGTGGTGTTGCCGAGCGAGTCGAGCTGGTCGGTGCGTTGGCGCACTTCTTTGCCCAATCCGGCCATTTCGGCATTGCCACCCGCATTGTCGGCAATGGACCCGTAGGCATCGGTGGCAAGAGTGATACCCAGCGTCGATAGCATTCCCACGGCGGCAAAGCCTATTCCATATAGCCCCATGTTGACATCGGTCAGCACGAAGTCGGCAGCAAACAAGTAGGAGAGTATCACACCCACCACTACCGACAGCACAGGTATGGCCGTCGAGCACATTCCAAGCCCGATGCCGGAAATTATGACAGTGGCCGGCCCCGTCTTGCCGCTTTCGCTAAGCTGCTGCGTGGGACGGTATGACTGCGAGGTGTAATACTCGGTGGCGCGGCCTATCACCACACCCACCAGCAAGCCTATGATTACCGAGCAGCCAATGTTGAACCAGTTGTCGATGCCCAAGAGCCATAAAATGAGGAACGTGAACACCACTATTAGGCCCGAGCTGAGGTTGGTGCCCACGGCGAGGGCTCCCAGCAGGCCCTTCATGTTGGCATCTTCGCGGGTGCGTACTGCAAATATGCCCACTATCGATAGCAATATTCCCACTGCGGCCACGAGCATCGGGGCAATGACGGCCTTGTACTGCATCACCACGTCGCCCGAGTGTATGTAGGCCGCCGCGCCTAAGGCGGCAGTCGAGAGTATGGAGCCGCAATATGATTCATACAGGTCGGCACCCATGCCAGCCACGTCGCCCACGTTGTCGCCCACGTTGTCGGCTATCGTTGCGGGGTTGCGTGGGTCGTCTTCGGGGATGCCTGCCTCCACCTTGCCCACTAAGTCGGCACCCACGTCGGCGGCCTTGGTGTAGATGCCGCCGCCCACACGTGCAAACAGTGCCTGGGTGCTTGCCCCCATGCCGAAGGTAAGCATCGTGGTGGTTATGGTGCACAACTTGGCCGTGGGCGAGAGTGCCTCGGCCGGAATGGCCGCGTTAAGGATGATGTACCAAAACGAGATGTCGAGCAATCCAAGCCCCACGACCACAAGCCCCATCACTGCGCCGCTGCGGAAGGCTATGCGCAGGCCGCCGTTGAGCGACCTCCGCGCGGCATTGGCCGTGCGCACCGAGGCGTAGGTGGCCGTCTTCATGCCCAAGTATCCGGCAAGGCCCGAGAAGAAGCCGCCGGTGAGGAATGCCACCGGCACCCAGGCGTTTTGCACGTGCAGGCCGTAGGCCATAAGCGCAAAGAATGCCACCAGCACTAAGAATACCATGCCCACCACCTTGTATTGCTGCCGCAAGTAAGACATGGCACCGCGGCGCACTGCTGCGGCTATGTGCGCCATGCGCTCGGTTCCCTCGCTTTCTCGCAGCATCTGGCGGTAGAAGTAGTAGGCAAAAACAAGTGCGAGCACCGATGATGCCGGCACTATCCAAAACAGTAGATTATCCATGGAATTTAAACATTTTGTTGTATGTAGTGGTATTGAAGATTAATGTAGAACAAAAATAACGAAAAAAATCGGTGTGTGCTATTCCAAAATACTTCAATTGTGTCATGCTTTAGTTAAAATTGCTTGTAATACGTTACTTCTTTGCTGCAAGACGATTACGGAAATTTTTCGTTAATTATGTATAACGATGCCTGTATCTGTTGTTTGGCAAAATTATGTAACATATCTTTGCAAAAAATTTTATAACTTTTTCATTTGCCGCGTCGGGGATTGGCGCGGACAGAGTTAGAATTATCAAGGCATTGGACAATGAATATAGCAGTATATTGCTCGTCGCGCAGCGGACTTGGCGAGTGTTACGAGAACGCGGCGGCTGCACTTGGCGAATGGATAGGGAGCAATGGGCATAGCCTTGTGTATGGCGGCTCGAATGCCGGAACCATGCACACGCTTGCGCAGGCGGTGCACGATGCCGGGGCGCACATTACCGGCGTAGTGCCCGAGTGCTTTGCCCACCGTGCCGACCCACTTGTCGATACCCTTATCCCGACTGCCGACCTTGCCGAGCGGAAAGGTCGCATGATTGCGCTTGCCGACCTTTTTGTGGTGCTGCCTGGCGGCATAGGCACTATCGACGAGTGGATTTCCACGCTCACGCACCTTGTGGTGTCGGGCGACCGCGGCACTCGCATAGTGGTTGTCAACATCGGCGGCGTTTTCAATGAAATGCTTGCGCAGATTGCGGCAACTGCGGCATCGCCGTTTGCACGTGGCGGCACGCCCGTTGACGGGCATTGCGTGGTGGCTGCCGGCATTGAAGAAATGATAAATCAATTAAACGCGATAACAAATTATGACAATGAAAAGTAACATTTACACCGAAACGGGCGACAACGGAACAACTTCGCTCGTTGGCGGAAAGAGGGTGAAAAAGACCGACATCCGCATCGAGGCTTACGGTACGGTAGATGAACTTAACGCATTCCTTGGCAAACTTGCCATCAATTGCAAACTTGAATACCCCGAGATGTATGGGTTCTTGCGCAAGATACAAAACAAGCTGTTCAACATAGGTGCATACCTTGCCAGTGACAACAGCAGCTCGCAACGTACGCCGTGCCCCAACCTTACCATCGACGACGTGAACGAGGTGGAACGCGTAATCGACACGCTCGACGGCGAGCTGCCCCCCATCAAGCGTTTCATACTGCCTGGCGGCAGCCAGCTTTCGGCATCGTCGCAAGTGTGCCGCGTTGTTACGCGCCGCTGCGAACGCCGTGTGTTTGAACTGGCCGACGAGTCGTATGTTGATCCCGTGGTTCTGAAATATCTTAACCGCCTGAGTGACTTCTTCTTCGTGTTTGCCCGTTACAACAACATCCATAACCAAATAGAAGAAATCTTCTGGAATCCCGAAGCCTGACAATTATAAGATACAATTAAACGCACCTGTTTCTCCAAGGTTAATGTGGGAGAAACAGGTGCATTTTTTTAATGCCATGCAATTCCAGAAAAATCGTCAGTTGAGAGACCGAAATTTTCATAAAAATCGTCAGTTAAGAGACCGATTTTTGGATTTATATAGCTGCGGTGCTTGCCTTTGTGGAATGAAATCGCTAATTTCGCAACAGGTTGAACAAAAATATAAAGTGTTATGAGTATGAGGGTAAAGTTGGTTTTTATTGCATTGGTTGCATGGATGGGTGCTTGGGCGCAGACGGTGGTTGACGAGCAAGTGTCGCCCACGCGGTATGACTATTCGCAGGTGGCCCGGCAGATTACCGCCGGGTGCGACACTAAGTATGAGCAGGCACGGGCCATATACCGATGGCTGTGCGACAATATAAGCTACGACACTTCATATAGCATCTTCACTGCCGACGAGTGCTGGGACAACCGTCGCGGCGTGTGCCAGGCTTATAGCGAGCTATATTACAGGCTGGCCGAGGCCGTGGGGCTGAAAACCTTAATCATTAGGGGTGAGGCAAAGCCTGCCGATGGGGAACGAGAGTCGCATGCCTGGGTATTTGCCATAGTGGAGGGGGAAAGCACTGGCATAATGATTGACCCTACGTGGGGAGCAGGCTCGGTCAGCGGTTCGGTGTTTACTCGCAGCGAAAATGATAATTCGTGGTTCCATATTGACCCTTATTGGTTGATTTTTACCCATTTTCCCGAGGATGAAGCCTATCAGCTGCTGCCGCAGCCAGTGAGCCGTGAGCAATTCGATGCACTGCCTGCCATAAAACCGTTCTGGGGAGAATATGGTTTTGATGCCAAGCAGGTGCTTGACCGTTGCATGAAGGGCAATGGCGATTATCCTACTTTGTACCAAAGTGGGGTAGGGGTGTTGAGGCTTGCTGAGCTGCCCGAGCAACACACCCTGCGCGTGGGCGAGAGTTACCGTTTTGCGGTGCAGAAGTTGCAACAGTGCGAAGTGGCTCTTATCGACAATGTGAAGCACGGCGACTGGCAATTGCATGGCGACACTTATTATATGGAGTATATGCCCACCGCCGCCGGCGACCTGCACTTAGGTTTCAAGCAGGATGGAGGGCAGCGGTATTCCACTGTGGCGGAATATGAGGTGGCGCAGCCCTCTGCTGCCGACTTGGCTCGGCTTGAAAAGGCCAACCCGATGCTTATGCCCGAAGTTACCGGCCTTGCCAATTTCGATGCCGCGGCATTGGCTAAGTATGGCATCGACGGAGGACAGCTGCTTGCGGCGGTGAGGAGCGGCGAGGTGACGGGGTTGCCCGTGTTTTATGCTACCAAGGGCGATTGCGCCATCGATGCCATGCCGCTTAACGGCACGTTGCACACGGGGCAAAGCTATACTTTCACGTTGCGTCCGCGCAATGGGGTGAAATGGGCTGTGATTAACGAAGACACTTGGCACCGCACTTGGAATGTTGATGCCGCATCGGGGGCAATGACCATGACGGTGGCACCCGACAAGCCGGGAAAGTTGGTGCTTGCCGTACAGCTGCAAGATGGTGGCACCTACGAGTATTGCATAGCTTTCACGGTGGAGTGATTTAATTATAATCAATAAGGCCGATTAGTCTAATTGGTCTAATTAGTCTAATTGGCCTTATTGGAGGGGTGGGGGATAGTTATTCCACGAGTTTGTAACCGGCCTCTTCGATGGCTTTCTTCAAAGTTTCCACTGGAACTTCGGCATCGGTGAATTTCACGTGAGCCACAGGCGGCTCCAGCGTTACAGTGGCCTCCACTCCGGGAATGGCGTTAAGTGCTTTTTCGGCGTGCATACGGCAGTGGTTGCACATCATTCCTTCGATTTTGTATTCCTTTTCCATTGTTTTGTTGGGTTTTATTGTTGTTTTACGGTTGATTATTTTCTTTGTTTTCAGCCGCAGACTGTTGGTAACCACGCTCACGCTGCTCATTGCCATTGCCAGCCCGGCTATCATGGGATTGAGCAAAAAGCCGCACACGGGATAAAGCGCACCGGCTGCAACGGGTATTCCTATGGTATTGTAGATGAATGCCCAAAACAGGTTTTGGCGTATGGTGCGCACGGTGAGTTTCGACAATTCTATGGCCTCGGGGATTTTCGCCAAGTCGGAACTTAGTATTGTCACGTGCGCTACGTCCATGGCTATGTCGCTCCCTTTCCCCATGGCGATGCTCAAGTCGGCCTGTGCGAGTGCCGCGCTGTCGTTGATGCCGTCGCCCGCCATTGCCACTCGGTGGCCTGCTTGCTGCAATTGCTTTACGAAAGCGGCTTTGCCGTCGGGTCGCACCTCGGCGCGGTAGTGCCTAATGCCTGCCTGCCGGGCTATCTGCCGGGCCGTGGCATCATTGTCGCCCGTGAGCATATACACCTCTATGCCTGCATCGTGCAGGGCAGCCACTGCCTGGGGTGATGAAGGCTTGATGCGGTCGGTTATGGCAAGCACGGCCAGCAGTCGGCCTCCGCCTGCGAAGTATATTACCGTCTTGGCCTCGCCGCTCCACTGCCTGGCTTTCTCCATGAGTGATGCGTCGCAGTCGATGCCGTTGTCGAGCATTAATTGCCTGTTGCCTGCAAAGTATGCCGTGCCGCCGCACGTTCCGGCCACTCCGCTGCCTGTGATGCTCTTGAAGTCGTGTATTTCGGGCGACTGTAGCGGGCATCCCAAGTGCGTGGCCACGGCATCGGCAAGCGGGTGTTCCGACAGCCGCTCAAGCGCAAGCAGCACCGGCTGGGCGGCGGTGTCGCCGTCGAGCCAGACGGCATCGGTCACCATGGGTTTCCCCTCGGTTACCGTTCCCGTCTTGTCGAGCAGCACGGTGTCGATTTTTCCTGCAATTTCAAGGCTCTCGGCGTTTTTTATCAGTATTCCGCTCTCGGCACCTTTGCCTATGCCCACCATTATCGCGGTGGGTGTTGCAAGTCCCAAGGCGCACGGGCAGGCGATGATTAGCACCGTGACGAGCGCAAGCAGGCCGTGCGAGAACCCGTTGGCCGGGTCGAGCCACAGCCACAGCAGGAATGCAATGGCGGCCACCGACATCACCACAGGCACAAATACGGCGGCTATGTGATCGACCAGCTTCTGCACTGGAGCCTTGCTGCCCTGCGCGTCTTGCACCATGCGTATTATTTGCGCAAGCACCGTGCCTTCGCCCACTTCACGCGCGGTGTATCGGAAACTGCCGCGCTGGTTGATGGTTCCGGCATACACGTGTGCCCCACGGGATTTCGGCACCGGCATCGGCTCGCCGCTTAGCATACTTTCGTCCACGTTCGATTCGCCGTCGGTGACCGTGCCGTCAACGGCTATCCGCTCGCCAGGCTTGGCTATTAGGGTGTCGCCTATTGCTATCTTTTCAATATCCACCACTTCGTGGTTACCGTCGCTGCCTACCCGTGTCACTGTTGTTGGGCGCAGACCCATCAATCGCTTTATTGCTGTCGAAGTTTGCCCCTTTGCTCGTTCTTCGAGCAGCCTGCCGAGCAGGATGAAGGCGATTATCACGCTTGATGCCTCGAAGTACACGTGCGGTTCGATGCCGTGCTGCGTCCAAAAGTCGGGGAACAGCAGGTTGAAGACGCTGAACAGGTAGGCAATGCCGGTGCTGTTGGCCACAAGCGTGTCCATGTTGGCCGAGCGGTGGCGCAATTGCCTCCAGGCATTCACGAAGAAGTCGCTGCCAAGCCAGAATACCACCGGAGTGGCAAGAGCCCAGCTCACCCATCCGGCCCACGGTTCATGCATCATTGTCATGCCTATCACGGCCACCGGCAGTGCGAGTGCTATGGCCCAGATTGTGCGGAACTTTAGCCGGGCGATATGGCGGCGGTTGGCATCTTCGGCCTCGTCCTCCATTTCTTTGCCGGCAGCAGTTATCAAGCCGTAGCCTTCGGCCTCAAGGGCTTGTTTCATCGACTCGGGGCTGGCCTGCGACGGGTCGTAATCGACCGATACCGTGGCCGTGGCGAAGTTCACTGCCGCAGCCTCCACGCCGGGTTGCCGGGCTATGGTCTTCTCTACACGCAAGGCGCAGGCTGCGCAGCTCATGCCCGTGACAGGGAAATTTTGGCGCTTTATGTTGTTGCCCATATCTAATTCTCTTTCGTTTATGCAAAGATAGCGATTTTGCACTTGCAACAATGTTGCAAACAGGTGTTGGTACAAATAGGAGCAAATAGGTGAAATAAGGCAAAAAGCGGTGAAATTGTTTTGTATTGAGCAGGTAGTACATTATCTTTGCAAGTCGAGGCTCCATCTTTTGGGGCGATTTTTTACGCATTTTTTAATTATGAATATGAGACTTTTGAAATTTTTGCCTGTGCTTGCCATAATGGCAATGCTTGCAGTCGCTTGCAGCAACGACGAAGATACCCCTGTTCCAGCCACATACCAACTGCGTGCCGCCGACGGACGCACCATAACCGTGACCACGGCAGTGCAACAATATACCGACGAAAACAGTTTCATAGAGATGCTAAAGCAGGAGGCCGGCGACATGAAGCTGCCTACCCGTAGCGGCACTGCGGAGTCGGAGGTCAACGCCGAGCGCAAGACCGTGACAGGATATGACGAGGAACCGTTTCTGCTTAACGACGACGTGTGGCAGAAGGTGAGGTTCGGCAGTTGGTGTGCGCAATATGGCCTTGTGTCGGGCGAGGAATACTTGCTCAACTTCAAGCGCGTGACCAAGTATATACCATGTGCCTACAACGAGATGGTGGTGGCCGATGCCTACCTGCCTACCGACCGCAGCATGGGTTTCAATCGCAGCGGTGTAGGCTATGAAATCGACGGCATGAGTGGCAACGACAATGGCAAGTATTACGCCTATACGCTCGTGGCCGTGATAGGTTACAATGCCGCTGGAAATGTAGTCAACGAGCATTATCCATGCAGCCTTGAATACTTATGCTGGAAATACATAGTGCTGCAAACCGAGTAGCAGCGTACAGGTTGTCGCCGTCTATTTACTGCACTGTTGAGATAGTAACAATATGTTTAGCAGATTGTTATACGCATTCAGGAGCGGAAAGAACAATAAGTTCCTGTATTATACAAGGGCTTACTGCCGCAAATATCTTGTCCCCGATGTGTGGTGTCGTTCCCGTCGGAACGAAGAGCTTGCACAGATAGCCGCCCGTCCCGACCGTGATTACATAATGGACCGTGTGGATTATTATTGCCGCATCGCCGCAGGCGACTTCAAGGGCGGCGAGCCGTGGAGGGGAGAGTTGTACCCTGTGAGCGAATGCCCCAAGTGCAACAAGGTTTACTACTTTGATTCGCTTGAATACGTTCGTTATTTCCCCAAGCGGTTGCTGTGGCACTTGCTGCCGGGCGACATAACCCACGTGCCTGCGGTGCCGTCGATAGTGAAAAGCCGTCCGTTGGCCGGCGATGTGCGAATGTCGGTGCTGTTCAAGATGGACAAGGTGAGGCATTTCATCTTTGTAAGCGACCGCAAGCCATTTGCCGAAAAGCAAGACCGCGTGGTGTTCCGTGGAAAGATAGGCGGGCGCAACAACCGCAAAGCCCGCCGTTACGAGTTCATGACTAAGTTTTGGGGTAACCCGTTGTTCGACCTCGGGGAAATTCGCGGACGCGACTACAACCCCGAATGGGAAACCGAAAAGATGACAATATCGCAGCATCTCGACTACAAGTTCATAATGGCACTTGAAGGGAACGACGTGGCGAGCAACCTAAAGTGGGTGATGTCGTCAAACTCGCTTGCAGTGATGCCGCCGCCCACGTGCGAGTCGTGGTTTATGGAAGGGAGGCTCATACCCGACTACCACTATGTGGCCGTGAAGCCCGATTACAGCGACGTGGAGGAGCGTGTGGCATATTACATTGCCAATCCCGACAAGGCGCAGACCATCATCGACCATGCCCATGAGTGGGTGGCGCAGTTCCGTGACCGCCGTCGCGAGCACCTTATTTTGCTTGCCGTGATGGACCGCTACCTGAGGGCTGTGAATGGTGATTTCTAATGCGATTATATTGTCCCAATTAGTCCAATTAGGCTAATTGGGACAATTAGGCTAATAAAGGGATAATTTTTTCTGAAAAAAATTGCCGGAAATTTTGGTGGAAAATAAAATTGTTGTAATTTTGTAACGATTTCAAATTTATAACGATTTTCTTGGTTCGAGATATGGATTTTGTAGTAGAGCATCTGAAAAAGCATGGCATAAAGCCGTCGGTGCAACGGGTGGCGATAATGCGCTACTTGATGGAGCATTGCACACACCCCACGGTGGATGCCATATACTGCGACTTGCAGGCGCAGATGCCCACGCTGTCGCGGACGACGGTTTACAACACGCTGTCGCTCCTTGAAGACCGCGACGCGCTGTCGGTGCTCACCATCGACAGCCGCAACATCCATTACGATGGCGACACGCGGCCCCATGCGCACTTCCTGTGCCGCCGTTGCCGCTGCATATTCGACGTGCCGATTCCGCCGGGCAGCACCGATGCCGAGCCGGCAACGCCGCAGGGGTTCAAGGTGGAGCACACGCACCTGTATTACGACGGGCTTTGCGACCGGTGCCGAGCCAAGGAAAATTGAAAAAAACAAGAAATTCTGCGAAAAAAGAAAGATATTAACTAAGTTTACAATTTAAAAAGTTACTACTATGGCAAAGAAATTTATCTGCACAGTGTGCGGTTATGTTTACGAAGGTGAAACAGCTCCCGAAAAGTGCCCGCAATGCGGCGTTCCTGGCAGCAAGTTCAAGGAAGTTGACGAAAGCGAAGAAGTTACCTTCGTTCAAGAGCACGTGATTGGCGTGGCCAAGGGTTGCGACGAAGAGATGATTAAGGACCTGAATGCTCACTTCAACGGCGAATGCACCGAAGTTGGCATGTACCTTGCAATGTCGCGCCAGGCCGACCGTGAAGGCTATCCCGAAATTGCCGAGGCTTTCAAGCGCTACGCATGGGAAGAGGCTGAACACGCAGCCAAGTTTGCCGAATTGCTCGGCGACGTTGTTTGGGACACCAAGACCAATGTTTACAAGCGTATGCTTGCCGAGGCTGGTGCAAACGCCGACAAGTTCCGCATCGCAAAGCGTGCCAAGGAACTCAACCTCGATGCCATCCACGACACTGTTCACGAAATGGCAAAAGACGAAGCTCGCCACGGCAAGGGTTTCGAGGGCCTCTACAACCGTTACTTCAAGAAGTAATTAGGGCTTACTGAAGAAATGAATCGACCGGCCTCCATGCGCGTTATATGGCGCATGGAGGCCGTTTTTTTTATGTCGTGTGGAAGGCGTGGTTTACAAATGCAAACGCACGTGTCGCGTAGATGTTAAAAAAACGGGACTGTTTTGCCCCTTTTATGTTGCACGGCATGGATTTTTGCTTGTTGATAACTTTCTGTGTTAAAGCAGGGAAAAATACGAATTTAAGTTTGTAAATTATATGGATTATTTGCTAACTTTACAAGCGGAAAGGTGCGGATTTCCATGCAAGCTTTTAAACAAAAATGGCAGCGGCGGCGATGCTTTCCAATTAATTGTACATTAATTGATTATATGCGGCAATGAATGAACAATCGATAGTTTACCACATTCCGGCTTTGCTTGAAGAGAGCATGGCCGGGCTTAATATAGCACCGGGAGGCACCTACGTCGATGTCACCTTTGGCGGTGGAGGCCATTCACGCGCCATAATGTCGCACTTGGGAAAAGGCGGGCGGTTGTTTGGTTTTGACCAGGACATGGACGCATACGCCAACCGCATCGACGACCCGCGGTTCACGTTCGTGCATGGGAATTTCGCCTACTTGAAGAATTTCTTGCGCTATTACGGTGTCGAGGCTGTGGATGGCATCATTGCCGACCTTGGCGTGTCGTTCCATCATTTCGACGATGCCGCACGTGGTTTTTCGTTCAGGGCCGACGCTCCGCTTGATATGCGCATGAACCGCGACGGCAGCCGCCGGGCAGCCGACCTGCTTGCAACCCTCGACGAGGAGCAAATAGCCGACCTGCTGTATAATTACGGCGAGCTGAAGCAGGCGCGGCGCATGGCCGCGGCCATAGTGAAGTCGCGCACCGCAGGCGTACCAGTGGCCACGGTAGGCCGCCTGCTCGAAGTGGTGAGGCCGATGGTGAAGCCGGCGCAAGAGAAGAAAGAGCTTGCACAGGTTTTCCAGGCCCTGCGCATAGCCGTCAACGACGAGCTTGGCGCGTTGCGCTCGTTGCTTGAACAGTCGTTGCAGGTGTTGCGCCCGGGCGGAAGGCTTGTGGTAATCACCTACCATTCGCTCGAAGACCGCATGGTGAAGAACTTCATCAAGTGCGGCAACGTGGAGGGGAAGGTGGAAAAAGACTTCTTCGGCCGGGTCGATGTACCGCTAAAGGCGGTCAACAAC
Source organism: uncultured Muribaculaceae bacterium (assembly GCA_944320595.1). Lineage (GTDB taxonomy): Bacteria > Bacteroidota > Bacteroidia > Bacteroidales > Muribaculaceae > Avimuribaculum. Next base: position 35,024 of record CALUIB010000005.1, on the reverse strand, counting down.
CGTGTAATCCAGCCGAATGAGGAGGAGGTGGAGCGCAATCCGCGCTCGCGCAGTGCCAAGTTGCGAATAGCCGAGAAAGTGTGATGTGTATAAGAAGTGTACACGTGTGTTGTACACGACAAGAGATATGAATAAAATAAAGTTTTAGCAGTCGATGGGAAAAGGAACTATAATGTCGAGCATCAAGGCCGTGTTTGGCGCATTGTGGAACGTCATAAGCGGGAAAATAATAACGGTGGGTTTCTTGCGGAAACATTTCGCAAAGATAGCCATCGTGCTGTTCGTGATATTCGGCTTTATAGCCAATCGTTTCTCGGGGATGCTTGAGATGAGGCGTATCGACAACCTTGAAGATGACCTGAAGTCGATGCAATCGGAATATATATTGTCGAGTGCCGACTATTTCTCGAAAATCAGGGAAAAGACCATGAAGGAGCTTGTTGATACGATGAAACTCGACCTCGAAGCGCCGCAGCAACCTCCATATATACTGAAAGACGATGAGTGAAAAAAGACATAAGGGCAAAAAGAACAAGCGGCACATATTGTGGCGCTATTTCCTTATCACCGTGGCCATAACATTGGTCTCGGCAGTGGCCGTGATGCGACTGTTCCAAACCACGGTGATAAAGGCCGACCAGTGGAACGAGAAGGCCGTTGAGTCGTTTGGCGACGTGATACCGTCGATACCCGAGCGCGGCAAGATACTTGCCGACGACGGCTCGATACTTGCGGCTAACGTGGTATTTTATGATGCAAAAATCGACTGGAAGAGCGAGGCCATAAAGCGCGACACATTCTATAAATACCTGCCTGCGCTGTGCGACAGCCTTGTGGCTTTTTTCCCGGGCAAGATGACCTCCAAGCAGTGGAAAGACGAGCTGAAGGGTAAGTATGAGGCCATCGACAATCCCAAGGTGCGTGGCTTGCGTAACTACCAGCTTGCCTCGAACCTATCGCAGAGCCGTCGCGACCGCCTGCGCAGTTTCCCGTTTTTCAACAAGGGGCGTGCTGGCTCGGGGCTTGTGTTCACCGAGCAGCTGCGCCGGTGCAAGCCTTATGGGTCGATAGCGTCGCGAAGCATCGGCTCGGTGCATGCCGACAAACTTGCGCTTGGCGAGAACCGCCACGACGAGCAGGTGGTGATGCACGGGGTGTCGGGGCTTGAAATGTCGTTCGACTCGTTGCTTTACGGGCATGACGGCGAGATGCAGTCGATACAGTCAACTGTGCGCACCCTGCGGTGGGAGCACGTTCCGGCAGTGAACGGGTATGACATAATGACCACCATCAACGTAGGCATACAAGACATCGTGGAGCAGGAGCTGTATGATATGTGCCTCGAAGCCGAGCCTATGTGGTGCACGGCGGTGGTGATGGATGTGGAGACTGGCGAGATAAAGGCGGTGTCGAACTTTGAGCGGCGCGACACTTTCGATGTGTCGAAAGGGTATGTCGAGGTGACCAACCATGCCTTCCTGCGGTATGAGACCGGCTCGGTGATGAAAGTAATCTCGATGCTCGTGGCACTTGAAGACGGCATAGTCGGCGACCTTAACCAGCGCATAACTACAGGCCGTTCATGGGCATACAGCGGCGGCAGACCCATAACCGACGCTCATGCCAATACCGATGTGAGCATCACCGACGTGATAGCCCAGTCGTCAAACATTGGCATTGCCAAGATTATCACCTCGAAATACGGAGCCACCCCCCACGCTTTCCGCGACCGTCTCAGGGAGATGGGCTTTTTCGACCCGCTCAATGTGGGCATTGCCGGGGCGCACAAGCCTTTCATGGCGTTTGACGGCCACGAAAATTCCGACCGCATAAAGTTGTCGAGAATGTCTTACGGCTATGCCATGGAGACTCCGCCCATCTACACGCTGTCGATTTACAATGCCATTGCCAACGGAGGCAAATTCGTGCGTCCGAGACTTGTGAAACAGCTGATGCACAACGAAGTGGTTGACTCGGTGATAGGTGTGGACTATGTGCGTGAGCGCATTTGCAGCGAGGAGAATGCTGGCAAGCTTAGGGGTATGATGTATGCCGTGGTACATGACCCACACGGCACTGGCAAGAGCCTGCGCAACAGCGTGATAGACTTTGCCGGCAAAACTGGCACGGCCTACGTCACGAAGAATGGACGGTACACGAGCAGAAAACGTTACTCGTTTTGCGGATTTTTCCCGTATGACAAGCCGCGGTATTCGTGCATAGTGGTGTTCGAAGGGGGCAAGTATGGTGCGGCGCGTAGCAGCGGCCGCGTATTCCGTGGAGTGGCAATGAAGATGCATGCTCGCGGTATGCTCGGCACCGGCAAGGAGTATAATGAAACCATCGACTCGGTGCCAGGCAGGCACGGCATGATGTATGCCGCCACGACAGGCCGCCACACGGCCCGCTCGTTTGTCGATGACGATGCGGCAGCCACGCTGGGGCAGTTGCGCCGTCCGGGCAACGTGGCCGCAGGTGAGGTGCCCGACGTCGTGGGCTTGGGCATACGTGATGCCATCGACCAACTTGAAGGCGCAGGCCTCACAGTGAAATTCACTGGAACGGGCTACGTTTATCGGCAAAGCCTGCCGCCAGGCTCGAAATTGATAAAAGGTGCCGAGATACGGTTGGCGTTGCGCAATTGAATTATCGATTTATTAGGAACTGTATATTTTTTATTTGAAATATGTTATTGACCGAATTGTTGAAACCGTTGCAAGTGGCCTCGTTTGCAGGTCGCAGTGCCGACGGCATAGAAATAAGCGACTTGGTGTGTGACTCCCGGCAAGTGACACCGGGGGCAATGTTTGTGGCCGTGAGAGGCGTGGCTGTTGATGCCCACAAGTTTGTGCCGCAGGTGGCGCAAGCCGGGGCTGCTGCGGTGGTGTGCGAGGAGCTGCCCGATGAGGTGTCGCCTCAGGTGTGCTATATCGTTGTGGCCAACAGCACTATCGCGCTCGCGCTGCTTGCAGCCGAGTGGTATGGCAACCCGTCGCGGCAGCTCGGCCTTGTGGGGGTGACCGGCACCAACGGCAAGACCACCACGGCAACGCTGCTATATGAAATGGCGCAATTGATGGGCATCAAGGCGGGCTTGATTTCCACGGTGAGGAACATAATAGACAAGACGGTAGTTCATGCCGACCAAACCACCCCCGACCCGCTGACGCTCAACCGCCTGCTCCGCCAGATGGTGGATGCCGGTTGCCAGTATGCATTCATGGAAGTCAGCTCCCATGCTTGTGTGCAGCACCGCATCGACGGGCTGAAGTTCCGCGGCGGAATATTCACCAATCTCACTCGCGACCACCTCGACTACCACAAGACAGTGGAAAATTACATCAATGCCAAGAAACGGTTCTTCGACTTGCTGCCTGCCGATGCCTTCGCGCTTGTTAACATCGACGACAAGGTGGGCAACGTGATGGTGCAGAACAGCCGTGCCGAAAAGCACACCTACTCGCTGCGCTCGATGGCCGACTTCAAGGGCAAAATCATCGAAAGCCGCCTCAATGGCACATTGCTCAGCATAAATGGCCGCGAGATAGAGGTGCTGTTCACCGGTCGGTTCAATGCCTATAATCTTACGGCAGTGTATGGCGCATCGCTGTTGCTTGGTTTCCCCGAGGAGGAGGTTGCCGTGAAGATGAGTATGCTGGTGCCAGTGGCCGGGCGTTTCCAGACGCTCTTGTCGCCGCGCGGATATACCGCAATTGTGGATTATGCCCACACTCCCGATGCACTTGTGAACGTGCTTAATGCCATACGTGAAGTGACCGGCACCGCCGGGCATATCATAACTGTGGTGGGTGCCGGTGGCAACCGCGACAAGGGAAAACGCCCCATCATGGCTCGCGAGGCGGCCATGCGAAGCGACAGGCTCATACTCACGAGCGACAATCCGCGCTTTGAGGACCCCGAGGAGATATTGCGCGACATGGAGGCCGGGCTTGATGCCGATGCCCGCCGCCACACGCTCAAGATTACCGACCGCCGCGAGGCCATCAAGGCGGCTACCTGCTTTGCCGAACCGGGCGACGTGGTGCTTGTGGCCGGAAAAGGGCATGAGGATTACCAGGAGGTGAAGGGCGTTAAGCATCATTTCGATGACAAGGAGGAGATAGAAGCCATATTCGAGGACGAGAAAAAGGGCTAATGCCACGGTAGATAAATCATGCTGTATTACCTGTTTCAATATTTAGAGCAAATCGATTTCCCCGGTGCGGGATTGATGAATTACCTCACTTTCCGCTCGGGAGTGGCGTTGCTGCTGTCGTTGTTCATTGCCACGGTCATAGGCCGCCGCATCATCGACCGTTTGCAGCTAATGCAGGTGGGCGAGATAGTGCGCGACTTGGGCCTGGAAGGGCAAATGAGCAAGAAGGGTACTCCCACCATGGGCGGCATCATCATTATCATATCGATACTTGTGCCTTGCCTGCTTGTGGCGCGACTGGATAACATTTACATGATACTGATGCTTGTTTCCACCGTGTGGCTCGGCTCGCTTGGCTTTGCCGACGACTACATAAAGGTTGCGCACCACGACAAGGATGGGCTGAAGGGCAAGTTCAAGATTGTGGGCCAGGTGGGGCTTGGCCTCATAGTGGGGCTTACCATGTATCTTAGCCCCGACATAGTGATGCGCGAGAATATGGAAACCCGTGTCTCGGAACACGAAATAGTGGTGAGCCACAAGACCGAGGACATAAAGGCCGCGCAGACCACCATCCCGTTTGTCAAGAACAACAACTTCGACTACGCAAGCCTCACCAAGTGGCTTGGCGACCATGCCGAGACGGGCGGCTGGGTGGTGTTCATACTTGTCACCATATTCGTGGTGGCCGCAGTGAGCAATGGGGCGAACCTCACCGACGGGCTCGACGGGCTGGCCACGGGAACGTCGGCGATAATAGGCGTGGCACTGGCCATAATGTGCTACCTTGGCGGAAACGTGATATATTCGTCATACTTGAACATAATGTATATACCCGAGAGTTCCGAGCTTGTGGTGTTTGCCGCGGCGTTTATTGGCGCTACCATCGGGTTCCTGTGGTATAATTCCTATCCGGCACAGGTGTTCATGGGCGATACCGGCAGCCTCACGCTTGGCGGGCTTATTGCGGTGTTTGCCATACTCATACGCAAGGAGCTGCTTATCCCTATAATGTGCGCCATATTCCTTGTCGAGGACTTGTCGGTGATGATTCAAGTGGCGTATTTCAAGTACACCAAAAGGAAGACCGGCACCGGGCGGCGCATTTTCAAGATGACACCGCTGCACCACCATTTCCAGGTGCAAGGACATTCCGAGGCACTGATTAAGCGACCGGCAAATGCAATTCCAGAACCTAAGATAGTGATGCGCTTTTGCATAGTTGCCATATTTCTGGCGGCATTGACTTTTGTGACATTGAAGATAAGATGATGATGACGACGAAAAACAATGATATGAAGAAACGTATAGTTGTGCTTGGCGGCGGCGAAAGCGGCGTTGGTGCCGCAGTGCTTGCCAAGGCAAAAGGGTTCGACACTTTCTTGTCCGACTCGGGGAAAGTTGCGCCCAAGTATGCTGCCATGCTCGACGAGCATGGAGTGGAATGGGAAGAAGGTGGCCACACCGAGGCTCGCATACTGTGTGCCGACGAGGTGGTGAAAAGCCCGGGCATCCCCAATGATGCCGCAATAATAGTGAAACTGCGAAGCAAGAACGTGCCTGTCATATCCGAGATAGAATTTGCCGGACGTTTCACCGATGCCAAGATGGTGTGCATTACCGGCAGCAACGGCAAGACCACTACCACCTTGCTTACTTACCATATATTGAAGGAGGCCGGGCTTGACGTGGGGCTTGCAGGCAATGTGGGCCGCAGCCTTGCCCTGCAAGTGGCCACCGAGCACCACGACGTGTATGTGATAGAACTGAGCAGTTTCCAACTCGACAATATGTATGAGTTCAAGGCCAACATAGCCGTGCTGCTTAACATCACCCCCGACCACCTCGACCGTTACGACCACAAGATGGAGAATTATGTGGCTGCGAAATTCCGCATTTTGCAGAACCAAACGGGCGACGACTCCTTTATATTTTGGGAAAACGACCCCATCATTGCTGCGCAGCTGAAACGGCTGAAGGTGGAGGCGCGTATGTACCCGTTTTCGGAACAATTCGACCCCGAGGCGGCGGCCTACATAGACCCCGATGGGGAAATGGTGCTGCGGCATGGCGACGACAGTCTTGTAATTGACAAGAACGACTTGGCACTGAAGGGGTTGCATAATATGTTCAATTCGATGGCCGCAGGCTTGTCGGCTTCGATACTCGATATAAAGAAGGATGTCATACGCCGCGCCCTCGAAGATTTCGAGGCAGTGGAGCACCGCCTGGAATATGTGCGCACCGTTGACGGTGTGCGCTATGTCAACGACTCGAAGGCCACCAACGTGAATTCATGCTGGTATGCACTTGAAAGCATGACCACCCCCGTGGTGCTTATACTTGGCGGCAAGGACAAGGGGAACGATTACAGCGAGATAGAGAAATTTGTGAGAGAGAAGGTGCATGCAATTGTATGCCTTGGCGTGGACAACAGCAAGTTGCACAAGTTCTTCGATGGGAAAGTGCCGGTGGTGGCCGATGCAGGTAGCATGGAAGAGGCCGTTGACAAGTGCCGCGCACTGGCTCATGAAGGAGACACTGTGCTGCTGTCGCCGTGCTGTGCAAGTTTCGACCTGTTCAAGAGCTACGAAGACCGCGGTTGCCAATTCAAGGCTTGCGTGAATGCATTGGCTGACAATAAGTGATGTGTGTGCGTATGGAAACAGAGGTTGCAAATACCGATAAAGTGAAAGTGCGGAACCGCTACGGCGACCCGTGGATATGGGGCATATACTGCACGTTGTGCCTTGTCTCGGTGGTCGAGGCGTTCAGTGCGTCGATACAGCAGGTGGGCACGGCTGGCATATACGGGCCCATAGGCAAGCATATAGTCACGATGCTCATAGGAATGGCCGCGCTGTTTGTCACGCAGTTCGTTTCATTCAAGCGCAGGTCGTTCACATGGAGCATCATAGTCTTTGCCTTGCTTACGCTTGTGGCACTCGTTTATGTCATGAATCACGGGCAAGTCATAAACGGGGCCATGCGCTCGATGTCGCTGTTTGGTTTCTCGGTTCAGCCTGCCGAGCTTGCAAAGCTCGCCACGGTGCTGCTTGTGGCGTTTATAATGTCGCGCTATCAGGAGCCGGGTGGAGTGCGTAACATAGGTGTGGTTCTTAGTGCCTTCGTGGTGCTGCTCTTTGGCAGCCTTACCTACAAGCAAGGGTTCACCAATACGGCAATCCTCATGTGCATCAGCTTGTCGATGATGCTTATAGGCGGTGTTCAGGTGAAGAAATTCCTTGTGGTGTTGCTCGTGTATGGTATAGCCGGTGTGGGATATATGGCATGGCAGGACAAGGGCGGCGACGAGCCAGCCGTGGCCAATAATGGCCGCGAGGTGGTGGACCGCAGCTCCACGCGCGAAAAGCGGCTCGACCGTTTTGACTGGAGCGAGGATGCCTGCCTTGAACACCCACTCACCGACAAATACAAGCAGGAGCAGTATGCCTATATGGCTCGTGCACATGGTGGCATATTTGGCGTGTTTCCCGGTAATTCGCGCGAAAGCAGCCGCCTGCCACTGGCGTTTTCCGACTATATTTACTCGATTATAATCGAGGAAATGGGCCTTGTGGGCGGATTGCTGGTACTGGTACTTTACCTTGCCCTGCTTGCCCGTGCCGGTCGCATAGCGCAACGGTGCACACGTGCCTTCCCCGCGCTATTGGTACTGGGTATGGCGGTGATGATTACGGTGCAGGCGTTGTCGCACATTGCCATAAATTGCGGCATGGTGCCGGTGTCGGGGCAGCCGTTGCCGTTGATTTCGGCCGGCGGTTCCTCGATGGTGGCTATTAACATAGCCTTCGGGGTGATGATAGGCGTGAGCAAGAATGCCGCGCAGCGTGGCGACAATGGGCGAGTGGTGCTTGCAGGCAGCGGCGGCGACGACCGTTCGAGGGTGCTGCAAGCCGAGAACCCGACACAAATCAAGTAAATTGTGTATGCGCGTATGGACAAGGAGTTAAGAATATTGATAAGCGGTGGCGGTACGGGAGGACACATCTTCCCGGCCATTGCCATTGCCAACGAGATAAAACGCCGTCACCCCGATGCCAAGCTGTTGTTTGTGGGTGCCGAGGACCGAATGGAGATGGAACGTGTGCCTGCGGCGGGCTATGATATTGTGGGCTTGCCGGTGTGCGGTTTCGACCGCCGGCGGTTGTGGCGCAACTTCATGGTCATGGTGAAACTACTCAAGAGCATGAGCCGCGCGCGGCGAATATTGCGCGACTTCAAGCCCGACATAGCCATCGGTGTGGGCGGGTATGCCAGCGGTCCCATGCTGAAGGCCGCTCAAAAACGGCATATCCCCACGTTGATACAGGAGCAAAACTCATACGCCGGTGTCACCAACAAGTTGCTGGCCGCACGTGCCGATGCCATTTGCGTGGCTTACGAAGGGATGGAAAAGTTCTTCCCGGCCGGCAAGATTGTGCTTACCGGCAACCCTGTGCGCCGCAACCTGGCCGAGTGCAAGTTGTCGCGCGAGGAGGCTGCGGCAAGGCTCGGGATAGATGCCAGTCGCAAGACCATCCTTGTGGTGGGGGGCAGCCTTGGCGCGCGCACCATCAACCGCAGCATTATTGCCGGGCTTGAAACGGTGAAGTCGCACGAGACCGACGTGCAGCTGATTTGGCAGACTGGTAAATATTATGATGAGGAGACGCGCGAGGCACTTGAACGCTCGGGTGCGCGGAACGTGCTGCGGATGCCGTTCATAACCGACATGGAAGCGGCATACCGTGCCGCCGACCTTGTGGTGAGCCGTGCCGGTGCCAGTTCAATATCGGAGTTGCAACTGCTTGGCAAGCCGTCGATACTGGTGCCGTCGCCCAACGTGGCCGAAGACCACCAAACTAAGAATGCGCTTGCCCTAGCCGACAAAGGGGCTGCCATAATGGTGCGTGATGCCGATGCCGAGGGTAGTCTTGCCGGGCTTATGGTGAAGACCGTGGCCGACGATGCCCTGCTGGCCTCGCTTGCCGCAAATGTGGGCAAGATGGCACTGCGCAATGCCGACAGCCGCATTGTGGACGAAATAGAAAAGATACTTGAAAAGTGACGACTATATGGAAGAGATTTCTAAATACGATTCATTATATTTCATCGGTGCCGGTGGGATAGGCATGGCGGCTCTCGAACGCTATTTCCTTGCCAAAGGATACCGTGTGGCAGGGTATGACCGCACCTGTACCGCGCTGACCGACGCACTGGCAAGGGAGGGTGTAGAGATGTGTTACGATGAGTCGGCCGGGCTTATCCCCGAGTATTGCCGCGACCCACGGCACACGCTTGTGGTTTACACGCCTGCCATTCCCGACAGCCACGAGGGCTTGCGATACTTCCGTGCAGGCGGATTTGAGGTGATGAAGCGTGCGCAGGTGCTGGGACTTATCACTCGCAATTCGCGTGGACTGTGTTTCTCGGGCACGCATGGCAAGACTACTACATCGAGCATGGCGGCGCACATATTGCATAATTCCACCATAGGGTGCAGCGCATTCCTTGGAGGCATAATGCGCAATTATGGCAGCAATTTCCTGCTCGACAAGCATAGCGATTACACGGTTATCGAGGCCGACGAGTATGACCGTTCGTTCCACTGGCTGCATCCGTTTGTTGCCGTGGTGACGGCTACCGACCCCGACCACCTTGACATATATGGGACCGAGGAAGCATATTTGGAGAGTTTTTCGCACTTCACCGAGCTTATTGACCCCGAAGGCATACTGATAGTCCACAAGGGGCTTAAATTCACTCCGCGGCCTGCGCCCGGTGTGAGGGTTTTCACCTATTCACGCAGTGAAGGCGACTTCCATGCCGAGGACGTGCGCTGCGGTGATGGTGAAATAATATTCGACTTGGTGCTGCCCACAGGTAGGAAAGTGCGTGACATAAAACTTGGCGTGCCGGTCGATATAAACATAGAAAATGCCATTGCCGCGATGGCCGTGTGCCACCTCATAGGTGCCGGAGACGATGAATTACGCAACGGTATTGCCACATATCAGGGCACAAAGCGGCGATTTGAATTTTGGATGAAAGAGCCGGGCGAGCATGGCCGTGTGGTCATAGATGACTATGCCCACCATCCCGACGAGTTGAAAGCAAGCATAGAGTCGGTGCGCAAGCTCTATCCCGGGCGCAAGCTCACGGTGGCTTTCCAGCCGCACCTGTATAGCCGCACACGGGATTTCTACCACCAGTTTGCCGAGGCTTTGTCGATGGCCGACGAGGCCATAGTGCTGGATATTTATCCGGCACGAGAGGAACCACTGCCGGGCGTGACTGCCGACCTCATATTTGATGAAATAGGGAAAGGCCCTTCGTCGAAGGTCAGAACCAAGGTGCGGTGCCAGGTAAGGGATTTGGCCGACGTGCTGGCATCGCGCCAGTATGACAGCGAACTCGACGTGCTGCTGACGGCAGGCGCGGGAGATATTTGCGATTACCTGCCCGATATATGTAAAGCATTAAAAGGTGAACGATGAAGCGGGCTGTCCAGTATATAATCGTGGCTGTGATAGTGGCACTACTTGCCAGCGCAGCCGTGTGGGCCAACCACTGCTCGCAACTTGAAGTGTGCAAGAGCGTGGAGGTGGTGGTGTTGAACGACGACTCGGTGACTTTCGTCACCCCGAAAGGCGTAATCAGGGAACTTGAAGTGAATAATATATACCCCGACGGCAAACTTGTGTCGGGACTTGATACCGACAGCATGGAGCGTGTGCTTAACCGCTGCGACTACCTCGAAAGTGCAGAGTGCTTTGTGTCGAACACCGACCGCCTCGTTATAGAGGTGCGGCAGTTCATGCCGGTGATGAGGGTCTATGACCGTGGCGACGGCAGCGTGTATTATGTGAACCGCTATGGGAAAAAAATGGTGGTGGATGGGCGTTACCATATCGACGTGCCGGTGGTTGAGGGCGACTTCACTGGCGGTTTTAAGCCGTTGCGACTGTTGCCGCTGATAAACCATGTGGAGCGCGACACTTCGCTGGTGGGGCTGGTGTCGATGTACACCGTTCGCGATTCCAACAATGTGTGCTTTGTTCCCACCATTTGCGGACATATAGTCAACCTTGGCAGGGTAGAGAGCTTGGAGTCCAAGTTCAGGAAGTTGAAATTGTTTTACGACAAAGTGCTGCCCCGTAAAGGGTGGGATGCCTACACCGAGATTTCGCTCAAGTGGGATTACCAGGTGGTGGGCACCTTGCGCAGCAAGAAATCGCCTTACATAGCATCTTATAATCCCGAGGAAGACGAGCAGGCACCGCCGCTTGAGTCGGTGGTTGTCGATGGCATGGAGCCGAAAGTAGGCTCTGTCGATAAGCAGGCGGTCGATGATGCGGTGAAGAATGCGTTTTCAAAGAAGAAATTAAAAAAGTAACGAGATATACTTATGGAGAGCAAGCAGCAGTATGTAGTAGCATTGGAAATAAGCAGCTCCAAGATTGTGGGCGTGCTGGGAGTTCCATTGGCGGGTGGCGGTGTCGAAATTCTCGACATCGAGGCCGAGCGCGCACTTAATTGTGTGCGCTGGGGGTGCATACAGAATGTCGAAGAGACCAAGACGCGTGTCAACCGCGTGATTGCTCGGCTCGAAGAGCACATATCGCCCCGTAAGATTACGAGGGTGTATGTGGGCATGGGAGGCCGTTCGATGCACAACCATTTCATGAGCATCTCGTCGGTGTTCACCGACGAGCGTATGATTACCGAAAGCGTAGTTGAGGCACTGAAAGAACGGTATTACAGCGAGGCCGAGGTGCAGGGCGGCGACATACTGGAGGTGGTGCCTTGCCAGTATTTCGTCGATAACAACGAGATTGCCAACCCAATAGGTGTGTATGGTACGAGCATAAAAGTGCAGCTGAACGGAGTGGTGGCAAAGAAGACGCTGAAGATGAACATCGACCGCGCCATCGACTCGCAATACGATATAAAATATGTGGTGACAGCCATTGCGATGGGCGAACACATACTCACCAACGAGGAACGCCAGCTGGGCTGTATGCTCGTTGACTTCGGCGCGGAAATCACCACGGTGTCGATTTTCCGCCGCGGAGTGCTGCTCTACATGGCCACGTTGCCCATGGGCAGCCACTTGATTACGAAAGACCTCACCAACCTTAATGTGCTGGAAGATGCCGCCGAGGAGATAAAGAAAACTTCGGGCAATGCTATTCCGTCCGACTCGGGGCGCAGCATTCTTGTCGATGGGGTGCAATCGACCGATGTACAGAATTACGTGGTTGCGCGGTCGGAGGAGATTGCCGCCAATATCAACGAGCAGATTGCCTATTCGGGTCTGTCGCGCGACAAGATTGCCGCGGGCATAGTTCTTGTGGGGGGCGGCTCGCAGCTTAACGGGTTCAACCGCCTGCTTGAAGATATGACCAAACTGAAGGTGAGGTTTGGCAGCATTCCGGGCAACGTGGTTCTGCACGACCGTGCGGCTCGCGGCATAGAATATTTGCAGGTGATAGCCATACTGGCACAGGCTGCGGCCATGATGAAGCCCGGCGAGAGCTGTGTGCAGGAACCTGTGCCGATGGTGGAAGAGCCGGCTGTGGAAGAAACTGTGGTGACAGAGGAACCTGCCGAACCTGAAACGGATAGCAGCAACGTCGTTGTCGATAGTGGCGACGAGGAGCAGCCTATTACACCACCAGTGTCGAAAAACCGCAAGAAGGAGAAACCTCAGGAGGTAGCCGATGACGGTTATGACGATGATGAGGAAGATGGCGAATACCGTCGCCGCAACCGTGGCAAATCGATGAACAATATATGGCAACGGCTGAAGGACAAGGTGACCAAGGTGTTTGAGGAAACCGACGACTCTTTCGACGGCGACGAAGACTCTCGTAAAGGGTGACACCACCGGCGTTGTGTAGGGATATTAAGAATTTAAAATTTGAGTAGTAATTATGTTTGAAGGAGCTAACAACAATAATATGGAAGATAACGACCCTAATTTCCTTGTTGACGAAAGCAGCACTACGGCAAGGATTAAGATAATAGGTGTCGGTGGCGGCGGCGGCAACGCAGTCAATAATATGTTCAGGCAGAATATCGAAGGCGTGTCGTATGTGGTGCTCAACACCGACAATCAGGCATTGAAGAAGTCGCCGGTACCCAAGAAATTGCTCATAGGCCCCGAGACTACCCACGGCCTTGGCGCGGGCAATAAGCCCGAAGTGGCGCGGGCTGCCGCCGAGGAGAGCAGCAACGAGATTGCCGGGCTGTTTGATTCGCAGACCGACATGGTGTTCATCACCGCCGGTATGGGCGGCGGTACGGGAACAGGCGCGGCACCGGTGGTGGCGCGCATAGCCAAGGAGAAAGACGTGCTGACGGTGGGCATCGTTACCATACCGTTCCTTTTCGAGGGAGAGAAGAAGATATTGAAGGCATTGCAGGGTGCCGAGGAGATGAAGCAGTATGTCGATGCGTTGATGATTATCAACAATGAACGCCTCACCGAGATATACGAGGACTTCAGTTTCATGAACGCCATGTGCAAGGCCGACGACACGCTCACAACGGCAGCTCGTAGCATATCGGAGATGGTGACTACCACCGAGGGCTACATCAACATCGACATGAACGACGTGAAGACCACCCTTCGCGACAGTGGTGTGGCGATAATAAGCACCGGCTACGGCGAAGGCGACCACCGTGTGACCAAGGCCATCAACGACGCGCTGCATTCGCCGCTGTTGAAAGACCGCGACGTTTACCGCGCCACGCGCATATTGCTCAACTTGTACTTCTCGCGCGAAGAGAAGGACAACCCGCTTGCAATAAGCGAGATGGACGAGGTGCGCCAGTTCATGGCAAACTTCGACAGTTCGGTGGTGGATGTGATATGGGGTGCAGCATACGACGACACGCTCGGAGCAAAGGTGAAAGTGGCAATACTTGCCGCAGGTTTTGAGACAACGATAGGCGAGGAGACCATTTCAAAGCCGGGTGGCAGCGGCCGCAAGTCGCCAGCCGAGTACACTGAAACCGGCAAGAAAGTGATAGAGGAGGCATACGGAAAGGACAAGGTGGCCGAGACATCGCAAATATCCACCAAGAATCGCTACATGGTGCTTAAGCCCGAGGAGATGGACGATGACAATGTAATTGCCGCATTCGGCAAGCCCACCTTCAAGCGCGACCCAAAGGTGATGCACACCTCGGCAATGCCCGACGACGAGCCGAAATCACAGGCCGACGAGCAGGGCGGCAAAGGGAGCGGCGTGAAGATAATGTTCTGACACTGGTCGGCGCATGGGAGATATTTTTGCGATATAACTGCGCAAATAGCCGAATTTATAGTAATTTTGCGGTGCGTTCCTTTGGTGGGGCGCACCGCAAAATTTGTAATTGTTATATCAAAAGTGGAGGTTTATTATGAGCTTATTTGACACCATAAACGGCGACATAAAGAAAGCGATGCTTGCTCGCGACCATGCACGCCTTGAGGCATTGCGTGGGATAAAGAAGGAATTCCTTGAGGCAAAGACAGCCAAGGGGGCAGATGGCGAACTCACCGACGAGACGGCCAACAAGATATTGGCAAAAATGCTTAAGCAACGCCGCGAGAGTGCCGAGATTTACCGCAGCCAAAACCGCGAAGACCTGGCACAGAGCGAACTTGGCGAGGCTGCTGTGATTGAGGAGTATCTGCCTAAGCCGCTTACCGAGGAGGAACTTGTGGTTGCGCTGAAGGAAATCATTGCCCGCGTGGGTGCAACCACGGCCAAGGAGATGGGCAAAGTGATGGGCGTGGCATCGAAGGAGCTGGCAGGCCGTGCCGACGGCAAGGCCATCTCGGCAAAGGTGCGCGAATTGCTTGCCTAAGCAGGGTAGAATGCGAGTTTTTTTGAAAATGTAGATAAAAATAGTAACTATAAATGTTGACATTAGCTTTAATCAAGGAGAACCCCGAGGAGGTGATTGCCCGGCTTGCAGTCAAGCACTTCGATGGCCGCGGCCCCATAACGAGGGTAATAGAACTTGACAAGGAACGGCGCGAGGCGCAAACCACGCGCGACAATCAGGCCGCCAGGCTCAACAAGCTGGCTGCCGAGATAGGCGCGTTGATGAAACAAGGGAAAAAGGACGAGGCCGAGAAGGTGAAAGCCGAGGTGGCCGAGCTGAAAGAAAATAACCGTGCCATCGACGAGCGCGTGAAGAAGGCCGAGGCCGAAATCACCGAAATATTGCTGTCGGTGCCAAATGTTCCGTCGCCGATGGTTCCCGAAGGGAACGGCGCAGCCGACAATGTGGTGGAAAAGACCGGCGGCCCCATGCCCGACCTTCCCGAGGACGCGCTGCCGCATTGGGAGCTTGCCAAGAAATATAATATCATCGACTTCGACCTTGGCGTGAAGATTACCGGTGCCGGTTTCCCGGTGTATATAGGCAAGGGTGCAAGGCTGCAACGTGCGTTGATTCAGTTCTTTCTCGACGAGGCCGGTAAGGCTGGCTATCTGGAAATAGAACCGCCATACGTGGTGAACGAGGCCTCGGGTTACGGAACAGGGCAATTGCCCGACAAGGAAGGACAGATGTACCACTGCAACCTCGACAACCTGTACTTGATTCCTACCGCCGAGGTACCTGTCACCAACCTTTACCGCGATGTTATTCTCGACCAAAAGGAGCTGCCGAAGATGAATTGCGCCTACTCGGCTTGTTTCCGCCGCGAGGCCGGTTCGTATGGCAAGGACGTGCGTGGGCTTAACCGCTTGCACCAGTTCGACAAGGTGGAGATTGTGCGCATCGAAAAGCCCGAGAACTCTTATGCCGCACTGGAATTGATGAAAGACCACGTGCAGGGGCTGCTTGAGAAACTTGAGTTGCCATGGCATATATTGCGCTTGTGCGGCGGCGACATGAGTTTCACGTCGGCAATAACATTCGACTTCGAGGTGTATTCGGCTGCGCAAAAGCGTTGGCTCGAAGTCAGCTCGGTATCGAATTTCGAGAGCTACCAGGCCAACCGCTTGAAGTGCCGCTATCGTGGCGACGACAAGAAGACCCACTTGTGCCACACGCTCAACGGGTCGGCACTGGCCTTGCCGCGCATCATGGCCGCCCTGCTCGAAAACAACCAGACACCGCAGGGCATACGCATACCGCAGTGCCTACAACGCTACACAGGTTTCGACATCATCGACTGATTTAGTTTCAAGCACAAGAGATAAAAGCCAACCCTGCGACTGCTGCCGGGTTGGCTTTTTTAGGCATATTTGGCAGCAACATGATTATCGGTGTATGTATTTCTTGCCGCCCTTTATGTAGAGGCTCCCTTTAATCGGGTGAGCCACCTTGCGCCCCATTAGGTCGTAGATGGTGTCGTCGCTGCCGTTTTGCGGACTCGCAGTCACATTTGTGATGGCTGTTGATGGAACGTCGTCGGTTTCGACAAATGTGTTGAAATATCTCCACCCGATAGACTGGTAGTATAAGTCATAAGTACCCCGTGGCACATACACCGTAATCCCCATTGGAGTGGAAGATTCAAATGGAGTGCCAAATGCCGTTTTCGGGAAGCCCGATGCTTGATCCTCAAAATAGCAAGTAGGTGGAACAAGGGCCGCGCTGTATATCCATTTGAGGCTGCTTAAGCCCTCGCAGCTGTTTACCGCCAAGTATTCCATTGTCGATGGCAGCACCAGGTGGGTAAGCGAGCGGCATGATGCCAATCCACCGCTTTCTATTCTTCTAAGCCCTTCGGGCAGTTCCAAGGTCTTCAAGCCAAAGCATTGGTCAAAGGCATCACTTTCAATTGTTTCCAATGTCGATGGCAGTTCGACGCTTTCTACGTATATGCATGATTGTAGAAATGCCGTTGGTATTGTAGTCAAGCCCTCGGGCAGTCGTATCTTTTTCAATTCGTAATTGGCATAAAATTGGCAGCCAACGGGGTCAAATACCAAATGGCTCGGCCCCTCGAAATATACTTCCTCCAACCGCGACCCAGCAAATGCCATAAAGCCTATTTCTTCAAGGCTTGCCGGGAAATTCATTTTATATGCCCAGCATTGGCGGAATGAGGCATCTCCGAGTTCCCTTATCGTAGATGGCAGCACTATTTCACCCCTCATTCCTTTGCAAGCCTCGAAACAACTTTTCCCAATTGTTTCCATGCCCTCGGGAAACACTATCTTCTCGGCAGTAAGAGCCGTGCACGTGTAGAAACTGTAATCGCCTATTCTTTTCAAGGCTTGTGGAAAATTAATTGTCTTCAAGTTAACGGCATATTCAAAGGCATAGTCTCCTATCTCGGTTATGTCTTCGGGCAAAATTATGCGTTGTAGCCGCATGATATATACTGCCCCCTCTCCATCAAATTGGTCGTCAAAATCAAAAAAGGCATTTTCGGGTACTATTTTGTTTTCAATATCGGCATATTGCAAGTTGATTACTGCGAGACCGCCCATCAGCGATGTTGTCCTCATGGTATTAAAATCCTCGCTATTGACGGGACCGCGCACCACAAGCGAGTCAATCGTCACTGCGTCGTCGCCAAGCACACTTGCCAGTTCACCACCTTTTGTAAGCGTCACGTCGCGATACACAAATTCGTCTGATGCTTCTGTGGCTGATGCTTCACTGTACGATTTGAAAACAATTGGTCGCTTTCCCTGTTCCATGTTTGCTAAACATCTTTCTGTCGCGCCCCCAATTCCCATATCATTACCGGCCAAAGCCAGCAACGCAGTTAATGCCACTGCTGCCGTAGTAAGAATCCGTATTTTCATAATTCATTGATTTGCGAGTGGGGGGAGTGTGCCATTTCGGCAACACTTCCCCTCCTTAGTTAAACATTAGTGAACTGTTATTTTCTTTTGATCGATATTAGTCCCGTCAACAGAATAAGTCAAGACATATATGCCATTGGATAAACTTGAACTGTTTACCGAGATGGAATTTGTACCCAATGGAATTTGTGTAGTCAATTTTATTGTTCCGTCAACAGCTGAGTTTATACGTATTTCAGCATTGGCGGGAGCATCAGATTTTAAATTGACTATAATTGTGTTGGGTGTAGCTGTTGAAACAGTTTTTATACCGTAATCTGCCTCTAAAGAAATTTTTCCAGTTGCAATTTCTCCATTTTCAGATAAAGCTACGACTGCAAAATTATCATCATTGTAGCGTGGCATGACGGTAATTGAGCTCGTGTGGCCAAGGCTTTCTCCATTTTCTTTAAACCATTCAATTGATTTATATTCAGAGAGGTCGGTTTTGAGCATTATGCTGTCTCCCTCATAAGTGGGAATTATTTCAATTGGCTTGAATGTAAATAATGGTGGTTCTACAAAAAATGTTTCACCGCCTATAATGTTGCCATCTTCGTCTTTCTGTATCAAATCATAAGTGTAATATTTAGGCTTTAGTGGAATGATAGGTTCTTTAAATGCAGTTTTTGCAAGAGAGAAATTGAATTTTATTTTGACTACATCATATTCATCCTTGTTGAGGCTTATTGCTTTCAATTTACTTTTAGGAGAGACAAACTTTACAGTCCTTGCCTCTGCACCATTTATTGTGCCTGTAGGTAATTCAATATTTTCGGCTTTAAATCCACCTCGTTTCCAAGCTTCATATATTGTAGGACTCATTTCCATCTCCATATTAGCTTGTGAGAACAATAGTATGTCTCCTACTTCACGAGGTACTAATTCGAGTGAATATGATTCATTGTCTGTGATTGTGTTTCTTACAAATATATTGATTCCTTCAGAAAGTTCTTCTTTACTAATAATATTCACATTCTTTTGAGCCTGATTATTACTTCCAGGTAAATCGAAATAAACAGTTCCATCTACATATCCATCATCATACGCAGTATCCATTATTTTAGCCAATAAACAGAAATGTAATTTTTCACCAGGATTAGCAACCATTAATTGTGGTAACATCCATGGAATTTCAACATCTCGATAAGACCCTGCAGAGATTGCATCTATATGTATTGCTTCTAAGTCTCCTCCAGTCGGGTATTTTCCTTCATATAGCTCTCGACCTTTCCACACTTTGTCAGTCAGACCTGTAGATGCCAAGGCCCAATACATTATGGCAAATTTACCGCCAAGATAATCTTCTTTTCCTCGATTGTAAACTCTTAGGTATATATATGCCATTTTATGGTCGTTCGTATAATATGGATCTTCGTGTTCAAAAATGCTGTCTTGGTTATTTCTAACGCATATTGATGGGCTACCCCAAAATTGGTCGGTGGTTAAGTTTGGTTCCTGGCCAAAATCTAAATCGTTGTCCTTTACGTATAAGTCAATTGATGGAACAATGTGATTGAATGCCAAATCCTCGCCTACTGAAACTGGTGTGGATGTATATTGAGGATGTTCAGCCGTTATGCGGTCATTCTGTTTTGCATACTCAAAAGCCTCTTCGACTGTAATGCGCCCATTACCATCAGTGTCGGGATTTACCGTTATCCCATCGTGTGTGGCATTATTCATGGCGGATGTCCAATGATAAACAAACTCATCATACGGTATATCGGGGCACGACCATGAACTTTCACTTCCCGTTGACGCGGAAGATACAACACAACCAACTTTTGTTAGGTTGTCATTGAATCCGCCGGAAAAGCATTGTCCTAATACTACGTTAATGTTGACAAATTTTTCTGAGAATGGAGTTAACATATTTGCCAACTCATAATCATAAAGTGTTTCATTGTTCCATAGGCATATATAAGAATTAGTTTTGTTATCGTCTGTTCCACCATGATCAATCACATAAATAAATAGGTGATCATCTTTTTGAAGTTTTCTTGACAACTGGGAAAGTGTATTTGCTATATTACTCTTTGTGGCAGCAAGTTTTATATCTGCTACTCCGTCATTGTCAAGGTCAAGAGGTTGGGATATGATGCCACCTGTTGTACACCTCATGTCTTCATAAGGATCTGTTCCATCAGACATTATTGGGAAAATGTTGTCCTTTGGAATGTTATATTTGTTGACAAGAGTTTGATAGATGAAAGAACAGTCATTCCAGTATCTCTCATAATTAAATACAGCATTAACCCCTCCGCTTATTATTATGGCGTAAGTCCTTTTTGCTGCCTCGAGATCTTCAATTTGATTGTTCGCAGATTTTCTTACAAGGGGCTTTGAGTTTGCCTTGTTTCCATATCTGTTTTTAACAGACAATGGAGTATATTTCCCAATAGGGGGAGAATCTATATATCGTACTGATGGAATGTAAGTATCGATATCATATGTTCCCGTGTTTACATAAACCATGTAGCAGTCATGTTTCCATCCTTTCATTGGCTCTGCATCGACGAAAATTTGCCACCCAGCTCTTCCGTCAGGATCTCTTTTATATAGGAAATAGTCCACGTCTTGCCCAATGAATTGGCGTTGGGCAATGGCTAATGCATCTTCTTGGGAAACATCCTTGAGTTCTGCGTATGTTACCGCCATGCCACAGTAAAATAGCAGTAAGATGAATGTAGTTAATTTTTTCATTGTCATGATTTTTTTATTTTGGTTGTCGTGTAATGTTACAATACGATGTTTCTTTATCGTGTAGAGTAACAATTAAAAAAACTTGTCATAGAGACTCATAAGAGGGGGCAAGATAAAAGTATTTTATGTGGTTTGCATAAAATAAGTTTTTATAAATCAAGCAGTTGTGCTCGTTAGGTGGTGGGTATAACTTTAGTAATTAATATTTGTGGCGGTTCTTCCATGGAGTTTCAATTATATTATACTCACAAATTAATGAAAAAATAATTATAATTGCAATTAAATTTGCAATTATAATTATTTTGTGGGTTAAAAGGAGGAATTTGTTTTGTTGACTATTGGGGAAAATCTGCCGGAGTGCAGGTTGTCAATTGCAGTGTGGTGCCTGAGGCTGTGACGGTGAGGGTGGCGTAGGAGCCTTCCACTATCGGCACGTTGCCGTCGATGTGGCCTATGGGTAACCCTATCGCCACTGGATAGCCGAAGGGGGCTACCATGCGGGATATCATCTGTTCCATGGTGTCGCCGTTGCGGTCGGGGGAGTGCTGGCCGGTGAATCTGCCCACGATGAGGCCGCTAAGCCTTGCGAGAGTTCCGTTGAGGAGCAATGTGTATAGCATTCGTTCTACTTTATAGATTTCCTCGTTTATGTCCTCGATGAAAAGTATGCGGCCTGGTTTTAATATGTCGTAGGGTGTGGAGACGAGTGCGCTAAGCACTGCAAGGTTGCCGCCCACAATCATGCCAGTGGCTTGCCCGTGGCGGTTAAGCGGATGGGAGGGAATGGAATATCGGGGAAATCGACCTTGCAGCACGTCGAGCATCAGTCGGCTGCACGGGTCGGCTGTACCGCCCTCGGCAAGCAGCTTTGCCATGGAACTGTGGAGGCTTGCAACGCCTGCCCGCAGCCATGCCGCATGCAGCGCCGATATGTCGCTGAAACCAATCAGCCACTTTGGGTCGCGCCGTATCAATTCGGTGGGCAATGACGGCAACAGCTGCACTGCGCCATATCCGCCGCGGCTGCACAAGATGGCCCGTACCGACGGCTCGCCCACGGCCCACAGCAGGTCGGCAAGTCGCTCCTCGACGTTTCCGCTGTAAGTTCCCCGGTGGCCTTTGCAATGTGGGCATATTACTGGCTCGTAGCCCCATTCTTGCAGCACCGAGGCTGCGCCATCCACCCTCTCGGGGATTATATGCGACGACGGCGACAAGATTGCCACCTTGTCGCCGCGTCTTAACGGTTTTGGGAATATCATGCTTATTTTACTTGGCAACCGGGTTTCACTTCGCCCTGCGGGCCTATTACCACCAAGCGGCCTCCGGCATCTTCGGCACTAAGTATCATGCCTTGCGACACTATGCCCTTGAGCTTGCGCGGTTCAAGGTTGGCTATGAAGCACACTTCCTTGCCTACAAGGTCTTCGGGGGCGTAATACTTGGCTATGCCGCTCACAATGGTGCGTCCGCCCAGCCCGTCGTCGATTTTGAATTGCAGCAATTTGTCGGCCTTTGGCACTTTTTGGCAGTCAAGCACTTTGCCCACGCGGATGTCGAGCTTGCCGAAGTCGTCGATTTGCACCGACGGAGCTACCGGCTCGGGGCGGAAGTTCTTGATTATATTTTCCTGCTTTATGCATTCAAGTTTCTGCATTTGCGCCTCGATAACCGCGTCTTCGATTTTCTCGAACAGCAACTCGGGTTTCTCCAATGCGCTGCCTGCGGCAAGGATGTCGATGCTGCCCAACTTGTTCCAGTTGGCCTCGGGCATATTAATCATCTTGCGCAGTTTCTCGGAGGAGAATGGCAGGAACGGCTCGAACGCTATGGCCAGGTTGGCAGTGATTTGCAGTGCCACATTCAAGATTGTCGCCACGCGGTTCATGTCGGTCTTGGCAAGTTTCCACGGCTCGGTGTCGGCGAGATACTTGTTGCCGATACGGGCCAGGTTCATTGCGTCGCGCAAGGCATCGCGGAAACGGAAGTGCTCGATGTTGTTGCCGAGAGTTTCTTTCACGTCCTTGAACTCGTCGAGCGTCTGGCGGTCATATTCGGTGAGTTCGCCACGTTCGGGTACTGTGCCGCCAAAGTATTTGCAGGTAAGCACAATCGAGCGGTTCACGAAGTTGCCGAATATTGCCACAAGCTCGTTGTTGTTGCGAGCCTGGAAGTCGCGCCATGTGAAATCGTTGTCCTTGGTCTCGGGGGCATTGGCCGTGAGCACATATCGCAGCACGTCTTGCTTGCCCGGGAACTCCTCCAAGTATTCGTGCAGCCACACGGCCCAGTTGCGTGAGGTGGATATTTTGTCGCCTTCAAGGTTCAGGAACTCGTTGGCCGGCACGTTCTCGGGCAATTGATAGCCGCCGTCGGCCATGAGCATTGCCGGGAACACTATGCAGTGGAACACTATGTTGTCCTTGCCGATGAAATTGATTATGCGAGTGTCGTCGCGTTTCCAGTATTCTTCCCAGCGGTCGGGGAGCAGCTCCTTGGTGTTGGATATGTAGCCAATTGGTGCGTCGAACCACACATATAACACCTTTCCCTCGGCACCTTCTACCGGCACTGGCACGCCCCAGTCGAGGTCGCGGCTCACGGCGCGCGGTTGCAGGCCCAGGTCGAGCCACGATTTGCACTGGCCATATACGTTTGGTTTCCATTCGCGGTGGCCTTCGAGTATCCATTTGCGCAAGGCGGGTTCCCACTTGTCGAGCGGCAGGTACCAGTGCTTGGTCTCCTTTTTCACTGGCTTGCTGCCGGTGATGGCCGAATGCGGGTCGATGAGGTCGTTGGCACTGAGCGATGTTCCGCACTTTTCGCACTGGTCGCCATAGGCGTGGTCGTATCCGCAGTGCGGGCAGGTACCCACTATGTAGCGGTCGGCGAGGAATTGCTTTGCCTCCTCGTCGTAGTATTGCATCGACGTTTTTTCGATAAATTCACCCTTGTCGTAGAGTCGGCGGAAGAAGTCGCTTGCCGTTTGGCAATGTATCTTGCTGGTGGTGCGCGAGTATATGTCGAACGATATGCCCAGCTCCTCAAACGACTTTTTGATGATGCCGTGGTAGCGGTCAACTATGTCTTGTGGGCTTACACCCTCGGCGCGGGCCTTGAGCGTGATTGGCACACCATGCTCGTCGCTGCCGCCTATCATTATCACGTCCTCGCCCTTCATTCGCAAGTAGCGAGTGTAGATGTCGGCAGGAACATACACTCCTGCAAGGTGCCCGATGTGTACGGGGCCGTTGGCGTAAGGCAACGCCGTGGTGACGAGAGTACGTGCAAATTTCTTTTCCATATATCAATTTTTACTTATTTCGTGCAAAATTACAAAATAAAAAAGTAAGAGACTGTTTAAATTTTGCGATATTGGATATTTTATCAAGTTATTTTGAGTTACTTTTCGGTCTTGTGCTATCTTTTGTCACTTTAGTTTTGCTCGAATCCTGCTCAGGCTTGCCTGCGTGATGCCCAAATATGTGGCGATGCTTCCTAAGGGCAACCGTTGCAACAAATCGGGTTCTTTTTTCAGCAGCTCGTTATACCGTTCCGAGGCGATGGCCGACAGCATGGAAATCAGCCGTTCCTCGGTGGCAAGCAATTCCATTTCGGCATAACGCCGCCCCCAATTGGCTATGTGCAAATCGTCGGAAAACAGCTCTTTCAGTTTTTTCCTTTCCAATACGTATAATACCGAGTTTTCCATCAGCTCCATGGTTTCATATCCCGGCTCGTCGTTCACATAGCCTTTCATGGAAACAAGTGTGGCACCTTCCTTGCCCACCCAGAAAGTGATTTCCTTCCCGTCAACCGACGTATAGGCGCGGACAATGCCTTGCTTGATGAAAAAGATGTCTTTCTCAACCTTGCCGCTTTCCAACACATGGAATCCCTTGGGGTATGAAACTTCCGACAGGCATTGCCGCAACCTGTCCAGAGATGTGTCGGGCATGGCGTATCTTTGGTTGATGATTTCCTTTATATCCATGTTCATTGCTGTTGATGGTGTGCAAAATTATAAAATAGCGCACGGAAACTGGAATTAATGGCTGTTTTTTTTGTCAAATGCAAAATCCGTTTTTGCCCGATGCAAAAATTTGTCGTGGATTGTATGCTTACTTTTGCGTCCGAATTTAATAAATCAATAGGTATGAACTGGATTATCTTATTTTTGGCAGGATTGTTTGAGGTAAGCCTTACATTCTGCTTGGGGAAAACGAGAGCGGCATCAGGGCTTGAATTTTATTTGTGGGGGAGCGGTTTCTTGATTTCTACGGTATTGAGCATGGCTTTGCTTGCCAAGGCGGTTCAGACTTTGCCTTTGGGCACTGCATACGCTATTTGGACTGGCATAGGGGCGGTAGGTACTGTCTTGATTGGGATATTTGTCTTTAAGGAACCTGCCACTCCCATACGGCTTTTCTTCCTGTTCACGCTCATTGCTTCCTTGATAGGATTGAAAATCGTGTCATATTGAAAGGTGGCGGCAGATGAAGTATGAATTGTGTGAAAATAGAGGCATCCCGGCACCGCTGCTGGCTCTGATGGCGGTTGCTACCGGGCTTTCCGTTGCCAACTGCTACTACAACCAGCCCTTGTTGGGCAGCATGGCGAGGGATTTCGATGTAACCGATTTCGCAGCCAGCATGGTGGCGACATTGACCCAAATAGGTTATGTGGCCGGGCTTGTGTTTGTCATTCCGCTTGGCGATTTGGTTTCACGGAAGAAACTGATATTGGCAAATTATGTCATTTCATCGTGCGCCTTGCTCGCCATAGCGCTTGCACCTAATATCTATTGGGTGTGGGGTGCGTCCTTGCTTGCCGGGGCATCATCGGTCATGCCGCAGTTCTTTATTCCGTTGGTGTCTTATCATTCAGCACCTGCGCACAAGGTGCGCAATGTGGGGATTATACAGTCATGCTTGCTCATAGGCATTCTTGGCTCACGGGTGTTCAGTGGTTTCTTGGCTGATGTGTGGGGATGGCGTTCCGTCTATTTTGTGGCTTGTGCATTCATGCTCGGGTGTTTCCTGATGATTTACAAGATGCTGCCAGTGCTGTCTGCACGTTCGCAAGAAAATTATGTAGGGCTGATGAAATCCTTGTTACGCCTGCTCTCCAAATACCCGTACTTGCGTATTGCGTCGTTAAGGGCGGCCTTGGCTTATGGCTCGTTCTTCGCCCTGTGGAGTTGCCTTGCTTTCCGTATGAAACAAGAGCCTTTTTTTGCGAGTGACGATATTATCGGGGCTCTCGGCTTATGCGGATTGGCAGGTGCGTCAACGGTGGTTTTCATAAGTGGTTATATTCAACAGTATGGAGCAAGGTTCTTCTCTATTATTGGTGGATTTGTGGTATTGGCTGCATGGTTGCTGGCATTTTGGGGGAATGACAGCTATCTGTGGGTGATAATCGCCATCCTCTTGATTGATGCGGGAATGCAATGCATTCATTTGTCAAACCAGACCAGCGTGGTCACCCTTGACGCATCTGCCATCAACCGGGTCAACACCGTTTACATGACCATTTACTTCCTGGGTGGTTCTGCCGGTACATTTGTCTCAGGCCTGTTTTGGCAACATTATGGGTGGACAGGTGTGGTTGGAGTAGGAACTGCTTTTGCCGTGGCTTCTCTGCTTGTTAATTGTTTCAAGTCAAAATAGTTTTTTGTACTTTTGTATGACTGGCAAGACAAACAGCCTGTAATAGGGGCATGGTTGCTGGAATTATTTCGTTGTGTAGAATTGTAATGAAATTTTGGATGGATATGGGGAACACCATAATAAAGCGAACTTCGGTGGCGTGTTGCCGCGCTTTTGCCGTGGTGGCGTGTGCATTGTTACCTTTTATGGCTGCCAGTGCAGACGAAGGTGAGTTGAGGCGAGAATTGCGGCAGTTGCTGTCGGGCTATGATGCCGGGGTGGGGGTGGCCGTTGTTGCCGACTGTGGCGATACCGTCACGGTGAATAACGACAGGTATTATCCGCTTATGAGTGTAGTGAAACTGCATCAGGCCATATATGTTGCGCATTATTTAGATTCGCTTGGATTGAGCATGGATTATGAGGTGTACATTGCTCCCGGCGATTTGAAACCAAACACCTATAGCCCGCTGCGTGACCGCTATCCACAAGGCGGCATAACCATGACAGTGGGTGAACTGCTCTTATATACTTTACAGCAGAGCGACAACAATGCTTGCGATATTATGTTTGCCCGGTTTGGCGGTCCCAGTGCCGTCGATGCTTACATACGGGGGCTTGGGTTCGATGATTGTGCCATTTCGGTTACCGAGGACGATATGCACCGCGACCCGGCACTGTGCCATGCCAATTATTCTTCGCCGCTTGAGGCCGCGCGGCTTATCGGCTGGCTGATGAGTGCGTCAGGGCAGCATGGAAACGGCAGTAGGAACCTGCAATTTGTGCGCAATGCGCTGCTTGGCTGCCGCACAGGGTTGCAACGCATACCCGATGGGTTGCCGCCCGATGCCATTGTGGCGCATAAGACCGGCACGAGCGACCGCGATGCCACGGGGCGGTGGACGGCAATCAACGACGTGGCTCACATAACCCTGCCGGGCGGTTGCGGTTATTCGCTTGCCGTATTCGTAAAAGATTCGGGCGAAACATTCGATGTTACCGAACAGATAATCTCATCGGTTTCCCACGCAGTAGCCAGTTTCATGCAGCGGCAATAGCCACATAGTGAGTCGAGATATAAGTGTATAATGATATTACTCATAGAAATTCATTATGCAAACCATTGAAAGATTGAAGGATAAACTGCGCATTCATGTGGTATGTATGTCCTGCTATCAAGTATATGTCATATAACGAATAACAATGTTGGTGATACATCCAAAAGACCGTACCACTGCGATGCTTTCGGCTTTGTATGAGGGATTGGAGGTACAAGTGGTTGATGGCGATTGCTCCACAAAGGAGATGAACCGCTTGCTGCATCATGTATCTTCGCAAGAACGCATCATGCTGCTTGGGCATGGCTCGGACAAGGGACTGTTTTTTCGCAAGGATGACACGAAGGATGTATTCGACAAGGTTGTTGTCGGTCATCCTCACGCTTTCCATTTGCGGAGGCATGGCGGAAATCTTGTAGCTGTGTGGTGCAATGCCGACTGCTTTGCAAGAGCCGAAGGGCTGCACGGCCTGTTTACGGGCATGATAGTTTCGGAGTTGAGCGAGGCTCTGCTATACAATATAGAAACTACACAGGAGGAACTGGAGCGTGAAAACGTGAAACTGGCTCAACGACTAAGGGCATTGCTCGATGAGGAGATACCTTTGGACGAGGTTCCGAAAAGAATGCTGGCTTTGGACGATGTGCATTCGCCATTGACGAGATTCAATTACATGAACTTTCATTATATGTAGAGTGTGAAACAATTATCGCTCTTTTTCGCCGTAGGGGCTTGTCTTGGACTGACATTAGCTCTTATCACTTACCAATTATGGCACACCCCTGTGCTATCTTTGGATAAAACAGGCTGCGCCTCGGCAATGTCAAAAAAAATCAGCGAGCTGCTTTTTTTTTTGCTATTGCGCTCGGCTTGCACTATCTTTTGATAAGACAGACTGCGCCTCGGCAATGTCAAAAAAAAATCAGCGAGCTGCTTTTTTTTTGCTATTGCGCTCGGCTTGCACTATCTTTGTGCTTGGCGGCTGACGTACTGGGTGCGGTGGCACGCTTGTTTTGATATATTGATTAATAAAAATATTTCTATTTTCATGCAGTTATTTAGCAAAGCGTTATTGGCATCGGCAGGTGTGCTGCCAATGGTATTGTTGGGAAGTTGCCGACAGCAACAGGAGGCGGTGCGCCCCAACGTGGTGTTTTTCCTTGTCGATGACATGGGTTGGCAAGACACTTCGGTGCCGTTCTATAACGACACCACGCCGCTTAATCGCCGATACCACACGCCCAACATGGAACGGCTTGCTCGGATGGGGGTGCGGTTCACCGAGGCATACGCCTGCGCCGTGTCGTCGCCCACGCGGTGCAGCCTGCTGTCGGGGATGAATGCCTCGCGCCACCGTGTGACCAACTGGACGCTCGAATATGGCCGGCAGACAGACGCTGAGAGCGACGTGCTTGAATTGCCCGAATGGAACTACAACGGCATACAGCCCGACACGGTGCGCTCGCCACATAACACCAAGAACGCTATGCCCATAACATCGCTGCCGCAAGTGCTGCACGACAACGGGTATTACACTATACACTGTGGCAAAGCGCACTTCGGCGCACGTACCACCCCGGGGGCCGACCCGTCAACGATGGGATTCGACGTGAACATTGCCGGAGGACCTAACGGTGCTCCCGGCAGCTATCTTGGCACCGACAATTTCGGGCAGGTAAGCAACCCGAAGTTTGCCGTTCAAGGACTTGAAAAATACTTCGGGCAAGACATATTCCTCACCGAGGCATTGACCATCGAGGCCATCGAGGCACTGAAAAAGCCTATCGCCGCAGGGCAGCCGTTCTTCCTGTATATGTCGCATTATGCGGTGCATTCGCCATACAGCCCCGACAAGCGTTTTGTGAACAATTACTATCGCCGTTTCGACGAGCAGCTTAATGACACGCTAAACCTCAGCGAGGCCAAGTATGCCGCCCTTGTGGAGGGCATGGACAAGAGCCTTGGCGACTTGCTCGACTTCTTGCAGTCGCAGCCCGACGTGGCAAGGAACACGATAATAATCTTTATGTCGGACAACGGCGGACAGGCACTGAACAACGTGCGGCAAGGTGTGGCCAACCGCGACCAGAATTTCCCAGCCCGTGCGGGGAAAGGGTCGGCATTCATGGGTGGCGTGCGTGAACCAATGATGGTTTACTGGCCGGGCGTGACCGAAGGCGGCAGCACCAACAGTCAACGTGTGATGATTGAGGATTTCTTCCCCACAGTGCTCGAAATGGCAGGAATACGTCAATATAACACGGTGCAAAAGATAGATGGCGTGAGTTTCATGCATTCATTGCGCAGTGATAGCATCGCGGAACGCGATGTGGTGTGGCATTTCCCGAATCTATGGGGAGAAACGCAAGACACCGAGGAGGGCTATGGCGCATATTCGGCAATCTTGAAAGACAATTACCACCTCATATATACGTGGGAAACAGGCCGTTTGCGTCTGTATGATGTGAAAAACGACATTGGCGAGCAAAATGACATTGCCGCCAGTAGCCCCGATGTGGTCAAGTCCATGGCCGCCGAATTGTCGGAGTATTTGCGCGAACGTGATGCCCAACGGCCGTCGTTCAAGTCAACCGGCAAACCGTGCCCGTGGCCCGATGAAGTAACGGCGTTTTGATAAGGCAGGCTGCGCCTCGGCAATGCCAAAAAATCAGCGAGCTGTTTTTTGTTATTGCGCTCGGCTTGCACTATCTTTGCCCATATTTTAACAATTACGTTGCATTACTGATGAATTTCATTGAAACCAAGGATGTGGTAAAGCAGTACGACGGCCACTTGGCTCTCGACAGAGTGTCGATAAATGTTCCACAAGGGTGTGTTTTCGGGCTGCTTGGCCCCAATGGAGCCGGGAAAACGTCGCTTATACGCATCTTGAACATGATAACACGCGCCGACAGCGGAGAAGTGCTGTTCGACGGTCATCCTCTTCACGAAAAAGACATTGCCAACATAGGCTACCTGCCAGAGGAACGCGGACTGTACAGGAAGATGAAGGTGGCCGACCACATAATGTACATAGCCCGTCTGCGCGGGATGCGCAGTAACGATGCGCGGGATGCCATGAGGAAATGGCTTGAACGCTTTGACCTGACGCAGTGGGCCGGGAAAAAAATCGAGGCATTGTCGAAGGGCATGGCCCAAAAAGTGCAATTCATCTCGACTGTGATACATTCGCCAAAGTTGCTGATATTTGACGAGCCGTTTTCGGGGTTCGACCCGGTGAATACCGAATTGCTGAAGAAAGAAATATTGCACTTGCACGACGAGGGCGCAACCATCATATTTTCGACTCATAACATGGCATCGGTGGAGGAGGTGTGCGAAGAATTCGCCCTAATCAACCGTTCGCGTGTGGTCCTTGACGGCAAGGTGTCGGAAGTCCGCCGCCGTTTTAGCAAGAAACTTTACAAGGTGGACATTGCCGACACGATGAAATTCGACCCCGTGGACGGGCTGTTCAGCATCGAACACACGCAGCCGTCGCCATTCGGAGGCATAACAGCCGACATTCGCCTTGCCGCCACGGTCACGATGCACGACGCAGTGGCCTACATCAACGACCGCTATGCGCTGACGGCATTCCACGAACTGCTGCCGAGCATGAACGAAATATTCATAGAAACTGTTTCAAGCAACAATCATCAATCTGCATCGCACAATGACTAACAATCTAAGCCGCATAGCAATAATCGCGCGGCACGAGTTCCTGGCCATAGCCGGCAAGAAATCGTTCATCGTGATGACGATACTCGTTCCGCTAATTAGCCTGGCCTGCATAGGGCTGCCTTACGTAATGATGCAATTCAACAAGGGCGACGTGGAAACAGTGGCCGTAGTTGACGAAAGTGGACGATATGGGAAAGCCATAACCGATAACGACGAGTTCCGTTTCCACGACATAACCCCGATAGCCTCGGACGGCGGCGGCGAGTTGCACGAATTCTACCAGCAGCAAGAGGGGCTTTATGCCATAGTGATAATACCGGCCGACGTTGACAGCTCGCTGACGGTTGACATATTCTCGGAGAACGCTGTGCGCATGGGGCTGCAAAGGCATGTGGCGCAATGCCTCGGCGACACCATCACGCAGTCGCTTATAGCGTCGTACCATATTCCGCAGCTCGACAAGATTATCGCCGACAGCCATGTAGAGGTAAGCCCCAACTGCGTGAAATGGAGCGACAATGGTGAAGAATCGCGGTCGGACGCAGAACTGGCAAGCGTCATCGGGCTAATACTGGCATTCCTCACATATATGTTCGTGATGATGTATGGGGCAATGATTCTCACCAGCGTGGTGGAGGAGAAAACCAACCGCATAATCGAGGTGATGGTGAGCTGCTGCAAGCCCATCGAGCTGCTGCTGGGCAAGATAATCGGCGTGGGATTCGTAGGGATAGCGCAAATAGCTATATGGTGCGTGTTCCTTGGCGTAATTTCCGCAATCTTCGGCATTGGCTCGGTGGTTTCCAACCCCGACTTGCTGGCGCAACAGGCACAAATTGCCAGTACCCTCGACACCGACACCGCCGACATTGTCGGCACCATCTCGCAGTCGTTGGCCTCGATAAATCTCGCAGGCATTGCCATCTGCTTTGTGCTGTACTTCATAGGCGGCTACCTGCTTTACGGGTCGATGTTTGCCGCAGCTGGCTCCACCGTCGATCAGCCCAACGAGGGTAGCCAGGCAACGGTGCCGATGATGATGTTCCTGGTACTCGCATTATGGGCCGGCATAGCCTGTATGGATAATCCCGATGGCGGATTGGCATGGTGGTGCTCGATGATACCGTTCACCTCGCCGGTGGTGATGATGGTGCGCCTGCCCTACGACGTGCCCCTGTGGGAAATAGCCCTGAGCATAGCCATCCTGCTCGGTTCCGCCCTGGGCATAGCCTTCGTGGCCGCAAAAATCTACCGCAAGGGCATTCTGCTATATGGCAAGAAATTCTCCTGGAAGAACATCGCCGCCTGGCTAAAATAACTATCACGGTACTTGCTGAGATACTACAACGGGGCTGCCATGCCGGCAGCCCCGTTGCATTCAATCAAAAAACACTCTTCGTTAATAATAGAATTACAAACTAAATCTATAAACCCATTAATATAATGGAATAGTTACCCCAAACAAATTTTACAAACTTAATCCTTTCTTTTATCCAAAGATATTTCCTTATCTCCGTTGCAAAGTTACAGCTAATTTCCATAAATGATTAGTATTTTTATTGCAAATCTGTTGCAAAATTCATCTTTTTTTCGCCCTTGTTATTCTTGACTCACCTTGAACGGCCATAAAAATACTTCCATAACGGGGCGACCATGGTGGCCTGAACTATCTGCCCCGACGATAGCAAGCCGAAAACTTCTTGCTCGTCAAGAAGCGCGACTTCAAGCTCCTCGGTCGGGTCAAGGTCGGGTTCGGCAACCTTTTCCACACCTGTGGCAAGAAAACAATGTATGTGGTTGCTCATCGATGTTGCATTGGGGGCGGCTTCGAGCAACAGGCTCCACTCCCCACCGGCATAACCGGTTTCTTCGAGTAATTCACGACGAGCCGACTGCTCGAATGTTTCCCCGTCTTCGCAACAGCCAGCACACAACTCGTAATTTGTGGCACCGATGCCGTGGCGATATTGCCTCACCATCACAAAACGGCCATCGGTGGTAATGGCAATAGTGTTTACCCATTCGGGATACTCAAGCACGTAGAAATCGTCGATTACCGTACCCTTAGCCATGCGCACCTTGTCTTTGCGAACCGTCAACCACGGGCGGCGCATCAAGTATTCGCTGTCGAGCGTCGTCCACTTTTTCCCATCTTCTGCCATTTCCATACTGTTTTTCTAATCAATTGCAACTGATTAATCTTTCGCCCCGATGCCCATGACGGCAGCAATCTCCATCATATACTGCCTTGCTGCGCCATGCTCGTTGGCCAGCACGCCGTCGAGTATGGCATTTTTTATGGCCTCCTTTATTTTACCCACGGTGCTGCATGGCGGCAAGCCGAAAGTTGCCATAATCTCCTCGCCGGTGACTGGCGGCTGGAAGTTGCGTATGCGGTCTTTTTCCTCAAGTTCCACGAGCTTGCGGCGCACAAGGTCGTAATTATCCTTGAAACGGCGCACTTTTTCGGGGTTTTTCGACGTGATATCGGCTGCGCACAGTGTCA
Organism: uncultured Muribaculaceae bacterium; assembly: GCA_944320595.1. Taxonomy (GTDB): domain Bacteria; phylum Bacteroidota; class Bacteroidia; order Bacteroidales; family Muribaculaceae; genus Avimuribaculum. Next base: position 1,452 of record CALUIB010000005.1, on the reverse strand, counting down.
TTAAGTCATCGATGTCGTCGCCGGCATCGAATAGCATACGGCGCACGGCCGAGTCGGTGACTTCGTCCTCGACAAGCGCAATAGGGCGCATGTGCAACCCCACCAACTTTGCCACATACTTCATTTTCTCATTCATTGGAAGGCGCAACCGCTTGAATATGCGAGGCACCATTTTCTCGCCTATAAAATTGTGGTTGTGGAATGTCCAGCCGAGTTTTTCGTCGTAACGCTTGGTGACAGGCTTGGCAATGTCGTGCAGCAATGCTGCCCAGCGCAGCCACACGTTGTCGCTTTTAGCGGCAACATTGTCGAGTACCTGCAATGTGTGCAAGAAATTGTCTTTATGCCCGCGCCCGTTCATCTGCGTCACGCCCTTCAGTGCGGCAAGTTCAGGGAATATTATTTCAAGTAATCGGCAATTGTCGAGCAGCTTGAACCCACGCGATGGCACAGCCGACTGCATTATCTTCATCAACTCGTCGGTTATACGCTCTTTCGAGATTATGCTTATTCGCTCGCGGTTGCGTTCTATGGCAGCAAACGTATCGGGGAATATCTCGAACCCAAGCTGCGTGGCGAAACGCACGGCACGCATCATACGCAACGGGTCGTCCGAGAAAGTCACATCGGGGTCGAGCGGTGTGCGTATCAACTTGTCGTTCAAGTCTTGAATACCATTAAAAGGGTCGAGCAATTCGCCGTAACGACCTTTATTCACGCACACGGCCATAGCGTTTATCGTGAAATCCCTGCGCCGTTGGTCATCGTCGAGCGTTCCGTCTTCCACAATTGGGTTGCGGCTGTCGTGCGTATAAGACTCCTTGCGCGCACCCACAAATTCCAGTTCGAGTCCGTGCCACTTAACCTGCGCAGTGCCAAAATTTCTGAACACGGCCAATGTTGCCCCTTTGCCGAGCCTTTTTGCAACACGTTCAGCGACCTCGATGCCGCTGCCTACAGTCACAAAATCAATGTCTTTTGAAGTGCGGCCAAGGAATATGTCGCGCACATATCCGCCAACCACGTAGCATTCACGCTCCATATCATCGGCCACCTCACCCACTAATTTAAATGCAGGTGCCGAAATATGGCTCAATATCATATCGTTATAAAAATTCAGTTCTTGCATCTAATTTAATAAATAAAATCATTCTGCCACTTTCCACTCGGCGATGGTGCCGGTCTGCGAGGAGAACACCGCGCCAATTTTATATAGTCGGCGGCTGTCGGCGGCGTAGGGGCGGGCGTAACCCTTCTCCTCGATTTGTGCCAGCGCATCGTCGACCGAGCCGTCGAGCTTGAACTCGAAGACATAAACGTAGTCGGGAGTTTCCACTATGCAGTCCACGCGCCCCTCGCTCTGCTGCTTTTCGGAATATACCGTATAGACGCTCACGAGGCGGAATATCAGATAGAACGTGTAGTGGAAGTACCGCTCCCGCTCCCTCTCGT
>CALUIB010000004.1 GCA_944320595.1 uncultured Muribaculaceae bacterium | reverse complement strand
GAGTAGGTCACCGCCCCATGTGGGAGGCCCGGACAGCTGGAGACAGCCGCCCGGGCCTCACTTTTTTGCACCCCAATTGGCCCAATTAGGCTAATTAGGTATTAGGGAGCGATTTTGGCTCTTTTTTTCGTCTTTTAGATGTAAAGTAGTATCTTTGCATAAGCAAAATTACAATTGTAACATGATGCAATCCCATAGATATGTAGAGGTTGACTTGAAGCACACGGTAAGCGAGTTGGCCGACAAGGACAGTTTGTGCCGTATGTGCCACTTGCGCCTTGGGTTTGAGCCGCTGCCGCAGGAGCATATAATTCAGGAGATAGTTATGCTGTGCCGGTCGGTATTGTTCCCAGGTTTCTTCGGCAAGGAGGAGGTGAATGCGTTCAACCTTGAGTATTTGATGGGGATGCAGGTGGAGCGGCTGAAATGCCTGCTCGAAAACCAGCTTGTGGCAGGGTTGATGTTTGCCGACAAGTACCGCAATACCGAGGAGAAGGATTTCGGAACATTGATGGAGACGGCACGTGATGTGGCCATGCGTTTCCTGCATCGCCTGCCCGAGTTGCGGCGGTTGCTGCATACCGATGTGGAGGCCATCTACCTTGGCGACCCGGCGGCTACGAGCCACGAGGAGGTGATATATTGTTACCCTGCCATAAAGGCTATAATCAACCACCGCATCGCCCATGAATTGCTGCTCGAAGGCATACCCATCATACCGCGCATGATAAGCGAGATGGCGCATTCCGAGACCGGCATTGACATACATCCGGGTGCAAGCATAGGACATCATTTTGCCATCGACCATGGCACAGGCGTGGTGATAGGCGCGACGGCAATCATAGGCAATAACGTGAAACTTTATCAAGGCGTGACACTTGGGGCCAAGAGTTTCGACCTTGACGAGGACAATAACCCCATAAAGGGTATCCCACGCCATCCCATCATAGGCAACAATGTGATTATATATTCCAACGCGTCGATACTGGGGCGCATAACCATAGGCGACAATGCCGTGATAGGCGGCAATATATGGGTCACGGTCGATGTTCCCGCAGGCGAGCGGCTGACACAAGCTAAAGCAAACAACAACAATAAGATTACACACGCGTCAAAGGGTAGTGATGATAAGTAGTAAATTTGAAATGGTGGCCAAGACGTTTAAAGGGCTTGAAAACGTGTTGGCCGAGGAATTGAAACAATTAGGAGCCGAGAATGTAGAACCGGGCAACCGCATGGTGGCTTTCACGGGCGACCTTGCAGTGCTGTATCGTGCCAATATAGGCTGCCGCACTGCTCTGAGGATATTGAAGCCTATATATAAGTTTTATGCGCAGGATGCCGACGAGTTGTATAATGCCGTCAAGGATTTTGCTTGGGATGACTACATAAACCCGTCGCAGACATTCTCAATCGACGCGACTGTGTTCAGCGAGAATTTCCGCCACAGCCGGTTTGTCACTTACCGGGTGAAGGATGCCATTGCCGACTATTTTACCGAAAAGCATGGCAAGCGTCCGTCGATAAGGCTAAATAATGCCGATTTCATGTTTGATGTGCATATTTCGGGCAACGAGGTGATATTGTCGCTCGACAGTTCGGGCGAGTCACTTCACAAGCGCGGCTACCGTGTGGCGCAGACCGAGGCTCCCATCAACGAGGTGCTTGCCGCCGGCATCATAATGCTCACAGGGTGGCATGGCGAGACCGATTTCGTGGATCCCATGTGCGGCTCGGGCACGTTCCTTATCGAGGCCGCCCTTATTGCTGCGAACATCAATCCTGGCATTTTCAGGTCGAGCTTTGCATTTGAACGTTGGCCCGACTTCGATCAGGAGTTATTTGAAGAGATATATAACGATGACAGCCGCGAACGGCCTTTCACCCACAAGATTTATGGTTCGGACATTTCGCCAAAGGCTGTGGACATAGCCCTGCACAATATCAAGAGTGCATCGGTGGGCAAATATGTCGAAGTTAAGGCTCAGCCGTTGCAAAACATAGAGGAAGTGGCGCACGAGGGCGGAGTGCTTGTGACCAATCCTCCTTACGGCGAACGCATAGCCGTGGAAGACATGGAGGGGCTTTACCGCACATTGGGCGAAAAGTTGAAGAATGTGTTCAAGGGTTACAAGGCGTGGGTGATAGGTTGCAATACCGAGTTGCTGGATGCCATAGGGCTTAAGCCGTCGTTGAAATTCCCTCTGTATAACGGTGCGCTTGAGTGCGAGCTGCGCGAATATGTGATATTCGAAGGCACATACGCCGAGTTCCGCAAGGAAGGGCGCAGCGTGAAAAATGAGGAATTCAAGGGCGAAAGAAAGCCTGCCTACCGCCGTAGGGAGTTTGAACCGACGGTGAAGAAGGACGGCGAGGACAAGCCCCGTTTCAACAAATGGCGCAAGGAGGAGGGTGGCGACAAGCACGCTGCCGCCGACGGAGGGGAACGACGTAGCCGCAAACCGCGGTTCCACACCGACGGCAAGCCAAAAAACGCACTTGAAGAAAAATTGCGCAAGCCTTACCATGAACGCCGCCGCGAAGAGGAATCGCGCCGTAACAGACAGGCCGATGGCGGCAACGAGCGGGAACCGCGCATGGTGCCGGCTGGCGAAGGCAACGGGCAGCACGAGCATAGCGAGGCGCGCACGAGCCGCGTAATCAAGTTCAAGCAGCCGCAGCTTTCGGCCGACATGGAGCAGCCTATAATACGTGGACGGCGCAATAGCTGGCGGCGCAACGACTTGCCCGAAGACAATAAAGGAAACGATAACGAATAAAAAATTGGGATATGAAGAAATACACCATATTATTGTTAGGCTCGGGTGGCCGCGAATCGGCCTTGGCATGGAAATTGGCCCAAAGCCCCAAGTTGGAACACTTGTACATAGCTCCCGGCAATGGGGGAACAATGCAATATGGCACAAATGTTGACTTGTCGCCGCTCGACTTCGGGGCAATCAAGGACTTTGTTGTGGCCAATGCCGTGAATATGGTCGTCGTGGGCAATGAAGACCCCTTGGTGGCCGGGATTTATGATTATTTCGCAGCCGATGCCGCATTGCGTGATGTGCCTGTGGTTGGCCCGTCGCGTGCCGGGGCGCAGCTTGAAGGCAGCAAGGATTTTGCCAAGGAGTTCATGAATCGCCACGGCATACCCACTGCTGCCCATCTTAGCGTAGATGAGGCAACGGTGGAAAAAGGATTCGAGTTCCTTGAAAGCCAAAAGCCACCATACGTGCTTAAAGCCGACGGTCTGGCTGCTGGTAAAGGGGTGCTGATAATCCCTGAGTTGGATGAAGCCAAGTCGCAGTTGCAGGCGATGCTTGGAGGAATGTTTGGGGCATCGTCGAGCCGTGTGGTGATAGAGCAATTCTTGAGCGGCATTGAGTGTTCGGTTTTCGTGCTTACCGATGGCGATAGTTACAAAATCCTCCCGGTGGCGAAGGATTACAAGCGGATAGGCGAGGGCGATACCGGGCCGAATACCGGCGGAATGGGTGCCGTGTCGCCGGTGAGCTTTGCCGACGGCGAATTTATGCGCAAGGTGGAAGAACGCATCATAAAGCCCACCATCGGCGGTTTGCGCCAGGAAGGTATCACATACCGTGGATTTATTTTCCTTGGGTTGATAAATGTGGGAGGCGACCCCTACGTGATAGAATATAACGTGCGCATGGGCGACCCGGAGACCGAAGTGGTGATGCTGCGGATAGGCAGCGACCTGCTCGACCTGCTCGAAGGCGTGGTGACTGGTACGCTTGCCGACAGGGAGCTTGTGGTTGACAGCCGCTATGCCACTACGGTGATGGTGGTTTCGGCCGGCTATCCCGGAAGTTACGCCAAGGGCAAGGTAATTACCGGAACCGAGGCTGTGGAAGGTAGCATCTTGTTCCATGCAGGCACACGCCGCGGAGCCGATGGAGAATTGCTCACATCGGGCGGACGCGTGATTGCTGTCAGCTCCTACGGCGACAGCAAGGAAGATGCCTTGCGCAAGTCGTATGCCAACATCGAAAAAATTGATTTCGAGGGGAAGACATTCCGCCGCGATATAGGTTTCGACTTGAAATAATATACGCAGGTTTCCTGTGAGATGGTTGTAGAAACGATGTGCAACATTGTCTCTGCAACCATTTTATTTGTTTAGGCAGAACATTCGTTCCATGGGTCGCCATTTTTCGGTCGAAGTCATGCCGGGCTTTGATTTTTGGAAAAAAGCCATATAGTCCTCCCACTCTTGCTGGCGAGGCAGCGTGGCGAGGCGAGCCATTGCCGAGTCCCAGTCGAAGTCCATAGGCGTTTCTACAATCATGAACACTCGTGTGCCAAGGATATAAATATCCATTTCAAGTATTCCCACTTGGCGTATTCCTTGCAGGATTTCGGGCCAGGCGGCATCGTGGCGGCGGCGGTATTCGGCAATCAATTCGGGGTCGTCTTCCAAATCAAGTGTCTGGCAATATCGCTTTACTGGCACTTCGTATTGCTTTACGGGGTATCCTTCCATAAAACTATTTTTTCCCTTTAAAATTATTAGATGTATTATGTAATGGTTGTGCAAATTTAGCCTAAGTTTGCCATATTGGCATAGTTTTTTGCACTAACTTTGCCATAAATAATTCGTGAAGGAGTGAATAATGAAGTAATAATAAACCGTTTCCTCGAAGGAAGGGCCTTTAATGTGGCGGCTGCGGTGCTGTTTGTGGCAGCAGCGGTGGCTTATGTGGCATCGGGGGGCGAGCCTGCCGGCAACAGCGATAGCGGGGCATTCTTCCCGTCGTGCAATTTGTGGATGCCAGCCGGGGTGGCGCAGATGCTGCTCAATGTGGCGTGTGTGGTGGCAGCCGGATACCTGCTGAAGTATCTTAACCGCCTGCATGGTTTCATTCGGGGAGGCAATGCTGCCATCATGCTGTCGGCATTCTTGATGTTGCAGCTTGCAACGCCAGCCCTGGCCGGGTGCTTTTTTGAAGGCACGCTGATGCTTGTGGTGGTATTGCTGTCGGCTTATATGCTTTTCAATACCTACCATCAGCGTTATTCTGCCCGCAGCGTCTTCCTGATATTTGCGCTTATTGGTTTCTATGCCATGTTCCAGTTTATGGCACTGTACCTTGCGGTGGTGCTTATTGTGGGGACGATGCAGATGCGTGTGCTGGGGCTGCGTGGGTTTATTGCCATGCTGCTGGGGCTGCTTACGCCTTACTGGATATGCTATGGCTTTGGCATAATCTCGTTTGACGACTTCGATATGCCCGACGTGCGGGCTGCATGGAACGTGGAGGAGATTTCGTGGCGGTTAGCGGCCACGTGTGCCTTGTCGGCACTCGCTACGTTGTTGCTGCTGCTGTCGAACATGGTGCACATAATTAGTTATAATGCCAAGCGGAGGGCTTGCAACGGATTTTTCACTGTGTTGACTATGGCTACCATTATTATGATGGCCATCGACAGTGACAATGTAATGGCTTATATGCCCACGTTTAATGTGTGCCTTGCCGTGCAGGTGGGGCATGCTTTTACCATTAGCAAAAACGACAAGCGGTACATCCCGGTGCTGGTGTTGTGTGTGCTGTGTGTGGGAATGTGTATATACAATTTATGTTATTAATGGCTATGAAATTTGTAATAGAGAATCATATACCCTATATAAAGGGCCTGCTCGAACCGTATGCCACGGTTGAATATCTGCCTTACCAGGATATAACGGCCAGTGCCGTGGCCGATGCCGATGCACTTGTGGTGCGCACTCGCACACGGTGTGATGCCACCCTGCTCGACGGTAGCCGGTGCCAGTTTGTGGGCAGTGCCACCATAGGCACCGACCACATCGACATTGATTATTGCCGCCGCCATGGCATTGCCGTGCATAACGCCCCGGGGTGCAACGCCCCGGCTGTGGCGCAATATGTGCTGTCAACAGTGGGGCGGCTAATGCGCCGCGACGGCATCGGCGACCTGTCGCAACTCACCATTGGTATAGTAGGAGTGGGGCATGTGGGGAGCATCATAGCACGTTGGGCCGGTGAAATAGGTTTCAAGGTGCTGCTCAACGACCCACCGCGCAAGCGTGCCGAGCGTGATTTCCCAGGGGTGGAACTTGGAGAGATAGCTCGCGAGGCCGACATCATTACATTCCACACGCCGCTTACCCGCACTGGCAGCGATGCCACGTGGCACTTGTGCGGCAAGGAGTTTGTGGACGGGTTGCGTCACTGCCGCCTGCTCATCAACAGTGCGCGCGGGCCCGTCACCGACACAGCCGCCTTGCTCGATGGCTTGCAGTCCGGGTTGATAGGCGATGTGGCAATCGATTGTTGGGAGAATGAGCCAGACATCGACGCGCAGTTGCTCGACCGTGCCTTTGTGGCCACTCCGCACATAGCCGGGTATTCGCAAGAGGGGAAAATACGCGGCACTGCGATGATAGTAGAGGCACTTAACAAGCACTTTGGAATAGATGCAGCAGTGCCTGTGGCGGCAGCTCCGGCCTGTGGAGCCAAGGGGGTGACGCTTGCGCAAATCGTGGAGAGCTACGACCCACTGGCCGACACTGCCCACTTGAAATCCATGCCCGGCCAATTCGAGCAGCAGCGCAACGGCTATGACTTGCGCCACGAGGTGATGTGAGCGCAATAGTTATCAGCTATCGGCTCGAAAATATGCCTTCTCAATGCATAGACAAAAAATTCAAAACAGTTTCTAATATTGCTTGCATTGTTGAGATAGATTTGCCGGAATGTAATAATTTTGCGGCTGATTGTATATTAGACCGATGATGAGAGAATTGTGCCGTAATATATCGGTGGCATTGTTGATGTTTTTCGTTGCCGGGCAGCTGCCGGTGGCGGCTCAGGACGATACGCCCGAGGTAGAGCCTGCCCCGTCGGGTCTGCAGCGTGTTTATAAGGGGAAGTACCACTTCGTGGACGAGGCTACAGGTGACACCGTGTGCATGATAGTGATGAATCCCATTACTGTGTATCCTGCCGAACGGTTCAAGAGCAAGAAAGAGGAAGAATTTTACTGGCGCACTGTGCGCGACGTGCGGAAGACCTTGCCGTATGCCAAACTTATATGCTCCACGTTGCTTGAAACATACGAATACCTTGAAACATTCGAGACCGAAAAGGAGAAGCAACAGTATTTGAAAGACTTTGAGGATGCCATTTTCGAACAATACAAGCCGGTAATGAAGACGTTCACGCGGTCGCAAGCCCGTATGCTGGTGAAACTTATCAACCGCGAGACGCACCAGTCGTCGTTCAACATAGTCAAGGCGTTTCTTGGCTCGTTCAGAGCAGGTTTTTGGCAGACGTTCGGACGTATGTTCGGTGTGAATATGCGCTCGGGTTACGACCCTGAGGGGAACAGCGAGGATGCCGTGATAGAACGCATTTGTGTGCGCATTGAGACGGGTACCCTGTAAATATCCAGAATAGCAAAATAAAAAAATGTTGTGCCATGAAAAAGTTGGCACAACATTTTTTTGTGGGTTATGGTCTTTTGTTGTTATTCCACCGGGCGGAGCGTGATGGCGTAGCCACCGGCAGCCTTGGCTGTGAGCTTGAGCGTGGTCTTGCTATCGACTTTCTTGGTGGTGATGTCGTAGGCTTGCGGGTTGGTCTTATAGTCGGCATCGGCTGCGTCGCAATATATGGTTGCCTCGTATTTGCGCCCGCTGTCGAGGAAGTCGAGCTTGATTTCCGAACGGTGGTCGTTGTCGCCAGCCGTGCAGCCCACAAACCAGCGGTCGCCGTCCTTTTCCTTGCGGGCGATGGTGACGTATTCCATAGGTTCGGCTTCAAGGTAAACCGAGCGGTCCCAATCGATTGCCACATCTTTTATGAACTGGAATGCGTCCATGAAACGCTCATAATTTTCGGGAACGTCGGCGGCCATTTGTAGCGGGCTGTAAAGAGTTACATACAGTGCGAGTTGCCCGCAGATGGTGCTATTGACGTGCGACTTGTTGTCGGGGTTCATCTTGCTCACGTTCATCTCGAAGATGCCAGGGGTGTAGTCCATCGGCCCACCTACGAGGCGCGTGAACGGCAATATGGAAGTGTGGCCGGGCTTGCTGCCGCCGAATGCCTGGTATTCGGTGCCGCGGGCCGACTCGTTGCCTATAAGGTTGGGATAAGTGCGGCACAGGCCGGTGGGACGCACTGCCTCATGCCCGTTGACCATGATTTTGTATTCAGCAGCCTTGGTTACGCAATACAAGTAATGGTTCACCATCCATTGCCCGTAGTGGTGTTCGCCGCGAGGTATGATGTTGCCCACATATCCGCTCTTGACCGAGTTGTAGCCGTGGTCAACCATGAATTGGTAAGCCTTGTCCAAGTGGCGTTCGTAGTTGCGAACCGACGATGATGTTTCGTGGTGCATCATCAGGCGCACGCCCTTGTTGTGGGCATAGCGGTTGAGTTCTTCGGCATCGAAGTCGGGGTATGGGGTTACGAAGTCAAACACATAATCCTTCGATTGCCCGAACCAGTCTTCCCAGCCCTGGTTCCAGCCTTCCACAAGCACCTGGTCGAAACCGTGCTTGGCGGCAAAGTCGATGTATCGTTTCACATTTTCGGTGTTGGCCGAGTGCTTGCCGTTGGGCTTGGTCTTGGTGTAGTCGGTTTCGCCGAGTTTCACCGAGTAAACGTCGTCGGTGTAGGCCCAGCTGCCACGCCCGGTAATCATGTCCCACCACACGCCTATGTATTTCACCGGCTTTATCCACGAAGTGTCGGTGTATTTGCACGGCTCGTTGAGGTTGAGCGTCATGCGCGAGGCAAGTATGTCGCGAGCATCGTCGCTGACGATGACGGTGCGCCACGGCGACTTGCAGGGCGTTTGCATATATCCTTTCTTGCCCTGAGCGTCGGGAGTGAGCCACGACTCGAATATCATGGCCTTGTCGTCGAGGTTGAGGCTCATGCACGAATAATCGACGAGTGCTGCCTCGTGCAGGTTGATATACAAGCCGTTGTCGGTTTTCATCATCAATGCCGTCTGTACGCCGGTTGGCGAGAACACCGTCTGCGACGAGTTGGGTGTCACGGCAGTCTTCATAAGGTCGCGAATTTCGCTCAGGCGGCTCTTGGTGTAGTCATATTCCTGGGTGTCGTAGTCGCCCGGAATCCAGTATGCGGTGTGGTCTCCGGTCATTGCGAATTGTGTGTGTTCCTCCTTGATGGTGAAATACACAAGGTTCTTTTGCTGCGGGAACTCGTAGCGAAATCCCACGCCTTCGTCGTAAACGCGGAAACGTATTATGATGTAGCGGTCGAATACCGGCTGCGTGAGTGTCACGGCCATTTCGTTGTAGTGGTTGCGGATTACGCTCTCTTCGCCCCATACGGGAATCCAGTTTTCATCGAACGACGAGCGTTCGGTGTTTGTCAACTCGAAACCGTCCATGAGCGAGAGTTTGTTGGTCTCGCCGCCGGTGAGGTCGAACGACTCGAACGAGTTGCGCATACTCACGTCGTCAAGTTCCAAGCCCAGTCGGCTTTCGAGGATTACGGGTTGCTGCTTGTAGTCCACGCTGTAAATGGGCCACCCGTCTTTTACATCGAAATTAACCACTACCTCGCCATTGGGCGACGCAACAGTTTCGGCAGCTTGCAAATCTACTGCCTGCATGGCTGGCATCAATAACAGAGCCGCGCCGATAGCAACATTTTTAGAAATCATAAGTTAATTGGTTTGATGGTATATATCTTGTATCAGTTTATGCTTCGGGCAAGTGGTGCTGTGGCCATTGCAGGCGGGCACGACACTATTTTTGCAAAGATAGCTTAAATAAGCAGTAGGACAAAGAAATTTATCCATTTTTTTCCATAGTCCTTTTCGGCAGTTTTTGTATAGATACGATGTGCATATCGCATCGCTCACTTGAATGTGAGTACCGAGGCTTTGTCGGGGAGTATAAGCGAGGCTGCGTCCATCAGTTGCTGGGCGGTGACGGCGGCTATGTGGGCGGCTGTGGCGGCATTGCTCTCGACCTTGCCGTGGTACAGGAAACTTTTCCCTACCGACAGGGCCAGGGCTTCGTTGTTGTCGCTGGCAACCACCAATTGTCCTATGAACTGGTTCTTGGCAGCGTCGAGGGCGCGGTCTGACAGCGGTTTTGCGGCAAGCCGCTCGATGGTGTCGCTTATTACGCGTATCGACGGCCTCACATGGCACAGGTCGCTGCCGAAATACACTTGTAGCACCCCACAGTCGCTGAACAGCGTGGCCGACGATTCCACCGTGTAGGCATATCCGCGGCGTTCCCGAATGGCTATGTTGAGCAGCGAGTTCATCCCGGGGCCGCCAAGCAGGTTGTTAAGCAGCAGCAAAGCGTAACGCTGCTCGTCGTGCATGCTGCACACCGGGGCACCGTATATGGTGTGAGCCTGGTGCAGCCCCATGTCGCGTTCTTCCCTGAAGGTGGGGCGCACCACGGGTGCCTTTCGGCTGCGTTGCGGCATGGGGTGGTTGAGGCATCCCATGTACCTCTCTACTGTGCGGAACACGGCCTGCGGCTTGAAGTCGCCAAGCACGAAGAATACCATGTTGCCTGGCACGTAAAGCCGCGACAGGTAGCGGTGGCAGTCGTCGCCGGTGAACCGGCGCAAGTCTTCCTCCACGCCCAGTATGTTGTGGCCAAGTTCGCTGCCGTCCCATACCATGTCCTCGAAATCGTCGTAAACGGCCTCGGCTGGCGAGTCGCGGTAGGATGCTGCCTCGTCGAGCACTACTTCGCGCTCGCGCGTCACTTCACGCTCAGGAAAAGTGGAATAGGCTATCAAGTCGGCTATAAGTTCGGTTGCCCGGCTCAGGTGCCGACACGGGAAGATGGAATATACGGTGGTGTTCTCCTTGGTGGTGTAGGCGTTAAGCTCGCCGCCCACGCGCTCCATGCGGTTGAGTATGTGCCATGCGCGGCGGTGGCGTGTTCCCTTGAATATGGTGTGTTCCACGAAGTGTGCAAGCCCCAACTGGCCTGGCTGCTCGTCGCGGCTGCCTGCGTCGATCGACAATCCGCAATATGCCACCTGCGATGCCACGGGCATGAACACCACCCTCAGCCCGTTGGGCAGCGTGTGGGTGTAATAAACTTCTTCGCCGGCCATCACAATCTTATTTCTTCAAACGTGGCATCGGTTATGCGCGGCTCGGCATCGGCCACTTCCACATATTGCACCGACTGGCGCCTCTCTATTATTTCTTCAAACGCCACATATTCGCCGTCGCCCGGGCCGAAAATCTTGCCGCGGCGGCGGTGCCTGCGCTGCCGGTCTCCGCCTGCCTGCCCGCTGCGAGCCCTGGTGCCGCCATATTGCGCTTCGCGGGCCTGCTGGAAGGTGCGGTTCATCTGCCTCACCTGTCTCCACACCTTGAACCCGGCTTTAATCACCGGCCACAGGAGCAGGAACAGCAGTAGCAATATTATAAGTAGAAATTCCATCTGTCAAAAAAAATGCGCTATTAGTACACTCAATAGTGGCAAACATCGTGCCACTTGGCAACGCTCCTCCATTTTGGGCGGTGCGTGTGTGGCATCAAACACAAATTTCGGCAAAAAACTGCAACGGGGCAAATCTTGTTCGCTAAATATTATTAGAATCGGTTTAGAGTTTGTTTGAATTTTGCAATATTTAAATTACGTCAAGTTATTTTGGGTTTCTTTCAGACCATTTTGGTCAGAAAAAAAGAAGCACGTATTTTCACAAATACGTACCCCCCTCATAACCAAAATTCAAGTATATATTTTTTGTTGTTTGTTGTTATTATGAAAAAATTCCTTTTACTTTAGCAGTGCAAATTTACGCAGGAATATCGGAAATACAAACCCCGATTGTTTGAATTAATATCAACGATTGTTAGAGCCTGTTTAAATTTCACAGCCCGTGCGCGGTTATTTTTCGCGCATGAACACGTTGATGGGTGTTCCGCTGAAGTTCCACGTCTCCCTGATTTTGTTTTCAAGGTACCGCTTATAGGGTTCTTTCACCCACTGCGGCAGGTTGCAGAAGAAGAGGAACGAGGGTATCGTGGCCTCCTTGAGCATGGTCACGTATTTAATTTTCACGTATTTGCCCTTGTTGGCCGGTGGCGGATATGCCTCGATGGCCTCGTGCATCACGTTGTTGAGTTCCGAGGTCGGTATCTTGCGGTTGCGGTTCTCATACACTTGCACCGCGCTTTCAAGCACCTTGAGGATGCGCTGCTTGGTGAGTGCCGACCCGAATATGATGGGGAAATCGGTGAACGGGGCGAAACGGTTGCGGATGGCGTTTTCAAACGTCTTTATGGCCGCCGTGCTCTTGTTTTCCACCAAGTCCCACTTGTTGACGCACACCACCAGCCCCTTGCGGTTGCGCTGAATGAGCGAGAAGATGTTGGCGTCTTGCCCCTCGATGCCGCGCGTGGCATCAATCATGAGTATGCACACGTCGCTGTTCTCGATGGCGCGAATGCTGCGTATAACCGAGTAGTATTCTATGTCCTCGTTCACCTTTGCCTTCTTGCGTATGCCGGCGGTGTCAACGAGGTAGAAGTCGAACCCGAACTTGTTGTAGCGTGTGTATATGCTGTCGCGCGTGGTGCCTGCGATGTTGGTCACTATGTTGCGCTCCTCGCCTATGAAAGCGTTCACTATCGACGATTTCCCCGAGTTGGGGCGGCCTACGATGGCAAACTTGGGTAGGTGTTCGGTGGGAGCCTCCTCGGCGGCCTCCTTGGGCATAAGTTCCACTATGCGGTCGAGCAGGTCGCCCGTGCCCGACCCGTTGATTGCCGACACGGCAATGGGGTCGCCCAGCCCGAAGGCGTAAAACTCGGCCTCGCCGAAGTATGTGAGGTCATCGGCCTTGTTGGCCACCACAATCACCGGCTTGCGCGAGCGGCGCAATATTGCCGCCACATGGTCGTCGAGGTCGGTGATGCCGTTCTTTATGTCCACCACGAAGAGTATCACGTCGGCCTCCTCGATGGCTATGGCCACCTGCTTGTTGATTTCTTCTTCAAAAATATCTTCGGAGTTGACAACCCAGCCGCCTGTGTCCACGACCGACATTTCCACGCCGTTCCACTCGGTCTTGCCATACTGGCGGTCGCGCGTGGTGCCTGAAGTGTCGTCAACGATGGCCGTGCGCGCGCCCGTGAGGCGGTTGAACAGTGTGGATTTGCCCACATTTGGCCGGCCTACTATTGCAATAAGTTTTCCCATAAAAAAGTCTGTGTTAGCTGTCGTAATTATAAATTAGTGATTAATCTTTGTAGCCAAACGAGCGCAGCTTGTTCTCCTTGTTGCGCCAGTCTTTCTCCACTTTCACGTAGAGTTCAAGATAAATGTGCTTTTGGAAGAATGCCTCGATGTCCTTGCGCGCTTCGATTCCCACGCGTTTCAGCTTTTGCCCTCCGTGGCCTATGATTATCGCCTTCTGGCTGTCGCGCTCCACGTATATCACCGCCATTATGTGTATCGACTCGGGCTTTTCGTCAAACAGTTCCACCATCACCTCGGCGGCGTATGGCACCTCTTTGTCGTAGTCGAGCAGCAGTTTCTCGCGTATGATTTCGGTGACGAAGAAACGGGCTGGGCGGTCGGTGAGGTCGTCCTTGCCGAAGAAAGGTGGCGACGGCGGCAGCAGCTCCACGATGCGCCTCATGAGGTTATCGACGTTGAAGTTCTCGCGTGCCGACATAGGGAACACTTCGGCCGTGGGCAGCACCTGGCGCCAGCGGTCGATTATCGCCACCAGGTCGTTGTTCCCCTTCAGTAGGTCGATTTTGTTGATTACAAGCAATATGGGGATTTTCATCCGTGCCACCTTGTCGAGGTATGAGCGGTTTTTCTCAATCGACTCCACCACGTCGGTGACGTAAAGCAGAATGTCGGCATCCACGAGTGCTTCTTCCGAGAATTCGAGCATGCTTTCCTGCAACTTGTACTTGGGTTTCAGCACCCCCGGAGTATCGGAAAACACTATCTGGTATTCATCGGTGTTCACGATGCCCATTATGCGGTGCCGTGTGGTTTGCGCCTTGGAGGTGATTATCGAGATGCGCTCGCCCACAAGGCGGTTCATCAGTGTCGATTTTCCCACGTTGGGGTTACCCACTATGTTTACGAATCCTGCTTTATGTTCCATATTGGCTGTTTTTGTTTTTTTGGGGGTACGCATGAATTATGTGGCAAAACAAAATCCCACAACTCCGCCGATGGTGTCCGTGAAGATGCGCCTAAGGCAGTCGGGTGTGGGATTATGGTTATGGGCCGGGGATTATATTCCCCAAATGAGGTACATTGCACCCCATGTGAATCCTGCGCCGAAGGCGGTGAGGACTATCTTGTCGCCTTTCTTCAGGCGGCCCTTGTATTCGTCGATGCACAATGGGATTGATGCCGCGCTGGTGTTGCCGTAGTGCTGTATGTTCACGAGCACTTTCTCGTTGGCGATGCCGAGCCGCGACCCTACGGCCTCGATGATGCGCAAGTTGGCCTGGTGAGGTATGAACCAGTCGATGGTATCGACCGTCAATCCGTTGCGGGCCATTATCTCCTTGCTCGATTCATACATATCGGTAACGGCATGCTTGTAAACCGCGCGTCCTTCCTGGTACACGTAGTGCTCGTCGGCCTGCACGTTCTCGACCGATGCGGGGTTGGCCGAACCGCCGGCTTTCATCACCAAGTGCGGCAGTCCCTCGCCGTTGACGTGGAACACGCCGTCGATCACGCCCACATTCTCCTCGGTAGGTTCCACGAGCACTGCCACGGCAGCGTCGCCGAATAGCGGGCAGGTGGTGCGGTCCTTGTAGTTGGTCATGCTCGACATCTTTTCGGCGGCTATCACCACTACCTTCTTGTAGAGTCCGCTTTTGATGTAGGCCGATGCCGACTGCATCGACACCACGAAACCTGCGCAGGCGGCTTGTATGTCGTAGGCGTAGGCATTGGTGGCACCGCACTGGTATGCGATGATTGATGCCGTCGATGGGAATCGGTAGTCGGGGTTCGACGTCGCGCAGATTATGAGTTCTATCTCCTCGGCACGGGTTCCTGTTTCCTCAAGCAGCTTGTTGAGGGCTCTCACCCCCATATACGACGAGCCGGCATGCGGCTCTTTCAAGATTCGCCTCTCCTTGATTCCCACGCGCGTGGTAATCCATTCGTCGCTCGTCTCCACCATGCGCGACAGTTCGTCGTTGGTGAGTACATAATCGGGCGTATATGAAGCAATGCCAGTTATGTTAGCGTTAGCCATAATTCTTGATTGTAAAGTTCGGTTGGGCATTCATGCGTGGCCGATGTAAACGATAACTACTATATCCCTTGGGTACTACCTTAGGCCGTCATGCGACCGGGGTGTGTTACACAAGGCATATAGTAATCGTAGTCGTCGGCGTTTTTTCTTGACGCACTCTTATCGGTGTTATGCGTGTGCCTCTTTTATTGGGCTGCGCCTTTTTCGATAGCTATCTTACCGCGGTAATAGCCGCATTCGGGGCATACGGTGTGATATATGTGCCATGCGCCGCAGTTGGGGCAAAGGGCAATTGTCGGGGCAACAGCCTTGTCGTGAGTCCTTCTCTTGGCTGTGCGGGTCTTCGATTGTTTTCGTTTAGGATGTGCCATCTCTTTTTACGTAATTATATATTATTAATTATTGTTTTTCAATTTTCGCAGCGCCTCCCACCGTGGGTCGCTGCTGCCGCCGTCGTCGGTGTCATCGGTTTCGGTGTCATCGCCGGCTGCCGAGTGCTGCCTCAGCAGGCGGCTCATCTCCTCGTTGCACTTGCCCTCCTCGTGGGTGTGCATGATGGGGATGGTGAGCATCACCGTGTCGCATATCGCACGGGCCACGTTATAGGCATCCCATGACTCGGGAATTACTACTACGTCGTCGCCCTCGTAATATTCGTCGCCATACTTCACGCTCATGGCGTAGGTCGTGTCAACGCGATGCTCCATCTCGTCGAGGCAGCGGTCGCACGGTATTCCTATCACGCCTGTGAGGGTGAAGAACAACTTATATGTGTCTCCAACGCGTTTCGCCGACAACGACACTTCCACGTCGGCCGACGACACATCGGAACTTTCCATCTTTCTGAAAAAATCCAAGCCCAAGTGGTAGCTAAACTCCTGTGTACCAACGGGCATACCTTTCAAAAAAAGGTCAAATTCGTCAAATTTTTCCAAAATAGTAGAGTTAAATCGGCGCAAAGATACAAATTTTCCCTCTAATATTCAACCCTTTTCGTGATTTTTATGCGGCAAAAGGATTGCTAATAAGCCTAATCGGGCTAAATTAGTCCAATTAGGCTTATTAGTTTAGTCGGGTTAATACCTGAAGCTGATGTAAAAACGGACGGAACCGGTTTTCCACTTCGACGAGCCGTCGTAGTTGCCTTCGAATATTTCGCCGGTATCTTCCATTTCTTCCATGTCGTCCACATTGAACACGCTGTTGTATTTGGCCTTGCCCCAGCGTCCTTCGATGCCCACCGAGATGGCTTTCCATGCAATAGCGCCGCCTGCCGAGAAGAATGTGCCGTAGCTGCTGCTGAAGTCCTCGGCTGCGTAAAGCATGGAGTATGACGGGATTACTCGAAAGTGGCCGCTAACCTTTATGTGGTCGTAGGGGTTCACCGTCACCGACACGCCTATGGCCGTGCCTATCTCGGCCTGGTAAACGTCCTCGGGCTCAATGCCATAGCCATATTCATTGCCGTAGTCCTCGGGATACCAATAGTCTCCGCCGCCATAATTACCGTCGGTTGAGTATCCGTAATCGCCGTTAAAGAAACCCCAGTTGTCGGAATACTTCGAGAAGTTGATGTCGAAGAAACTCCAGTCGATGCCGAATTTTATCATGCCCAGTATGGGTTTCTTGTGCAGGTAGAATGTCTTGCCCATGGCCAGTGCCACGCCGAAGTCGTTCTTCCACGTTCCGTTGATGGCTTCCTGGGTGAGGCTCTGTTTCACATAATAAATGTTGAAGTATTTAGCGCGGTCGTTCCAGATGCGCTTGTACAGGGCTTCCTGGTCGGTTTCGGCCTGTTTGTCTTTCACTGTTTGAACCGACGATTGCAATTCGCCAACCATGCGGCGCAGCGAGTCGAGCTCGGCATCGCGGTCGTTGTCATACATAGCATCCTCGTTGAAGTCCTCGGCGGCAACGGTGTCGGCGACTTGCACCATTGCAGGCTGGAGAGGAGTCATGCTTACGGTGTCGCCCAGTTCCTGGCTCATAGCAGGCATTGTGGCAAAGCCTGCCATGGCCAGCATCATAAAGAATATATTGTGTTCCATTTTTGCTCGAAATTAGTAGTTATAAACATTCAAGTAACCTATGATAGTGGCATGGCCTTCATAACGTTGTAATAAAATCTCGTATTGCATTTCAGGAATGTCCGGCACTTCAAATGCCAGCCCGCCTTCTTCGATGATGGGGTTGTCGATGGTGGCTACTGCATTTTCAATGCCACCATCGTCGGGTGAAAGCAGAATTCTGTCACCATCCTTGAACCCGCGCCATTTCACGAATACCGTTTCTCCTACATTGGTAGTATACTGATTAGGCCATATCGGGTTGACATTTCCCATTTGCTGCTCTATTGCAGTTTCCCCGTTATGCTCGTAAACGAACGTATATTGGTTGGTCAATGGATAAAACACCGATGTGATTACAATATCAGAATATGCGTCACCGTAGTTTTGCAGCTCCAAGTCTATTTCCACAGGCTGCCCCAGCAATTGGCCATAGTCGTCCATATCCTGGTAATAAGCCTTGTCGCCATCGGCATACTCGCCGTTGATTTCGATATATTCGCCACCTGTGGAGTCAAAGCCCATATTATTGAAACCAAAATTATTCACATACAATGTGCCAAGCGTGTGCCACTCGCCGTTACGCACAAGCGAAACTTCGACGTTGCCGCCATATTCCACTACGCCGCCAGGCATGATGAAGAACAACTTGTCGGCAGTGTATCTTGTCACACGTGCCTGGGCCTGCAATGACGAATTGTCAACATTAGTCACATAGATTTCATCGCCTGCGGTGAAACCGTTGCCACGTAGTTCTATTTCAGTACCGACATAGAAATCTCCCATGCCGGGCAGTTTCACGTCGAATACCTCTCCGGTTTCCGACCCGTCTGCGTTTTCAAACGGGTTCTTCTCATCCTCGACACACGAAACGAGTGTGCACATCGTCAGACTGAAAATGAGTAAAGCACCTTTAAATTTAAGAAATATTTGTTATACGTTTTTTAATTGTTGATATTAGGTCTGTTTAATTAACAAAAGAACAAATAATTTTTGTAATTACCCCCCCCATTTTGTTAATATTGGTTAATACGGTGTTTGCCTGTCATTTTTGAATGCCTTACGGACAAAGCCCTGTGCATAATTTTGCCAATAAAAAAACAATCATGCAAACATGGAAAACACAAGCAACAATGCCGCCAACCGGCAAGTATTTGAAGTAGCGCACTCGGCCTGGACCGGCTGGGCGGGGCTGCGTGGCAAGCGTCGCCGCAACAAGGATTTCACCTACGGCTCGCAATGGGGCGACACAGTGACTGATGCCGGCGGGCGGCGGTGCAGCGAATACAGGCGGCTGCAGGAGAGCGGACACGAACCGCTCACCAACAATGTGATACGACGCTTGGTACGCAGCGTGGTGGGACGTTTCCGCAGCGGCATCGACGGTGGCACCGACATTATCAACGAGCTTGACAGCCGCGCACTCGAAGAGTTCCTTATCTCGGGCTGCTGCCTGCAACGGGTGGACGTGGGTGGGCGCGTGGAAAACCTTAATCCCAACCGTTTCTTCTCGAATGTGATGGAAGATGTGCATTGCCGCGATTGCAAAATTGCAGGCTATCTGCACAACTTGAACGTGGGGCAGCTGATAAAGATGCTTGCAGGCGGCGACCGCAACCGCGCTCGCCGCATAAGGGAAGTGTATTCCCAAATGGAGCTACCCGGCGTGCGCGGCAGGAGCGTGGGCGATGATGCCGAGGGCGGTGGCGACTTCTTCACTGCCGCCGACGGGCTGGCTCGTGCCATAGAAGTGTGGACACTGGAGATGCAGGAAGTGGTGGAGTGCCACGACCGTGCACTTGGCGAGCTGTATGTGGCCGACACTTGCCGCATGGCCGACATCGATGCCGAGAACGCTCGTCGGCGCAGTGCGGGCATAGCCGAAATTGATGCGAGGTGGGGGATAGAAGAGACGTGGCACTGCCGGTGGTTCGCCCCCGACGGGCATTGCTTGGCACACTATGCGTCGCCCTACGGGCACCGTTCGCACCCGTTCGTGATAAAGCTTTATCCGCTTACCGACGGCGAGGTGCATTCGTTTGTGGAGGACATCATCGACCAGCAGAAGTACATCAATCGCCTAATCACCCTCATCGACCATGTGATGGGGGCAAGTGCCAAGGGTGTGCTGCTGTTCCCCGACACGGCCCTGCCAGAGGGTTTCACGTGGAACGACTTGAAACGTATATGGCGCAGCACCGACGGCATATTGCCCTACGCCGAGGGATGCTGCAGCAACTTGCCGCAACAGATTGCGTCGAACAACACCAACATCGGGGCATACGAATTGCTGTCGCTGCAAATGCGCCTTGTGGAGGAGATAAGCGGAATGGGCAGTGTGCTGCAAGGCAACGCCGCCGGCACGCGGCAAGGCGCACAGCTATATGAGCGGCAAGTGGAAAACGCCACCATAGCCCTGGCCGACATCTTCGAGACGTTCAACACCTTCCGCCACCTGCGCGATGCCAAGCTGCGCACCGCCGCGCCGCAGGTGTAGCGGTGTGTTACTGCGCTATGAGCAGGTATATGTTGAGCAGTGTCACTATTATGGCGATGCCGTAAAGGACGGCACGGTTGAGCGGCGTGTTGGCATACTGTCCCATCACCCTTGGCGACGAAGTGAGCCACACTTGCAGGAACACGGTGAACGGCAATTGCAGGCTTAGCACCATTTGCGAGACGAGCAGCCCCTGAAACGGGTCGCCGATGAAGAAGATGAGCAGCAACGCTATGCCGAGTGAGGCCACTATGCCTATCTGCGAGTGGGAGTCCTTCACGTGGTACGACTCGCCGAAGATGCCAGCCGAGATTGAGCCGGCCGCCATGCCGCTCGTCACGGTCGATGACACGCCGGCCAGCAGCAGTGCCGCGGCAAATATGTTGCCTGCGTTTTCGCCCAGCAGCGGGGTCATGAGTTCCTTGGCCTGCTGCAATTCCTCTACCGGCACTCCGCCGCCGAAGAAGGCCGCGGCTGCAAGCAGTATCATGGCACTGTTGATGGCCCAGCCGACAATCATCGAGAAAAGTGTGTCGAAAAGCTCATATTTGAGCCGCGAGCGTATCGACTTTTCCCCCTGCTTGTGGTATTCGAGGCTCTGCACCACCTCGGAGTGCAGGAACAGGTTGTGGGGCATAATCACCGCACCGAGCACGCTCATTATCACTATCATGCTGCCGTCGGGGAAGGTGGGCGTGACCCAGCCGCGCATGGCACTTGGCCAATCAATATCGACAAGGAACAGCTCGTAGATGAACGACAGCCCTATGATGGAGACGAAAGTGATTATGGCTCGCTCGATGCGCTTGTAGGAATTGGTGAACAGCATTATAAGCACTACCGCCGTGGTGAGCACGGCTCCCCAGGCTATGGGTATGCCGAAAAGCATCTCTAATGCTATGGCACCGCCCAGTATTTCGGCAAGTGAAGTGGAAATGGAGGCCACGACAGCCGATGCCAGTATGGGGCGCGACACCCACCGCGGTGCATATCGTGTGGCCGCCTCCGAGAGGCACAGCCCGGTGGCTATGCCCAAGTGGGCCACATTGTGCTGCAAGATGATGAGCATGACGGTGGAGAGCGTCACCACCCACAGCAGCGAATAGCCGAATTGCGAGCCTGCCGCGAAGTTCGATGCCCAGTTGCCCGGGTCGATGAACCCTACCGTTACCAGCAGCCCCGGCCCGATGTAGCGGAAAAAGTCGAGCCCGCCAAGCGTGCGCCTGTGGCCGTGGCTTTTCAAGTCGTTGAAGAATTTCCTTATTCCCATATTTCCTTATTTATATGCCGCCATAAAGTTACGAAATAGTTCCATACCTTACGGCAGTGCCTCGGATGGGGGGGTAAGGTGAAAAGGATGCGTGTTACTATCTGGAGGATTTTTATCGGTGCGAAACTGCGTCTTTTTCTTGCCGCAGGAAAAGCAGTGCCAGCACGAAATAGAATATTATCGACACGGCCAGCCCTTTCACCCCGAGCAGCACAATGGCAGCCACTGTGCCTGCCACGAGCAGGTAGCGGTGCACATTGCCGCACAAGCCGTAGCTTTTGAACTTTAGCGAGAACATTCGCAGGCGCGACACCATGGCATAGCTTAGCAGCACTACTGCCGCGAATGCAACCCACAGGCCTGCCTCGCCGGCCGGCTCTATGGCATAGAAATAATCGCAAAAGCCTATCCAGAAGATGGCATTGGCCGGGATGGGTAGCCCCACGAACGATGTGGCCTGGCTGTCGTCGGTGTTGAACCGTGCCAGCCTCACAGCCCCGAATACGGCAACGAGCAACGCGCTATATGCCACCCACGACGACGGGTATAGCTCGCGCAACATGAAATACAAGATGAGCGCGGGAGCAAGGCCGAAACTCACGCAGTCGGAGAGCGAATCGAGCTCCTTGCCTATCGACGATACCGCCCCGAGCAGCCGCGCCACAAAGCCGTCGAAGAAATCGAACACAGCTGCGGCGGCTATCATTATGAAAGCCAGCTGGTAATAGGTGATTGCCACTGGGTCGCCGCCTATATGCTCGCTGCCATGCGATGCACAAATGCAGGCAAGGCAGCCCGAAAGCAGATTGAGGCAGGTGATGGCGTTGGGTATGTTGTTCTTTATAGGTTCAAGCAGGTTCATGATGTTGGGTGCAAAAAAATGGTATCGAGAAAATGTGTGAGCAGTTGTCGTTATTGCTTGCTTTTCAGCCGCGCCACTTGTGTTATTCCGCCCACCGTCTTGTCGCCTAATTTCACCAATATTTCGGCATCGAGCGGCAGGAAAATATCGACGCGCGACCCGAATTTTATGAAACCGATGTGGCGGTCGAGTGTAACGTAGTCGCCTGGCTGGGCGTAGGTGACAATGCGTCGGGCTATGGCCCCGGCAATTTGCCGCATCAGCACCTCCTGGCCGTTCTTGGCACGTATCACTATGGCCGAACGCTCGTTTTCGCTGCTCGACTTGGGCAGGTAGGCGGCGAGGAAACGCCCCGAATGGTGCTTGACGTATTCCACCCGGCCTTCCACCGAGGGCCAATTGGCGTGCACGTTGAATATCGACATGAAAATCGACAGCTGGATGACGTTGCAGTGCAGGTACTCGTCTTCATATACCTCCTCAAGAGCCACCACCGTACCGTCGGCCGATGCCACGACGGCACCCTCCGGGTCGCCCTTGAAACGGCGGCGCGGGCTGCGGAAGAAGTTCACGGCCAGCAGATACATAACGGTGGATATGGCAATGAATATGGAAGGAATTATCTTGTATTCAATGAACACCCACGCCGAAATGTTGATTAGCAGCAGTATGAACAGCAGTGCTAACAGTATGTTAAGACCTTCGCGGTGTATTTTGACTTTCATCGTGTCGTTGTCGGTTGTGCTAATTGCATTATCCCGTGGCAGCCACATCGCAAGCGTGGGGCAGTGCCACAATTACAAATACAAAGTTAATCTATTTCCTAAAAACTTGCAAATAAGATGCTGCCTTTGCCGCAGTGTGGCCGCATGGTCAGGAGCCGTGGAGGAGCATTTGGGCGAGTTTTTGCACCCCGGTGGTGGCCTTTTCGCGTATTACGGTCACTGGCAGCGAGCCGGTGTCGGCCGGGTGGGGGTCGATGTAATAGATGGGTACTCCGCTCTTGACGTATGAGATGAGGCTTGCGGCAGGGTAAACCACGAGCGACGTGCCAATCACCACGAATATGTCGGCCTGCTCCACAAGTTCGGCGGCCGGGGCGAAATTTGGCACCGGTTCCTGGAAGAACACTATGTGCGGGCGGACGGGGTCGCCATACGGGTCGCGCGTGTCGAGCGAGGTCTCAAGGCTGCCGCCGGTTACGTCGCGCACGTCATACACGCGCTCGGGGTGCGTCATCGAGCGCACTTTCATCAGTTCGCCATGCAGGTGCAGCACGTGTGTGCTGCCTGCGCGTTCGTGCAGGTCATCGACGTTTTGCGTTATAATCCTCACGTCGAAGTGCCGTTCAAGCTCCTTCAGCCCGTAGTGCGCGGCATTGGGCTTGCAGCCCACGAGCTGCTCGCGGCGTTCGTTGTAGAAACGGTGTATCAGTGCAGGGTCGCGGCGGAACCCGTCGGCCGAGGCCACTTGCATCACTGGGTAATTGTCCCATAGGCCGCCGGCATCGCGGTAGGTCGATAGCCCGCTTTCGGCACTTATGCCGGCTCCGGTTGAAACCACTAATTTTTTCATGACACTCGTAATTTGGGTTTTAAATATGCTTTTGCGTTATTGCCTAATTGCAAATTTAATATTTTTTACTGAAAATATAATGCCTGCGATTATTTTTAACTCTACCTTTGTAGCCGATTAGCATGGCGGGTGCCTGCTTGCTGGTGCCATGCCGTTAACGCACAATTGTTTAAGCAGTAAATGAAACATCAATTATATGGATAAATTAAGTTATGCCTTGGGTTTGAGCATGGGGAACAATTTCATGCGCTCGGGCATCGAGAGCATCAATTATGGCGATTTCGCTGCCGGCGTGGAGGCAGCTTACAAAGGCGACCTTTCGCAAATGTCGCTCGACGAGGCGAAACAGACGGTGAACCGTTTCTTTGCCGAGATGGAAAACCGCCTGCAAGAAGTGAACAAGAAAGCCGGCGAGCAATACCTGGCCGAGAATGCCAAGCGGCCGGAGGTGCACACCACGGCAAGCGGGCTGCAATATGAGATAATCAAGGAGGGCGAAGGGGTGTCGCCAAAGCCTACCGACACGGTGACCGTGCACTACACGGGAGCACTTATCGACGGGCGTGTGTTCGACAGCTCGGTCGAGCGCGGCGAGCCTGCCACATTCGGTGTCACGCAGGTGATACCCGGGTGGGTCGAGGCCCTGCAAATGATGAAACAGGGTGCCGAGTGGCGTATATTCGTGCCGTCGGACCTCGCTTACGGGCCGCAAGGCGCGGGCGGCATCATCGGCCCCAACATGACGCTTATCTTCGACATTCAGCTGATAAAGGTGGGATAACACAATAACTTAACAAATCAATATAAACACAGAGGGAAATGAAAAAGATTTCTATTTTGGCTGCCGCCGCCATTGTGGCCGCATCTTCATTGGTGAGCTGCAACGGCGTGGCCGACAGCGGAGAAGTGAAGACTTCGCTCGATACACTGAGCATGACGATGGGTGAAATGTATGGCTATGGCATGGCCGAGCAATTCACTCGCACCGATTCGACTTTCGACAAGGACGCTTTCATGCGTGGGTTTGAAATGGCTATCAACGTGGATACCGCCGATGACAGCTACCGCCAAGGCATGATAATGGGTGCAAACCTCATCAACATGGTGAAGAGCCTCAAGGAGCAACAGCAGCTGGAACTTAACACCTATCTGCTGGTGGCACAGTTCAAGAAGGCTTTCCTTAGCGACTCTACTGTAAACCCAATGACCATGCAGGGTATGGTGAACATGATGATGCAGAAGGAGATACGTGCCGCAAAGGAGCGCAACCCGAAGGCCATAGCCAACCGCGAGGCCGGTGAAAAGTTCATCAAGGAACTTGTAGCCAAGGATTCGACGGTGAAGGTGACCGAAAGCGGGCTTGCCTATAAGGTGGTAAAACCGGGCAACGGCAAGCTGTTCAAGACTACCGACCGCATAATGGTGAAGTATAAGGGCACTAAAATCGACGGCAGCACTTTCGACGAGTCGAAGGAGGCTGTGGCAATGAGCCCTATGCGCGTGGTGCGCGGTTTCAAGGAAGGCTTGCTGCTGATGAGCCCTGGTGCATCTTATATACTTTACGTGCCGGGCGACCTTGCATACGGTGTAGATGGGAACAGTGTCATAGAGCCTAACGAGACGCTTATCTTCGAGGTAGAGACCACCGGCGTGGAGGTAGCCAAGAAGAAATAATAGGTGAATATATGTGCGCCCTGTTCGCTGTCCCCACCGATTAAGTGGGGGCGTAGTGCAGCCGCACACACAATACAAGCCGCCGCAGTGACTGCAAGCGAAAGTCGCTGCGGCGGTGTTTTTTGTGTTGACTTTGCCTCAAAAACGGTTAAAATGTCGAAATATCAAAACATTTTGACGGCAAAATGGCTTATTTGTTGAAAAAATGCTATATATTTGCACCTAATTTAATCATGTGGATATGGAGAAGATTGACAACCTTGACCGTAGGATACTGCAAATAATAATGAAAAACGCACGCATACCGTCGAAAGACGTTGCCGTGGAATGCGGCGTGTCGCGTGCGGCCATACACCAGCGCATTCAGCGGATGATTGACATGAATGTGATTACCGGCTCGGGGTATAATGTGGACCCCAAGGTGCTGGGGTATGCAACCTGCACTTATATAGGCGTGAAACTTGAACGCGGCTCGATGTACCGTGACGTGGTACCCGAACTTGAAAAGATACGCGAGGTGGTGGAGTGCCATTTCACAACTGGCCCATATACGATGCTTATAAAATTGTATGCCCGCGACAACCAGCACTTGATGGAACTGCTTAACGGGAAAATACAGCACATACCGGGCGTCACCGAAACCGAGACGTTGATTTCCCTTGAAATGAGCATGAACAGGGAGATACCTGTGACATTCGACGAAGAGGAATAAGGCAGGTGCATGACGGCTTGTGGAGTGCCGGAAGAGCCGCCGCAGGCTTGTAAAGACGCGCATTTGCCTGTTTTTACAACCATAAAACAGCAGATGTGCGCGATTTTACAAAATAAATGCGCGATTTTACAAGTGCGATGCCCGCGCCATGAGCTACTTTTGTACTACAAGCTTAACCTTAGAAAAACTGCTAAAAACCTGTCTTTATGTTAAAGATAAATCGTTAATGGGGATTTTAGACAATTTCAAAGCTATAATTTCCGTGTTTATTTAGATTCCGGTTGCCTTTGTTAGGTAGCCGGTTTTAATTTTAATGAGGAATTAGGAATGGGGAATTTATTAGCCCAATTTGTCTAATTAGTCTAATGCCTGGCCCATTCCTCATTCTTAATTAATTACATAAGGTGTATTCCGTGCCGGGCGCAGGTGGCGATTTGCTCCTCGGGCCAGATGCTTGCTTGCACTTCGCCTATGTGGGCTTTTTGCAGCAGGAACATGCACAGGCGGCTTTGTCCGATTCCGCCGCCTATGGAGTAGGGCAATTCACCGGCAAGCAGTGACTTGTGGAACGGCAACGATGCCCGTTCGGTGCAATGGCATACTTCTAGTTGCCGCATGAGGGAGTCGGCACTCACGCGAATGCCCATCGACGACAGCTCGAAAGGTGTTTCAAGCACCGAATCCCACAGCACTATGTCGCCGTTCAGCCCACGGTATCCGTCGCTGTTCTCGGTAATCCAGTCGTCATAGTCGGGAGCTCGACCGTCGTGCTTTTCTCCGTTGCTCAGTTCTGAGCCTATGCCTATGATGAAAATCGCCCCGTGTTGCTTGGCGGCACGTGCCTCCCGCTCCCTTGGCGATGCGTCGGGGTACATTTGCAACAGCTCTTCGGAATGCAGGAATGTTATCGACTCGGGCAGCCGTGGGGTGATATGTGGGAATTTTTCGTATATCATCCACTCGGTTTCCTTCACGGCATGGTAAATCTTTCCAACTGTCTGTTTCAAGTAGTCAAGAGTGCGGTTCTCCTCGGCTATGGTCTGCTCCCAGTCCCATTGATCGACGTAAAGCGAGTGCAGGTTGTCGAGGTCTTCCGACGTGCGGATGGCGTTCATGTCGGTGTACAGGCCATATCCCGGGTCGATGCCGTATGCGCCGAGTTTCATTCTTTTCCATTTTGCAAGCGAGTGTACAACCTCGGCTCTCCGTCCGCCCATGCAGGATATGCCAAACGATACCGGCGGCTCCACGCCGTTGAGGTCGTCGTTGATGCCTGTTCCTGCAAGCACAAATAGCGGTGCAGTCACTCGGCGCAGGTTAAGCTCGCGTGCCAGCTGTTTCTGGAAACGGTCTTTTATTAACTTTATAGCCACTTCGGTGGTTTCGGGTAGCAATTTTTGCTTGTACCTTTTAGGAATAATTAGTGCCATAGTTTCATTGTTTTGCCCACAAAGGTAAGCAAAATTTCATATAATGCAAATTTTTAATGACATTATGCTATGTTTTTTGTGAAAATGCCTGACAAAATGGCAATTTACTGGCTGTGACCCGATGCGGCATCGCTAAGCAGGCGGTGGCCGATGGCGCAATACAGGCACTTCCGTGCCTCGCAATAGCGGCGGCGCAGCTGTATAAGTGCCTGCGAGGTGAGTGCGTCGGGGCACTTTATGCCTGCCGCTGTGAATGTGGCCACAATGCTGTTGCGTTCGGGGCGGAGGCTTTCGAGCAGTGTCACCGCGCGTTCGGCAGTCTCGTAATCGCCGCATCGCGACCCGTAGGCATAGTAAAGCGGAGCCACGGCGTTGATGAGCAGGATGTCGATTGATGCATTGCCAAGTACCCGTGCAGGCACCTCGGAGGGTGCTCCGCCAAATGTGTAATGCGATGCCCAGTAGCCCGACAGCTCGACTGCGAACAGCCGCCGCAGTTCTTTCTCGCTGTGCGCATCGAGTATCGATTGCATCAAGCTGAAACCGCCCTCCACAAATCGTGCCAGCAGGGCTATGCGACGGTATGGGAAATTTTGCGGCCTCACCCTGAATGATTTCCACATGCTTCCGTCCATGGGTTTTAGTTGGAACTTGTCGGCCAGGAACTGGTATTCACGTGCAAGGCGCATGAAATATTCATCGCCTTTTCCATGAGGCGGCGCATCGAAGAAACCGGCTTGCCCGAATAGCAGGGCCTCAAGCTGGAACAGCGAGTCGCTGTGCTTGTGCAGCAGCCGCAGCGGGGTGCGCCGCGCAAGCATCTCGAAAGCGTCGTTGTTGATGCCGAAGCCAAGGCTGCGCGAGATGGCCACGTAGCAGATGTCTTGCCAGCTGCCGCAGAATGTGTCGTAAAGTGCCGACAGCCGTTCCACTTTCTCGTTTAGCCGCTCGAATGCGAGCGATTCCACCCACTCGGTGATGGCAAGCGGCGGCATCTCCCTTATTTTTGCCGCGCAGGGCAGTTCGGTTGCCGGGGCACTGACGAGCCTCGTATAACTGTCGTAGAATGCCGGAGAGCATCGCAGCACCATTTGCGGTATCCGCTCGCCGTTGCTGCGTGTGACAGGCGCGTCGTCCTTTTCCACCACGTGCAGTATCACCGAGTCGTAGGTACGGTCGCGGTCGTGCCCGTGCCTGCGCCAGTCCGATGCTCGCAGGTGCATCTCCACGTTTCCCACCCACATTTCACCGTCGATTTCCACTTTTGCATTGAAGAAGTCGGGGCCGGCATCGGTATTAAGTACGCCAGGGTCAATGACGCGCACACGCCGGCCATCGTTGGTGGTCATGCGGTCGGCACTCCACAGCTTGTGTTGCCACACATATTGCATCAGTCGTTCCATATAGCAAACGCATTATAGCAGTTTATAATACGCAAGTTAGGCAAAATTGGGTCGATAAGCAAGCACAAAGCCAATTTTAGTTAAAAAAGCACAGCTTTGTGTAGAAATGACGCATTGAAATTTGCAAACAATCCAAATGCGGCATATCTTTGCGTCAAAATAACACAAAGGTATGGCAGACGAAAAGAAATATAGTTATAAGTACCCGCACCCGGCAATCACAGCCGACAATGTGGTGTTTGGTTTCGATGGCCGTGACCTGCACATTCTGCTCATAGAGCGCGGACTTGAACCTTACAAGGGGAGTTGGGCGTTGCCGGGCGGATTTATGCGCATCGACGAAACTGTGGAACAGTGCGCCATTCGCGAACTTGCCGAGGAGACCGGCGTTACCAATATATACCTCGAACAGTTCCATGTGTTCAGCGCTGTGGAGCGTGACCCGCGGGAACGGGTTGTGACGGTGGCGTTTTATGCGCTTGTGCGCAAGGCCGGCTACAGGCTTATAGCCGGTGATGATGCCGCCCGTGCCAATTGGTTCAAGATAGGGATGCTGCCGCCGCTGGCTTTCGACCACGACAAAATTATCGATATGGCGCGCCAGCGGCTGCGCGAACGGTTGCGCACCAAGCCGATAGCCTTCAAGCTGCTCGATGAGAAATTTTCGATGAGCGAGCTTCAACAACTCTACGAGGCCATCAACGGCGTGACATACGACCGTCGCAATTTCCAACGGAAAATGTTCTCGACTGGGCTGCTCGAAGACCGCGGGCCAAGCCCCGAACCGCAACATAACCGCATTCCCGAGCTTTATAGTTTCAACGAGGAAGAGTATGTGCGCAAGCAGTCGGAAGACAAGTTACGCCGAAATCCGTTTGATTTTTAATTAGGAATGAGGAGTTAGGAATTGGGAATGAGTTAATGCAAATAAGTATAAACGGCTAAAAACTATGAGATTATGAAAACAAGAATTTTTAACTTAATTGTCCTCGACGAGAGTGGCAGCATGGATTGCGTGAAACGGCAGACCATTGACGGGTGCAACGAGACTATCAACACCATTGTGCTTGCACAAAAGCAGCACGCCGACACTCAGGAACACTTTGTGAGCATATATGCTTTTCAGGGCAATGGCTCGCGCCCGTCGCGATACATAATAAAGAATGCCTCGGCAGGAGATGTGCAACACATTTCGGCTGCCGATTACGACCCCTACGGCATGACGCCGCTTAACGATGCCGTGGGCTCCACGCTCATTGACTTGCGAACTTGTACCGCCGAGTTCCCGCAATCGATTGGCTCGGTGACCATAATCACCGACGGCTATGAAAACGATTCAAGGCACTACAGCCGCGCACAAGTGGCCGGAATGATAAAGGAACTTAAAGCTATGGGGTGGAACTTCAATTTCATAGGTGCTAACATCGATGTTGAGGCCACGGCTGCCACTTTCGCCATCGACAATACCCTTGAGTTCAAACAGGATGCCGAGGGCACGAAACAGATGTTTGAAAATCTTGGTGCAAGCCGCACTCGCTACTACGACCGTGTGGACGAGTGCATGGCCTCGGCTGCCCCGAATGCCACATTCGAGGAACGCGCGGCTGAAGCATCGAAAGATTTCTTTAAGAAATAAGAATAGGAGAATAGTGGTAAGAGTGCAGTAGTGAGTCCTGCCGCCGCGCCAAGTAGCGTATGCGGCAGGGCTTTGTTGTGTACGGTGTCATTCCAGTGCAGTTTCAATGTCGTTCAATAGGCGGACTAACGAACGCCCTACGGCGTATGCCAAATTGACTGGCACGGCATTGCCTATCTGTTTGTATTTCGATGACAAGTTGCCTGCAAATTCCCATTCGTCGGGAAACGTCTGTATGCGAGCATATTCCCTAACTGTCAATGGACGCGTTTCCACGGGGTGGCATCGTTCGGTTTGCTTTTGTGCAGGTGCGCAGGTGAGGGTTAAGCTTGGTTCGTCGAGCGACAACCGCCGCGCCATTCCGGTCTTCCCTCCGGCAAGGCCGTAGCTGCCTCCCATATATTCCCGGGCCACATCGTCGGGCAGGTCTCGCCAATAGCCACCCATCGGGACCAATTCCATCACTTTGCGTTTCTTTTCGGGATACTTCTGTCCTTCGCTTGCAGGAACATCGGTGTGATATAATTCACCGGCAAAAAAAGCATCGCGCAATGTCATTATTCGATGATAAGGCGACGGCCAGTGGAACACGGCCTTGCCTGCAAGGTCGTTTCTTATAGCCACCATGAATAGCCTCTCTCGTTTTTGCGGAACTTGGTAGAATATGGCTTTTAGCACCCTTGGTTCAACCAACGAATAGCCAAGTTCGCCGATGGCGTTTTTTATCACTTCCAGAGTGCGTCCATCATCATGTGCAGCAAGGCCCTTGACATTTTCGCACAAGAACACTTTCGGCTGCACTTCGTTTACGGCACGGGCAAGTTCAAAAAAAAGCGTACCACGAGTGTCGTTAAATCCGCCTTGCTTGCCGGCGTAAGAAAACGCCTGGCAAGGGAATCCACCAGTTATCAAGTCGATTTGACCTTTGAAACGGTCAAATGAAATAGTCCTAACGTCTTGTTCCACAACATTCCATCCCGGACGGTTGCATTCAAGCGTGGTGCAGGCATCGTGGTCTATTTCATTGAGCATGACATGGTGGAATCCAGCTTTTTCCATTCCCAATGCCAGTCCACCAGCACCAGCAAACAGCTCTATGGTAGTGTATCTGTGCAATGGTTTGACGGCAATCTCTTGTTCCCAAGGGGAATTAACCATTTTACTGATTTCAGGAACGTGTATTAATTGTTGTACGGTAAAGTATTTGTTGCCGTGTGCGTCAACCGATGGTATGAATGTCCCGTTCTTTTCCCAGGAGTCGAGTGTAGCTTTCGACACGCCCATTATGTCGGCAAAATTATATGCAGATATAACTTCGGTCATAGTTCTTTAGAAATTTTGAAAACCGTCATAAGTTTTGAATGCCAGCAGGTACAGGCTCTTGAATGTGTCAGGCGACAGCGCTTTTAGTTCGTCATACACACTGTTGCGTATCGAGCCGCATTGCAGGCTCTCAATCACATCATCGAGTATGCTCGGCAAAACTTTGCACAACTTGAAGAAAGCCTCGTCGTCACCAAAAACTATCCCGTAGAACTTGTCGATTGACACCCTGCGTATCTTTTCGTGTGACAAATTATCGTAAAACCATTTTTCATTGCGTGATTGCGTGGCTATCACTTCCACAAGCATGCACGTAGCTTTGTCGTCATGCAGTATTTTGTTTTGCATGTGCCTGTAAACGCTGTCGGCTGCACGGCTGTTCATCGTATTATGCTTGTTTTTTAATTCGGCATAGATGTGCAGCTCGTTGTTTATCACGTCGAAACCAGTTTCTGGTACTTCCCACCCGTTCCCTGCATATCTGAACAGGTTTTGATGGAAATATCCTATATGGTTGGTGTTGGTTTTGTCAATCTGTCTAATGCACTCGGCTTCTATGATTTCTTCTATGGAGCGTCCATATACTTTTGAGTCGAATGTCAATTTTATAGGGTCGATTATATTCTTGTTGAACTCCTTCAGATTTATATGAGTGCGGTATAATTCAACCGTTTCTTTCACATGGTGGAATATGTCGTCATCGGAGATGAAATCTAAGCCGTATCGTGTCATTGTGTGCGGAATGATTTATGTCCACAAAAATACTGAAAAAAATCAAATACTATGATGGAGGTGTATATGGATTGCGGTCAGAACAGCGAGAGCTGTGGGTCGGTGAGGCGGAACGACAGGCGGTGGTGAGGTGTGGTGCCGTGGGCTGCGATGGCGGCGCGGTGGTCGCGAGTGGGGTAGCCCTTGTTGCGGTCCCAGCGGTAATCGGGGTAGTCCCGGGCTATTGCATACATATACTCGTCGCGGTGCGTCTTGGCAAGCACCGATGCGGCGGCTATCGACATATAGGTGGCATCGCCTTTCACTATGCAACTGTGCGGTATGCCGGGATAGGGGTTGAAACGGTTGCCGTCGATAAGCAGGAATTCGGGTCGCACCTTCAGCTGGTCCACGGCACGGTGCATGGCGAGTATCGACGCTTGCAGAATGTTGATTTGGTCAATCTCTTCGGGGCTTACGAAAGCCACGGCCCATGACACGGCCTCGGCCTCGATGACGGTTCGCAACTGGTCGCGTTGCCGCTCGGTGAGCTGTTTCGAGTCGTTGAGCAGCTCGTTGCTGAACCCTGGCGGAAGTATCACCGCTGCGGCCACCACCGGCCCGGCCAGGCAGCCTCGCCCGGCTTCGTCGCAGCCGGCCTCAATGCGTCCGTCGTCAAGCAGGCAGGGTTTAAGCATAGCCGTTATTTGCTGCGTTCTATTATATAGTCGAATATGGCCTTGAACTGCTCCACGGCCTCGCAGTCGCCATAGCAAGCGAGCAGCCCTTGCGCCTCGTTGCGAATTCGTTCCATGGTGCGGTAAGCGTAATCTATGCCGCCGGCCTCCTTGGCAAAATTGATTAGCGCGGCAATGTCGTCGGTTTCAAGCACCGGCTTGCGGCTCAAGGCAAGCATACGGTCGTGCTCGGGCAGGTCGGTACGCGACAAGGCATATATGAGCGGCAATGTCATTTTCCCTTCGCGCAGGTCGTTGCCTGTGGGCTTGCCCACGCCCGGGTTGTCGAAGTAGTCGAATATGTCGTCTTTGATTTGAAAACACACTCCCAGCAGCTCCACGTAGCGTTTCAAGTTGTCGAGACGGCTGTCATCGACCCCGGCGGCGTATCCGCCCACCTGTACGCAGCTGCTGAACAGCGAGGCAGTCTTCCTGCGGATTATCCCAAGGTATGTTTCCTCGTCGATGCTGTGGTTGCGGGCATTGTCGATTTGCTCTATTTCCCCGAGCGACAATTCGCGCCCCAGGTGTGCCATCACCGATATTATATTGAATTGCTGCGTCTTTTCGGCGCAATACAGCGCACCGCTCACGAAGAAGTCGCCCACCAACACGGCTATGTGGTTGTCCCAAATGCGGTTAATCGACGGGCGACCGCGTCGTTGCTGCGATTCGTCGATAACATCGTCGTGGATAAGCGAGGCATTGTGCAGCAGTTCAATGGCGGCACCGGCATAAATCACGCTATCGCCCACGGCATCCCCTTCGCAAAACATGCGCCCGCTGAGTATCACCAATATCGGGCGCAATTGCTTGCCCTTCGATGCGAGGAAATTATCTACCACCTGCTGCATCAACGGGCTTTGGCTCTTGAGTGTGCTGGAAATTATATTGTTGAGCCGCTCAATGTCGCTTGAGACACTATCTTGAATTTTCTTAAACGAAACCATTGACATTATTTAAGTCGCAAAATTACAAAAAACCTGTATAGTTTTCAATTGCAATTTTTGCGACGCTTAGTTTTTTTGCACTTCAAAATTAGTGAAAAACGGCGTTATGCCAAAGCTATATAGGCGAATGGCCGTTTTTTTTGCCAATTTTCGTTGTGAGTGGGTGCTTGTTTGCGGCCATTGGTGGCAATTGGCCGTTGCGGCTGCCATGGCCGACAATCTTTTGCCGCCGTTCATTTAGCCTTCAGCAATTCTATGCGGAAGGTGGTCCCGCGGCCCACCTCCGAGTCTTTTACGTATATGCGCCCACGGTGGTATTCCTCCACGATGCGTTTCACAAGTGTCAGCCCGAGCCCCCAGCCGCGGTTCTTGGTGGTGTAGCCCGGCGTGAACACCGTCTTGAAGTTTTTTCGTGAAATTCCCTTGCCTGTGTCGGTAACGTCGATATAGGCCATGCGCCCCGATGATGCGGTGTCGATTGCCACCGTCAGGCTCCCTTCGCCCTGCATGGCGTCCACGGCATTCTTCACAAGGTTTTCCATGACCCATTCAAAAAGCGGCAGGCACAGCATCACGCCGCAGTCGGAAGGGGCATGGGCGACGGTGAGTTTCACCCTTGCCGATATGCGCGAGCGCATATATTGCAGGCTTTCATCGACAGCCTCGTTGATGAAATTCAGTTCAAGCCCAGGACGCGAGCCTATTTTCGAGAAACGGTCGGCGATTACCGACAGGCGGTGCACGTCGGCGTTCATGTCGGTGATTATCTCCTTGTCAACGCCCGATGCTTCGAGCATTTCCACCCATGCCATCATCGACGAGATGGGCGTACCAAGCTGGTGGGCAGTCTCCTTCGACAGACCCACCCACACCTTGTTTTGCTCGGCCTTCTTTATGCTTATAAGGGCGAAATACACTATCGCCACGAATATAAGCAGCACGGCCAGTTGTATGTAGGGATAATATGCCAGGCGTTTCAGCACGGTCGAATCCTCGTAGTATAGTTCCTGCGTCGTGGCATCGTCGATTTGTATGGTAATGTGGTTTTCCGTGCCTTGCAGTTGCTGCAGTTTGCCCTCAAGGTATGCAAGGTTGCGCGGCGAGATTTGGTAGGGCGAAAGTGAATCTACCGGCTCGGGCAGGTCGAAATTGCGGTGCAGCAATATGGTGCCGTCGCCATCCACGAGCAGCACCGGGATATTGTGGTTCCCTTCGATGATGCTGAAAAGGAAATCCACGTCGGTGCCCGAACTGCCGTCGGCAGTCGATGCCAGTTCCTTGGTGGCGTTGGCCCAAATCTGCATACGCTCGCGCTCCTGGGCGGCAAGGTCGCGCACAAGGCTGTCGGAGATGTACAGGAACACTCCCACCATCACAAGCGCAACGACGATGAATGCTGTCTTCCAGATGCGTCGTGTGTCGTATATGCTATGCAGTTTCATGTTATGTAAAACGCTATTGCGGCACACTTTATTGCCCGCCCACGTTATGGGCAAGCCACCAAGCCACGCTGTCGTCATCGTTGCACCCCACCACCTCGCTTGCCACGCGTTTCACCATAGGCAGGGCGTTGGAGGGTGCCACGCTGTAGTCGGCCATCTGCATCATCTCCATGTCGTTCACGTTGTCGCCAAATGCCACAATCTGCTCAAAGCCGCATTCACGGGCGAACGTCTTGATGGCCACCGCCTTTGACACCTGCGAGCCGTATATCTCCAGATATCCATACCCGGGGGCGTATATGTCGCAGTAGCAGATGGGGTGGCAATCTATGCCTTGCGACGTTATGTCGTTATATATTTCCTCCATCACCGGGTAGCGGTCGGTGGAAAACACTATCAGTGCCGGGCATGGCGAAGGCTCGTAGGGGCGGTCGTTGAGGATGAAGTCCTTGTAGTGCGTGCCTGTGCGGCTTTTCATGAAATCGGCCTCGCGCGCCGAGATGGAATCGACGTGGTGCGCCAGCAACTGCGCCCCCGATTGGCGGTAGATGAACGGATGTGCGCCGTGCCGCTCGTATATTTGGCATATATCGGTTACAATACTCTCGTCGATTGGCCAAGTGTGTGTGTATGCCTCGTGCTTTTCATCCCAAAGGGCGGCACCGGCCAGCACCACCGACGGCAGCCGCATATCCACCTCGGCGAGCAGCGGCATGGCCGTGGCGGGCGAGCGAGCCGTGGCAATTGAGAAATTCAGCCCACGGTTGGCAATAAGGCCGTTGATGATGTGTGCGCTTTGTTCCGACACTTCGCCGTTGCTGTTGAGCAGGGTGCCGTCGAGGTCGGTTATGAACAGGGTTTTGCTTATATCCATTCTTTTAAATTAGGAATTAGGGATGTGGAATTAGGAATTATTAGCTTAATTGGGCTAATCGGCAGTTACAAAGTTCCTCATTCCATATTCCTAATTAATTCATTTCAACTTTGTGTGTCGGCGGCAGGGTGCTGTTGCGCAGGTCGGTGGCTGCGGCCACTTCACGGGCAAGTTCTATGAATGCAGCCCCCGACACGCTGTTTTGCAGCGTCACAGGCATACCGTCGTCGCCGCCCTTGCAAATGCTTGCCACGAGCGGAATTTGCCCAAGCAATTTTACGCCGAGCTTTTCAGCAAGGTTCTTGCCGCCGTCTTTCCCGAAGATGTAATACTTTTCATCGGGGTGCGCGGCAGGCGTGAACCACGACATATTTTCCACAATCCCGAGTATGGGCACGTTGACCTTGTCGCTTTGGAACATGCTCACACCCTTGCGGGCATCGGCAAGTGCCACGTCTTGCGGCGTTGTCACCACTATTGCACCGGTGATGGCGAGAGTCTGCACCAGCGTCAGGTGTATGTCGCTGGTGCCCGGCGGCATGTCTATTATGAAATAGTCGAGTTCGCCCCAGTCGGCCTCGGTGATTAGCTGGCGCAGGGCATTGCTTGCCATTCCGCCACGCCACAGCACGGCTTGGTCTTTATCGACGAGGAAACCTATCGACAGCACCTTCACGCCATAGCGTTCGAGCGGCTCGATGAGGTTGCGCCCGTCATCCTTTTGCGACATATACACCGGGGCATCTTCAAGTCCGAACATCTTGGGTGCCGACGGGCCGAAGATGTCGGCATCGAGCAGTCCCACCTTGTAGCCCAATTGGGCGAGCGACACGGCAAGGTTTACGGCAATCGTCGATTTGCCCACGCCGCCTTTGCCCGACGACACGCCGATGATGTTTTTAACGCCCGGC
The DNA here is from genome assembly GCA_944320595.1 of uncultured Muribaculaceae bacterium. Classification (GTDB taxonomy): domain Bacteria; phylum Bacteroidota; class Bacteroidia; order Bacteroidales; family Muribaculaceae; genus Avimuribaculum. The sequence continues at coordinate 111,393 of CALUIB010000004.1, read as the reverse complement.
AGCGGATTGGCAGGCTTTGCCGGTGCGGCAGTGCGGAACTTGACGGCAACGGTGGGTTCCACTTCATCGCCGATATACGTCTTCAGTGTGGCCTCGGCCGACTTGGCCAGCGACCGTGCAAACGGGTCGGTAGGCTTGTCGAAAACCAGTGAGAATGACACTTTCATGCCGTCGATGCGGATGTCGTCCTCTACCATTCCGCCCGAAACGATGTCCTTGCCGGTGCCGGGATAACGCACGTGGCTCAGCGCATCGAGTATGAGTTTGGGATATAATCGTTTTTCCATTTCTTTTTATTTATTCTCCGCCCCCTCCTTCGGTTGTGGAGGGTGGTGTAATCATTTTCTGTATGTAGCCCCGCGAGAAACTTCGGTAGGTGTCGGGCTCTATTTCTATGTCGGGTTCTTGCAGTGCCGGTTCGGCATCGAGGTGGAACTTGATGTACTTTATCGACAAGCCGCGGTCGAGCCATTGCTGTTCGTAGAATGTCTTTATACCCAGTATCTCGTTGCTGTGGCACGAGTGGTACAGGTCGGCGGTGTTGACATCGGTGCGTAACCCGTTAAGCTGCACGAGCGCGTCGGTGTAGGTGTAAAGGAACGGGCTGTCGGTCTTCAAGTGGACTATGCCGCCTGGCACAAGTATGCGGCGGTAAAGTTCCAGGAAACGTGTGCCGGTGAGCCGCTTGTTTACCTTTTTCATTTGCGGGTCGGGAAATGTTATCCATATCTCGCTCACCTCGCCCGGGGCGAAGAAGTTGTCGATAAGTTCTATGTTGGTGCGCAGGAAAGCCACGTTGGGCATCTTGGCCTCAGCCGCTTGCTTGGCTCCGGTCCACATTCGTGCGCCCTTAATGTCAACGCCTATGTAGTTCTTGCCGGGAAAGCGGCTTGCCAGCCCCACTGTGTATTCCCCCTTACCGCACCCCAGTTCAAGCACGATAGGGTTGCCGTTGCCAAAGTAATCGCTGTTCCACTTCCCCTTGAGCGGGAACCCGTTTTGGCGCAAAGCTGCAAACGGGTATTGGAACACATTGGGCAATTGCTCCATTTCGGCAAACTTCTTTAACTTGTTTTTCCCCATGATACTGCAAAAATTTTTTATAATGTGTGTGAGAGTTATGTGAGGTTATTCCTTGTCGCCGTATGCAAGGTCGCCGGCATCGCCGAGTCCTGGAACGATGTAGGAATGATGGTTGAGCGACGGGTCAATTGCGCCCACCCACACCGTGGTGGTTTCGTCGGGGAAATGGCGTTGCACGAAGTCGATGGCCTGCTGCGACGCTATGGCCGCCGCTATGTGCACATGGGCGGGTTTCCCCTTGGTGAGCAGCGCCTGGTAGGCAAGTTCCATCGACGAGCCTGTGGCAAGCATGGGGTCGGCGATGATAAGCGTCTTGCCCGTTATGCGTGGGCTGGCTATATACTCGATGTGGATGTCGAACACGTCGCTGCCAGGCTTGTACTTGCGGTATGCGCTCACGAATGCATTCTGCGCGTCGTCGAAGTAATTCAAGAATCCTTGGTGGAACGGAATTCCGGCACGCAATATGGTGGCAAGCACCGGCTGCTGTGCAGGCACTTCGCTTTGTACCGTGCCCAGTGGAGTGGAGGTTTCGACGGCGATGTAGGCCATGCGCTTCGATATTTCGTAAGCCATCACCTCGCCTATCCTTTCAAGGTTGCGGCGGAAACGCATCTTGTCGTGCTGTATGTCCACGCTGCGCAATTCCATCATGAACCGGCCTACGAGCGACCGTTGTTCGGCAAAATTTATTATTTCCATTGACCGTTGTTCTTATCTTGTTTCAAAAAAAGTTCTCATTATTCCGGGTCTCTTGCAAAATCTGCAGCGAGCGAGTGCGGTCCTCCACGAGTTGCTGCCGCAGTTCATCGACCGACCCAAGCTTGAGTTCGGTGCGCAGGAACTTGACGAACTGCACCGATATGGGGCTGCCGTAAATATCTCCCGCGAAGTCGAAGATGTGCACCTCGATGCTTTGCCGGTGGCCGCCGTTGCCCATGGTGGGGCGCACCCCTATGTTGGCCATTCCGCCGAGCCATTGTCCGTCGGCCACTTTCACCCTGACGGTGTATGCACCGCGGTGCGGTATCACCAACGCCGGGTCGATGCCGCCCACGTTGGCCGTGGGAAACCCTATTTCGCGCCCCACTTCATAGCCGTGTTCCACCACTCCGTGTAGCATGAATGGATGGCCCAGGCAGCAAGCCGCGTCATCGACTTTTCCGGCAAGTATCAAGCGGCGTATTATCGAAGAGCTGACGGGGCTGTATGGGCCGCGGTATTCATCGGCCTGTACAAGTTCCACGCCAAGAGCCTTGCCGTGGCGCACGTAATCGTCGAACCCTTCCGAGCGGTTGTGCCCGAAACGGTGGTTGAACCCCGTCACGAGCAATTGCACGCCGTAATTGTCACGTATCAGTTTTATATAGTTGAACGAGTCGAGCCGTGCCAGCTGCAAATCAAAGTCCATGGGTATCACATAGTCGGCACCTTGACGGCCTATCGCCTTGATGCGGTCGGCAAGCGGCATTATCATTTGCAAGTCGGTGTCGGGGCGCAGCACCCGTTGAGGGTGCTCGCGGAATGTTATCACAGCCGACTTCAATCCTCGTTCATGTGCCAGGCGGTTAAGGTAGCCGATAAGCATGGCATGGCCGCGGTGCACGCCGTCAAACATCCCTATGGTGGCTGCTACGCTGCCCGGGGCTATAATATGCCTGCCGCTTATTACTTCCATGCTGGCAAAGTGCGGCTCAATATCTCTTCAAACTCCTGTCCCGGCGGAACAAGCACTGTGGCAAACCCCAGTGCGGCAGCCGCGTCGAGGTTGTGCTGCGAGTCGTCGATGAAAAGCGTCTCCCGTGGATTTATGTCCAAGTGCCCTATGGCATACTCGAATATGGCGCGGTCGGGCTTGTTGCTATGGGCAAGGAACGACACCACCTGCCCGTCGAAGTAATCGCCGATGGTCAGCCCTTCCTGCCTGAATTGGCGGTCTATCTCGCTGTAGAACATGATGGGGTTGGTGTTCGACAGCAAGTATATTTTATACCCTTTGCGCAACTGGCGCAGTGCCGCAAGGCGGTGTGCAGGTATGCCGAGCAGGAAAGCGTTGAGGGCATTGTCGATTTCCTCGTCACTCACTTCGCGGCCATCCTTTATCTGCCGCCGCAGCGAGTCGCGGAACTCCGATGCCGACAGCGAACCGTTTTCAAGCCGCAAAAAGTCGCCCGACTGCACATACAGGCCAAGCATCTCGTCGGCATTTTCCACACCGAGCCGCGTCAGTGCCTCGACGCAGTGTTCACGCTTTATGTCCATGATTACGCCGCCAAGGTCGAAAAGGAGGTTTTTGATAGTGTCCATTCCAAAAGAAGTCTATATTTTCAGATTGCAAAAATACGAAAAAAACGCCAAAAACCTCATTCCCTGCAAATATACCGCGCATAACGAGCCACAGGCAAAATTGAGCGCACCGGCGCATGCGTTTCCTTAAAAATAGGAAAGAATTTACAAAATCTTTCCTTGAAAAAAGGAAACATTTTGTATTTTTGTCATGTTAAAAAGGAAATGGCATGAAAAAGGACATAATCAAATCTCTGATAGCGATAAAGCAGAACGAAATTCCATTTAACGTCATTGACCGTGACGTGAAATTACCTATAAATCGAGGAAAGATTATCACAATTCCAGGCGTGAGGCGTTGTGGCAAGTCAACTATGATGGAAATCGCTATCAACGAGCTTGTAAGTAACGGCGTGCCGCGACAAAATATTTTATGGATGGGATTTGACGACGAGCGTCTTGTAAATATGTCATCAGATGAGCTGGACGAGGTTATCGTTTCCTATATGGAAATGTACCCTGAAATACCCATAAAAGATGTTCATATATTTCTTGATGAAATACAGCTTATAAAAGACTGGGAATACTTCGTATTGCGTGTGTACAAGTCGTATTGCAAGAACATATATGTGTGTGGGAGCAACGCAACCATGCTTTCGACCGAACTTGGTTCAGCTTTGCGAGGGTATCCATTGGAGTATGAGACCTATCCGTTGTCGTTCAATGAATACTGCCGCTTTAAGGGCATACGCAATACTTGCTTCTTGGAACAAGACAGGGCCAGGCTAAAAACTGCCTTTGAGACCTACAATAGGTCAAGCTCTTTTCCCGAAGTAGTGCTCACCGTTTCCGAATCGGAACAATTAAAATTGCTGCAAGGATATTTCAATACCATGCTACTGCGAGACCTTGCCGACCATTACGGAATTTCCAATACTGGTGTACTGCGATACTTCGTGAAGCGAATCATGGCAAACCTGTCAAAGCCAACTTCCATTAATGCCATATACAATGATTTAAAATCGCAAGGCTTAAAAATTGGCAAGGATGATTTATACCTGTGGGCCGACTACGTTTGCAATATATTCATGTTTGCAAGGATACCCAAGTACAACAGGTCGATTGTAAAAGAGCAAAAGTCGCTATTTAAATATTATTGCATCGACAATGGGTTGCGCAGTGCGGTTATCATGCCCCAAAGCAATGATAACGGGAAAAATCTTGAAAACACCATTTTCATGCAGTTAAACCGTACCCGGCTTCCATCGGATAAAATATCATATTATCAAGGAGTAGCTGAATGTGACTTTGTGATACAGCGCAACGACAGCGTGACACAATTGATACAGGTTACTTGGGATATGTCCGACCCTGAAACTCGAACGAGGGAAATCAATGGGCTGTTAGAGGCATCGGCTGCAACGCAATGCGACAACTTGTTAATCATAACAAACGATACCGACAGTTCATTTTCCTGCCAAGGGAAGGAAATACGCATAGTGCCTGCATGGAAGTGGCTATTGGGAATGTGAATATTGCAATAAAAAAACTGTCCGGATGCCGTCAATTTTCACTTTGACGGCATCCGGGCAGGCTGTTATTTGCGAGCACTTTTATTCCTGTACTTCGAATTGGTCCTTGCCTACTCCGCACAAGGGGCACACCCAGTCTTCGGGAACATCGGCCCATGCAGTGCCTGGAGCCACGCCATTGTCGGGGTCGCCAACTTCGGGGTCATATACATAACCGCATACTACGCATACGTATTTTTCCATAATCATTCGGTTTTAGTGAGTAAATAAAATTGTGTCAGCGCAAATATAGTGCAAGTCGAGCGCAAATGCAAATCATGCCCGCAAGAATTTGCGATTAGCCGAGGCGCAGCCTATAATGATACAGCCTATATGAAAAGCCCCATGGCATGAAGGACATATTTTTGTAATAAAAATGTTATAGATTATTATTGAAAGTTACAAAATATATTCATATATTTGCGTCACATGGAGGATAGATGCTCATAGCTAAGTGCGGCAATGAGTGTGCCTGTCGCTCCATTGATGCTGCAAGAGTGCATTGGACTTCTATTTCGTATTATCCACGTGGATAATATGGCATTATTTATCGAGGACGCATGCCGCTTGTTGAGTGCGGTGTGCGAGTAGTGGTGCAATGCTGGGCTTGTTGTTGATGTTGAGGAGCAAATAGTGGCTGTGTATATTGCATGAAAAAACATATCGTCGCTTTATTGCCTTGCCTTTGGTGGATAACTATTAACTATATAAAACGCTTATGAAAAAAGATTTTACTATGATGTTGGGTGTAGCCGCGATGCTATGCACCACCGGTTTCAGTGCCAATGTTGCCCAAGCCCAGGAGGCTGGCGGCGACGAGTATGTGCCCACGCGCATCGAGTGTGTCGATGCCGTTCCCTATGACGATGGCATGGGGCTTGAATATTTCTACAACGCCGACTACGTGGCCCAGCCCGACGGTGACACCTACCTCGGTTTCCGTCAAGGCGAATGGTATGGAAACGATACCACAATCACCGGCATTGCTGTATGCACAATACAATCGAACGCAGTGAATGTGACTATTCCAGACAGCCTGTCGATTGATGGCGAGAAGTACCCGGTTGTGGCATTTGATTATAGCAGTAATTTCCATAATGCATTGTGTAATACTTCCACATCGGTCAAGTCGCTTGCGCTGCCTGCCACCATAAAAATGGGGGACTTCAACTATTACTCCACGAGAGGAAATGTTGGCGATTTCTACATGATGGGAGGAATAGAATATATCAGCGGATCGCTGGAGAATACTACTATCCACGTTTGCAACGAGGAAGATTACAGTATGTATTACACGCTGTTCACCAATGCCAACTACAACAATATTGTAGTTCCCTGCGGATGGGAATTTGACTGGGTGACAGTGAATGTGGAGAAACCAGGCGAATTTGCCGAAACATACCTTACGCAAAACAATTATGATTGGGGTGCTGCCATGTATGTGAAAGTGACAGGAAACATCAACGACATAGACCTCGGAAACATGATAAACCTTGCCAACCTGCAAAAGCTCGATCTCCTTGAGACGGCAATCACTTCGCTGCCACAGCAGTTCATGTATGGCCGCACGTCGCTGCGCGAGGTCTTGTTTCCCGAGACTGTCATGGCTATCGGAGGTTACGCCTTTTACGATTGCCGCAATTTGGAGTTGGTTGATTTGAGGAACGCCAAAAATATTGGGGATTATGCATTTTACAGGTGTTCCTCGCTTGCTTATATAGATTTATCTAGTGTTTCCACTATAGGAAACAGTGCTTTCAGAATTTGTTCAAGTCTGGACAATATCGATTTGTCGGGTGTCGCAAGTATCGGTAGCGATGCGTTTGAGGATTGTACAAGCCTTACAAGTATAGACTTGACAAGTGCTACAAGTATAGGCGGAGATGCTTTTTATGACTGTTCTAATTTAAGGGCAGTCACTTTGTGCGATGAATTGTCGGTTATTTCTGATGACGTTTTCCGTAATACTGCAATAGAAACAATAACACTACCAAAGAATTTGGTAGAAATATCTTCTCGTGCGTTTTACAATTGTTCGTCGCTTGTAGATGTGGTTTTCCAGTCGGGTTTGAAACGCATTGAAAACGAGGCGTTTTATGGTTGCTCGAATCTCGCGGAAGTATCTCTCCCAGGTACTTTGTCATATATAGGCTCCGGGGCATTCTCTAATACTGCCCTAAAGTCAATGAAGTGCCATGCCGCCACACCGCCCATGGCTGGTGGCTCGTTTGTCGAAGGCATCGACTTGAGCCGCACCTACCTGTATGTCCCGGCGTTCTCAAAGGATTTCTATCGCAACACCGCTTACTGGAGCGACTTTTTCCTGATGAACTCGCTCGACGAGCAGGTCGATTACATACTAGTTGACCGTCCGCTGTCAATCAACCTTGAAGAAGAAGACAATGACATCCTGAACAACCGCCCCGTCATCGACCTTATCTATAACAACATCGAGAACTATGGTGCTACCGTAGGTGAACTTACTGCCACCGGTGCCGGCACCTTGTCGGCCGGGCGGTTCAATGTGAGCGGAATGCTGATATATCGCAATTGGAGTTCATCTTCAAATTCCTATCCCACATTGGTTAATTACGCCGACAAGATGCGCGCCGACAGCGTGACCAACACATTCACTTTCTTCGGTAGTAACAGGTGGTACTTCATATCGCTGCCCTACGATGTGGCTGTGTCGGAAATCCTCCCGGCCGAAAACACCTATTGGACCATCCGCCGCTACGATTCTGCCGCACGCGCAGCCGGCGAAACTTCGGCCACGTGGGTCAACCTCACCAACGACGATGTGATGGAGGCTTACAAAGGTTACATAGTGTCGTCGGTATATTCCCACGATAACAATAGCGGCTATCCCGCGCTGACCTTCTTCTCGGGCAACAGCACCACCAAGAACAATATCTTCAAATCGACCGACGTGATAATCCCGCTCGTGGAATACGAGGCCGAGTTTGCCCACAACCGTTCGTGGAACTTGATAGGCAACCCCTACCCGTGCTACTTCGATATGCACTACCTGAACGAGGAATTTACCGCCCCCGTCACCATATACGATGGCAGGAACTACGTGGCTTACTCGCCGGTCGATGACAATCTGGTGCTGCGCCCCTACGAGGCATTCTTCGTGCAGCGTCCGCTCGATGCCGAGTCGGTCACCTTCCACGAGGCAGGCCGCATGCACCACACTCAGGCAGGGATGGACATATACAATTACGTTGCGGCGCCGGCCGACCCCGATGGGCGCAACGTGTTTAATTTCAACCTTTCCGACGGCACAGCCGGCCTCGACCGCGCCCGCATAGTGCTTAACCCCGATGCCACGGCCGATTATGAAATAGGGCGCGACGCCTCGAAGTTCTTCGGCGATGGCGGCTATGCGCAGATATACGTTAGCAACGACGTGAATTACAGCATCGACGAGCGCCCGGTGGGCGACGGCATAGCCACGCTCGGAATTCGTTCGGGTAGCGAGGCCGCTTACACGCTCGCCCTTGATGGCCGCCACAGCAGCGAATGGACAGTGCTGCTTACCGACAATGCCACGGGAATGAACGTGAACCTGTCGGAAGATGATTATTCGTTCACGGCGTCGGCTGGCGACGATGCGTCGCGTTTCACTGTGGAGTTCCTGCGCGGCACATCGGGCATCGATGAAATTTCATCAATATTCGGTGTCGATGCCCATGTTACCGTTACCACCGTTGCCGGCATAACTGTATTCACCGGCCGCTTGGCCGACATTGACGTTGCGGCAGCTGGCATTTACATTATTTCAAACGGCGACGAAGCCCGTAAAGTATTCTTGAAGTAATTAACCTTTTATTAAGAGACTTACTATGAATTTATCATATATAGGCAGGTCGCCAATGATGACCGGCTTGTTGCGTTGCATCGTGGTATTGCTCATGGCGGGCTTGTGCCACATTGCCGCCGAGGCCGGGTCGAGGGTGGCTGCAAAAATCGACCTTTCCGGCCGGCAGGCCATAAAGCCGCTTGATGCGGCTCCAGGTCAGGCTCCAGGAGCATACCGCCGTGGCCTCAGGACGAGCGGCAGCGGAATTGCAGGTTACTTGTTCTGCAACCAAGTGGAAGAGGCATCTTATACAGATTATGACGGTATTTATATTACCGAAGATTATGTTTGGTTTTGGGTCGATCCTGAAATTTCATACGAGGAAACACAGACTGTTTTACACTATAGCGTAGATGGTGGGTCTTATTTCTACTTCCAAGTGGAAAACGGTGCCGACCGGCTCGAAGGTATAAAAATATACCTTGACAAAACCCGAACGAACAATGCGCAGGTGTCAGCAGTGTATTTAAATGAAACTGATGGCTATTTGTATTATACAAATACATATATATCGACCGATTATGAGAACGGTGTGATGTATTGGCATCCAGATAGTGAATATGAACTCGACAACCTGTTTTTCTACCTCGAATCGGGCGAGCTGAATGTCATAGGGTTTGAAATTTACAGCACAGGGAACACCCCCGAAGGTTTCCTCCCTGACGAGGTCGTGGTGGCGCCCCCAACTTTCAATCCGCCATCATGTTCATTCTCTGGGTCGATGACTGTGGAGATACTGGCCGAGGAGGGCAACCAGATTTATTACCGCACCGATGGTATTGCACCGCGAATCGACGAGCAATATAAATACGCCGGGCCAGTGGTCATTTCGTCAACTACCTATTTTACGGCAATAGCCGTGGACGGCAATGGGAATGCAAGCAACATAGCGACGGCCACCTACGAGAACTCGCGCCACGGCATAGGCGAGGGGTATGACCCAGAGTCGCCGGGAAACCCGGGTATGGTAGAGGAAGAGGATAGTATCTTCCATCTCACGGTAGTGGCCAATCCCACCGGGGCCGGCTCGGTTTATGCCAATAACTATGATGTGCGTTTCGGCGACCAGGCATACGTGTATTGTTATTCCGACAACGGATTTGAATTCGAGAATTGGACAATCGAGGGCACGGAAGTATCTACCGCCTCGTCGTTCTACTACGTGATGCCCGACCACGACGTAACCATCGTGGCCAATTACCGCTACGACCCTCAAAGCCCCGGCAACCCAAGCCCGCTTGAGCAGAAAGTGACGCACCCGGTGTCAGTGAGGGCCATACCGTCGGGAGCGGCATCGTTCAGCCCGTCGAGCCTGTTCGATATGGAGGAAAGTACCACACGCAATGTGTATGCCTATCCCGAAGACGGGTGGAAACTTGTGGGCTGGACTTTGAATGGCGAGCAACTGCCACAGACGACTTCGCCCATCGAAATAACCATGGAGCAGAAGGCACTCGACATTGCTGCCTACTTCACCTACTCCCCTTCGTCGCCCGTCAACCCCGGTGCTAATTACTATAATTCCAATACCGGCCAGGTAATCATCGACGATTTCACCGCCGGCGACCTGTATGATGCCATCCGCGACGTAGTGGGATATGACAATTTCGTCAATGTGAGCAGCATAATAGTGAAGGGTACTATCGAAGATAACGACATGGGCATATTTGGCGACAACTATTTCACGGCCATCGGCACCATCGACCTTTCGAGGACTGGTGGGGTTGACATGGTGCCCTCGTATGCCTTCTCGTCATCGACTGCATCGAGCATCATCTTGCCATCCACTGTGTCGCGCATCAGCAGCTATGCGTTCAGAGACTGCAGCAACCTTACATCGATAACAGTGTATGCGCAAGTGCCGCCCGTATGCTCGTCGAGCACTTTTTCTAATTTCACCAACAAGGATAATTGCACCATATTCGTGCCGGCCGAGTCTATCGAGCTGTATTCCGCTGCCGATTATTGGAAGGATTTCGTCATATTGCCGATAGCCAACGACGCTCACGTGCTTGAAGTGAACCTGCCCGAGGAGTGCGCCGACGGTCGCTACAAGAATAACACTATAGAGATAGTGAACGTGAACACTGGTGTGCGGCAGCGATATGTGGTATCCGACCGCCTGCTTTACACATTCAACGGTTTGCAGAAAGATGAGCAATACAACGTGTACCTGTGGTCGCAGGCCGGGCTTGAAATAGGGCGCATAGAGAATGTCACAATCCCTGACCAGGACATAAGCGTGACGTTCGAGTCTCTTAGGCAGTTGCGTACCGTGGCCGCAAGGGTGGAAACGCCCGACGGTGCCGACGTGACCGGCGATGTGACCATAGAATGGCTGCAACCGCTTGATGACGGAACGCAAACCTACCTTCGCAAGACGGCATCGCTGGGCGACGTGCCCGACGGTCAGCGGCTTGTGTGCCGCGTGACGCTGGGGCAGCAGACGAGCCTTGTGTATGCCAATCCCGACGACGTGGAATTTACCGTGGGCGAGGACACTGAGGTATTTACTATCACGCTGTCTCCGTTGCGTTCGGTCACGCTCTCGGGTATGGTGGTCGATGGCGACGGTGCCGCATTACAGGGGGCAACGGTGTCGATTAGCCAAACGTTGAACGGGAAATATTCCAAGTCATACACCGCCGCCACCGACCGCCAGGGCCGGTGGAGCGCAGCAGTGCTCGATGCGCCCGAGACGTGGCTCACATACGCCGCCACCGAGTGCATCAATGTCAACGACACGGTAAGCGCATTTGCCGCCGATGTAACGTCGCTCGACATGGGCACAGTGACGTTGCGGTCGATTGTGGGTGCACGCATCACCTACGGTTTCACTTACCGTGCCGCAGGCATCAGCGAGACCGAGGCCGACAGTTATTATCCCGACTACCAGAATGTGGCGGTGAGCGTGTATGATGTGACGCAAAATCGTGCACTGCCCGAAATCTCGTTGCAATATCCGCTTATAGTGGTGCTTGACGAGGCGGTGGCCGTGGGCGACGAGCTGCGCCTTGTTGCCACTTCCAAGACGGGCGACTTCAATCCCATAGAGCGGACGGTGGTCATCGGCGAGGATCAACGGGCCGAGGTCACTTTCGACATAGTGGGCAAGGGCGGCATAGCCGCGTCGTTCGAGATGGCGCAGAACCCCACGGTGGTGGGAATGCTTTACGATGCCGCCGGCGAATTGCTCGAAAAGGGCACATACACCGAGGCTGCGATAGAGTTCACCGGACTCGATGATGGCGACTACACTCTTGTGACTATGGGGCAAAGCGACCTTATGAATTCGGTGCTGCGTATTTCGGGCTTTGATGAAATAGGCTTGACCGAAGGCCGCGATTATGTGAAGAACATCGTTGCAGTGAAAAGCGGCGAGATGGCTCAGGTGGAGATAGCCGAAGTTCCGGCATTCGACGAAAGTCTGTTCTACTACACCAATTCGTCGGCAAGTTTCTCGGCAAATAAGAGTAGCATCACCACTGGCAACTATCTGACGCTGCGCTCGACCATCGACTTCAAGCAGGTGTATAAGCAAGACGTGTCGAATGTGGCACTTGTGGTTGACCTGCCCGCCAACTGCGACCTTGTGGAGCAGTCGGTGATACAGGGCCCGAACCTGCTGCCCTACACCATCGACAATGGCCGCCTGACGGTGCAGCTCGGCGACAACTACACTACACAGGTGCGTTTCTGCGTGGTGCCCACCGCTGGCGGGCAGTTCAACGCCACTGGCTCGGTGTCGTTCAGCTACGGCGGCAAGGCCGTCACGCAGCCCATAGGCACCGCCTCGTCCCAGGTTAAGGACCTTGAAATATCGGTGCCGAGCGTAATAGCCAGCCCCGAGTTCACGGTTACCGGCGTGGCACCGGCGCAGTCGAAGGTGAATGTTTACAGCGACGGCACGCTGCTCGGCACAACCAAGGCCAACGGCACTGGGGCATGGTCGGCCGAGTGCGCACTCGTTGACCCATACAACCTGTCGCAGCACACCGTTTACGCCGAGGTCGAAACGATGGACGGCAGCAATCTAACTACCGAGTCGAAAGAATTGACTTATGATGAAGATGCCATTGAAGTTTCAAAAGTTACTATGTACCATTGGAACCCTGAAATGGGCAAAAACTATGAAGTGGTTTTCGATTTCCTAAGTCCATCAGCTGAAGAACAAAACTATATCTATTACATTTATAATAGGAAGTTTACGTTTACAATTGATTTTACGGTAAATGATACTACTAAAATCAACAATGTAAAGTTGCGTGTGAAAACGGGTAATGGAACATGGACTGTACTTCCTGCAACTTATGATGTGAACATGAATTGTTGGTTTGCCGAGGGTGAATTTGGTAATATGTATGATGGCAATGTTCCCATAAACGTAGCTGTCGCATTTGATTCAAATGTAAAATCTTATCCCGATGCAAGGGAAGTGGATGATGCTTTGAATTCCGACAATATGATGCAAGCAGAATTAGCAAATTCCATCCAGAGTGAAGAAGAAATTCTGAACCAATTAATTGACTTATATGCTGCCGATGATTATAATGAGGAGCTAATTCAAGAATTGGAGCAACAGGTATATTCACTGTATGGGCTTTCAGAGGTAGAACCTTTGCAAATAACCACGGAGCAGGAGGCCTTGGCATATCAAGAGGAACTGATAAAGGAACTTTCTGATTCGATATACAGCAGTGCCGATTATATGATGAGTACCACCATCGAGGAATTAAGTCAAGTGGCTGAATATGCCAAAGGGGTAACTTTCGACACTTGCGAAGGCCTTAACGAAAGTTCTTTAGTCGGCGATGGATATAATGCAGTGGTGTTGAACGACTCGTCGGTAATGTATTATCGCCAGACCGAGGAATATGTACACGTAGTAAGTTTCAAAAACGACTATTCTGCTACAATTGATCTTAATTCTGAAGTTGGCTCTTATTTTAGGTTATTGTCAAACGATGGAGATGATTTCTTGGTTCAAGCTGAATTGTTTATATCTACCGCACAGAAGAATTTTGACAAAATCAATGAATGGCTGAATTACATAAAAAATGCCGTTGAAACTTTTGAAAATGTTGCTGGTTATGCCTATAAAATAGCAAAACAAGATTTCTCAGAAACATTATCTTTTTTAAAATGGCTTGTACAAAATAGAAGAGATGGTTTCACATTACCTGGGCAGAAAATATTAGAAAGTATTTTCAAAGAAACTGCCAAGTTTAGTGGGAAGGTAATGCTTAAAGCCCAGAAAATGTACAATGTTATTTCAAAAAGCCCAGTTGTTAATGCCGCAAAAAAGGTTTTTGCAGCTTTTGACATCTTGAACCAAATAACATCGGCAATACGTGATGTTCGTTCATTGATTGACTTATATAAATTAGTACCTAAGGAGTGTGAGGGGGATCAAGATAGTGCTGATGCACTTCGCACAAAAATCCGAAATATTGGTCTTGTTGCAATTTCTTATTACGGATTGAATGTTGCAGCCGATGTAGTGGCAATACAAAGTGCAGTAGCTGCTGCCGCTGCGCTTGGCCCTTCTAGTGGAGTCTCTGGCCTTGTACTTGTTGCAGATTTAGGTCTTGTCGTTACCCAAATTGTTGCAAATAAAGTATATGCAAAAGCGCTTAAAGGCCATATGTCGGATATGCGTTTTGAGTTACAAAATCTCGATTGCGATGTGGAAGATGAAAAAGATGACAATTCTGATGATTTAGATTGGCATCCTTCTAACAATCAAGACACAAAAGTAGGCATAGACCCGTCGGGATTCGTGTATGAGGCGGTGCCGAGCAACAGGGTAGAGGGCGTACAGGCTTCGATATATTACAAGGAGACCAAGGAGGATATGTATGGCGACCCGTATGAGGAGGTCGTGCTTTGGGATGCCGAGGAGTATGCGCAGCAGAACCCGCTCTTTACCGACGAGAATGGTATGTACCGCTGGGATGTACCGCAGGGATTGTGGCAGGTGAAGTTCGAGAAGGACGGCTACCTAACCGCTTACAGCGAATGGTTGCCGGTGCCGCCGCCGCAACTCGAAGTGAACATTCCCATCACGCAAAACCGCCAACCCGAAGTGGTGGAGGCTCATGCTTACGAGGCAGGAGTTGAGGTGCAGTTCGATAAATTCATGGATCTTGCGACACTCACCACGGGCAACATTTACGTGACCGCCAATGGCGAGAAACTGACGGGAACCATCGAGCTTATCGACTCTGAACTGGCCGACGAATATGCCGACGAGGCTGATGCTGATGCCACCCGGTATGCATCGCGTGTGCGCTTTGTTCCCGAACAGGCGTTGAGCTCTACCACCGGCGAGGTGCGCCTCACAGTGAGCCGCAATGTGCTGTCGTATGCCGGCATTCCAATGACCGAGGATTATTCGCAGGCACTCGACGTGGAGAAGGAGGTAAGCGAGATTTCGGCAGAGGAGACGGTGAAGGTGCTGTATGGCGGAGAAAAGGAACTGACGGTGTATGCAATTCCGTATGATGCAGCCGTGGGCCGCACGTTGCGCATAGCCAATTCGTCGCCGCTCATAGCGTCGGTCGATACCACCGAGGTTGTGCTCGACGAGGAGGGCAAGGCTACGATTATCGTTGGCGGAGAATTGCCGGGGCGTTCGCAATTGACGTTCTCCATCGACGACGTTACCGCCACTGGTACTTCGACCATCGACGTTGTGACTGAAATCATCATGCCCGAAAATCCCAAGGCATCGCGTGCAAGCGGCACTGCGGTCTATCGCGGTACTACCGTGGCACTGACCACCGACACCAAGGACGGGGTGATATACTTCACCACCGACGGCACTTGCCCGTGCGACGAGAATGGCACACGCCGCAAATATACCGTGCCTATTGTCATCGACGATGACATGGAGATACTGGCTATGACGCAAGTGGGAACCGACCCCAACGACGTGTCGGAAATCGTGCAATTCAACTATACGCTGAAACGCACTGACATGGATTACGCACTTGAAGAGGGCTGGTCCTGGGTGTCGCACAACCTTGAAACTGCCGCCAGCCCGGCCGATTTTGCCGAGATGGGCAATGTGGAACGCATCCTTAGCCAGACACAGGAAGTGGTCAACGACCCGAAACTGGGTTTCGTGGGAACACTCACCGAGATGACTGCCGACAAGGGCTACAAGGTGGAAACGTCGGCTGCGGCTGCATCGACGGTACGCCTGAGCGACGTGGCTTGGAACCCTGCAACGCCTATCGAGGTTGTGCCAGGGTGGAACTGGATAGGCTACCCAGTGTCGCAGACGATGACCGTTGACGAGGCGTTTGAGCCGACTGCCGCCGAGACGCTCGACATGGTAGTGGGGCAGAATGGTTTTGCCCAGTTCGACGGCGAGAATTGGGTCGGCACATTGCAGACATTGTCGCCCGGGATGGGGTATATGTACCAAAGCCAGTCGGGCAATAGCATAGTGTATAACACTTCTATCGTGTCGAGGGCCAATGCTCTGTATGCGCCAGGTATTTCGGCGACTGCCCCGTTGGCTGTGGATATACACAAGTATCCGCAGGTGATGTGCTTTGTGGGTGTCCTTGCCGATGCCGACGGTTTTGCACTCGATGCCGAGGATTACCAAGTGGCTGCATTCTGCGGTTCGGAATGCCGTGGCGTGGGCAAGGTGGTCGATGGTAAGGTGATGATGAGTGTCTATGGCAACGCCGGTGACAAGATTTCCTTGCAGGTGGTGCGCATTGATGATGATATGATATGTGCCACGTCGTCCGATGTGCTTGCATTTGGAGAGAAGGTCGTTGGCAACCTGTTCGACCCGTATGTAATAACCGTTGGCAAGTCGAGCGGAATGTACGATGCCTCTCTTGCTGCCGGGCGCAAGGTGTATCTCGTCGGAGATGTATTGTATGTAGATGGTGTTGCTTGCATCGACGGCATTACGCTGTTTGATACTGCCGGAAATAAGGCATTGTCGAGCCGTAGCATCCCTGATGGGACTTTGTCGGTAGCGCAACTCGTTGCCGGGGTGTATGTCGTCGTGGTCGATGCCGATGGCAACTATTCTTATCATAAAATAGTAATTCGTTGACAACTATGAGAAAAATAATATCGTTATTGGCGATAATCATAGTGTTCATGGCCGCAATGCCGGGTGTCGGGGCTACAGCCTCGGCTGCCCGGTGGACGGTCAATCCTGCCGATTATCGTTACGACATGAGTGTGTACCTAAGAGTCGGTTTCGGTTCGTCCTATATGGATTATTCCCGTTACGAGGTGGCCGCATTTTGCGGCTCGGAGTGCCGCGGCGTGGCCGAGGTGTTGGAACTCCCTGGCGGAGGGCAACCTTGCTTGTATCTGCGCATCAGGAGCAACCAAGAAAGTGGGGAGACTATCAACTTGAAGTATTACGATACTGCGACTGGCGAGGAGGCGATAATAGACGGTAATGAAATACGGTTTGAGGCCAACTCGCGTATAGGTTACCCTTCGTCGCCGCTTGAAGTGGTTGTGGCACGTTACTTCGATGTGGATTTGTCGGTGCAAGGCAATGGAACTTTAAATGAAGAAAGTGGCCGTTGGCCCGAAGGGCATGAATTGACGCTTGAGGCCACTGCCGGAGAAGGATATTCGTTCAAAGGCTGGTCTGACGGAAACACCGACAACCCACGTAAAATTGTAGTTTCCGACAATATTGCTTTGACTGCAATATTCGAGGCCAATATTTACAAATTGGTTTATATGGTTGATGGTGCGGAATACAGGACGGTTGATGTAGCTTACGGCACTGTCATTGAGCCAGAGTCCGCGCCGGAGAAGGAGGGCCACAGCTTTAGCGGCTGGGAAGGCCTGCCTGAGACGATGCCTGCGCACGATGTGACCGTCACTGGCAGTTTCACCGTGAACATCTACAATGCCGTTTTCAAGATAGGCGACGAAGTGATAGCCACCAAGGAGGTTGTGTTTGGCGAGCCCATCCCCGAAGTCGATGCGCCGGAGAAGGAAGGTCACACCTTTGCCGGGTGGCAGTCGGTCCCGGAGACGATGCCTGCGCACGACATTGAGATTTATGGCAGCTACACGGTGAATATTTACAAGCTGACGTATGTATTGGACGGCGAAGAGTATAAGACGTTTGATGTAGCTTACGGCACGGCCATTGAGCCGGAGGCTGCGCCTGTGAAGGAGGGGCACAGCTTTAGCGGCTGGGAAGGCCTGCCGGAGACGATGCCTGCACACGACGTGACCGTCACTGGCAGTTTCGCCATCAACATCTACAAGGCCGTTTTCAAGATAGGCGACGAAGTGATAGCCACCAAGGAGGTTGTATATGGCGAACCCATCCCCGAAGTCGATGCGCCGGAGAAGGAAGGTCACACCTTTGCCGGGTGGCAGTCGGTCCCGGAGACGATGCCTGCGCACGACATTGAGATTTATGGCAGCTACACGGTGAATATTTACAAGCTGACGTATGTATTGGACGGCGAAGAGTATAAGACGTTTGATGTAGCTTACGGCACGGCCATTGAGCCGGAGGCTGCGCCTGTGAAGGAGGGGCACAGCTTTAGCGGCTGGGAAGGCCTGCCGGAGACGATGCCTGCACACGACGTGACCGTCACGGGCAGTTTCACAGTCAATTCCTATTTGCTCACATTCTATGTTGACGATGTGGAAATTTATTCCGAAATGCTGGAATATGGGGCAGAGGTAGTGGAACCTGTTGTCGAGGTCGATCCAGGAAGGAAATTCCTTGGCTGGGAAGAAGAAGTGCCTGCAACGATGCCTGCCCATGACGTGGAAATACACGGTTATACGACCAGCGTTAGCGCAATAGATGAAATCATCAACAATTGCGACGGGCCGGTTGACGTATATTCGATTAATGGTTATATGCTTATGCATGAAGTCGATGCCAAGACGGTCATTGGCAAGTTGTCGGCTGGCATATATATCATCAAGACGCTTGACGGCAAAGCCGTGACAATTTGTATCAGGTAGCGCACTTTTGCGATACCATAAATCAACAAAGGAGATGCCAAAATTGTGCGGCATTTAAGCGCACGTATATTGGCATCTCCGTTTTTTGCGCTTTTGTTGCTTGTGGTGTATTTTTTTGTGTGTGGGGGTTGACTTGTTATAGCTTTTTTTGTATGTTTGTATATTCATTTCGTGTGAAGCGAGTGTGACGTTTGCGCCCGGGAGGCGCAGGCTATCGGTAATTTTTAATGAAGGCATTTTATGATGGAGACACCCAAGATGACACCCGAAGAGGAAGACCGCATGATTGATGCGGCATTCAAAGAGCTGCTTGACGGCTATATGGCCAGTAACCACAGGAAGAAAGTGGAAATCATAGAACGTGCTTTCAAGTTTGCCAAGGATGCCCACAGCGGGATACGCCGCCGTTCGGGCGAGCCTTACATCATGCACCCCATAGCTGTGGCGCGCATAGTGAGCCAGGAGATAGGGCTGGGGTCGGTGTCGATATGCGCGGCACTGCTGCACGACGTGGTGGAAGACACCGACTACACGGTGGAGGACATAGAGTCGCAATTCGGCAAGAAGATAGCGCAGATAGTGGAGGGGCTGACCAAGATTTCGGGCGGCATATTCGGCGACAGGGCTTCGGCGCAGGCCGAGAACTTCCGCAAGCTGCTGCTGACGATGAACAACGACATACGCGTGATACTCATCAAGATTGCCGACCGCCTGCACAATATGCGCACGCTGGGGTCGATGCTGCCAAGCAAGCAATACAAGATAGCCGGCGAAACGCTTTACATCTACGCGCCGCTGGCGCACCGCTTAGGGCTGTTTGCCATCAAGACCGAGCTTGAGGACTTGAGTTTCAAGTACGAGCATCCCGAGGCATACAAGTCGATAAGCGAGCAAATAGCCGCCACCGAGATGCGTCGCAACGAGATATTCAACACTTTTGCCGCACCCATCAGGGCCAGGCTTGACGCAATGGGGCTTGCCTACACCATAAAAGCTCGCGTAAAATCGGTTTACTCGATATGGAAGAAGATGGAAACCAAGCATATACCATTTGAGGAGGTATATGACTTGTATGCAGTGCGCATTGTGTTCGACTGCGAGAAAGAGTGCGACGAAAAACGCACTTGCTGGAACATATATTCGGAAATAACCGACCTGTACCGCCTGCATCCCGACCGCACTCGCGACTGGCTCAGCACGCCCAAGGCCAACGGCTACCGCGCCCTGCACCTGACGGTGATGGGACCCGACGGCAACTGGATAGAGGTGCAGATACGCAGCAAGCGCATGGACGACATGGCCGAGCGCGGGTTTGCCGCTCACTGGAAATACAAGATTGGCGAGGGGGAGGAAGAATCGGAACTGGCTGCCTGGCTCAAGACCATTCAAGACATACTCGAAAACCCCGAACCCGATGCGCTCGACTTCCTCGACACCATAAAGCTGAACCTGTTTGCATCTGAGATAGTGGTGTTTACGCCCAAGGGCGAGCTAATCACCCTGCCTAAGGATTCTACGGTGCTCGATGTGGCTTTCAACCTGCATTCCGAGCTTGGTACGCACTGCATCGCCGGTAAGGTTAATCATCGGTTGGTGCCGTTGTCGCACAAGTTGCAGAGTGGCGACCAGGTGGAGGTGCTCACCTCGCAGTCGCAACGGCCAAAGGCTGAGTGGGTCAACTTCCTGGCCTCGGCAAAAGGGCGCACACGCCTCAATGCCGCGCTGCGCAAGGAACGCCGCGGGGTGATAGAGTTGGGCGAGGAACGGTTTGCCAAGTTCATGGACGAGAATGGCATGGAGCGCACCAATGAAAACATTACCAAGATATGCGCTGCGCAGAACCTGCCTAACCGTGATGAGCTGTATTACATGATAGGGAACGACGACATAGCCCTGTCGTCGCAATTGCTGCAGCCGCTGCGCCCGCAGACGACCAACTTGCTCGGCAAGCTGCTGCGCAACCCGTTGAAACGCAGCCGTGCCAAGAAACCGGTCGAACCTGCCGTGGAGGCGATAACCGGCCCCATCGACATGAAAAAAACCTACCTGCTCAAGACCGAGAACGGCGTGAGCAATTACCGCATAGCCCCGTGCTGTCACCCCATTCCGGGCGACGACGTGTTTGGCTTTGTCGATGACAACAACAATGTGGTGGTGCACAAGCTCACCTGCGACAATGCCATGCGGCTGAAAAGCAGTTTCGGTGGGCGCATTGTCACCACCAAGTGGGAGGTGAAAAACGAGAAGTTCCCGGCATCGGTACACGTGGAGGGCATCGACCGCATGGGCATACTGCAAGAGATTATTTCCATAATATCAACCAACTTGTCGATATACATTCGTCGGCTCGATATAGCCGCCGATGAAGGCGTGTTCAGCTGCCAGCTCGACGTGGACGTGGAGGACGTGGATGTGGTCAACAAGCTGTGCAAGCAAATCAAGAAGGTTGACGGCGTGAAAATGGCCGTGAGAATGGATTAAACATTACGTGTAACCATCATGTTTAAATTCAACAGGAAAAATATCGTCAGGCTGCTGCTCTTCGTGGGGGCGATAGCCGTAATTTCTTATTTCATACCACGGGAAAGGGACCAGGATTTCAATTATGCCATAGGCCGCCCGTGGACTTATTCGCTGCTGACAGCTCCGTATGACATTCCGGTGAACCTCGACTCGGCAAGCGCGGCCAAGCGTCGCGACAGCGTTGATCGAGCGTTCATACCCATCTACCGGCGCGACAATGCCGTGGCATCGAAGGCTGTGGCCGACCTGGGCCAGGCACTGTCGCAGCACCAGCAGGCATCACCGTCGCTGCAAGGGCGCATACAAGCCGCCGTGCGCGGCTTGTATGCCGACGGCATAGTGGATAGTGAAACCTATTCGGCCATAAGCAAGGGGCGTATGCCCGGCATGAGGTTTATAGTGGGCAATGTGGCACAAATAGCCCCGACGGGGAAAATGAAATCGGCCCGTGCTGCATACGCGGCCATCGACTCCATATTCCAGGAGCCGTATGCCCGCATCATCATCAGCGACGTGAAACTGAAGGACTACTTGCAGCCCAACGTGGTACGCGACAGTGCCGAGTCGGCACGGTTGCTTGAGCAAGCATACCTTAAAGCCCTTGCCCCCATAGGGGTGAAGCAGAAAGGTGAGCGAATAGTGGACCGAGGCGACATAGTGACACCGCAGATATTCGAGGTGCTGAAGGAGTATGAACGGCTGCAGCAGATACGCGGCACCACGGCCGACAATCGAGACTACCGCTTTGCCGGGCAGATAGTAGTGGTAGCCATGCTGCTGCTGTGTTTCTACACGTTTTTCTACTTTTTCCGCCGTCGCACGTTCGACGATATGCGCCGGCTGCTGTTCCTCGTGGCCTTCGTCACCGTGTTCACGCTTGTCACCTATCTTGTGCTTGTGGCCTTGCCCACGGTGGGCGTGTATGTGATGTCGTTCACGGTTCTGCCCATCATCATCACCACGTTCTACGACTCGCGCACGGCCATGTTCGCGCACATCGTCGAGACGCTGCTGTGCGCCTTGGTGGTGGCTTATCCCATGGAATTTATCTTTTGCCAGTTCATAGCAGGCCTCACGGCCATAATGACGCTGCAAGAGTTGTCGCGCCGTTCGCAGCTTGTGAAGTGCGCAATATACGTATTGCTGGCCTATATTCTCGCTTACAGTGCGCTTGAAGTTGTCAACGACGGCAATGTGCAAAACATCAACTGGCACGTGTTCCTGTACTTCGGGCTTAATGTGGTATTCCTGTCGTTTGCCTACATATTCATATTCCTCATCGAGAAGGCATTCGGTTTCATATCCACCGTCACGCTGGTGGAACTTACCGATGTCAATAATCCACTGCTGCGTGAGCTTTCGGAGAAATGCCCTGGCACGTTCCAGCACTCGCTGCAGGTGTCGAACCTGGCAGCCGAGGCCGCCCATGTGATAGGTGCCAATGTGCAGCTTGTGAGGGCTGGGGCGCTTTACCACGACATAGGCAAAATCGACAATCCAGCATTCTTCACCGAAAATCAGCGCGGCGAAAACCCTCACAAGGCTCTGCCACCCGAAGTGAGCGCGAAGATAATCATCGAGCACGTGACTGGAGGGTTGAAACGCGCCGACCGCGCAAAGCTGCCGCAGGTGATAAAGGACTTCATAGCCCAGCACCACGGCGCGGGCAAGGCAAAATACTTCTATACGATGGCCTGTAACGCGCATCCCGACGAGGAGATTGACCCGGCACCATACACCTACCCGGGGCCGAACCCCAATACGAAGGAGACAAGCATACTGATGATGGCCGACTCCACCGAGGCCGCCTCGCGCAGCCTCACCGACCACAGCGATGCGTCAATATCGCAATTGGTGAACCGCATAATCGACTCGCAGATTGCCGACGGGCTGCTGAAGGACTCGCCTATCAGTTTCCGCGACGTGGAAAAGATAAAGCAGTGTTTCATTTCACGGCTGTGTACCATGTACCACTCGCGCATCAAGTATCCCGAGGCCAACAAAAAGTCTTAAATAGGGTTAAAGATATAGGGAATACAAAAACTCGGCGTTGGTCGTTATGCCTTATGTTGTAATTGCAGGTTTATGGAAGGCGCATTGGCTATATCGGTGATAGGCGGCTTGATGATATTAGCAGGCTTGGTAAGCGAGGCGAGGTGCTACGCATTCTCCACGCTTATTGCCTATGCAGGTCTTCTGTTGCTCCATTTCTCGGGGTGCATAAATTTGGTTCACAGCTCTTTGGTGTTTTGGGGCGTGGCGGCGGTGCTGGCTTTGGGCATAGCAGTGTTGTTGCCACGCGAAGACAGGCCCGACGTGCGTCGTGGCAGCCTGTTCATGCTGTTCGGGGCAGTGGCGGGGTTGCTTGTCGGAATGTCGATTGATGCGTCGGTGATGATACTTTCGGCCATTATCGGAACCCTTTTGGGCCAGCTATTCTATTCACGCACTCCGAAAGGACGGTGGGTGGGATTTTCATTTTCCATTTTTATTAGCTACTTTTGCAACGTCGGATTGAAAATCATAGTTTCAACCGCAATCGCAGGGATTGCAGTGGAAGGCTTAGTGAGAAATCAAGCCGCTTTTGCAATGTAATTCTTGCCGAAACGAAAGTAACCCCGATGAGGAAGTTTCTACTATCTATAACAGCAGTGTTGGTTGTCACCATCTTGATGTCGGCCGGGAAAGGGTCGCAGCACTTCGAGGTGAAACCTGTGGACTTCGATTCAATAAAGGCCGGAATATTTGACCCGCGGTCAAGGTATTACTATCCCACATTGATGGAAAAGTACCTGAGCAATGATACCGTGCTCGGATATGCCGATTACCGTTACCTTTATTACGGTTACACGTTCCAAGATGACTTTGACCCGTTCCGCACTTCGGAATATGCCGATGTCATTAACGAGCTCTATTACAAGAAGGAATTTACTCGTGCAGAGTGTGACACAATCATAAAATATGCAGAATTAACACTTCGTGACAATATTTTTGATTTGAGTCAGATGAAATTTTATATCTTTGCACTCAAAGAAAAACAAAAGAATACTCTTGCCGCAATTCGCCAGTACAAGCTCAACCACATAGTGGCGGCGATACTCTCCTCGGGGAGCGGCACCAAGGAAAAGCCTTGGGTGGTGATTTCGCCGGCGCATGAGTATAACTTGATAAATATCCTCGGTTATGTGGCCACAGGGCACGAGGAACTCGAAAATAACATCGATTACATAACCGTGGAGCGTAAGGACAAAGATTCCCCCGAAGGGTTTTATTTTGATGCCACGCGCATAAAGCAGGTGGTGCAAGAAAAATACCCCGAGCGGTGACACTGTAAAAAAACGTAACAACAATCAATATAATAGCACTCGAAAATAATAGCACTATTAATGAAACCCTTGCTGCTGTGAAGCCCCAAGGGTTTTTTGTTTTCCTCGGTTAAACCACTTTCTCGTAGGCACGGCGTGTGCCGCGGCCATAATGTATCTCGCCGCAATAGCTGAACCCCATTTTTTCAAGCATGCCGAGCATGGCGCCGTTGTCGAAGTTGGTGTCGATTCTTAAACTGCGAATGCCCTGCCGCAGCATCAACTGCCATGCCTGCTGCAGGAAGAGAGAACCAAGCCCCTGCCGCCTTTCACCGCCTGCCACGGCAAGGCGATGAACCACCATGTATGGCTCATCGGCATTGCCCTGCCACTGCCCGTCGATGTCGCTGTATGCAGGTTCGCCGTCGAAACATATCGCCCCGTATGCCGCAATGCGCCCGGCTCGGCAAATCACATAGCCATGCCCATGGTCGATGTCGGCCATTATGTCGCGCAGGGCTGGGTAATGCTCGTCCCATTGCCGCCTGCCCTCGTCGAGCATCTTGTGGCGGGCGAAGTCGATAATCTCCATGATGGCACCTGCATCGGCAGCCGATGCCTTGCGGAATGTGTAATTCTCCATAGCATTCGTGTGTGTGGTTTGAACGGTGCAAATTTAGGCAAAAAATGCCGCACGGCCCTGCTGCAAGTTGAAATTATGCTCGCGAGGGCTTGCACAGGCACGGTTTAATTGTTAACTTTGGAGTATCACGAAAAAACCGCTACACTATGAATATAATCCTGCCCAACAAGATAAATGGCGGCAAGCCCGACGTAATCAACGATGCCCGCCGTGTGACTGTGATAGGTGCCAACGGTGCCGGCAAGACGCGTTTCTCGGCGCGGCTAATCGAGATGTTCCCGCGCCGCGCCTACAAGCTCTCGGCATTGAGGGCCATATTCCCCACCACGTCGGTCAACCGGCTGGAAGGGTCGATTGATATGCTATACAACGAGAAATCGTCGATGACGCATATTTTCAAGGGTGCCGCCGAGAGTGAATTTGAGCGGCTGATATTCTTGCTCATGCAGGAAGAATTCATAGATATGCTCACATATAAGGCCGCATTGAAGATTAACGGGAAGGCCGAGATGCCGCGTACCAGGCTCGACGACGTGCTGCGCCGCTGGATGGAGGTGTTCCCGCAGAACCGTGTGCAGCGGCTCGACGGCAAGCTGCTTTTCTCGAACGAGAGCGACGACGAGCCTTACAGCTCGCAGCTGCTATCCAACGGTGAGAAGGCGGTGCTTTACTACATAGGCGCGGTGCTGTATGCCATGCGTGGGGCAGTGATATTTGTCGATTCGCCCGAGATATTCTTGCACCACAGCATCATGCAGACGCTGTGGAACGTGATAGAGGAGATGCGCCCCGACTGCACGTTCATCTACAACACGCATGATATAGAATTTGCCTCGTCGCGCATCGACAACGTGTGCGTGTGGGTACGCAGCTACGACAACATGCGCGAGGCTTGGGACTACCGCATAGTATCCAATTCCACATTCCCCGACGAGATTTACTTCGACATACTGGGCAGCCGCAAGCCGGTGCTCTTTGTGGAGGGTGACGAGATGCACAGCATCGACTCTAAGTTTTACCCGCTCATATTCACCGAATACACCGTAAAGCCCGTGGGCAGTTGCGACAAGGTTATCGAGGTGACGAGGGCATTCAACGACATGCAGTCGTTCCACCACCTCGACAGCCACGGCATAGTTGACCGCGACCGCCGCAACGATCACGAAGTTTCTTACCTGCGCGGCAAGAAGATATTCGTGCCCGACGTGGCCGAGATAGAGAACATACTGATGCTCGAAGGGGTGGTGCGCACCGTGGCGCGGCATTACCACAAGGACGAGAACCGTGTGTTTACCAAGGTAAAAAACGCCGTGCTTAATATGTTCCGCTCTATGCTAAAGCAGCAGGCACTGATGCACGTGCGCCACAACGTGAAAAGCAGCGTGGAGATGCAAATCGACCGCAAGTTCCAGAACATAAATGCGCTCGAAGACCACATATCCGACTTGGTGTATGAAATCAATCCTCGTGGGTTGTATGACAAGTTCTGCCGCCAGTTCCACGACTACGAGCAGCGCGACGACTATGCTGCCGTGCTGAAGGTTTTTAACGAAAAGACCATAATCAACAACAGCAACGTGGCCCAGCTGTGCGGCCTTCGCAACAAGGACCATTATGTGAAAGCTATCCTCTCGATACTGAAGGAGGACGGCCCCGATGCCCAGTCGATACGTCAGGCCGTGAAAGAATGTTTCGGTATCACCGCCACGGCGGAAGCCACCGCAGTAGCTACGACTACCTCCACACCGCCAACCGATACCGCACAAGCTAAACAGGCCGCCACCTGAATTTGCGGCAGCCGTGGCCTGGCAATTTGCATAATTTAGGGAAAAGCGTTAAATTTGGAACGCAAATTATTTTTGAGATGAGTAACAAGACCAAAGTATTGATTATTGACGACGACGAGAAGTCGGTTGAGAAGCTGAGCGAAGTCTTGTCAGACTACCCCGACCTTGAGGTGACGGGTAGTGCCGGGCTGTGCAGCAAGGGGCGTGAACTGGTGGCAGAGTTGAAGCCCGACCTGCTTTTCCTCGACATAGAATTGCCCGACTGCAACGGGCTTGATTTCGTCAAGGAGGTAAAGGCCGCCAATGCCGGCACATATATTGTTATGTTCACTGGGTATTACAAGGAATACGAGGAGGGCACATTTGAAGGTGATGAGGCCGACTACCTGCTTAAACCTATCGACGAACTTGAACTTAACAAGGTGATTAAGCGCTACCGCCGCTATCGGATGCTTAGCAACAGCGACTTGCTGAAGGCTCCCGACCCGCATCCGGCGGCAAAGGGTGGGGAGGTGTTTACCGCCACCACTTATACCAACGAACTGCGCGTGATGCGGCTGTGCGACATAGGCTATTTCCGCTACAGTATGCGGCGCAAGGTGTGGGAGGTGGCTCTCAACGACCACAGTTTCGTGCAGTTGAAACGCGGCACATCGGCCAACGACATATTACAGTATAGCCATCAGTTTTTGCAGACTCACCAGTCATATATTGTGAATATGCACTACCTGCTGCTCGTTGGCACCACCAAGTGCCGCCTGTATCCGCCATTCGACGAGGAAGAGCTGCCAATAGGCCGCACCTTTGGCCGAGACCTGCGCCGCCACTTCCAGGAGATATGATGCAGGCTGGCGGTCTCACTGCGGCGATTGCTCCATGGCTTTTTGCCAAAAGTCGAGGTAGCGGCGGGCCACAATGTGGCTGTCGTTGTGCTTGACCACGAATTTGCGGCTTTGGCGCGACAGCGCAGGCAGCAGTTCGCGATGTTCCACTATCCATGCCAGTTTGCGGTCTATGTCGCCCTCTTCAAGCGGCGACACATTGATTATGGGCTTGCATTCGTGTTCGCCTATAAAGTCGTAATATTCGGGTTCGGCACCACTCACCGCCACCACGCCGCGGGCCATGCCCAGCAGGGCGTTGGTGGCCGGGGTGTAGGAATACAGCTGGTCGAGGTTCACGTGTGCCTTCGACAACAGTTCTATGTATTCCTGGTAGGGGCGGTTTTCCACCACTTGCATTTCGCACAGGCCGGGGTAGCGGTCGCACGTGCGCCGCAACGCGTCGAGCATCAGGTCGGTGCCTTTCAGTACCATGCGGTTACGTTGTCTTCCAAGGAAAAATTTCACTTTCTGTGGCGTTCCCTCGATGAAATGCGGCTCCACCTGCCGCGTGTCGATGGGAATGCCGCCGTAGGCGAGCCTGTCGGCAGGTACGCAGCCCTCGAAAGCTTTGTAGTATTCATACAGGCAGGCTATCACCCCGTCGAGCCTTGGGGTGACGTAATCAAAGAACCATTTCATCACCGGTAATTCCCAGTTTTGTATTTTCCACAGCTCGGCTTCGGGCGAGAGTACGAACGGCGACGGCTTGTCGCCCACTAAGAATTCCGAATACCTAAGCACCTTCCCTTCGCGGCACATCTGCACGTAGCTGTAGTCGCCGTTGAGGGCGGTGAGGAAGATGTGGCCGTTGTTGTGTTTCAAGTAGTCGAACACGTATCGCAACCGCTCGCGCCGCAATTCCAGGAACCCGATGCTCGACAGTTGCACAATGTCGTAGCCACGCAATTTCGGCAGTGCCTTTGCTATGTCGAATAAGTACCGCGCTGTGCCTGATATCCCAGACTTGCGTAGCAGGTTTATGTCGCGCTTGGTGTCCATCCACTTGGTCCCGTCCGACGCTACGGTGACGCTGTGCCCCATTTCCCTGAGTGCGTCGGCCAGACAGCGGTGCAGGTTGCTCGCATCGCCCATGAACAATATCTTCAGTGGTCGCATAAACTACGATTATATGTGTATGCAAAATTAATAAATTTGAGGGAAATGGCTATTTTTGCAATATGGTTTCGATAATAATCCCGGTATATAACAGGGCGCACTTGGTGGGGCGCACGTTGCAGTCGGTGGCGGCGCAGTCGTTGAGGCCGCTTGAAGTGGTACTTATTGACAACGGCTCGACCGATGGAACACTGGCTGTGCTGCAGGAATTTAAGCGAGAGCATGAGTGTGCCGACCTCAGGGTGGTGGTAGATGTGGAGCCGCGGCGTGGGGCGACAAAGGCCCGCAACCGCGGCGCAAGATTGTCGAGCGGCAACTGGTTGCTGTTCTTTGACAGCGACGACACCATGGAACCCGACATGGTGGAGTGCTACCTTGCCGCCGCGAGGCGGCAAGGCGGTGCCGACTTGGTGGCAGGCCGCGCCGACAGGGTTGACCTGGACGGTTCGAAACACGAGAAACCTTATTATAAGACCGACTTGCTTGCCAACAGTATTTTCCATGCGTCGTTGTGCCCGTTACAGTGCTGCCTCATATCACGTGGACTGTGCGAGTGTGCCGGGTGGTGGAACGAGGTCTTGCCAACGTGGAACGACTGGGAGTTTTCGATACGCTTGCTGCTACAGCAACCGTCGATTGCTTTCTACGACGAGGCGATAAAAGTGCATATATTTTTACAGCGTGAGTCAATAACCGGGGTTGATTTTGCATCGAAAGCCGGTTCTTGGGAACTGGCTATCGATGCTGTGGAGCAGGATTTGATTAATGCTGGCGGTGTGCCTTGCCGCGAAAGGCTGCTGAAATATGTGGAGTACCGCCGTGTGGTATTGTCGGGATTGTATTTGGGTGAAGGGCGCAAAGACCTTGCCGCGCCGCTATTCGGGCAGGTGTGCAACCGCTTGCGGCGCAATGTGGCGTTGCGCCTGCTTTATTCGCTGTTGCGTTATTATATAGCCGCAGGAGGCCGTGGAGCCTCGCATATTGTGAAGGCTCTTGTCAGGTAACTTGTGCGCTGTTGGTCACAGCAGCCGCCACTGGCGGTCTTGGCTCACCGACAGCACACCTTCCACAGCCTTGAAGTATTTAATGGCCTCGGAGATGTTGCCGCCGTCGGGTATGCGCAGGGCTATACCGTTGAGGTTGTTATATTGATATATGATTTCCGCCCCATATTCTTTGGCGGCTTTCAGCAAAGGCTCTTTCCCCGTTTTTGCGTCATACATTATTATCAGCGTGGTATTCGATATGGCCCCGTCTTGTGGGCGTTGCTGTGACTGTGGCGTTGATACCGTGGTTGCCGCCTCCTCCTTGTGTGCACGGCATGCTGCCATGCTTGCGGCAGTGGCGATTATGGCCGTTATCATGAGTGCCTTGTTCATTGTCTTGGGTTTTCGTGCTGGGTGATTACTTGTGCAAGCTGGCGGGCAGTCTGTATGGTTTCCGACTTGTTGAGCAGGTGTGTGGCGTTAAAGCTTATTTCGGCGCGGGTGTAGTGGGGCAGGCGTTTTTGCAGCCCTTCGCGCACGAAGTCGAGCAGCTCCTTGTCGCTTTTCCCGGCTATCAGTGGACGCTTGGTGCGCGACCCGGGTAAGGCCAGGCGCAGAGCCAGGATTTCGGGCTGAACGTCGAGGTATATGGTAAGCCCGTGCGAGAGCATGAAGTCCATGTTGTCGTAGTAGCATGGCGTTCCGCCGCCGCAGGCCACCACTACGTCTTGGAATTCGGCCACTTCGTGTATCATGTTGCGCTCTATGTGGCGAAAGCCCTCTTCTCCGCGCTCGTCGAATATCTGCTTGACTGTGGTATGGAACCGCGTTTCGATGTATTTATCGAGGTCGATGAAGTCGCGCCCCATTTCTTGGGCAAGCTGCCGCCCGAGCGAACTTTTCCCGCTCCCCATGTACCCTATCAAGAAAATCGGTCTGTTCATTGCTGCCTATGTGTAATAGTTGCACCCAAAAGTAAGTAAAAAACGTGACTTTTCATAATTTGCGCTATCTTTCCATAAAATAGGCAGCATCTCGGCAAAACATTCAAGCAAGCTTGATGTTTTGCACTCGATTTGCGCTATCTTTGTAATAAGTAATAGGTCTAATTAGCCCAATTTGGCTAATTGGACTAATTAGACTAATAATTGTCAATTGAAAGAATGGGAAATTTTAAATGGTATGTGGTGTGGGTAGGCGACCAGCCTGGCATTTATGACTCGTGGGAGGAGTGCAAATTGCAGGTTGACCGCTATCCCGGCGCTCGTTACAAGAGTTATAAGACACGTAAGGAGGCTATAGAGGCGTTCCGCGGCGACCCTTCGCAGCAGATGGGGTTGCTGCGCAGCATTGCCAGCGGACTTGGCGAACGCCCGGTGGTCAACTACGAGGCTTTCCCCGAAATTAATGTATGCAGCTTGGCAGTTGATGCGGCTTGCAGCGGCAATCCCGGCGTTATGGAATACCGCGGCGTGTGGGTGGCAACCGGCGAAGAGGTGTTCCGCAAGGGGCCTTTCCCTCATGCCACCAACAATATAGGCGAGTTTCTGGCTATTGTACACGGGCTTGCGCTGCTGCAAAAGATGCGTCTGCCCGATATGCCAATCTACAGCGACAGCCGCACGGCGCAGGCGTGGGTGCGCGACCGGCACTGCAAGACCACCTTGCAGCGCAACAGCCGCAATGCCGCACTGCTCGACATAGTGGCACGTGCCGAGGCTTGGCTTGCCAACAATACTTACCGTAACAGGATTATAAAATGGAATACCGAGGAGTGGGGGGAAATTCCTGCCGACTTCGGTCGAAAGTGATATAAGTGGGATGGCGGCGATGATGGAAGATGGCAAATGCAGCGAATGCGGTAGCGCGTTGCCACGCGGCGCGGTGAGGTGCGCTACTTGTGGCGCACCAGTGAGCAGCGATGTGAAGAAGTGCCCCGAGTGCGGAAAGATGATACCGGCAAAGGCGGTGTTTTGCCCACGTTGTGGTAAGATGGTGTGGAACGACATGGCCGAAGAGCCGCAACCTGCGGAAACCGAGGCAAGCCGTGTAAGCATAGATGAGGAGGCAGAACCGGCAGGCGATGAGCCACAGTCGGGTAACGGGCGGCAAGGTGGCACCAAGCTCAAGTACACGATTACCGCCGTGCTTGTTGCGGTGGTGGTGTGTCTTGCAGTGTGCAACATTTGCGACTGGGGCGACGGTGGCAGCGAGGCCGACAACACGCATCTTTCCCACGCCGATAGTGATACCGTGACGCTACCCGAATCGGAACAGATGAGCATCGTGGAGGCATTGGACATTTATGGCGATGCCATGGTGCGCGACAACCGCGCAGGCGACGGCTCGGCATTCGGCCCGGCGGCCTACACGCTGCATGGTGGCCGTCCGCTGATTGTGGGCGTGAATTATTCATACAGCGACAAGCAGCGTCCGTTTATCAAGCTCACGCAGCTGAGCAAAATAAATGGCAGGTGGCGTTGCGGCGAGGAGACCGTGAGGCACGAGGATGGCGGTGTGATAGTGATTGACCGTGACAGGTTGAGGCTCGATGGTGAGGATATTCCGCGGTTTGAGGTAATCGACGGCAAGCATTATTTTTATTTCGTGTATCTCGTAAGCCCGGTAGGGAAAATGCCAGGAACTGCGGCTCAGTGCCACCTGAAATTGACGCTTTTCAATGTCGAGAGTGCCGATGTGGTGCAACTCGACTATGTGTGCGAGCCGGTGACCGCCGAGCACGGCGATACGCTCTATTATGGCCGTGTTGAAAACCGGCGTGAAACTCCCGAATTCAAATTCCTTGAGGACGAACTTGGCCGGTTGCATATCGTGTACAAGCCCACGCCCGAGGAGCAAGAGATGGCTGAACCCGCCAATGCCTCGCGCAAATGGCTGGCCGACAACGGCGAAATGCTTTCGCAGCTTGAAAAAGGGCGACAAGAAGTGACATTTGCGCTCACGCGCTACGATTCGCCGCTGTTTTCTCGCAGCGATGTGGCCATGGATTCGCGCGTATCGACCGAGGCGTATGTGTATTACGCCACCCACACGGGTACGGTGTTTGGTTACGACCGCAATGCCAAGGAGTTTTTCATAGTATATGCCAGTTCGCATGGCTGTGTGCCGCAAATCGAAATCAATGGCAATGGAACGCTGCAAGTGTCAGCCGAGGAAGTCAATTTCGATTTCGACCCGGCCACGGGGTGTGCTACGTTGAATCGAGAATAGCTACTAAATTTTATGATACCTATTAAGGAATATTTGGGTTTGCGCCAGAACAGCCCGCGGACGGCTTGTGACGTGCTGCTAAGGCAGTTGCCCGAGGCTATTGCCCGGTGGCGCAGCGAGCAGCCGTTACCACAAGGCCGGCTGAAGGAGGAATATATAAAAGTGGATTCCGAGACAGGCTATGTGGAGATTGAACCCATGGATGCCGCCGATGCTGCCGCGACTGTCGGGGAGTGTGACGATGTTAAAGACTACGGGGCGATAGTCGCCAACCTGCTCGAAACATCGATGCCGCACGCCGCACGCCGGGTGGCACTTTTTGCCGATGCCTGCTGCCGTGGGGAATACGCGACGATTGGCGACGTGATGCTTGCCGTGGAGCGGCGCAAGTCGGGCGGCATTTATTGGTGGCTTGTGGCAATTATTGCAGTGCTGCTTGTCCTTCTCGTTTTCCTGAACCGGTAATGCAAAAAAAACGTAACGATGGGCTGCGGTTTGCAAATTATAGCTAAATTTGCAGCCATAAAAATCTGTAAGTCATGGCAATTGAAATTCGAGAAATAAAGCCGGTAAAACGTGAACTGCTTAAATTCGTTCATTTTCCTATTGATACGCTTTATAAGGGCAACCCGTATTATGTGCCATCGTTGGTGCTCGACGAGGTTGACACCTTGTTGCCCGAGCGCAACCCGGCATTTGACTTTTGCCGCAGCGTGTATTACATGGCATTTGACGATGCCGGCAAGCCGGTAGGGCGCATAGCTGGCATTATCAACGATACAGTGAACTCAAAGACGGGCAAACGTGAAATGCGTTTCGGCTTTGTGGATTTCATCGACGACCGCGAGGTCAGTGCCAAGCTGTTTGCCGCCATCGAGCAGTGGGGGCGCGAGCAGGGCATGACGCAGATTGTGGGGCCGCTTGGTTTCACCGACATGGATCCCGAGGGATTGCTTGTGGAGGGTTTCGACCAAGTGAGCACCATGGCCACGATTTATAACCACCCGTATTACGAGAGTCACATCGAGGCTCTTGGTTTCAACAAGGAAATCGACTGGGTGGAATTCAAGATTTTCGTTCCCGAGGGCATTCCCGAAAAGCACAAGCGCATAAGCGACATAATAAGCCGCAAATATGAGCTGCAAACCATAAAATACACCAGTGCGAAGAAGATTGTCAATGATTACGGGCAAGCCATATTCAAGCTCATTAACGAGGCATACGACCAACTGTATGGCTATTCGCCACTCACGCCAAGGCAGATAGACCATTACATAAAGATGTATCTGCCGGTGCTTAGGCTTGAAAACGTGTCGCTCATCATCGACAAAAACCGTGAATTGGTGGGAGTGGGCATAGCCATGCCGTCGATGTCGAGGGCGTTGATAAAGAGCCGTGGGCGGCTATTCCCCTTTGGCTGGATACACTTGTTGAAAGCTTTGCGTGGTAAGAACGACGTGGTTGACTTGCTGCTTGTGGCCGTAAAGCCCGAATACCAAAGCAAGGGCGTGAACGCATTGCTATTCACCGACCTTATTCCGTGCTTCATAAAGAACGGCTACGTATATGCCGAGAGCAATCCCGAGCTTGAAGTCAATCAAAAAGTGCAATCGCAGTGGCAATACTTCGAGACGCACCAGAACAAGCGCCGCCGGGCATACGTCAAAGAATTAGGAGTTAGGAATGAGGAATGAGGAATTATACCAATTAGTCTAATTGGTATAATTAGGTTAATCTCAAGGTTTAAATAGGGTTATGCTTACGAAGGTTTATGGGGCTGCAGTGCATGGCATCGATGCCATCATCGTCACCATCGAGGTGGCGGTGGACACTGGCATAGGCTACACCATAGTGGGGCTGCCCGACGCGGCTGTGAAGGAGAGCCACGAGCGCATTCGCACGGCCTTGAAGCAGTGTGGGCAGAACTTCCCTCGGCGGCAGGTGGTGGTGAATATGTCGCCTGCCGACGTGCGCAAGGAGGGTGCCGCATACGACTTGCCGCTTGCCGTGGGCATACTTGCCGCCGATGGCAAGGTTGACGGCAGCCGCCTGGGGCGTTTCATGATGATGGGCGAGCTGTCGCTCGACGGTTCGGTGCTGCCCATACGCGGCGCATTGCCCATGGCCATAAAAGCCCGTGAGCTTGGTTATGAGGGATTTATAGTGCCACGGGCCAATGTGAAGGAGGCCGCCGTGGTAAACAACATCGACATATACGGGGTGGAGCGAATGGAGGAAGTGATAGACTTCTTCAACGGTTCTGCCCGGCTTGAACCTACCGTGGTGAACACTCGCGAGGAGTTTTTCCGCACGGTGGGAAACTATGATTTCGACTTCTCGGAGGTGCGCGGGCAGGAGAATGTGAAACGTGCATTCGAGGTGGCTTGCGCCGGAGGCCATAACATAATACTTGTGGGCAGCCCAGGGTCGGGCAAGTCGATGATGGCCAAGCGGCTGCCGTCGATATTGCCGCCGTTGAGCCTGCAAGAGGCTCTTGAGACCACCAAGATACACTCGGTGGCAGGCAAGCTGGAGCGCGGAGCCACGCTCATGACGCGCCGCCCGTTCCGTGCGCCGCACCACACCATCTCGCCGGTGGCTCTTGTGGGCGGTGGCACTTACCCCACGCCGGGGGAGATAAGCCTTGCACACAATGGCATATTGTTCCTTGACGAGTTGCCCGAGTTCAGCCGCCAAGTGCTGGAAGTGATGCGCCAGCCGCTCGAAGACCGGCACATCACAATTTCACGAGCCCGGTATTCGGTCGATTACCCGGCATCGTTCATGCTGGTGGCATCGATGAACCCGTGCCCGTGCGGATATTACGGTCATCCCACCAAGCCGTGTACCTGCCCTCCCGGCGCGGTGCACAAGTACCTTAGCAAGATTTCGGGGCCGTTGCTCGACCGCATCGACATACAGATAGAGGTGTCGCCGGTGCAATTCGACGACATGGCATCGAATGTACCGTCGGAAAGCAGTGCGTCGATACGCGAGCGAGTGGTCAGGGCGCGTGATGTGCAGCAGCGGCGGTTCAGTGGCGAGAAGGGCGTGCATTGCAATGCGCAGATGACGTCGCGGCTCATACGCAAGTATGCGCAGCCCGATGCCGAAGGGCTTGAACGGCTCAAGGAGGCAATGACTCGCCTGAGTATGTCGGCTCGGGCATACGACCGCATTCTGAAGGTGGCTCGTACCATCGCCGACCTTGCCGGGAGTGAAGAAGTGAAGTCGGTGCACCTGCAAGAGGCATTGAGCTACCGCAACCTCGACCGCGACAATTGGGCGAAATAAACTCTGCGAAAAAGATACACATGGAAAATTATAGCAGCGAAGAAGACGAGAAATTCATGCGCCTTGCGATAGACGAGGCTCGGAAGGCTGCCATGCGCGACGAAGTGCCGATAGGGGCGGTGGTAGTGTGCGGTGGCAGGGCGATAGCACGTGCCCACAACCTCACCGAGGCGTTGACCGACCCCACCGCACATGCCGAGATGCAGGCCATAACAGCGGCCACGAGCTACCTTGGCGGCAAGTACCTCACCGATTGCACTCTGTATGTGACAGTGGAACCGTGCCTGATGTGCGCCGGTGCCATAGCCTGGAGCCAAATGGGGAGGGTGGTGTATGGCGCGGCCGACGACAAGCGCGGCTATCACACTTATTGTGCATCGCCGTTCCACAAGAAGACACAAGTCACCGCTGGTGTGCTTGCCGACGAATGCAGCCGCTTAGTCACCAATTTCTTCCGCGGCAAGCGTTGATAATGGAGTGATTACTGCTTTGCCGCCGTGGTTATCCACAGTGCCATGTCTTGCAGGGCTTCGGGGGAGATGGTCTCGGTGATGGCGTTGTATTCCACAGGGCTGCCTGTGGCGCAGTGCTGTAGCAGGTGGTTGAGGCCGTCATACACCTTTATCATGTTGCGTTCATCCGTTGGCAGCAGCGACTTGATTATTTCAAGGTTTTCCGCAGGTACTTGCATATCCTTGCTGCCGCCGATGGCCATCACCGGGCATTTGGCGGCGGCAATGTC
Organism: uncultured Muribaculaceae bacterium; assembly: GCA_944320595.1. Classification (GTDB taxonomy): domain Bacteria; phylum Bacteroidota; class Bacteroidia; order Bacteroidales; family Muribaculaceae; genus Avimuribaculum. The sequence goes on along the minus strand of CALUIB010000004.1, from coordinate 74,087 downwards.
GGCTCGTGGGTTGCAGGTGAGGAAATAATCTAACCACACGTTTGACTCTTTTAGCACTTCGGCTAAGTTGGCCACCATGGCCTGTGGCAGGTTGCTGCCTTGGGCTGTTGCCACGCTGTCGGCAAAAGCGAGTGCGCTCCCTTGCTGTCGGCTTGGTGCGACACGTGCGGCCAGCACTTCGGATAGCGCGCGGACGTATCCGTCGATTATCGGCCTGGGTGTGCCGCCGAGTTCAAGCAACAGCCTGTTTTGGCCGAGCAGGAGGCTGTCGCCGCGCATGGCAGGCGAGGCAAGTGCCACGGCAAAGTCCACGTCGCCATGTGCCGCGAGCCTGAAGGCTATCATGCCACCTTCGCTATGCCCGAGTATGCCTATGCGGCCAAATTGCCCGAGCGATTTCAAGTATTTGATTCCGGCTGCTGCATCGTCGCCGAAATCGGCGGTTGTTGCCCGCGATGCATCGCCAGTCGATTGGCCAAAACCACGGTCGTCATATCTCAGTGAGGCTATGCCGTGCTGTGCAAGGTGGTCGGCGATTACCGCAAACGGGTGGTGGCTGAATATTTCTTCGTCGCGGTTTTGCAGCCCGCTGCCAGTGACCATCAGCACCACAGGGGTGCTATGGTCGCACCCTTGCGGCAATGTGAGTGTGCCTGCAAGTGTAACACCTGCCGCGGCATTGGCGAATGTCACTTCCCTCGTTTCGTAACCGAACGGCGGGGTGGGTGTCTGCGGACGTTCCGGGATTGCCTCACCCGGGACTAATTCAAGTGGGAACGAGTAGCCCATTTGGACGAAGTTGCCGACGAGCTTGCCGTCCGTGAGCCTTGCCGAGTAGCTGCCTCCGATTGCCGGGATGTCTATCCGAATGGAGTCGGTCGAGAGGTATTGCGTGGCGCACGGAATGTCCTTTGCGCCCTGGTCGGGGCTGTCGAGGGTGCAGCTGCCGTCGCTTGCGATGTTTAGCACTATTGTCAACGACTGCGGGCCAAGCGTGAGTTTCCCGTTCCATGAGGCGGAAAGGGATTGGGCCAGACATATAATGCCGCATGAAAGCAGCATGGCAGAGAGCAGGAGTAGTTTCTTCATATTGCTATTTTATTAGGGTGATTTTAAGCCGCTTGTTCTTGATTTTCAGCGTGGATATTTGTTGCAGGGCGCTCTGTGCCTTTTCGGCCTTGACGGCCGCTATGGCATAGTGGTCGTGCAGGTCGATGCTGCCTATCTCTTCGGCAGCGAGGTCGCTATTCTTCAATAGGAAACCCACGATGTCGCCGCGCGATATTTTCTCCTTTTTACCTGCGTTGAAGTGCAGCGATGCCATGGCTGGGGCCGTCGTCAGGCCACCACTTGTGGCCGTGTCGGGTGGGAGGAGCTTTTCCTCGTCGATTGCAATGTATGCCGGCAACTGTTCGCCAGGGCCGGTTATCACATACGCCTCGCCCGATGCATCTACGCGCGCCGTGCGCCCGTTGCGGTGCGTGAAAACTTCGGCACTCGACGGCAGGTGGTAATGCACTATGTTTTTCACTTCGGCTATGTCTAAGCCGCGGGCGGCAAGGTCGGTGGTGACGAGTATCTTGAAAGTGCCGTTGTTGAAAAGAGCCACGGCGCGTTCGCGGTCGATTTGTTCAAGCCCGCCGTGGTAAAAGGTGGCAGGCACATGGTGGTCGGCGAGGAAGTCATATACGCGCTCCACCGATTCGCGATAATTCACGAAAATCATCGTCCGCCCGTCGGCAATGTTGCCAAGCAGCCGCAGCAATGTGTCAAGTTTGTCTTTTTCGGGCGATTGCACCTGCCACACCTTCAGCCTGCCGCCGAGCGGCTTGCTGCCATCGTCGGCAAGGAAGTCAAGATAGTTTGGGCGGTTGAGCCGCAAGAAATCGGGCATATCCTTTATGGCCGTGGCCGATGTGAGCAGGCGGCGCGTGAGCCGTGTCATGCGCTTCAGTATGCGCGACATTTCGTCGTGGAAACCGAGTTCGAGCGACTTGTCAAACTCGTCAAGTACCAGCAACCGCACCGTGTCCACGTCGATGTGTCCGCGGTTGATGTGGTCGAGCAGCCGCCCGGGTGTGCTTATCACTATCGCCGGAGTGGCGGCGAGCGAGTTTTTCTCGTCGATGACATTGTGGCCGCCATAGCAGCAGGTGATTTTCAGCTGGCCTCCGGCCAGGGCGCGAGCCACGCCGTCGATTTGCTGCACAAGTTCGCGCGACGGGGCAATGATGGCGCACTGCACCGTGCCGTTGTCGCCTTTCATGGCTTTCAGCACCGGCAGCAGGTAGGCAACGGTCTTTCCGGTGCCTGTTGGCGACAGCAGCACCATGTCGCCGCCGGCCTCAAAGCTGCGGGTCACGGCCTGCTGCATGGCGTTAAGCCCGGTTATGCCCAATCGGTCGTTGAGGCGTTGCAATATTTCGCTTTCTTTCATTTCGATAATATTTTATTTATAAAAACCACAGTGCCGCAAACGACAGCCAAAGCAGCGCGATGAGTATCACGGCAAGGTATGGGCGGTCGCCGATGCAGCGGTAGGAGAGGTAAATCGACAGCACGGCATACACTGGGAAAGTTATCAACAGCAGGTTGACCATGTTGCCCGGGTCGTCGAGTGCGTCGCTTGTGGCTATAAGCCACGGCCAGGCAAGCACGGGAATGAACGATGCCGCCGCAGTGATGCCGAACCACAGCGGTAGGCGAGGCCGCCTGCCTTGTTTATTATTCATATCTTCCATAGTGCATCAAAGGTACAACAATCTATGCAAAAAGGCAAAACGTAGAAAACTTCTTTACAAATGTTTGTGATAAAGGATATGCGCCACTGGGTGGCTGTGCCGTCCATTAAAGCGGGATGTGTGAAAAAATAAAAATATTGTATATTTGTTGTGTTTAAAAATATTTTATTTAAATTTGCCGTCGATTGGCAACAAAATATAATTACGAGTTGCTGATATTCAAAAACTTCAAATTATAGAGTTATGAAGACATTCAGTAAATTGGCTTTGGCCGCGGCGGTGCTTATGACTGCCGGAACTACAATGATGGCCGAAGATGTGTGGTATCTTGAAACCGACACACGGCAAAGTATTCCTATGGAAGACGTGAGTTTCTTGCTTGCAGCCGACGATGACGAGCATTTCTCGGTGGTGACAAATGACAGCGGCACGATTAACGGCGTTACACGTGCCACGTTTGCCTTGCGGACGGTGAGCGGCGTGGAGCAGCACCTTGCCGCAGATGGCGGCGAGCTGTCGGTGTTCCCCACGGCGGCAAGCTCCACGCTCGATGTGTCGGGCTGCCGTGCAGGCTCTAAAATCTTGGTCACGTCGCTTACGGGGCAGGTGGTGATGACGGCCACGGCTGCCGACGGCAACGCCACAATCGACGTGAGCCGCCTGTCGGCCGGGTGCTACATACTCACTGTGGGCAACAGTTCGGTGAAATTCATTAAGCGTTAATAACCAATCCAGTAACATCAAGGAAATTATGAAGAAAGCTATACTCCTTATATCGGCCATTGCGCTTATGAGCACACAGGCAATGGCGCAATTCGTGATAGAACGCACCGGAGGCGAGCCGCAGCAGGTGGAAGGCAGCGTGACATTCTCGCGTGATGCCGCAAGTGGCGACTTTGCTGTGGGCGATACCTACCAGGCTGAAAACAGCATTTCCGGCATTTCGGCCATATATCGGGCGCCAAGGGTGGTTCCGCCGAAGGTGGGCGACTACTATTATTCCGACGGCACTTGGAGCGACGGCGGACTTGTGAGCATCGACGCCGACGGGCTTAATCCCGTGTGGGCCGAGGAGAAACCCGCACCAGTGGAGGGCAAGACGGTGATAGGGATAGTGTTCCAAACCGACCCGTCGCGCATGGCGCAGACCGACATTGATGCAGGTTACACCCACGGGTATGTGATGGCGGTGAAGTTCGCGCACGGCCCCGACAAGATGTCATCGTTTTATACCACCGATTATCCCTTCAGCCTGCTTGATGCGGCAAAGCTGGCCGAAACGTGGTATGCCAACGTGAACGGACGAGCCGAGACACAGACGGTACTCGACGAGTATGCCGGCAACTTGGAGCTGGTGCCTGCATTCGACTGGATGGTCAACGATTTCCTCCCGGCACCTGCCACTTCGAGCGGCTGGTTCATGCCCAGCACCGGGCAGCTGTGGGACATGATGGCCAACCTGTGTGGCGGCGAAGTGGCCGAGTACATGAAGGAGTGGCAGACCTACGGCTACGATGCCACATGGTATTGCTCGGAAAATGTTAGCTATGATGTTATCGACTGCATCAACAGCACCATGCAACTTATTCCCGACAGCGACAAGGAGCTGTTCGCCCCAGTCTCCCCCGGCTATGGCACCCCCACGTATATGGGTGTGATGGCATCCACGCCCTATGACTCTGAGTCGGTGAACATCATCAACATAGGCACCGACGGCCTCATAGAATGCATGTGCAACTGGTTTGACGGCGACGACTACTGCCGCCCAATCCTGGCATTCTAAGAGCCTCTGCGCAATGAAATTTCGAGGAGCGGCACAATCGGCACATTGGTCGATTTCGGCCGCTCCTCGTGTATGTCATAGGGTGGGGTGATGTTTTTTACGTAAAACGGCTTGATAATATGAATATTTTTGTATTTTTGCTGCCATAGATTAATAAAATAGTAGATAAAATGTGTGGAATTGTAGGGTACGTGGGGTATAACCAAGCCTACCCGATTTTAATCAATGGACTTAAACGTCGTGAATACCGAGTGTATGGACAGTACAGGAGTTGCTTTGGCAGCCAAGGCAGGTTGCCGAAATATTCACAATTAGCATAACAATCACAATGGAACGTATATATAGAACTCTAAACGACAATGAAATAGCTCGGCTGCAATCGCAGGGTTGCTGTGCCGAGGATTGGCAAACGATAGAGATAACCGACGCAACCGACTTGGCGCAAGTGGCAAATGTGAACTTCTCGGGCCGGGTTAGGATAGGTGCGCTTGACGAGTGCTTTGAACTGCCGGGCGGGCTGCGCCGCCGCAGTGGCGTGCGCAATGCCACGCTGCACAATGTGGAGGTGGGCGACAATTGCCTCATCGAGAACATACGCGGCCACATAGCCAACTACCGCATCGGCTGCGGCACACGCATCGGCAACATCGGGCTGCTGGCCGTGGAGGGGCGCAGCAACTTCGGCAACGGCATCGACATTGCCGTGCTTAACGAGACGGGTGGCCGCGAGGTGATGATGCACGACTGCCTGTCGGCTCATCAGGCATATTTCATGGCCCTGTACCGCCACCGCCCGCAGCTGATACAGAACATGAGGAAGATAATAGCCCGGTATGCCGACGAGGTGAGCAGCGACTGCGGCACGGTGGGTGCGCACGTGGTGATTGCCGACTGCGGCGAGCTGCGCAACTTGCGCATAGGCGACTACTGCTCGATAGAGGGGGCAGGCAAATTGGTCAACGGCAGCATCAATAGCGTAAAGGAGGCACCTGTGGCTATAGGCCGTGGGGTGATTTGCGAAGACTTCATCATTTCGAGCGGTTCGCGGGTGACCGACGGTGCCATGCTCTCGCGCTGCTTTGTGGGGCAGGCCTGCTCGATAGGGCACGGCTACTCGGCATCGGAGTCGTTATTCTTCGGCAACTGCCAGGAGGAAAACGGCGAGGCCTGCGCCGTGTTTGCCGGTCCATTCACCGTCACACACCACAAATCGACGTTGCTCATTGCCAGCCAGTTCTCGTTCATGAATGCCGGTTCGGGGTCGAACCAAAGCAACCACATGTATAAGCTCGGCCCAATCCACCAGGGGGCGATGGAGCGCGGTGCTAAAACGTCGTCAAACTCCTACATACTGTGGCCGGCTCGCATAGGGGCGTTCTCTCTTGTGATGGGCCGCCACACCGACCACCCCGACACGAGCGACCTGCCATTCTCTTACCTCATCGAGCACGAGAATATGACTTACCTGTACCCCGCCATCAACCTGCGCAGTGTGGGTACCATACGCGATGCTCGCAAGTGGCCGCAGCGTGACCGACGCACCGACTCGCATCGGCTGGACCAGATTAACTACAATCTGCTAAGCCCCTACACCATACAGAAGATGATGAACGGCTGCCGCATACTTCGCAACCTGCAACAGCTGGCCGGGGAAACGTCGGTGGTGTATTCCTACCAAAGTACGCGTATCAAGAACAGTTCGCTCACCCGTGGGCTGGAGCTATATGACATGGCCATCAACAAGTTTCTTGGCAACTCGGTAATCAAGCGGCTCGAAGGCCTCACCCCCGGCAGCGACGAAGATATACGCCGCCGCCTGCTGCCCGAAACACCGGTGGGGCTGGGCGACTGGTGCGACCTGTCGGGGCTGATAGCCCCGAAGAGCGAGGTGCAGAGGCTCATCGACGACATAGAGCAGGGTCGCGTGACCTGCGTGGATGCCATCCACGACCGTTTTGCCGAGATGCACAGCAACTATTACCGGTATGAATGGACGTGGGCCTACGACAAGATGCTGTGGTATTACCACCTCGATGCCGACTCAATCACCGCTGCCGACATCATCGACATCGTGGAGCGGTGGAAGAAGGCCGTGGTGGGCATCGACAACCTGGTTTACAATGATGCCAAGAAGGAATTTTCGCTCTCGTCGATGACCGGGTTTGGAGTTGACGGCGACCGCATCCAGCAAATCGAGGACTTCGAGCAGGTGCGCGGCGTGTTTGAGCGCGACCCGTCGGTGCAGTCAATCCTCGACCACATACGCGTGAAGACGGCCCTTGGCGACAGCATCATCGCCGCCATGCGCCATGCGCAGTGAGAGTGTGTATCAAAATAAAAATGTGGGGCGACGGAGCCGTCCAACCTTGTTTAACCTCGGCGTGAGGCGACCTGTAGGAGTCGAACCCGAGGTAGATGAAACTCTTGCGCGGCGGCCTCGGAGAGGTCGAATAACTGCTTGTTGGATAATGAATTCGACCTCTCCGAGGCCGCAATGAATAAGGATGACGTTGTCCGCAAGTTTGGCTGTGTCTCACCGGCGGTTAAACAAGGTTGGACGGCTGCGTGCCCCGTGGCGTATGTCATTTTTTAATTTTGATACACGCTCATATTTTGCATATAATTCCTTGGAAAAACAGCCCGAAGCACATGTCGATAATCGCCGCAGGAATTCTGGCTGTCGGTGCGGTGTTAGAGCTGAAAAATAGATTTGTTTTTTAAGGTTTTTGTCGTTAGCTTTGTACCAAGCAAAACTAGACATTATGGCAACATCTATATCGCTTGACAGCATTTGGCGGGTTATAGAGGCACTTTCTTTGAAAAATAGAAAATGGCTGCAAGCAAAATTGAACGAAAATATTAATAACGAGGAAACTGCGCCATGCCAGTATTCAATTGAAGAATTGGAGGAACGGCTTGCAAAGTCGGTAGATAGTTATGAAAGAGGAGAGTGGTGTACGAATGAGGAACTTCGCAAACGCTACACACTATGCAAATAATATGGACGAAACAGGTTCAAGAGGATTTCGACAAAATCTATCGATACTGGTTGCCGATAAACGAAAATATGCCATAAGATTGTGTAATTCATTTTTAGACAAGGCCGAAACATTGCTAAAGTTCCCTAATATAGGGAGCAACGCTTGAGCTATCTCGGCCTACGAGAATCACGTTTAAAAGTATAATAATAAGCCGCTCTTACAAGTGATTTATTCGATAGACGACACAAACATAGCAATACACGCAATATGGGATTGTCGTCGTGACTCACAAAAAGTTGAACCTTAACGTATAAAAAAGCCGCTAATAATGCCATCGAAATTTGAACTGAACATATTGGGATGCGGGAGCGCTACGGCATCGCTGCGACACTTCCCGTCGTGCCAGGTGCTTAACATTCGCGACAACTTGTTCATGATTGACTGCGGCGAGGGGGCGCAGTTGCAATTGCGCAAGATGTCGCTCAAGTATGCCCGATTGGGGCACATATTCATCAGCCACTTGCACGGCGACCACTGTTTCGGCTTGCCGGGATTGGTGTCAACGATGGCCCTGCTGGGAAAGACGGGCGAAATTACCATACACACATTTGCCGAGGGGCAACGCATATTTGGCGAAATCTTGGGTTTCTTTTGCCGCGAACTGCCGTTCAACGTGCGTTTCAACATCATATCACCCACATCCGACCAGGTGATATATGAAGACGATGCCATCACCGTGCGCTCGTTCCCGCTTTTCCACCGTGTGCCTACGGTTGGTTTCATGTTTGCCGAAAAGCCAAAGCCGAGGCACATACGCGGCGACATGGCCAAATACTACGGTGTGCCGCACTACATGATGAACGAGCTGCGCATGGGAGCCGACTACACCACGGCCGACGGCACGGTGATACCCAACGATGTGCTAACCTCGCCTGCCGACCCGTGCGTGAGCTACGCCTACTGCTCCGACACGGTGCGGGCACGCCGCGTGGCCGAGGCTGTGAAAGGCGTTGACTGGCTTTACCACGAGGCTACCTACGACGCATCGCTTGGCGAGAAGGCTCGTGCACGTGGCCATAGCACAAGTGCCGATGCCGCTCGCACAGCGCAGGAGGCCGGAGCCAAGCATCTTATTTTGGGGCATTTCTCGAAACGCTACAATAGTACCCGTCCGCTTGTCGATGAGGCCCGAGCCATCTTCCCCTCGACCATAGCCGCCGAGGAGTGCCTTACCATCGACCTCGCTGCGCCGCCGCGGCTGTGACCCCGCGTTAACGGCGCAACTTGTGGCGCATCACTACCGACGTAGCTGCCGACGTGAGCAGGCCAACTATGGCCACCGCGGCAAACACCACTGCCAGGTCGAGCAGTTTTACGGCCACAGGGTAAGCCTTTATGACAAGCATCTCGGTGGCACCCTGCAATTCAATCAGCCCGAATTCCTGCTGGAGCAGGCACAATGCCAGCCCTATGACGATGCCGGCTACCGCCCCAGTGAGCGAAATCAGCCACCCCTCGGCAATGAAAATGCGAGTTATCTGCTTGTTGGTGGCACCCATGTTGCGGAATGTGGCAATGCTTTCATCTTTCTCGATTATGAGCAGCGACAGTGTGCCTATCACATTGAACGTGGCTATCACCATTATAAAGCCCAGCAGCAGGAACGACACCCACTTTTCGATATTCACCATGCGGAAGGCGTAATCTTGCTGCATCAGCCTGTTTTTCACTGTATAGCCGTCGCCAAGTGCCGACTTTACGGCTTGCATCACTTGCCCCTCGTCGGCTTCTGCCGCGAGCGATATTTCCACGCCGGTCGCCTCGGTGCGGTAGTTGTATAGGAACCGCGCCACATCCATCGGCACTATAATCATGTCGCGGTCATATTCGCTCTGTTCCACCTGGTAAACACCGGCGGCATACACGGTGTCGCTGCGGAACGCCCCGGCGGGATTTGAAAGGTTGATGCTGCCCATGCGCTTGGGTGCGAAAAGGCGTATGCCATCGACGAACCCCGGGCGCACCCTCAGCTGCAACGCCGCGCCAACGCTCAGCACCGTGTAATGTGCCACCCCGTCGTCGAGCATGAACTGCCCGTCGATAATCACGTCGTCGATGCCCGAGAGGCGGTTGTAGTCGTCGGGCACACCTTTTATCAGCACCGGCATCTGGAAGTCGTCAAACACGGCCAGTCCGTGTTCGGTGATTGTGGGCACGGCCATCTCCACGCCGTCGATGCCTTCGACTATGCGGGCTATGCTGTCGGCGCTGGCCACCGTCTTGCCCGCAGCGGCGTTCACCACAAGCTGCGGGTCGAGTTTCGACAACTTGTCGCCTATCAGCCCCGAAAAGCCGTTGAACACCGACAGCACGCACACCATCGCAGCCGTGGTCACCATAACGCCACACACGGCCACTATCGAGATGATGTTGACCGCGCTGTGCGTCTTTTTCGACTTCAGGTAGCGCCAAGCTATTTTCAGCACGAAGTTCATTCTGCCTCTTCGTTGCCATCGCCGGGCCTGCCCGGGTGCTTCTTGCGGTCGTCTTCGAGCAGCTGGTCGATGTGTTCTATGTAGTCGAGCGAGTCGTCGATGTGGAACAGCAATTCGGGCGTTTTCCGCAACTGGAAACGCACCTTCTGCGCCAGGTCGTAGCGCACCGTCTTTGCATTGCGTGTGATGTTTTGCAGCAGCTGTGCAGCCTGTGCCGACGGGAATATGCTAAGGTAAACGTGAGCTATGCTCAAGTCGGGCGAAATCCTGACCGCGCTCACCGATACTATCACGTTGCCGAGCTTTGCCGTCTGCAAGCGGAATATTTCGCTCAATTCTTTCTGTATGAGCCTTGCTATGCGTGATTGTCGAGTCGATTCCATAATGTGCAATATCTATTTTGTGTGAACAGTGCAAAATTAGCCATAATAACGCCAATTCACAAATTTCGCTGATACCCCGTTGCCGCATGTCCACCACGCTGTCGTACAAATTTTATCTTTAATGAGATAAAAAATAATGAATTATGAAAGACAAACTGACTCTGCAAAAGAACAAGTTGGCAAAAATGCTTTCCGGGCAACTCGACGAGGGGTGCACGAATAGCAGTAATAGGAGGAGGAAAAAGTCGCTCATGGCAGTCATGTGCAACAGGATTATCCAATTACGGCGGTTAGGGAAAGAACGCACCTCCGAGACATACGCCGCGGCACTGAAAAGCTTTATGACATTCCGCGGCTACCGCGACGTGTCGATAGAGCGGCTCACCACGGTAATGATGCAGGAATATGAGGCATGGCTGAAGGCAAAGGGGATTTCGATGAACACCACGTCGTTTTATATGCGCATACTGCGTGCGGCCTACAACCGCGCCGTCGATGAGGGGCTGGCCAAGCAGCAGTTCCCATTCAGGCACGTTTACACAGGTATATGCAAGACGGTGAAAAGGGCTGTGTCGGTTGAGGATATAAAAAGGATAAAGAGGCTCGACCTATCGGGGCGGCCCGCGCTCGACTTCGCACGCGATATGTTCATGTTTTCGTTTTACATGCGCGGCATGTCGTTCATCGACATGGCCTACCTGAAGAAGACAGACCTGCAAGGCGGTGTGCTATGCTACCGCCGCCGCAAGACGGGGCAGCTGCTCTACATACGCTGGGAACGATGCATGCAGTGCATCATCGAAAAGTATGCCGACACTGGCACGGGCTACCTGCTGCCGATAATCCGCGCCGGTGGCGGCAACGACCGCCTGCAATACCAGAATGCCATGCGGCTTGTGAACAACAAGCTCAAGCAAGTGGCCGTGCTGGCCGGCATGAGCGGCGGCCTCACGATGTATGTCACGCGCCACTCGTGGGCATCGATAGCCCGCTCCAAGCACATCCCCCTGTCGGTGATAAGCGAAGGCATGGGGCACGACAACGAGGCCACCACGCAAATCTACCTCGCCTCGATAGACGCAGCCACAGTTGACCGTGCCAACAGGCTCATCCTCCGCAACCTGTAGCCATTTGTAGCTGCAAGGATACCGAAAAAATTGCATGGACAGGGAACGGCTTTGCTGCTCCCTGTCTTACTTCTAATACATCAATGAATATGTGCATGAAAATCAGTAGAAATTCGCAAATTCGGCGATTTGCATGTTTTTTGTTGGGATTGGATTTGCCGGGGGTGCAACTTTTTGGCGGCCTGCGGCATCTAATGTTTTGGAAACGCCTCTAAAAGGTGGGTAATCGATGAAAACAATAAAACTACACTGCTATATGATGAAACATTTTATCTTGGCCGCCTTTGCGGCACTCATGGCCTCGACCGCGTGCATGGCTCATGCGCCGGTGCAATTTTCCAATCAAGGCAACGTAATGACAATCACGTCGAATGGAAAGACCGTGAACATGGCAATCGACAGCACCGCACAGGGCGGTGCCGTGGCGGTATTCGTGGTGGACGGCGACACAGTGATGCGGGCCGACGTGAATGACATGGCTTACAGGCTAAACGACACGCTTGCGGCATCGTCGTTCATGCTGTCGTCTGATGATGGCGACTCGGGGGAGGAATATGCCATGCGCGAGCTTGATTACGAGTATGCGGGTCGGGCCGAACAGCGTGGGCAGACGACGGCGATAATCATCACTGCAATCGTTTTTGGCTCCATACTCCTTGTAATCGTTGCCTGCCTGCTCATCTACTACATGAACCGCCGCAATCGGTTGAAGGTGGTGGAACGTGCCATCGACAATAATTACCAGCTCCCCGACAGTTTCTATACCGGCAAGCAAGGTTCCACGGGTTATGTGGCCGACGAAAACACCGCCGCCCACGAAACGGCATCGGCACCAGCCGCCGCTCCTACACGGGTGCAGCAAGTGCTTTCTTGCATGAGCGAGCGCGAGATGCGGCAGGGCATCAACCTAAGCATAGTGGGATTGGGGCTGGTGCTGTTCTTCTCTCTCATGGGGCTTGAGGTGCTGGCCGCGCTGATGGTGATACCGTTGCTGATAGGCTTGTCGCGGCTTGTGGTGCCTTATCTCATGCGCCGCCGTATGCCCACCCCTCCGCCACCGCAACAGCCAGCGGCAGGGCAGGAACCGCCGATATTTAACCATAACGACAACGAGGGGCAGCAACCTGCGGGCAAAACCGAGTGACTAAGATGCTTACGAGGGTTGAGGAAATAAAACTGCTGGCACAGTGCGCCCTTGCCGACAATAGGGACGCATTCGGACGGTTGGTGGAGGCATATCGTGCCGACATCACCCGTTTCCTGCTCAACCTTACATTTGGCGATGCGGCCCTGAGCGACGACTTGGCGCAAGAGGCATTCATCAAGGCATACCTGAGCATAAGGGGGTTCAAGGGGCTGTCGAAGTTCCGCACTTGGCTCTACCGCATTGCCTATAACGAATATTACGCATGGCTGCGCCGCCGCCACGAGGAACGGCTCGACGACTACGGCCAGCTCGCCGGCAGCCTGTCCGACACCGCCCCCGGCAATTGCGACGACAAGATGGACGTGCAGGCCGCCATGCGGCAGCTCACCGATGCACAACGGGCAGTGGTCGCGCTATTCTACATCGACGATTTGCCAATCAACAAGATAGCTCAAATCACCGGTATGCCCACAGGCACGGTGAAATCGCACCTGAGTCGCGCAAAAGCAAAATTAGCCCAATTACTAACAAATGACGAAACCGAATGAAACGAGACGAAACCGACAAAAAGATAAGTGCATTGCTCAAGAAGGCAGGCCAGACGGCCACGGCAAGCGATGAGTGGTTCACACGCAGGGTAATAAACAGGTTGCCGCCAAAGTCGGTGCGCAGCTACGTCTGGGTGACGGTGGCCGTGTATGTGGTGTGCCTTGCAATATGCCTTGCAGGGTGGGCATGGTTCATATTCTCACTCACGCCGGGCATCCTGCTTGTCAAGGATGTGCTGGGCGGAGCGGCCCTGCTGTTCACCACAGTCGTGCTGCTGTGGCAAGGGCTTGGCGAGCTGCTCCGCACAGCTGAAACTTGACGGAACGGGGGAGCGCAATTCCACCTGTGCACCCGTGTGCGGGTGCACGAACGACAGAGCCTCGGCATGGAGCATCATGCGCCCGGTCTGCCGCCGCCCATAAAGGCGGTCGCCCACGATAGGCGTTCCAAGCCCGCGGCGGTGTGCCGCATGTACACGCAGCTGGTGGGTACGCCCTGTAAGCGGATAAAAATATACTAATGTGGTTCCGCCTTGCCCTGCCGCAGGGAAACGCTTGATTACTTCATAACGGGTCGTGGCTGCGAGGCCGTTCACATCGTCCACCACTTGCATGGGGCGGTTGTCATAGTCGGGTCGCAAGGGCAATTCCACCGTGCCGCTGTCGGCCTGGGGCAAGCCGTCGAGCATGGCCACATACCGCTTGGTTACTTCTCGCCCGGCAAACATTGCCTGTAGCAACCTGTGCGTCGCCTTGTCGCGTGCCAGCAACACTATGCCCGATGTGTCCATGTCTAAGCGATGCGCCGCTTCAATCCCCGGGAAACGTCGGCGCAGCACGTCGAGCAACGATTCTCCGCAATTGCGTCCCGGCACGGTGGGCATTCCTGCCGGTTTGTCGGCTGCTATTATCCACTCGTCCTCATATATGATTTTCACATCGCCATCGTTGTATGCCGTGCCGGTGTTGGCGTAAGGTGGGTCGATTTCCATTCCCAATCCTTGCAGCATGAACGACAGTATGGGCAGGCACTTGCCACGGCAAGCGGGATAAAACACACCGTCGTGCCTTACCACTCCTGTCTGTGGGCTGCCATACCAGAACTCAGCTATTGCCAGCGGCCTGAGTTCATGCAAATAGGCATATTGCAAAAGTCGAGGGGCGGCGCATTCTCCGGCTCCGGCCGGCGGCACCCTTTGTGGCGTGTCGGCAAATATTTCAATCAAGTCGCGACGTTCGCCACGGGCGTTGAGCATTACGAATTGCGAGAACGCCCACTGCTGCAAAGCCTCTGAACGCCGTTTGCGTTCCTCCTTCAGCCTGCCAATGCGTTTCTCGATTGCCTCCAATGGCTGCCTTGCCGCCGCAGTGCGCTTGTCCCATGCCTTGCGCAGTCGCCGCAATTCGGCTTTTTGGAACTGGCTTTCCATTATCAGTGCATCGGCATCGGCACAGCCTGCCGCCCTTGTTTCTTCTCTCCGGGCTTTTGCCTGTGCCATCATGCGGCGAAAATTGCCTATCTCGTCGGCAGCGGCAGCCTCGGCTCTCGCCGCCGCATCCCGTGCGTCGGCCAGTTCCCGGCTCCCCTCTATTGCCGTTATTTCATGGTTGATTTGTGATATTTCACCCTCTTCACGCTTGAAATAGCCATCGGCATCGAGCAGGTCGAAGACGGGCGGAACGAAATACATCCCGGCAGGTGACTCTATCGAGCCGGAATATGCGGCAAGGAAGCCGCATCGGCCACTGCCGGTCTCCTCCACCACAAGAACGCCGAGCATCTTGCCTTGGGCGAGTTCCACGCAAAGCCCAGGCTGCGATGCCACATACCGCCTCACCTGCCCGGCTGCAAGCACGGCAAGTGGGTGTGGCTCGTAATTGAACGGCGAATTAAGCCGCCCGGGCAGCGCAATTTCCGAAATATCGCTGTCAAACAGGTGAAATTCTTCCATAGTACCGGCAAAAGTAGCTATTTTTGCCATCGGAACAAAACTTGATTTATGGCAACTAAATACTTGTGCATTGCCGCATCGCACGAAGACCTTGACACATGGGCAACGGTGGAGGCCGGCATAGACGATTATTCGCAACTCGCAGTTCGATACACTTATTACCATTACGACGGCAGCAAAAGCCTTGTCGGCGCGGTGGTTGACAAGGAGGATACAGCCACGTTGGCCGGGCAGCTTGGCGTTGGCATCGACGGGCTTGCCGGGGTGTTGGCCGACGAGTACAAGGACACTTATTCCTTCGGGGCATCGGAGGTAGAGGCCATATTCCAAGACATACTTGAGAAAATCCTTGACCACGGCGTGAAATATCACTTGAAAAGATAGCCAAGATGCCGCAAACGGTGGGAATTGTTAAGATTATAAGGGCTGCAAGCCTCGGTGTCGCAGAAATTTTGTAACTTCGTGGCATTGGAATGACAAAAAGTAATTTCGGGCTAATGCAACAATGGAACGAGCGGACATACCTGCTACTAGGCCGGCAAGCCGCCGATGCCCTGGCCGCGGCACACGTGGTGGTAGTGGGCGTGGGCGGAGTGGGGGCTTACGCCGCCGAGATGATAGCCCGCGCCGGGGTGGGGCGCATGACGCTTGTTGATGGCGACGTGGTAAGCGAGAGCAACATCAATCGCCAGCTGCCTGCCTTGCACTCCACCGTGGGCCTCGACAAAGTGGAGGTGATGCGGCAGCGAATTGCCGACATCAACCCTGAAGTCCGCGTCGAGGCATTGAAAATGTTCGTCACTCCCGACACAGTGGGGCTGCTGCTTGACTGCAAGCCCCACTTCGTGATAGATGCCATCGACTCGGTGGCACCCAAGGTGGCACTCATAGAACACTGCCTGCGGCAGGGGATAGACATAGTATCGTCGATGGGTGCTGGCGGACGCATCGACCCGACGGCGGTGAGGTATGCCGACATTTCGCAGACGCGCAACGACGGGTTGGCTCGTGTGGTGCGCACTCGGCTGCGCAAGGACGGGTTCCACCGCGGGCTTACAGTGGTGTGGAGCGAGGAATTGCCCGTGGAATCGTCACTTACCCTTACCGACGAGCTGCCATGCAAGCGGTCGAGCTACGGCACGGTGAGCTACCTGCCGTGCATATTCGGCTGTATGCTTGCGGCACACGTTATTAAAAAATTAAGCAACAAATGATTGAAGCAAAAGGCATAAACAAGCACTACGGGCAGCTGCATGTGCTGCGCGACGTGTCGCTCACCATTGGCCGCAAGGAGATTGTGACCATAGTGGGACGCAGTGGGGCGGGGAAAACCACGCTGCTGCAAATACTTGGCACGCTCGACGCACCCGACGGTGGCGGCATTGTGGAATATGACGGGCAAGACGTGCTGCGGCTGCGCGAACGCGACCTTGCCCACTTCCGTAACCGCAACATAGGGTTCGTGTTCCAGTTCCACCAATTGCTGCCCGAGTTCACGGCCATCGAGAATGTAATGATACCGGCACTGATAGGCGGCAGCAGGCAAGGCGAGGCACGCAAGCGGGCATTGGAGTTGCTGGAGTATATGGGGCTTGCCGACCGCATCGAGCACAAGCCGGCGCAGCTGTCGGGCGGCGAGCGGCAGCGCGTGGCTGTGGCGCGCGCATTGGTCAACCGGCCCGCGGTGGTATTTGCCGACGAGCCTTCGGGCAGCCTTGACAGCGAAAACAAGGCCGAACTGCACCGCTTGTTCTTCAGCCTGCGCGACGAGATGCAGCAGACGTTCGTAATAGTGACCCACGATGAGATGCTCACACGTGGTGCCGACCGCATAATACACCTTAGCGACGGGCAAATCATAACCGGCGACGAAGAAACTGCATGAAAGGCCGGGGGATATACATATTGCTGACCGTAATTGCCGCCACAATGGCCGTGCTTGCCGTATCGTGCAACGATGACGACGAGTATTACCAGTACGGCGACTTCCGTTTCGACATGGTGACCTACGTGGGGCATGACGAGGCAATGGGAGGAGATGCCTACATCAATTATCCCACGGGCGACATTCAGCCGGTGACGCTTATCGACCCACAGTCGGCAGTTAGTTCATCTTCGGCCAGTCTTAAAAGCGGCAGCCGGGTGCTTCTCAACTACATAATCGACAGCCACAACGGCGACGGCTCGCTCAGCGTCACGCCACGCGGCTACACTCGCGCCATAAGCGACACGTTGCGGTATATCCCAAGTTTGTCGTCGATGGCGATGGACTCGATTAGCCTTAACAGTATATGGCGCACAAGTCAATACATAAACATATATTGCCGAGTGAAATACACCTACACCGCACGTCAAATGGCACTTGTGGCCGACTATGGAACCCTGCACGACGATACAGTGCACTGCTACTTGATGCACAACATGATGGGTGTGCCGGCTTACTTCTGGCGGCGGTGCTATATGTCGTTCGACATAAGTTCGGTATGGAATTTGCAGTCTTGTAATACAGTACGCCTGCATCTTAACGATGTAGCCTATCCCGAACGCAAATATTACGATTTCACAAAAACACAAAATTAAAAACACTATAATACTATGTCACAGGAAAAGAAAGAAATAAAAATCGAGATTTCGCCCGAAGTGGCACAAGGAAAGTATGCCAACCTTGCAGTGATAAGCCACGGCCCAGCCGAGTTTTTCTTCGACATGATATGTCTCACGCCCAATACGCCGCAAGCCAAGGTGCAGAGCCGCATAATCATGACTCCCGAGAACGCAAAGCAGCTACTGTTTGCGCTGCAAGACAATATCAACAAGTACGAAAAGACGTTCGGCACCATCACCCCGAAGGTCCCCAACAACCAGGGGGGCAACGTGCCGCCGTTCATGGGTCCTAACGGACAAGCATAAAAAAACATCATAAAACGCATGGAACATCCATTATATATCTATAATACACTGACGCGCCGCAAGGAACAGTTCGTGCCGCTGCACGAGCCGTTTGTGGGAATGTATGTGTGTGGCCCCACGGTTTATGGCGACGCGCACCTGGGGCACGCTCGCCCGGCGATAACTTTCGACGTGCTGTTCCGCTACCTGCGCCACCTTGGTTACAAGGTGCGCTACGTGCGCAACATCACCGATGTGGGGCACCTTGAGCATGATGCCGACGAAGGCGAGGACAAAGTGGCAAAGAAAGCTCGCCTTGAAAAACTTGAACCGATGGAGGTGGTGCAATACTACGTGAACCGCTACCATAAGGCCATGGAACGGCTCAATGTGCTGCCGCCAAGCATCGAACCGTTTGCATCGGGGCATATAATCGAACAGATTGAATACATCAAGGAGATAATGGCACACGGGTATGCCTACGAAAGCAATGGGTCGGTTTACTTCGACGTGCCTAAGTATAACCGCGATTTCCATTACGGTAAGCTCTCGGGGCGCAACATTGACGAGCTGCTGAGTGCGACTCGCCGCCTCGACGGACAGCAGGAGAAACGCAACCCTGCCGACTTCGCATTGTGGAAAAAGGCTGCCCCTGAACATATAATGCACTGGCCGTCACCATGGAGCGAGGGGTTCCCGGGCTGGCACCTTGAATGCTCGACGATGGGGCAGAAATATTTGGGCGAGACATTCGACATCCACGGTGGTGGTATGGATTTGGTGTTCCCACACCACGAGTGCGAGATAGCGCAGTCGGTGGCACACTCGGGCCACGATGCCGTGCGCTACTGGATGCACAACAACATGATTACTATCAACGGGCAAAAGATGGGCAAGTCGTTGGGCAACTTCATCACCCTCGACGAGTTCTTTACCGGCAGCCGCAAAGACCTGCTTTCGCAGCCATATTCGCCCATGACCATCCGATTCTTCATCTTGCAAGCTCACTACGGCGGTACCGTCGATTTTTCCAACGACGCATTGCAGGCCGCCGAGAAGGCTTATGAGCGCATGCTCGATGGCTGGCGCAGGCTCAACGAGCTGAAACCGTCGGAAACTTCGTCGGTCGATGTCGCCGACCTCGACCGCAAGTGCCACGAGGCGATGAACGACGACCTGAACACCCCCGTAGTGATTGCGCATCTGTTCGATGCTTGCCGCGCCATCAATCAGGTTAACGACGGCAAGGCCACCATTTCGACAGCCGACCTTGAGCAGCTGAAATCCACGTTCCGCACCTTCCTTTTCGATATACTGGGCATATACGACGAGCGCGAAAGCGGCTCGGTGAACCTAAAGCCCTACGAGGAGGCTATTGACCTGCTGCTCACCATCCGCAAGGATGCCAAGGCTCGCAAGGACTGGGCCACGAGCGACCTAATACGCAACCGCCTTGCCGAAATAGGTTTCGACGTGAAAGACACCAAGGACGGTTTCGAATGGAAAGTGAAATGATGCTTATATTTTTGCATGAATAAATGTAATGAGCCCGGCTGTGTTCCGATGCAGCCGGGCTCACTATATCATAGCATTGTGTAACTCGCGCTTTATATGCGCTTGCCTTTCCAGCGGCCGCTATACAGGTAGGCGGCGCACAGCAGCGTGATTATGGCACTGTAAACGTGTTCGGCGGTCCAGCACACGGCCACGTCGAGCCGCAGCCATCCTATAATCACGGCACAGTAGGCCACATACACGGCAAGCGTGCTAAGTTCGAGCAGGAATGCCGTGCGAGTGTTGCCTGTGCCAGAAATCGACTGGAATAGCACTTGCGCCGGAACGGTAAACAAATAGGACGAACATAGCACCCACAACGATGCCACGGCTCCGGCTCGCACATTGGGTATGTCGGTATATATTCCCAATATAAGCCCCGGGAACAGCGACAACAGCAGCGCGACGGGCAGCACAAGGCAAAAAGCCAGCCGCACGTGTTGCCAAATGGTGGGCATCACGCTGTCGGTCTTGCCTGCCCCGATGAGGTTGCTCACAAGCGAGCTGCAAGTGGCGGCAAAAGCCGATACCACCATGAACAGCAACCCCGATATGCTGCGTATGACATTGGTTATGGCCAGGGCTTCCTTGCCAAGGTGCTCGATGAACAGGAAGAACAGGAACCACGTTGACAGCGAGATGAAACTCTGTATCATGGTCCAAAACGACACCGGGAATATCTTCTTGAGTGTGGCGAAGTGGAATGGCGACAAGCGGTCGAGGCCATACTTGCGGCAATCTATCCGCCGCGAGGTATATACAATGAAGAAAATAAGCGACACCATCTCAGAGAGCGACGAGCCAAGTGCAGCGCCGCCTATGCCCATTGCCGGAACGCCGAGCTTGCCGAAGATAAGTATGTAGTTGAACACTACATTCGACAGCACCATCACCACCGAGTTCAAGGTAAGCGTCTTGGTCTGTGTGCTGCTTATGTAGAAAGCCCGGAACATGGCCGCCGGGAAAGCGAAGAACAGGCCGTAGATGCGCCATTGCATATAGTCGCAGGCGGCATCGAGTATTTCAGGGTCGGAAATCATGCTGCCAAGTATAGGCTCGGTGAATGCGGTGGTAAGCGCGAACGCCACGACGGCAAGCACCATCAGGAAGTATATGCCGTGGTAGAACAGCCGCCCCATGTGCCGGTATTCCTGCTCGCCGTTGCGCCTGGCCATGATTATCTGCGCCCCGGTGCTGAACCCGAACCCGAGCATGAAAATCACCACATAATACACCCCTGCCAGTGCCGATGCTCCCAGTTCCACCTCGCCCACGTGGCCTAGGAACGCGGTGTCGGTCACCCCAATCATCTGCTCCATCACCAAGCTAACCAAGCACGGATAAGCAATTTTCCAAATTTCCTTGTTAGTGTAAACAGTTGCCCTCATACAAATTTCCCTTTAATAAAAAGTGAGACAGATAGTGATTCTTACATTTAACAAAAATATGCAATATGTAACTGGCAAGACGCAACGATGGCGCAAATTCCGATTTAACAGGACTTTGCACCATCGTTGTTATTCTGTTCCTTATCGCTGAGTGAGGCTTATTTGCCTGCCATAGCTTTGGCGCGGTCTAAGTATTTGTCAACGTCGAAGTTGTAGTTGCGCGAGAAGTCGGGATACTTGTCTTTGATAGACTGGAATATGTCTGCCTCGGCGGCATAATTCTTTTGCTCGCGGTAGATGGTGGCTTTCTTCACCATGAACAAGGGCGTGTAATAGCTGTTGTCGGCTGAGAGCGCGATAGCCTTGTCGTAGGCGGCAAGGGCCTCGTCGAGCTTGCCGGTGTTCACGTAGCAGTCGCCAAGGAGCGATTGCGATGCCGGGCCTATGATTACCCCTTCGGGGTCGAAATTGCTGATGTAGCCTATCGCTTCGTCATATTTGCCGTCGTTGTAAAGCAGGATGGCTGCGTTGAGGTTGGCTCGGTTGGCAACCGAGTTGCTGTAACCGTCGGCTACGGCCATGTATTGAGCCAGCGCGATGGAGTCGTTGCCTTGCGCAAGCTGCATGTCGGCCTGCGATATTTCGCTTTGGGCACCTTCCAGTCCCGGGTTGCGTATGCCATATATGTAACCCACGATGGCGGCGGCAATAACCACGATTGCGCCACATACCCAATAGATGTAATTCTTGTTGTTTTCAACCTTTTGCTCTATCGATGACAGCGACTCGTTGAGTTCGTCGATCGACGTGCGTGTTTCTTCCTTCTTAGCCATTTTATGTGTAACTATGATATTTTTATTGATTTCGTATGATTTTTGGATTTGCAAAAGTAATAGTTTCCAACAAAATAAAAAAACTTTGCACGTTTTTTCCGCATAAGTTTTTGTAAGAAGTTCAATGGCTCTTTCATTTAAAGTCGCCACACCCGCAGGCTGTCTGTGTGGTAAATGAAAGAGCCGAGGTTGGAAGTTGAATCGGTTCATTAAGAGTACAGGAAATAGCAAAATTTCATTGTAAATTGTTTGATTAGCTTGTAAATCAAAAAATTATATTAACTTTGCCTTGAATTCCGCGCCGAGGTTTCCTCTTAGATTAGAGGGGAGGAAACAATCATGGCGGGACTACATAAGGTAAAGCGTTTACTTGACGCTTTGTTATCCGGCGCATAGAAACTTCGCAACTTTCTTGAGATATAGTCGGGAGCAAGGCAACGGTAGATGCTTGCGGGATATGTTTATTTTGCCCGATATGTGCGCTTCACCCGGGAAGGGTGTGGTGTAGGCAATCGGCACATTTAGCATATCGGCGTGGGCTTCTGTGTTGCTCGTTCAGACTATATCGGGCAATGCGAAGGCCTCTATGCGTGGAACGAGCAACAGGTACAGACTCCCACGTCTTTGCGTTTGTAGCCATTTAGAAAACCAGTAAAAACCACCGGTAAAGGGGAGCTGCCGGAACAGACGTAACAAATTATGGGTACTATTATTGCAGTTTCGGCTCCCGATAACAGTGGAAAAACTCAATCCATCACAGCCACAGCAAAATTTTTCATTGCGTTAAGCAAGCAACTTGGAATATTTGTCAATGTGCATTTCTTTACTTATCAGGGCAAAAGTGCCGGCGGTTTTTTGCCCGGTAAACATAGCCAGCGAGTGCTGTGTGTCGTAGAAGTTAGAATCAATGGGGTGATTAAAACGGTTTGTTTCATTAGTGAGGGTGATGACGACATCATGATTAACAATGGATTAGATACGGTTAATGCGCTGTATGGAAAATTAGCATTTGATGTGGTGGTGCTTGCTTGCCACACCTCGGGGCAAACCAAAAATGCAGTCATGACATTTGCTGCGAACAATGGGTATGGCAATATCATTTGGACTTCAACTTACCTTGGTACAACTCCATACGGTCAAAAGACACCTGTTCTTCCTAACAATACGGTGCTTAATGATGTTTACGCAATCAATCTTTCCAATCTTATTTATCGATTGCTTATATAACATTGCATGGTTGCATATCTTTTGCCATGAAGCATTTGTGGCAAAGTATTGTGCAGCATTATGGTAGAAATAAAGGCTTCTATTAAAATAAAATCATCATGAAACATTTAAAATTATTGATGCTGTTTTGCAGCGTGGCGTTCACGGCAGCTGCACAGCAATTCAGTGGCTCGGGTAGTGGCACGGCCGAAGACCCATACCGCATCACCAATGCCGACCAATTGAACGAAGTGCGAAACGTGTGCGGGCCTGATGTATTTTTCTCTCTTGAGGCAGACATTGACATGTCCTCATGGTTAAATGAAAACAGCCCAGTAACAGGTTGGAAACCATTAGGTTCTGGCAGCGAGCCTTTTGAGGGAACATTTAATGGTAACGGTCACGTAATCTCTAATGTTTGGATTGACATTTTTTCGGACACTGCAGGCTTGTTTGGAAATGCCACGAATGCGAAATTATATGGTATAAATATCGAGAATGCCAATTATAATATCGAGAACGGCGGCACTCTTGGAGGTATTGTTGGAATTCTGCGTGAAAATAGTGCGATATCTGATTGCTCGTTTCAAGGAGAGCTTTTTAGTTGGACAAATGATATTGGCGGCATTGTGGGAACGTCGTATGCCGACATAACCAATTGCCATGTCAAGGAGACAAAAATCGGAACGTCTGGTTGGATTAATAATTTTGGCGGAATTGTCGGTTCATTATATGGTAACATATCGGGTTGTACGTTTCAAGGTTTCATGAAATGTGGTAATGGAGTCGGAGGAATCGCCGGTCATGTAGAAGGAGATTTCATAGAAGATTGTCACGTAGATGAAACAACAATGACCTTAGCGAGCAATTTTGGCTCGTTTGGCGGTATCGTTTCGAGCTTTAATGCAGGAGGAAATGGAGGTCGCATATCGAAATGCTCTTTCAACGGCACGATAACAGCACACGGCACTTATCCCGTGGCGGTTGGCGGCATTGCTGTATCGGTATCAGATAATGCCTTGATTACAGGCTGTTATACTTCTGGTTCCATAAGTGTGGAAGGTCGGAACATGGAATCTTTTGTCGGAGGAATATTAAGGTCGTCCACCAGCAGTACGCAAGTTATAAATTGCTATAGTAATGTGGATGTCGAAACATTTGGCTATGGCGGAGGAATTTCGGCCTCGAACAACGGAACCATACGGAATTGCTATTTCTATGGCAAGGTGTCGGGAAACACAGTAGGTGGAATATGTGCAGACAATTCAGGCTCGATAACTGGCTGTGTGGCTGCAAATGCCGCATTGTCGGGCGTAGTAGCAGGGCGCATTGCTGGTGTTAATACAGGAACCCTTGAAACAACCCAAAATTATGCGCTTGCCGAAATGGAAGTGACCGTGGGCGGTGAATTGCAAAATGTGGTTGATAGTCCAGAGAATGGAACGGCACGGTCAAAAGCCGACCTGATGAAACAAGCCACTTACAGAGCCATGGAATGGGATTTTACCAATACTTGGAAAATTGATGAAGGAACATCGTTCCCTTATTTGCCCGATTTTTATGTTCCAGTCACAGAAATCACCCTTAATAATGCCGGAGTGTCGTTGGATAAAGGATTGACATTGGGCATTGTGGCTACTATATTGCCTGAGAATGCGCACAACACAACCGTGCTGTGGAGCAGCAGCAACGCCAGTGTGGCAACAGTTGATTGCAACGGTTTGGTTACGGCCATTGCGGCAGGAGAGGCTGAGATTACTGCCACTTCGGCTGGAAGCCCCGAAGTTAAAGCAATCTGCCAAGTGACAGTAAATCAGAAATTGGTCGAAACGATTGCCTTGGATAAGACCGAACTCTCTATGGAAAAAGGGGCTACATGGCAATTAATGGCAACCGTCATGCCCGAAGATGCCGACGACAAGAGCGTGACATGGATTAGTAGCGACACAGGGGTGGCTACTGTCGATGACAATGGCTTGGTTACTGCCGTTGAGGCTGGCTCGGCTACAATTACTGCAACCACCAATGACGGTAGCAACCTATCGGCCAATTGCAGTGTGACCGTTACCGACCCAACCAGTGGCATCGACAATGTTGGCGTTGGCAATGTTGATGTGTCAACAGCAAAAGGACGCATCATGATTTCGGGTAAAAGTGGCGATGTACCAGTTGTTGTTTACACCTTGACAGGGCAACTTGTGCACAGTGGTAATGAAAATGTAATAGACGTGACCGGTAGCTCTCTTTACATTGTGCGTATAATGGGCAATTCATATAAAGTATTTGTCCCCTAAGTTTGTAAAATCCTAAAAAATATATCTTGAATTATAAATTAGGAATTTTGGTATAATATTAGAAAACTTGCATTGAATAATCTCCATGCCCTTACATCTATATGGTAAGTGCATGGAGATTGTTTATATTAAAGGCGGCGTAATATTTTAACAAATTTAACCAATAAACAGTCAGTTGTACAAATTGCGTTTATTACATGTGTGCTTATTTGCAAATAATCGGTATAATTGCTTAATATGGCACACAACAGGGGGTTATGTGCAGAAAAATGCACACTTGGGGGCGATGCGTACCGTAAAATGGTGAAATATTATTCTTTTTTCTTAAAAGTTTGCTGAGTGGTTTCATTTTCTATATATTTGCTTCAAAGTAGTTAAGAAACAGTGCCATTTGGCGTGTGTTTAACATTTAAAGCGTTAATACGTAAAAATTATATATTTCAATATGACAAAAATCGAAGATATAGAAGAGGTGGCCAAGCGGCTGAAAGGGTTGCGCGAGGCTCTCGACATGAGTGCCGAGGAGGTCGCCAATGTGTGCGGTATCGACAGCAACGTGTATCGTGCCTACGAGAGCGGCGAAATCGACGTGCCTGTGAGCTTCGTGCGAACATTGGCGCATAAATTCGGCGTGGAGCTGCCGGCAATCTTGTTTGGCGAAGAACCCAAGATGAGCAGCTATTTTGTTACTCGCTGTGGCAATGGCGTAAGCGTCGAACGGTCGAAGGCCTACAGTTACCAAGCCCTTGCGGCAGGATTTTCAAACAAGGTGATTAACCCATACATGGTGACCGTGGAACCGAGCGACAAGCCGCGAGGCGACTACAATTCGCACGACGGGCAAGAGTTCAACTATGTGGTGGAAGGCCGCATGGAGATGCAAATTTCGGGCAACACGTTCACGCTCGAAACTGGCGACAGCATAATTTTCAACTCGTCGCTGCCGCATCGTATGCGCGCCCTTGACGGCAAGCCGGTGCGTTTCCTCGCTATTATTTCATAACCTGAAAAATCAGCTGTAATATGTTAGAAAAATATATCGATAAAGTCGATTTCACTTCTTACGAGGACTTTATGCAGAATTTCCGCATTAATGTTCCCGAAAATTTTAATTTTGCATACGATGTGGTGGACGAGTGGGCTCGCATAGCCCCCGACAAGAAAGCACTGCTGTGGGTGAACGACGCGGGCGAGGCTCGCCAGTTCACATTTGCCGACATAAAGCGCGAGAGCGACCGTGCGGCGGCCTACTTCATGCAGCTTGGGATAGGCCACGGCGACATGGTGATGCTTATAATGAAGCGTCGCTACCAGTTTTGGACTGCCATAACCGCCCTGCACAAGATAGGTGCCACGGTGATACCGGCCACGCACCTGCTCACCGAGAAGGATATAATATACCGTGCCAACGCCGCCGACATAAAGGCCATAGTGGCCGTGGGCGACGACATCGTGGTGCAGCACATCAACCGCGCCCTGCCGCAGTCGCCGTCGGTGCAGCACGTAATTTCCATAGGCCCGGAGATACCCGACGGGTGGAAAGACTTCAATCGCGGCTGCCAAGAGGCACCCGAATTTGTGCGCCCGGCATTTGTCAACCATAACGACGACATTTCGCTGATGTATTTCACATCGGGGACGACGGGCGAGCCAAAGATGGTGGCGCACGACTTTACCTATCCGCTTGGCCACATCATCACAGCCCGCTATTGGCACAACCTTGACGAAAATAGCCTGCACTTTACGCTTGCCGACACGGGTTGGGGCAAGGCCGTGTGGGGCAAATACTACGGGCAGTGGCTCGTGGGTGCCAACGTGTTTGTCTATGACTTCGAGAAGTTCAAGCCAGTAGATGTGCTGCACATGATACACAACTATGGCATCACGTCGTTCTGCGCACCGCCCACGGTGTTCCGTTTCCTAATCCGCGAAGACCTCACGCAATTCGACCTCTCCACGTTGCGTTATTGCACCATAGCGGGCGAGGCGTTGAACCCTAACGTGTATGACGAATGGCTGAAACTCACAGGCATAAAGCTGATGGAGGCTTACGGGCAAACCGAGACTACCGTCACCATAGGCACCTACCCGTGGGTGGAGCCGCGCCCCGGCTCGATGGGCAAGAAAGGCCCCGTTTACGACATTGCGCTGCTCACCTCAGATGGCCGCTGGGCCGAAGACGGCGAGGAGGGGGAAATAGTGATAAAGACCCATGGCAAGCGGCCAGTGGGGCTGTTCAAGGAATATTACCGTGACCCGGAGCTGACGCATCAGCAATACCACGACGACATCTATCACACTGGCGACGTGGCTTGGCGTGACGAGGATGGCTACTACTGGTTCATTGGGCGCAAGGACGACGTTATCAAGTCGAGCGGTTACCGCATAGGCCCCTTTGAGGTGGAATCGGCACTGATGACTCATCCTGCCGTGGTGGAATGCGCCATCACCGGTGTGCCCGACGAGATACGCGGCCAGGTGGTGAAGGCCACCATAGTGCTGTCAAAGGAGTATAAGGGGAAGGAGGGACCCGAACTGGTGAAAGAGATACAAGACCACGTGAAGCACACCACCGCCCCCTACAAGTATCCGCGCGTGGTGGAATTTGTCGATGAGCTGCCAAAGACCATAAGCGGCAAGATACGCCGCGTGGAAATCCGCAACAAGCATTGCTGAGCAGCCTTTTACGAGGCTTGTATATAGCAATAAGTCCAATTGGCAAAATACGGCCAATTGGACTTATTGCTATGCAAAAAAACTTGCGGCTAACTACCGCCGTGGCGGTGCTGCAGCAAGCATCATTCTCTGCTCCTTTCAAATGTTCAAACAATTCCAACTGAGCGGAGCACTCACGCCGCTCCATTTGTCGTTTTCGGCGACCGGCTCGGTAGCCTTCTTCTCTGTGCCTTCGTTGTTGCCGCCGCCGACCAGTCTTATAAGCAGCTGGGCTACATAAAGCCCGGCCATGACCACCAACCCGGCCGGAACAACAAACGGTAACACAAGCACTAACGACACATAACCTAAAACATCTTTTACAATCTTTTTCATAACCTCAAAAAATTAAGTTACTACTCTCCTGCGCTATTTTGTTGCTGGCAGGAATTTCTAATTCTCCGTTCCTGTACTCCTCCGAGTGGGGGAACTCTCTTTTTATGTGATAAAAATAAACCTAAAAACTGTCTTTCGTATATCAGTATTTCAATTATCGTGCCAACAATTGCATGGCACAAACAATCTTTTCACGCCGCAAATATATGTTTTTTTTATGAAACCATTGCGATTTGCTGATAATTTTTTATGAATGTCTGCATTCACCATTTGGTGAGGATGCCAAGAATACTGGGCGGCAAAGCCGTCCAGTCATACTTAATCTCGGCGTGAGGCAATCAGTGGGAGCCGAACCCGAGGTGCAAGTAAACGCCCTTACTGGCGGCCTCGGAGTTGTCGAATTTATTCGCCAGCAGCGGTTGTTCGACCTCTCTGAGACAGTGTGAGTGTGCGCCGGTTGCCGTGGGGGATGGATGAAAAAAAGGGCGGCGTTCCTGCTTTAGGAACGCCGCCACGGTTGTTATTTCAGTTCGGGCTTATGTGATTAGCCGTTAACCTTCTTCATGTGAGCGATGAGGTCGAGAACCTTGTTAGAGTAACCGATTTCGTTGTCATACCAAGATACAACCTTAACGAAGGTGTCGGTCAGGTAAACGCCTGCGTTAGCATCGAAGATAGAAGTGAGCGTGCAGCCGAGGAAGTCAGAAGAAACAACTGCATCTTCGGTGTAGCCGAGTACGCCCTTCAGTTCACCTTCAGCAGCTTCCTTCATGGCAGCGCAGATGTCGGCCTTGGTAGCGGGCTTGGCAAGGTTTACAGTCAGGTCAACAACCGAAACATCGAGGGTAGGAACGCGCATCGAGATACCAGTCAACTTGCCGTTGAGTTCAGGAATAACTTTGCCTACAGCCTTTGCAGCACCAGTAGAAGACGGGATAATGTTGCCGCTAGCAGCACGGCCACCGCGCCAGTCCTTCATCGACGGGCCGTCAACAGTCTTTTGGGTTGCAGTAGTAGAGTGAACAGTTGTCATCAAACCGTTAACGATTCCGAACTTGTCGTTGAGAACCTTAGCGATAGGAGCCAAGCAGTTGGTGGTGCAAGAAGCGTTAGAAACGAATTGAGTGCCCTTTACGTAAGCGTCTTGGTTAACGCCGCAAACGAACATCGGGGTGTCGTCCTTAGAAGGAGCCGACATAACCACATACTTAGCACCGGCATCGATGTGAGCTTGAGCTTTTTCCTTGGTGAGGAACAAGCCAGTTGACTCAACAACGTATTCAGCTTCAACTTCGTTCCACTTCAAGTCGGCCGGGTTGCGTTCTGCAGTGACACGAATCTTTTGGCCATTAACAATCAGTTGGCTGTTTTCAACGTCAGCTTCGATAGTGCCGTCGAATGCGCCGTGCATAGTGTCATACTTGAGCATGTAAGCCAAGTAGTCAACCGGGCAAAGGTCGTTAATACCTACGATTTGGATATCGTCTCTCTTTTGAGCAGCACGGAAAACGAATCTACCGATACGTCCGAAACCATTAATACCTACTTTAGTCATAATTTTTTATAAGTTAGTTTGGTTAAAATATATTTCGTTCCAAGTTTCTGCGGTTACTGTTGTGTTCCGTTAGGGTAGTTGTGCCGTTTTTCCTACTTTCTTGCTGTAAACTTGGTGCGGCACTGAAAGATGTG
This sequence comes from uncultured Muribaculaceae bacterium, assembly GCA_944320595.1. Lineage (GTDB taxonomy): Bacteria > Bacteroidota > Bacteroidia > Bacteroidales > Muribaculaceae > Avimuribaculum. The sequence continues at coordinate 44,026 of CALUIB010000004.1, read as the reverse complement.
TGCGGCACACCCTGCGTTATATTCACCGCAAAAGTAATATATTTTTTTGGAAAATAGTCATGCCGCATAGTGAAATAATGGAAAAATTTCCTTAATTTTGATTTATGGTTTTAACTGCCGGTTCTGGCACGAATATTTGATGAAAATGGATTGTAAATTCTTGAAGGATTTTAAGGCTTTTGCCATGCGGGGCAATGTGCTCGACATGGCCGTGGGTGTGATTATAGGCGGGGCTTTCGGCAAGATTGTGACCTCGCTCGTGAACAATGTGGTGATGCCGCTGCTGGGTATGCTTGTGGGCGGCATCGACTTCACGTCGCTGCAATGGGTGCTTTCGCCTGCCCAGGTGGCTGCCGACGGCACGGTGGTGCGCGAGGAGGTGGCCATGCAGTACGGGCTGTTCTTGCAGAGCACATTCGACTTCATAATCATAGCATTCTGCATATTCCTGTTCGTGAAGTTGTTCACGCGCCTCACGCAAAGCCGCAAGGCCGAGGTGGCAAAACCAGCCGCACCGCCAGAGCCGAGTGCCGAGGCCAAGTTGCTGGCCGAAATCCGCGACCTGCTGCGCGAGCGCAAGCAGTGAACCCGGTCAGTCGCAAGGTTGCAATAGGGTAGAGACGATGTGCACATCGTCTCTATAAGGGAGTATTGGCGATTTGCCGAGGGAAAATTTGGCGGCTTGGGCAAAATGTTGTTATTTTGTAATCATTAAGGCAATAAGGACCATATAAAAAGTTGAGTTATAATCTAAAACTATTTTTTATTGAAATGAAATTCTTTAAGAAGTATCTTTTGCCGTGCCTGGCCGTTGCATTGACGGTGTGCATGGCTGCTTGTGGCGACGATGCTCCTGCCGGTGAAAACGACGGTGGAGATGGAACTGATGACAAAGTGCTTACTCCTGCCGAGAACAAGGCCAAGTTTGAAAGCATAGCATCGGACGTGCTTATGCAGTTCACCCCCTCGGACCACGAGGCTGTGTTGACGGCGTTGAATGACTTTACCGACTTTGCCGACAACGGCGGACTTGAAATCGAACGCAACGCTTACCGCTCGGTAATGGGAATGATGAACAGCATGGCCGACGTGTGCGGCGACAACAATCTTGGCCGCATGATGGACTTTACTCGCGCCGGTTCCGACCTGTACCGCGCCGCGCAGTATTATGGCATCTACACATATAATAACGGCGTGTGGACAAAAGAGGAGTCGGACAGCAAGCTCGAATTCCGTTTTACCACCTACGATGGCCGTGCGGTGGTGGCAACGGCTACTACTTCGGGGTCGGAAGTGATATTCTGGCGTACATCGGATGTCGGCGAGGAACTGGCAGTGCCAGAATATGCCGAGGCTACGATAACCGTTGATGGGCAAGTGGTGTGCGCCGTGAATGTTGACGCGCAGCTCGACGCAAGCGCAAAGAGTGCTGTTGTGAAAGCCAACTTGGACGCAAGCGGCTACGTATTCAATTGCACGGTGAATGCAACTTCGTCGAAGGCTACTGCCGACTTGGCTCTCAAAAAGAACGGTACAAACATAATTTTGGCTATTGCCGAGGTGAACGGTCAGCGCATGACCGACCCGTCGCAGTCGGACGAGGATAACCCGCAAAACTTGTTCAACAGCGCAAGCTCGCGCGTCAACATCATGGACGATGCCTATATCACGGCATCGTGTGCGAATATCAAGGAACTTGTGGATGGGCTTAACAACATCGAGGACAAGTATGACTATATGCAGGAAGAGCTTTGCTGCAAGGAACAGGCTGAATTTGCCAACAGCAAGATAGACATCAAGTTGTACTACACCAATTCGACCGCAGTCCAGGCCACACTTGGCGTTCAGGCTTATTACGAAGGCGAGACAGGTACGTATTACGACCCGGCTACAGGTCAATACTTGCCATACGAATATTGGAACAACGAGCCTATAATCACATTTGCCGACGGGTCGAAGTACAGCCTCGACGAATATTTCGACGATAATGTTACGTTTGGCGACCTTATCGACAGCTACGAAGAACTCGAACGCCAGTATAGCGACTACTTGAGCTACTTCTGAATATAACGAATTGATTTGTAATAATTGTAGAGACGCGATTAATCGCGTCTCTACTTTTTGTGTGGCTATATGCTGTCGGGGATTGAGACGGTGTATGAGGTTTGGCCATAGCCGCACCACACGCCGAAACCGCCGTCGATGTTTCCTTGCAGGTTGGCCGTGCTGGGGAAGATGGGATTTTTGCCATTGATGACTTCGTTTTCGTAGTCAGACCAAAAGATGAACCCGTCGCGCGGCATCTGCGCCAGCTTGAATGTCACAGTGTCGCGGTGCGAGAAGAACGGGGTGTAGTGGTCGAGGTTGGTGTGGCGGAACGAGCGGTAAACCGTCACTTCGCCCCATCCGTCGCTGCCGAGCGTGGTGTCGTCGAATGTGCCGAGGAACGAGGAGAAATAACGCGAGTCGTGCCCCTGTATGCGGTTGAAAATCTTGTAGTAGTTGCGTCCTGGGTCGGTGTCGCGGAACCGTGCCGTCACGCGGTATAGTGTGTCGCTGTCCTCGCACCGCTCCACCGTCACGCCGTCGATAGGCACGGGTGCCGGGATGGTGGTTGTGGCGGTGAGTGTGCGCCCCGAGTATTCCACCGTGAGTGTGTAGGTGCCGCCCACCTGGCCACGGATAGTGTTGCCAGTGTATATGAATGGCGGTATCTGGTCGCGGTCGAGCCTGCCTGTGAGCACCTCGGTCTGCTCGCCGTCGCTCACCGTCACTTTTGCCCAGCGTATAGCCGAGTCGATTACCGACAGGCTGTCGAATTGCTCCTCAAGCCCTATGGTGCGGCTTAGCATCACCTGAGCAAAGCCTCCGTTTTCTATCCAGCCCTCCACCACTATGTCTTGGCGCGACTGCACGTCGTAGTCGATGTTCCACTTGGGGTCGCAGCCGCACAGCAGCGCGGTCGTCAGTAATATTGCCGGTAATATCGCGAATTTGTGCATAATGCTTGTGATATGTCAGAATTTGAAGAAATAGCTTATCGACGGGATAATGTTGTAAAGGCTCACGCTGCGCGAGCGTATCGAGATTTTTGTCTTTTCCTCGTTCGGCTCCATTTTTATGTACATATAAGTGGGGTTGTTGCGGGCGTAAGCGTTGTAAATCGAGAAGTTCAGTCCGCTCTCCTTGCCGGGGGTGCGGCGCAGCCACCAGTTTGCCGAGAGGTCGAGCCGGTGGTATGCCGGCATTCTCGCCCCGTTATGCCGCCCGTATTGGTTTATTAGGTTTTCGCCCACTATGTAGAAACGCTCGGGCATGGTGAATGCGCACCCGGTGGCATACACGAATGTGGCACCCACATCCCAGCGGTCGTTGATGCGGTAGTTGGCGGCAACGGTGAAGTCGTGGCGGCGGTCATACTTTGCCGGGAACCTCCGCCCCTGTTCTATGTGGGGGAACCGACGGTTGTTCCACCCCAATGTGTAGGCGGCCCAGCCGGTGAGGCGGCCACTGTTCTTTTGCAGCATCAGTTCCACGCCATAGGCATCGCCATTGCCAGTCATCAACCCCGACTCGGCATCATACTGGCGGTTAATCATGTCAAACAATTCGCCGTCATATTCGAGCAGGCCGGTCATTCGGCGGTAATACCCTTCGACCGACACTTCATATTGGCCTCCCAGCAATGTATGGAAGTATCCTGCTGTAACGGCATGGCCACGCTGCGGCTCGATGTTGAGCGAGGCGGGCACCCAGTAGTCGGAGGGGAAACCTATGCCCGATGTCATTACCTGGTTGACGTATTGCGCCGTGGCCACGTATGACAGCCTCACGCGCTGGTCGGCTCGTGGTATCCACGTCAGTCCAAGGCGCGGTTCCACTGTGCCGTAGTATTTGTGAACGCCTCCGGCATAGTGAGTCTCGGCAATGGTGGCACCGAGGTCGTCGTGGCGGCGGTCGGTGAACTCGCCAGTGTGTAGCAGGCAACTATAGCGCAGCCCCACGTCGGTCATTATGTGCCGGTTCCACGGGGTGCGGCAGGCGGCATATACTGCCATCTCGTGTGTCTTGTAGGGCTGTTGCTCGACGTGCCTGTGCGAGCCGAATAGCTCCACGGCATCGGGAACCTGCGGGCTTATGTGGTGGAACACGTAGTCGATGCCAGCCTGTAGCGTTGACTGGCCGAATATGCGTGTGGTGTATTTCAGCTTTGCACCGGTGTCGCGGATTTCCGACGGGAACTGCATCTTCACGTCGCTTTGGTCGAGCGATATGCGGTTGCGATACCATGAAAAGTGTGCTGTAGCATCTATCCTGCCACCGCCGGGGAGCGACTGCTGCCACTGGGTCGATGCCGCACCGTTGTTCCAGCGAATCTTGCTTTCTATCTGGTATTGGTATTCATTTATATCCACTCGGTCGTTGCCGAGGTAGGCATTGACCAGCAGGTGGGCATCTTGTATTGGGCGGACGGCATAGGTGAGGTTGAGGTCGGAGAAGTCGTACAGTACGCCCATTCCGTCATCATCTTGCAGCAACTTCAGCATAGGCCGCAGGTATGAAGTGCGCCCCGACAGGTAAACCGTGCCGAAGTCGCCCGTTGGCAGTGTCAGCGTGGCTTGCGATGAAATAAGCCCCACCGACCCCTGTATGGCTGTGCACCGGGCAATGCTGTCGCGCGACTGCACCGCAAGCACGCTCGCCAGCCGCCCTCCATATTCGGGAGAGATATACGACTTGTGCAGCGTGGCGCGGGTATAATGGTCGCTGTTGAATAGCGAGAAGAACCCCATCAGGTGCATGGCGTTGTAGATGGTGGCACCGTTTAGCTGAATGCTGTTGTGCGCCGGGTCTCCGCCGCGAATATATATGCCCGAGCTAAGCTCGCCCGCGGCCTGCACACCAGGCATCAGTTGTAGTGCGCGTACCATGTCGGTCGAGCCGAGGAACCGCGGCAACCCGCCAAGTTTGCTTATGTCGAGCGACAAGTTGCCCGACATTCCGCCCGCTATTGGGCTGTCACTGCGCCTTCCCACCACGTTCACCTCTTGCAACTCCTTTTCCATCACGGCAGCCGAGTCGGCCACTTCGGCACAAGTTGCCTGCCATGGCATGGCGAGGATAACGGCACATAGTGTATAATAGATACGTCTTGCGAGACTCATTTAACTTCTCGTTTTTTGAATTGCAAATTTAGTTATTGTCGGTTAAGTGTGCGGGATTTCAGTGTATTAAGTTGCATGAAACGGAGTGTTAATTAAATAAAAAAACGCCGTTACCTCGCAGGTAACGGCGCATATTTTCGGTGCAAATATAGCTGTTTTTTTTAATACTGCATAAATTATTGCGATTTTTTTGTAAAAACATGAGTTTTAAGGGGAATAACTTCTTGCTACGTTGTCTGCCTTTGCCCCGTGCGCATACTTGTGTAGCCATTACAGCCGTCTTCTTATTAAGGAATTTTAAGTTACCCACGAGCCATTTAGTGAGCTTTTCAGTAAAATCATTGCAACGCAATGAATGCGTGATAGCCACATTTTATGAGACATAACCATTTGATATACAAAGTAATGATTTTATAGTGCGCTTGTCGAGTGCTGAATGATGCGCCGTTACCTGCGAGGTAACGGACAATTTGGGGCCAGTATTAATTCATTATTGCAAAAAAAGACATACTATTCTTTTCATTTTTAATATTTAAAGTTTTTGGTATTATGATTAAAAAGTTTTTAAGTGCAACCCTGTTCGGATTCCTCGCATTGGGATTCGCAGGGACGTTTGTAGCTTGTGACGACTACGACGACTCTGATCTTAGGATGCGCGTTGAAGCTGTGGAAGGCACACTTGCCGACTTGCAGGCGCAGATTAAGGACGGTGCCGTAATCAAGTCGGTTACGCCGTCGGCCGATGGTATCACCATCACTATGGCTGACGGAACGGTTTTCAATATCACCAACGGCAAGGACGGCCTTGACGGTGCAGCCGGGCAGGACGGAAAGCCGGGTTCGGTGGTGGAAATCGGTGAAAATGGCAACTGGTTCATCGACGGCGTTGATACCGGCAAACCTTCGCGCGGAGCCGCTGGCCAGGATGGTGCTGATGGCCAAGACGGTCAAGACGGCCAGGATGGCCAGGATGGTGCACCCGGTAAGGACGGCGTGACACCGAGCATCGAGATTGTCAATGGCACGTGGTGGATAAATGGTGAGGACACCGGCATTTCGGCCACCGGCCCTGCAGGACAAGATGGCACTGAAATCACCATAAGCGAGGACGGCTATTGGGTGATTGACGGCGTTAAGACACCTAACAAGGCTATAGGCCAAGATGGCCAGGACGGCGCTGATGGTCAGGATGGCCAAGACGGCCAGGACGGTGCCGATGGCTTGGATGCCGACATGGTATATTACTTCCCCGGCGAGGACGGTTTCTGGTATAAAGTTGTATGCAACAACGATGGCAGCATAAAGGTTGAACCGCAAAAGGACGAGACTGTGCCGATGTGGAAGCCCGAAGGTACAATCACAGCCGTTTATGACACCGACAACCAAGTGTTGACCCTTTATAATGTGAAGGGTGGCGAAGGTGAAAAGGGAATAGTCCGCATTAGCCTCACCGAACCTCTCACCGGCTTGCAATTCGTACCCGACAATATGCTCGACGGCATGGGTGTGGTTTACAAGTACCGCTTGTTCCACAACAACAAGGTATTGGTAGAAAGTAACAACATCGAGATGGTTTACCGTCTCAACCCGAGCAATGCCGACACGAAGGATGTTACCGACTGGTCGTTTGTTGGCCGCAAGGTGGGTATTGCCACAAGGGCCGATGGCGACATGGATAACCTGCTTTCAGTAGTAGGCACGCCCAAGCCTGCCAATGGCGAAGTTACAGTGGTTGCCAACGTCAATGAGCTGCCCGTAGGTTACGACCCGAAAAATGATGGCTTGATATTCGCACTGAAGGCTGTTGGCAAAAACGGGCGCACTGTAATCTCCGACAATGCAACGCTCATCGCCGGTGACATGAGATATTTTGCCATCTTCGACAAGACGGAAGACCCTGTCAAAGAGCTTGACTTCACAGTTACTGCCAACACAATTGTCAGCGACCAGACTCCAGTTGACTTGGTTGTGGTACGCGGCTCTGAACTTGATTTGAACGAGGTAGCACAATTGCGTGAAACCGCTCTCGACATGGCCGTTGAGGAAGCAGGTTTCGATGTTACCTACCGATTCAGCAAGACGGGCATCAAGGATGCTACCGGTACCGTGCAAGACGACTTCATCACGCTTGACGGTGGCGTAATCACCGTTAACGAAGGTGCATCGGCAATAGGCCGCCGCCCGGTTATCAAGATTGAAGCCCTTGTTAACAACACCGTAGTGGCCACGGCTTATGCAGTGATTAGAATCGACAACACCGACGTTAAGCAATTGGAGGTTACAGCCGAGCCTATCGAACTCGAATATACCGACGTATATAACGATACTTACAAGAGGTTTGACTACACGCTGGTCAACAGTGAAATATACGATGTGCTCGACTTGACTGCCGCACAATTCGCCGAGGCATTCAACAGTACTCCTGAGGTTGTGGGTGTTTGGAGCGTGAATGGAACTAAGCTGCCAAACGGTGCAGACCAAGTTCCGGGTGTAACACTCTCGCTCAACGACTGGGTTACCGACCCGACTGGAACCGCCAGCTTCGCAACTGTGGCATTCAATCCGCAAGTTCCCGTATCTACCGGCAGCCAGTACAAGCACTACGGCAAGATTACTATCACCTACACTCCGAAGGTTGCCGACTCTTATCCGACCGTGGTACTCTATATCCCATATACTGTAACCGACAATTCTGCCGTAACTCCCGAGCATAACTCTTGGTTCAGCGGCAAGTATGAGATTGTGGGATACGCCACCGAAAATCCTGCTGGTTACAACTTCGCTACGGTATTGAGCACCATTTACAAGGCAGGTTCCGACCTCGCCAAGTGGAACATCCCGGCTTATCACAGCTATGCATTCCGCTTTGCCGATCCTAAGGCTGCAGGTCTTATCTACAAGGATGCCGAATTGAGCAATGCTCCGTTCAACACTCAGGAAATTGACTTCGACGGCGAAATAGGCGATCCCGACGTGACCACCGTATATCCGATGGAATTGGTTTCCTACAGGGCAAACGGCGAGTTCTACAAAGTCATCGACGAGTTCACAGTGGAATTTGTCAATCCGCTTGACCTGAGCATCAACACCGGCAAGCTTACTACCAGGTATCAGAACGGTGTGGTTAACGACGTGGACGTGAAGAGCGCAATCAGCATTAAAGACACCGACCGCAACGTGCAAATCGTAAACAACGGTAATGTGGTTAGCGGCAACAAGTATGGTGTAAGCACTGTTAATTACACCTTCTCGCTTGTTGACGACCTCGGTGGGGCTGCATCTATCGACGGCAAGGGCGTATTCTCGTTCGACGGCTCGGGCTGGAACGGCATTTATCCTGCAAAGGTAACGGTTAACATCACCGTCACCGTTCCGGGCATAGCAATGTGGACTGAACAAGCCACCGTAACGGTAAACAAAGCTAACTGATGAAAGCAATGAGTTAAACCGGATATGGAGGATTTTGGCAACGGCTATATATAGGTACTCAATGGAAAATATATAGTTTAATAGAAGTCCTTAATAATGACGCAGCGGGGATGGCCGTGAGGCTCTCCCCGTTGTTTTTTTGTGTATGCGGCTGTGCTAATGCCTGTGCCATATTGTCCATGCGGCATTTTGCAAGTCTCTCGATTTTGCGCTTTGGAAATTAATTCGTTACTTTGCACGACTATATATATTGCAATTTTTTCGTATGGCTGACAATGCTAACAGATCTTCTGCCGCCGGCCGCCCGCTATGGGTGCGTGTGCTGCTCAACCTGCCGCTGCTGATTGTGGTGGGTGCCATATTGGTGTCGATAGTGTGGGGCGACAATAGCTACATAAAGCGCATAGGCTACCAGGAGCGCATAGGCAGGCTTGAAAGCGAGATAAAGCAATATAGCGATTCGGCGGCATTTTATGCCCGCAAGGCCGGGGAGCTGAACACCGACCCCGAGACGCTTGAAAAGATTGCGCGCGAGCAATATGGCATGAAGCGCGACAATGAGGAGGTGTTCGTAACCGACATTAAATAATAAAAGAACTGAATGGACAAGAAAACTCAAATACTGGGCATTGTGCTCTCGGTGGCCATGCTCATGATAATGTTACCCGTGTTGCTCAACTTGCTGCTTTTCCGCCAGCCATGGTTGAACTATGTGTTTGCCGCCGGTGCCGTGGCCACGCTTGTGGTGCGCATCCTCGACAAGTATCATGGCAGCAACTTGCGCATCAAGCGGCTTTACCGCATCTCCACGGTTTCGGCTATATGCTACTGCCTGTCGGCATACTTGAAATTTTCGGCCGAGATGCACTTCTTCCCTTACGCTACTGGGTACGACTGGCTTGGATTCCTCATGGCTGGCGCGGCATTGCAGATTTACACCGCATTTATGATAGGACACGAGGAGAAAAAGGAATTGAAACGCAAATTAGGAAAATAGGCGGCTGCAATGCGGCGGTGGCTGCTGCTTATCGTCAAAAAGCAATTATTGCGCTGTGCAAAGTGCTAAAAAGTGGCAAATATTCATCACAATTGCCGTGTAATTTGTAATTTTGCGCCGTAATGCAGCCTCTTTCCGGCCATACCCATTGGCGGTGCTGTGTTCCATACAGAGAGAATAGACGGTTTTTATGAATCTCACAATCGATCAAGGTAATTCGTCGGCCAAGGTGTCGGTGTTTGAAGGCAACGATATTGTGGCCGTGGCGCGGTTTGACTTGCTGTCGATCTCGGCTCTTGCCCGTATCATAAAGGTGTATGACGTGAGGGCTGCCGCCTATTCGTCGGTTCGCAAGCCCGATGCCCGCATCATGGAATTGCTGCGCAAGAGGGTGAAACGGTTCATATACTTGGACGAGAACACCCCGTTGCCGGTGGAGATAGCATACGACACGCCTCACACCCTGGGGCACGACCGCATAGCGGCAGCAGTGGGAGCAACCACTTGCGCACCGGGGCACGACGTGCTGATAGTGGATGCCGGAACGGCTGTGACGCTCGACATAGTGACTGCCGACTGCCGTTTCCTGGGCGGTAACATATCGCCAGGCCTGCACATGCGTTTCGAGGCGCTTAACAATTACACAAGCCGCTTGCCGCTGGTCGATTACAAGGGCGAGGTGCCACTTATAGGCCATAACACGGTAACGGCTATCCGTGCCGGCGTGGTGGGCGGACTGGTGTCGGAGATAGAAAGCTATATCGACAAGATTGCGGCTCGCATGAACGGCGGCTTGGTGGTGATATTCACCGGTGGCGACTGCAAGTTCCTTGCATCGCAAGTGTCGCGCAAGGTGACGGTGGTTGACAACTTGCTTTCAATAGGACTAAACAGAATATTATTATATAATGAAAACATATAGATTGCTTATAGTCATGGCCATGCTGCTGCCGATGTTCTCGGTTGCGGCATCGGCGCAAAACGGCGAGTCGAGTCCGTACTCGATGTTTGGTTACGGCTCGTTGAGCGATTACACCTCGGGGGCGCAGCGTGCCATGGGGGGCGTGGGGTACGCCACCAACAACGGGCGGCAAATCAATGTGAAGAACCCTGCCTCGTATGCGCATTGCGACTCGTTGACATTCCTGCTCGACTTCGGGCTTGACTTCACGGCACTGAAGATGACCGAGAATGGCAACAGCGGCACAAGTTTTGGCGGCGGTCTTGACTATGTGACCATGCAGTTCCCGCTTAGCAAGACGGTGGGTGGTAGCATCGGCCTTATACCATATTCGTCGGTAGGGTACTCGTTTGGCTCGTCGTCCGATGGCGAAGGTGACTCGCGCGGCGGCTCGGGCGGCATAAATATGCTGTACCTTGGCTTGTCGTATATGCCGTTCAAGAACTTCTCGATAGGTGCCAATGTGTCGTATAACTTCGGCACAATCACCCACGACACATACGCCGCATCGACAGTCGGCGGAGCGTCGGTGCAGTCGCTTTATGAGCGCGAACTTGAAATACGCGACTGGGGGATACAGCTCGGTGCGCAATATACTATCGACCTCGACGAACGCAACAGCCTTACGCTCGGCTTTGTGTATATTCCCAAGAAGTCGTTGCGCGGCACAGCACTGGCGCGGCAATACGATGTGCAGAATGATGCCACGTCGGCCATCGACACGGTGAGCAACGTGTCGATGAAGGACAGGTTCTCTACGCCAGCCTCGTATGGCGGCGGCTTGGCATGGAACTTCGACAACCGCCTGACGGTGGCTGCCGACTTCACTTACCAAAATTGGGCGGATGCAAAATATGACAATTTGGCCAACTTCGAGAACATGGCCTTTGACAATCGTTGGAAGGTGGCTGCCGGTGCGTCTTACACGCCCAATGTGCGTGGCAACTATTTCCAGCGCATGACCTACCGTGTGGGCGGACACTTCAACCACGACTACATAATGGTGCGCGGCAACAATGTGCGCGACTATGGTGTGTCGCTGGGTTTCGGGCTGCCAACGCCTTCGAGCAAGACGGTGATTAACATAGGCTTTGAATACAAGCACCGCGCCGCATATCCGGCCAACCTTATCTCGGAAAATTATTTCAACATTACCGTCGGCATCAATTTCAACGAGATGTGGTTCTGGCAAAACAAGATTAAGTAACAGCAGCGGCGGTGACGCTTGCACGGAGAAGGCGTGGAGAAAGCTCGTAACATATTCTTTATATTCGTAGCCTGTGTGGTGCTGATGGCTTGTCGCGACGAGGTGAGGAGCGTGGTGGAACACGCCACCGACCCCGAGACTACCCCGACGATGGCGACCGACAGTGTGCGCACGCTTGTAAGCGACTCGGGAATAACCAAGTACCGAATAACGGCGCAAACGTGGCTGATGTATGAGGAAGCGAAAAAACCGTTTTGGCGTTTCCCCGACGGGTTGCTGCTTGAACAGTTCGACACGGTGTTCAATGTGGTGGCCTCTATAGTTTGCGACTCGGCCACTTATTTCAAGAACGACCAGCTGTGGAGGCTCGATGGCAATGTCAATATCGAGACTGCCCGTCGCGAACTTATCCTCACAAATCAACTTTTTTACTCGCAGCGGCGTAACGAAATCTATTCCGACTCGTTTGTGCATATCGAAAAGACCGACCGCATAATAGAAGGGTATGGTTTCGTATCGAACGACCGCATGACCACTTACACGCTCGACAGCGTGAGCGGCATATTCCCCATGGAGCAGAGGCAGCAGCAACGCCGCGACTCGGTGATGGCTATCGACAGCCTGAGGGAAGACACTGTGGCAGTGAGGCGTAACCACGCTGCTGCCGCCAATAGCGACTCAAACGACGGCAATCAATGAACGACATTGTATATGACACGCTGCTCGGAGCAGCCATCAAGGCACCTTCGGGGCATAATTCGCAGCCGTGGCTTTTCAGCCTGTCAGCCGATGGTAGCGGCATCCTTGTGCAGCCCGATTACAGCCGCAGGCTGCCGGTTCTTGACCCACACGACCGCGAGTTGTATATTTCAATAGGTTGCGCTGTCGAGAATATGTGCGTGGCTGCCACCGGCATGGGGTTGTCGGGGGTGGTGCGAATGGCGCGGGATGGCGGCGTGTTGGTCTCTTTCAATGTCAACGGTGATGTTGCCCCGTCGGAACTTATTGCCGCTATTGAACGTCGCCATACCAACCGCAATGAGTATGACGGCACTGAAATCCCGCAGCAGGTGGCCGACCTGCTCGTGGCTTGCGATGCCACGCTGTATGCGCGTGGGTCGGCGCAATTCTGTGCAGTGAGAGACAGCATTGTAGAGGCCGACAATGTGATTTACGGCGATAGTCGCAGCCGTGGGGAGCTTAAAGGTTGGATACGGCATAATCGCAAGGAAACCGAGTCGATGATGGATGGGCTGGGATATGATGTGCTGGGCATTCCTGGCGGAGTGCCTGTATGGGTGTCACGCATGGCCACTTCGATGGCTCTGAAAGCGCAGGTGCAGAGCCGCAGCGATGTACGTAAATTTATGTCGTCGCCGGTGGTTGCGGCATTTGCTGCGCCCGATGATGTTGAAGGGTGGGTGCAATGCGGCCGCAGGCTCCAGCACTTTTTGCTCACTGCCGCCATGCATGGGGTGGCTTGTGCATTTATGTGCCAGCCGTGCGAGGTGGACGGCATTGCTGCCTCATTGACGTCGCAACTGGGGCTGCCCGGACGGGTGCAGGTGCTGTTGCGTATAGGTCACGCCGCTCCGCCGCCAGCCTATTCACGCCGCCGCCCACTTGCCAGTTTCAAAAAATGAAAAAAATTAAAGTTTTGAAACTGTCGATATTTAAAATTATACTAAAATATCGGTGTAATATATTGTTTATCAAATATAAAAAGACTACGATATTATAAAGTTGACCGATACGACATTCGCGGCAAACACTATTTGGAGTCGCTGAACAAGTATTACTTGGCCGACACCGGAATCCGTTATGCAATACTTGGCAGGCGGAATATGGACTGGGGGCGAGTGTATGAGAATGTCGTGTGTACATAGAATTGCTGCGCCGCGGATACCAGGTGTATGTGGGAAAATTGTATCAGAAGGAGGTCGATTTTGTGGCGATGTGTGGCAATGAGAAATTATATATCCAAGTGAGCGACAATATTTCGGATATTGCCACATTCAATCGGGAAATCGACCCATTGGTCAAGATAAAGGATGCCTATAAAATGTTATTGGCACGAACAATATGATTACGAAGGAATTCAAATGGCCGATATGGCTCATTGGTTGTTACATTAATGTTGCGGCAGTTTCGCTGCGGGTAGGTTATTTGCCTGCGTTGCGGGCAAGTAGTTCGCGGTAGTGCTTGGGCGACATTCCGAGTCGCTTGCGCACATATTTGCCAAAGAACGATATGCTTGAGAAATTCAGTTCGTTGGCAATCTCCTTTATGCTCATGGTGTTGGCCTTTAGCAGACGTTCCACTTCCTTTGTGACGTATGCTCCGATTATTGCCGATGCCGTGTTGCCGCAAACCTCCTTGCACACCGCCGATAGGTATTTGGGCGAGACGAATAGTCGGTCGGCGTAGTAGGTCACTTCCCGTTCCTTGGGTGCCGATTCCGACAGCAATTCAAGGAACCGTGAAAACAGCATATTGGAGGAGGTGTATTTTACCGGCTCGATTTTGGCGACCGTAGCGAAAGCGTCTTGAATTTCATATATTATGGCTTGTGCAAGTGAGTCGATGATTGCATCTCGGTTGGTGCTTGGCTTGCTTAGCAATTTGGTTCGTAGCAGGTTGTAATATTGCGTGAAAGTGTTTATTTCTAGCTGTTGGAGGTGCATGATTGGTGATTTCTCAATGTGCAATATTATTTCCCAAATGTTTCGTGGCATCATGGCCAGGTGCTTGACATATTCGCGCGTCATGCAAAAGCAGCGCACATCAATGTCGTCGCTATGTTCATTATCCGAGAGTATGGCATTGGGGTGGCACACGAATAAATCGCCGGCCTCAATATGCAGCTTGTTTCCGTTGACATAGAAGGTGGCATTTCCGTTTAGGCAAACCAGCCCTACTACCATGTCGATGCGCACTGGCAGATTGTCGGGTTCATAATTTAGTTTCTCGATAAGGGCAATGCGGTTGTCGCCATATACGATAACGCCGTCTTGTTTCAGCATAGTTGGGTTGTCAATAATGATTTTGCCATCCATAAAAGAGAACTGTTCAAAATTTTAAGTTGCAAAATAAACCAAAATATACATATCGGCAGTGTTACAAAATTCCTAACATCTGTCACAAAAATAATGGAGACATTGTTTCGTTATTTTGAAAAGCAAGATTAAATGATTACATTTGTAATATGGGAGAGGTTGCGTTTGGACAGGACATTCAAGCAAGCTTGATATTCGGTTCTCAATGTGCGCCATCTTATGTTCCCCATAAAAGAGGATAGGCATTATGAAATACCCGATAGGCATACAGAGCTTTGAGAAACTTAGGGAGGACAGTTATGTATATGTCGATAAGACGGCATTGATATATAACTTGGTTCATGACGGTACTATATATTTTCTGAGCCGCCCACGGCGGTTCGGGAAGAGCCTGCTTGTTTCCACCCTGAAGAACTATTTCCTTGGCCGCAAGGAGCTTTTCCGCGGACTTGCCATCGACTCGCTTGAAACTGAGTGGGCTGAATATCCTGTGTTCCACATAGATTTCAATGCAAGTGATTTCACCATGCCTGGAACATTGGAAACGATACTGAATGCCAAGATTTCGGGTTGGGAGAAGGAATATGGCAGAATGGAGGAGGTTACCGACCTTGGGAACCGCTTTGCCTACGTGCTTGCCCGTGCGCATGAGCGGAGCGGCAGGCGTTGCGTGGTGCTTATCGACGAGTACGACAAGCCCATACTCGACGTGCTCGACACCGACATAACGGTTGATGTGGCGGGGCATCAGTGGCAGCTCGAAGACCGCAACCGCGAGACGCTGAAGGGCTTTTACTCGGTGTTCAAGGCTGCCGACAACGACCTGCAATTCGTGCTGCTGACCGGGGTGACCAAGTTCTCGCAGGTGAGCGTGTTCAGCGGTTTCAACCAGCCAGCCGACATAAGCATGGACCCTCGATACGAGACGCTGTGCGGCATCACCCAGCAGGAGATGGAAGGTTATTTTGCCGAGCCCATCGAAGATATGGCAGGCAGCCAGGGCATCAGCGGCGATGAAATGCGCAAGGCACTGAAACGGCAATATGACGGCTACCACTTTAGCAAAAACATGACTGATGTATATAACCCGTTCAGTCTGCTGAATGCTTTTGCTTCACAGGACATACGCGACTACTGGTTCAGCAGCGGAACGCCGAGCTACTTAGTGCGGCTGCTGTCGCACACCGACGACAACCTCGACGAGATAACGGGCAAGTATTACGACCCGCAGGAGTTTGTCGATTACAAGGCCACGGTTGAAAAGCCGCTGCCGATGATATACCAGAGCGGCTACCTCACCATAAAGGACTACAGGCCGCGGCGCGGCACGTTCCTGCTCGACTATCCCAACAACGAGGTTAAGAAGGGTTTCGTGTCGCTCGTTGCCGCCGATTATTTCAAGCCCCGCACCGAGAGCGTGAACAGCTGGGTGCAGGACCTGCTCGACGCGCTTGAGGATGGCGACACCGACAAGTTGTGCAAGCTGTTCACGTCGTTCCTCTCCGACATACCCTACGCCATGCGGCGCAAGGAAAACGAGAGGGAGCGGGAGCGGTATTTCCACTACACGTTCTACCTGATATTCCGCCTCGTGAGCGTCTATACGGTATATGCTGAAAAGCAGCAGAGCGAGGGGCGCGTGGACTGCATAGTGGAAACTCCCGACTACGTTTACATCTTCGAGTTCAAGCTCGACGGCACTGCCGACGATGCGCTAGCGCAAATCGAGGAGAAGGGCTACGCCCGCCCCTACGCCGCCGACAGCCGCCGACTATATAAAATAGGCGCGGTATTCTCCTCGCAGACCGGCACAATTTCAGAGTGGAAAGTAATTGAATAACAAACAGACAAGCAGATTATGAAATACCCGATAGGCATACAGAGCTTTGAGAAACTTAGGGAGGACAGTTATGTATATGTCGATAAGACGGCATTGATATATAACTTGGTTCATGACGGTACTATATATTTCTTGAGCCGCCCACGGCGGTTCGGGAAGAGCCTGCTTGTTTCCACCCTGAAGAACTATTTTTTGGGCCGTAAGGAGCTTTTCCGCGGGCTTGCCATAGACTCGCTTGAAACTGAGTGGGCTGAATATCCTGTGTTCCACATCGACTTCAACTCAAACGACTTCACCATGCCGGGAGCTTTGGAAAACAAACTTGAGGGCTATGTTGCATCGTGGGAGGACGAATATGGCAAAAGCGAGCATTGGGAAAACATAGGAGACCGCTTTGCCTACGTGCTTGCCCGTGCGCATGAGCGGAGCGGCAGGCGTTGCGTGGTGCTTATCGACGAGTACGACAAGCCCATACTCGACGTGCTCGACACCGACATCACGGTTGATGTTGCCGGTCATCAGTGGCAGCTCGAAGACCGCAACCGCGAGACGCTGAAAGGTTTTTACTCGGTGTTCAAGGCCGCCGACAATGACTTGCAATTCGTGCTGCTGACCGGGGTGACCAAGTTCTCGCAGGTGAGCGTGTTCAGCGGTTTCAACCAGCCGGCCGACATAAGCATGGACCCGCGCTACGAGACGCTGTGCGGCATCACGCAGCAGGAGATGGAAGGTTATTTTGCCGAGGCCATCGAAGAGATGGCAGGCAGCCAGGGCATCAGCGGTGATGAAATGCGCAAGGCACTGAAACGGCAATATGACGGCTACCACTTTAGCAAAAACATGACTGATGTATATAACCCGTTCAGTCTGCTGAATGCTTTTGCTTCACAGGACATACGCGACTACTGGTTCAGCAGCGGAACGCCGAGCTACTTAGTGCGGCTGCTGTCGCACACCGACGACAACCTCGACGAGATAACGGGCAAGTATTACGACCCGCAGGAGTTTGTCGATTACAAGGCCACGGTTGAAAAGCCGCTGCCGATGATATACCAGAGCGGCTACCTCACCATAAAGGACTACAGGCCGCGGCGCGGCACGTTCCTGCTCGACTATCCCAACAACGAGG
Organism: uncultured Muribaculaceae bacterium; assembly: GCA_944320595.1. Lineage (GTDB taxonomy): Bacteria > Bacteroidota > Bacteroidia > Bacteroidales > Muribaculaceae > Avimuribaculum. The sequence goes on along the minus strand of CALUIB010000004.1, from coordinate 26,242 downwards.
TTAAGAAGGGTTTCGTGTCGCTCGTTGCCGCCGATTATTTCAAGCCCCGCACCGAGAGCGTGAACAGCTGGGTGCAGGACCTGCTCGACGCGCTTGAGGATGGCGACACCGACAAGTTGTGCAAGCTGTTCACGTCGTTCCTCTCCGACATACCCTACGCCATGCGGCGCAAGGAAAACGAGAGGGAGCGGGAGCGGTATTTCCACTACACGTTCTACCTGATATTCCGCCTCGTGAGCGTCTATACGGTATATGCTGAAAAGCAGCAGAGCGAGGGGCGCGTGGACTGCATAGTGGAAACTCCCGACTACGTTTACATCTTCGAGTTCAAGCTCGACGGCTCGGCCGACGATGCGCTGGCACAAATTGAGGAGAAGGGCTACGCCCGCCCCTACGCCGCCGACAGCCGCCGACTATATAAAATTGGCGCGGTGTACTCCTCGCAGACCGGCACTATAGCCGAGTGGAAAGTGCGGTAAATGTGTTTACTTGTGAAACATGGCGGCGGCGCGGGCGACGGCGGCGGTGAAACGCTCCACTTCTTCCATTGTGTTGTATGCTGCAAATGAAGCGCGTACTGTGCCCTCGATGCCCAATGTGTGCATGAGCGGCTGAGCACAGTGGTGGCCTGTGCGCACGGCCACGCCCATCTTGTCGAGCAGCATACCCATGTCGTAGTGGTGTATGCCATCGACGAGGAACGAGATTACACCCTCTTTCCCTGCCGAAGTGCCGAATATCTTCATGCCGGGTATTTCCATCAGCCTGCTTGTTGCCGCTTTCAGCAATTCCTGCTCGTGGGCGGCTATGTTGTCAAGCCCTATGCCGTTGATGTAGTCGATGGCGGCAGTCATGGCGGCTATCCCCACGTAATCGGGAGTTCCGGCCTCAAACTTATATGGAAGGTCGGCAAATGTGGTCTTTTCAAACGATACCTGGCCTATCATTTCGCCTCCGCCTTGATACGGCGGCAAATTTTCGAGGAAACGCCGCTTGCCGTAGAGTATTCCGACCCCAACGGGGCCATACATCTTGTGGGCCGAGAAGGCATAGAAGTCGGCATCGAGGTCGGTTACATCTACCGGCCTGTGTGCCACGGCCTGTGCGCCGTCGATAAGCACGGGCACCCCGTGGCGGTGGGCGATGGCTATCATCTCTTTCACTGGGTTCACGGTTCCGAGCACGTTAGAGACGTGCGTGAGAGCAACGAAACGGGTGTTGTCGGTGAACAGGTCTTCGTAGGCATCAAGCATCAAGTCGCCGTTGGCATCGATGGGAATCACGCGCAGCACTATGCGGCGGTTGCGTTGCAGCAGCTGCCACGGCACGATGTTGGAATGGTGTTCCATGACGGTGACGATGATTTCGTCGCCGTTGCACAGCGAGTCGCCAAACGATGATGCGACGAGGTTGATGCCCTCGGTGGTGCCGCGTGTGAAAATTATTTCTTCGGTCGAGGTGGCATTGATGAAACACTTCACCTTCCTGCGAGCTTCCTCCATCAGGTCGGTGGCCTCTTGCGACAGTGTGTGTACGCCGCGGTGCACGTTGGCCTTGTGTTCATAATACATTCGGCTTATGTTATCGACCACGCAACGCGGCGTTTGCGATGTGGCAGCATTGTCGAGGTACACGAGCGGTGCGCCCTCGACAGTGCGGTGCAATATTGGGAAGTCTTCCCGTATCTTGTTTATATCAAATGGCATATAGCAATGTGATGTGTGTTTATTTCTTGATTTTGGCGTGGCAGGTGCGGGCTGCGGCGCAAGTGCCGCATTGGGCGAGGGTGCCGGCAAAACGCTTTTCGACGAGGTGGTGCAGGCGGCCCTTGAGTGCCTCAAGCCGTACACCGTCGATGACATCGCTCATGAAAGCCTGCATGAGCAGCGTCCGCGCCTCTTGGCACGAGATGCCTCGCGTCTGCATATAGAACATGGCCTCCTGGTCGAGCTGGCCTACGGTGGAGCCGTGGCCGCATTTCACGTCGTCGGTGTAAATCTCAAGTTGCGGCTTGGTGTACATCTTGGCTGTGTTGCTGGCGCAGATGTTGCGGTTGCTTTGGTATGCCTCAGTGCGCGGTGAGCCGGGAGCCACGAGTATCTTGCCTGTGAATGCGCCGGTTGCCTCGTCGTCGAGGACATATTTGAACAGTTCGTTGCTGTGGCAATAGCCTACGTTGTGGCCGATGTAGGTGTGGTTGTCGATATGCTGCGAGTTGCTGCCTATGGCCATGCCTAGGAGGCGTGTTTCGGCGTGTTCGCCTTCGATTTCTATGTGGTAGTCGTTGCGGGTGGTGCCGTTCGTAAGCGTGATTCCGTTTATCAGCACGTTGCTTTCGGCTGCCTGCCGCACCCACACCGACGACACGCGCCGGGTGCGCTCGCTCGCCTCCTCAAGGTCGTACAGGTCGAATGTCGCCCCTTTGCCCACTATCACTTCCACTACTTGTGTGTTAAGGAAGTCGATGCCGTCGCTTTGCGTGTGGTCGCACACGAGCATCTTGGCCTGTGCGCCCGGTTCCACTATTATGAGCGCCCGGCGGTTGGTCATCACGGGGCTGTTGGCTCGCAGCAGGTTGACGAGCTGTATGGGTTTCTCCACGGCCACGCCTGCGGGAATGTAAACCAGTATGCCGTCTTGTGCCAGCAGCGTGTTCAGAGCCACTTGCGGGTCGCCTATCGGGGCGACTGTGCCGTAATGCTTGCGTATAATGTCGGCTGCAGTGCCTGTGGCATTCCGCAGGGAGTCCACTATTACGCCGCCGGGCAGCTGCCCCGAGGTAAATCCGCTGCCATGGTAGCTGTCGTTAAAGATGTAGTACAGGCTCGTGCTTAGGTTTGGCACGTCGCAGCGGAATGGCTCGTCGATGTCGGCCGCCACGTCGATGCGGTCGATATTGAGACCATAGTCGGGGGCATACATTGCATCGAGGTCGGTGGTTTCATAATCCTCGCTGCCCTTGCGTGGCAATTCCTTGCCTTCGAGCGCGGCAAGTGCCGCCGGGCGCAGCGCGTTGAGCGCAGCCGATGATGCGGCATTGATGCGCTCGCCGTATTGGCTGAACAGGTCGGTATATTGCTTTAATGCTGACATATATTATTCACCTTTATTGCCGTCGAATTCCTGTTTTATCCAGTCGTATCCCTTGTCTTCGAGCACCAAGGCGAGTTCGGGGCCGCCGGTCTTGACTATGCGCCCCTTGTAAAGCACATGCACCAGGTCGGGCTTGATGTAGTCGAGCAGCCGCTGGTAGTGCGTGATGACGATTGTGGCATTGTTGTCGGTCTTCAACTTGTTCACCCCTCCGGCCACTGTGCGCAGCGCGTCGATGTCGAGGCCACTGTCGGTCTCGTCGAGTATCGACAGGCGCGGTTCGAGCATTGCCATTTGGAATATCTCGTTACGTTTCTTCTCTCCGCCCGAGAACCCCTCGTTGACCGAGCGCGAAGCCAGCTTGTTGTCGAGTTCCACTATGGCGCGTTTCTCGCGCATAAGTTTCAGGAAGTCGCTTGCGCTTAGCGGCTCTTGGCCGTAGTATTTGCGTTTCTCGTTGATGGCTGCACGCATGAAGTTGACCATCGACACTCCCGGTATCTCCACCGGGTACTGGAAACTCAGGAAAAGCCCCTCGTGCGAACGGTCTTCGGGCGACATGGCAAGCAGGTCTTTGCCGTTGAATGTGACCGTGCCGCCGGTGACGGTGAATGCCGGGTTGCCCGCAAGCACCGACGCAAGTGTGCTTTTCCCCGAGCCGTTAGGTCCCATGATGGCGTGTACCTCGCCGGGCTTGACCGTGAGGTTGATGCCTTTCAATATCTCTTTGCCCTCCACTTGGGCGTGTAAATCATTTATTTCGAGCATAGCAGTCATATTTTGCTAATTAAATTGTTCCAAGTAGTTTTATGTTCAAATTTCGTTGTTGTGCCGCATATAGATTGAATTTTGTCATGCGATTGAGAAATTGTGGAATTTGAAATTTTTGTTTCTAAAATCGATGCTACCAATGGATTTTCGTCCTAAATCAAGCGCTACTTTCATTGTGGTTCCAGTACCGTTGAATGGGTCGAACACTATGCCGTTTAATGGGCAAGTGGATTTTATACATCCATTCTTGACATAGTGCGCTATATATTATGGCGGTACAAGACATCGGTTAGCCTATGCTGCCTTCGAGGGAGACTTGCAGCAGTTTTTGGGCTTCGACGGCAAACTCCATTGGGAGCTTGGTGAGTACTTCCTTGGCGTAGCCGTTGACGATGAGGCCTATGGCATCTTCGGTGGAGATGCCGCGCTGGTTGCAATAGAATATCTGCTCCTCGTTGATTTTAGAGGTGGTGGCTTCGTGTTCGACCACCGAGCTGTCGTTGCGCACGTCGATATAGGGGAACGTGTGCGCGCCGCTGGTGTCGCTCAGCAGTAGGCTGTCGCATTGCGTGTAGTTTCGGCAATTGGTTGCCTTTGGGGCAACGCGCACCAGGCCGCGGTAGCTGTTTTGGCTGTGTCCGGCCGAGATGCCTTTCGACACTATGGTGCTGCGCGAGTTCTTGCCCAGGTGTATCATCTTGGTGCCTGTGTCGGCCTGCTGGTAGTTGTTGGTCAGTGCAACGGAATAAAATTCTCCCACCGAGTTGTCGCCTGCAAGCACGCAGCTTGGGTACTTCCAGGTGATTGCCGAGCCGGTCTCGACCTGCGTCCACGACAGCTTGGAGAAGTCGCCGCGGCACAGCCCGCGCTTGGTCACGAAGTTGTATATGCCCCCCTTGCCGTCCTTGTCGCCGGGGTACCAGTTTTGCACGGTGGAGTATTTCACCATTGCGCGGTCTTCCACCACTATTTCCACTATGGCCGCGTGCAGCTGGTTCTCGTCACGCATCGGGGCCGTGCAGCCTTCAAGATAGGAGACGTAGGAGTCGTCGTCGGCCACGATGAGAGTGCGCTCGAATTGGCCGGTGTCGGCTGCGTTGATGCGGAAGTATGTCGATAGCTCCATCGGGCAGCGCACCCCCTTGGGAATGTACACAAACGACCCGTCGGAGAATACTGCCGAGTTGAGGGCCGCATAGAAGTTGTCGGTGTATGGTACCACCGAGCCAAGATAGCGTTTCACAAGGTCGGGATAGTCGCGCACGGCCTCGCTTATCGAGCAGAAAATAACTCCCAGTTCGGCAAGGCGTTCCTTGTAGGTGGTCTTTACGCTCACGCTGTCCATCACGGCATCCACTGCCACGCCCGACAGGCGCATCTGCTCTTCGAGCGAGATTCCCAGTTTGTCGAAGGTCTTTCGCAGTTCCGGGTCCACCTCGTCCATGCTCCGTGGCCCTTCCTTCTGCTTTGGCGCGGCATAGTAGCTTATGTCGTTGAAGTCGATGGGCGGGATGTCGAGGTGTGCCCACTGTGGCATTTCCATCTTCTGCCAGTGACGGTAAGCCCGCAGGCGGAAGTCGAGCAGCCACTCGGGTTCCCCCTTTATGCTTGAAATATACCGCACCACATCCTCGTTCAATCCCTTGGGAATGACGTGTGTGTCGATATTGGTGACGAAGCCGTATTTGTATTCGCCTTCGGTGGCCTCGTCTATTATGTTTTTGCTATTCTGTTCTTTGTCCATGTCTATTTCTTGTTGTCTTCGAGGGTTTGGTTCAAGTCTTCGAGTATGCGTGGCAGCGTCTCCACGCCGAGCAGTGCCGGAGCCAAGTTCATGGTGATGCGCTGCGGCAGGCTGCCACGGGTGTCTATCCAACTGCCGGGAAAGGCCACATAGGCCACGTTTAGCACTATGCTCGCCACAAGCAGGTACTTGAATGCGCAGAAGATGGCACCGGCCAAGCTATCGACTGCGCCAAGGTGCAGTTTCGACAATGCCGACTTGAACATTGCGCCCACCACTTTTATCCCTAAGTACACAATTAGGAACAATACTATATTGGCCACTATGGCCGTGGTGTATTCGGGCGACGGCCATCCTGCGGCCTCGGGCACTATCTCCACCAGCACTCGTGTGGCCCAGTCGCCCCACAGGTGGCAGGATATAATCCCCAGCACTATGCCGCAGATGGTTGACAGCTGCCCGATGAATCCCTTGGTGTAGCCAAGCACAAGCCCTGCGACTGCTATGATTAGTATGATAATGTCTATCAGTCCCATTTTGATTGTTTGCTCTGGTATATCTTGCAACTTGCAAAGATACAACTTTTCCACGATACTCCATAGCGGTATGCGCCACCTTGCTGCGCGTGTTATTGTGCTGCACGGCAATAAAGGTTTGCATGGCTTGCAGCGCTGTGGAGTGCGGGCTTTTGGCGACAGTCACACGGCATAAAGTGGGATGTTGGTGAGGTTCCCTTGCACCCTGTAAGGTAGCATGGAGTATCGTTCGGCATGTAAGCCTGGGTTTTTGTCGAGCAATTTGGTAAGTGAATTTGCCCTGACGTTGCTTTCCGCTTTCACCTCTATCGGAATCATTTCGGCTTTACGCTGTATCAAGAAGTCTATTTCAAGCCTTGAGTTTTATAAGTTGTTGAAAAGCAATTCGTTCCATTGAGATAATACATTTATTTGCAGATGTGAATACGATATTTGCGTATTTTTAAGCATATATATCGCTTGCAAATATATATTTTCTGACATATAAATGCCAGTTAAGGGCACATTTTTCTGCACAATTAGAGTAGTATTGCCTTTGTGGTGAAAAGATACGCCATGAATAGCAATCGGCATATTTGCGCCGGGGCGGTTATGTGGGTTGGTAAATTTGTGCCGTGAGGTTTGTAAATTTGCGTTTCCTATTTTCCTAAATGCCCTTGTATGGCATATTTATCTATATTTGTCTATATTTTTTGAGGTCTATATGGCATAAATTTGCTAAAAATATAAACATTTATTAGCAAATCATGAATTTGACAACCGATTCGACTTCCCGTTTATCTATTTCCATCATTGCAGGTAGCTTGCAGCGCGATATTTCCTGTTCGTCGATAAGCGATGAAAGGAAGAGCTTATATGGCCGCAAACTTGCAAGCATTGTCGAAGATGACAGTGTGCTCGAAGCCTTGTGCCTGTATAACGACAAGACCACCATAACCGATGTCAAATATCTATTGTGCTTTTTTATAGGAATGAGTGTTATCGACATAAGCCGATTGTTCAATATAGAAACCAACAGCGTATATACAGTGCGCTACCGCATACGTAAAAAGCTCAAGGATGACCCTCACTTTAACCTCGTGCCGCTGTAACAGCGTACAGCCTGGACATTCATTGATATGCCATTAACATTTAGAAAAATATATATTATGAAACAGGGATTTGTGTTTTTGCTTTTGCTGGCATTTGTTCAGCCCTCGATGGCGCAAGGGGGCGATGTGCTGCAATTTGAGGTGCCGTTGCCTCAAGCCGTGGCGTTCTACGACTTCGGCGGCACGGGCGAGAAAGGGTTTGTGTCGTGTTTCCGCGACGGTGAAACATTTTCGGCCACTGGCACGCTGTATTTCCACGACGGCTTTTCCAGTGGGTTTGCCGTGGGCGGCACCACGTTCATGCTCGACCAAAGTTACAATCCACAGTATGCCTATGTCACTGGCATCGACGATGTGAACGGCGACGGTGTGCCCGACATCGGGATATTTGCCTCGGAGCGTTTCAGCGGCAATTTGCAATGGGCCGCTGTCAGTCGAGGCAGGTCAGGCGGTTATGATGCCCATACGATGGTGCTATTTAACAATTGGGACATCGACCGCAACGGGCGCATCGACCTCGCCGAGGAGATGCCTGGCGGCTACACGCTATTGCACCGTTTCATGCCCGACGGCTCGATGCAGTCGGCGCAAATGATGACGGTGGCCTACGAGGAGTACCAAGGCGAATTTGATGCCGCATCGTGGATGGAGATGCAAGAGGCGTCGGCGGTCAACAAGCCGCTTGGTTCTAACCCATGGGCCATACTCACGGGTGCGGCTCTTGAGCCTCCGTCCGACCCTGTGCCATCGTCGTTGCCCGACATGGCAATCGACCTCAATGGCGATGGGCAGGCCGACTTGATTGAGTCGGCCACCGGGACTATATACTACGGCACTCCCGAGGGGGAATATGTGGTTTCGACCGTGGGCGGAGCAGTGCGTGTGCGCGACCTTAACGATGATGGCATTGCCGACTATGTGGTATATGGCGGTGAGCAGGGGGTAGTTAAGACGCTCGTTTACCGTGGAGGAGGTGAATTTGAGGAAACATCGTTGATTGACAACCTTGCTGCCGACTCGCCGGTGTGGTGCTACGACTTCGACCGTGACGGAGACGTTGACATACTCGTCACTTTCAGTGCCTACAACACCGACGGTGCCACAAGCTACACGCTGTTTTACGAAAATGACGGCAAGGGAAACTTCGTCGCTCACGAAGATTACGTGGAGAAGAATTACATTTATTCTACTTGCCGTGACATCGACAATGATGGCTATTACGACTTGCTGTTGCTCGAATATGCCGGTTCATACGACTCTTACGAGCATGGATACAGGCAGACTTTTTACAAATACAACGTGTCGGTGCGCCGCGGTGGCGCGGGTTTGCGATTAGGACAGGCCGAGGTGCTATATACGATAGAAACCCAGCACGACATCCTTGGTTATCCCGACGACATAGCAAACTATACCGTCGAGGCCGAGGACATCGATGGTGACGGGCATATAGAGATATGGGTATCGCACAGGCATATATCTAATTTCTTCGACGGAGGGCAGAATGCTTTTCGCATTTCCGAGGGGGAGGAGAATACCGCCCCTTCGGCTCTGGCTCGCCCTGCGGTGAATTACGACGCGGCTACTGGTAGCCTGTCGGTTTCATGGAGCGAGGCTGCCGACGTGGAGTCGAGCGGCAAGGATTTGACCTATGCGGTGCGAATTGGCTCGGCGCCGGGAGGCTGTGACATGGTTGACGGGCATGCGCTGCCCGACGGTACTCGCCGCAACTTTGTGGACGGTAACGCCGGCTGCAGCCTTGAAAAGAGCCTGGACTTGCGCTCGTGGCCTGTCGGAACTTACTATGTGAGTGTCCAGGCTATCGATCCTAATCATGCCGGGTCGGCGTGGAGCGAGGAGGTTAGCTTTAGGCACTCTTATATTCCGGCCGATTTCACTCTTGCGGCGCAAAGCACATATACCACTGGTACGCTCGACATACATTATACCGTGAGTGAAGGCATGACGCACTCGTGGCAGCTTGGTGACGGCGGCAGCATAGTGGGCGACCATGACGGATTGCTCACGGCGAAGTGGAGCAAGGCCGGGGTGAAAACCATTGTCCACACAGTGACGGCAGCCGATGGTACGCAAGCCACGGCACGTCAGCAGGTGAGCGTGACCGACAATTGGCTGGCTCGCACCGACGGGCATAGCATATTCTACAATGAATATGGCCACCAATTCTTTGATTACGACAACGACGGGTTGGTTGACTATGGGCTGCCGGGGCAGTTTGAGGACAGTGGGCTGTATCACAACGAAGGTGACGGCACTTTCAGCAAAGCTAAGGGGATATTCAACCAGGGGCTTGACTTCGACTATGCAACGTGGATTGATTGGAACATGGACGGACTGGCCGACTTGTTGTACGGCACTTATACCGACGGGTTTGGCGTGTTGCTGAATGGCGGCAACGGCGGTTTCACGAAGAAGTCGGGGCTGGGTACGCTGTGCGATTATAAAGATGTCCTCCAAGCCATAAGCAACAAGGCCGATATGAACAATGACGGCCTTGTGGATTTTGTCACGAATGGCGTTTCAGGTGGCATATATGTCAATAATGGCGATGGTACATTCACTTATATGGATGACCATCAGCAATATATACCGTTTGAAAACGTATTCGACTGGGATGGCGACGGGTTGGTTGATGTTTACTATTTGAGCAACAATGGCAGCGACTATACAATGCTACAAGTGTATCGCAACCTCGGGAGCCTTGAATTTGAGCTTATCGAAGTGCCGTTTGATACTTCGGTGGCAAAGGTGGGCTTTGGAAATCCGGCAATCATAGACTTTGACAATGACGGGTATTACGACATACTTTATTGTGCCGAGAACGGAACACTCAAAGTGCTGAAAAATGATGCCAACCAGCGTTTTATCGACGGATATACCATTGAAACGAGGCTTAGCTACACTCGAAGCGGAGGATACGAAGGAGACTATTTCGAGTATTCGCTTTACGACCTCGACAACAACGGATATGAGGATATTCTCATATCCGCATACGATGCCTCGCGGCAAAACGATATGGCCATATATGCGGTTTATGTAGATTCTCCCACGAGCTACAGGCAAGGTTTCATTTCAGAGACTTGGAAATTAAGCAGTTCGGGCGGAAAAGATGCCGTTGTATTGAAAAATATCGAGACGGGCAAGCCGCCAATGGCGTATGTTGAGGAAAGCTATAGCACGGATGTCGATATTGCCGACAATTGGACAACTGTAACCAATACTCGCCCCGTGGCTCCCACAACAGTAGCCGCACGGCAGACCGAAGAGAGCCTGCACATAGAGTGGAGCGCGGCTACCGATGCCGAAACGCCCACCAAGAAACTGCGTTACAACTTGTCGGTAAAACGGAAAGGCGCAACGGGCGATGGCAGTTACATCATTTCTCCACTCAACGGCGGTAGCAATGCCTCTGGACCTTACTCGGGAGGGCAATATATGGCCAATGATTATGACGGCAGGAACTGCCGGTATTATTTCAACCGCGCCACGCAAATCGACATTCCCATTAGTCGCCTGCCTGTGGGAGAATATGAAGTGCAGGTGCAGACAATCGACTTGTGGGGCGAAGCATCCGATTTCTCGGAACCCGTTACCGTCAAGGTGGAGACTGCGCCGCGCATCAGTGCGCCGGCTATGGTAACCGCCGGTCAGACGGCAATAATCGAGTATGTGGGTACGCGCGAAGATGGCGTTGAACCAGTTTGGAACTTCGACGGCGGAACGGTGTCGAGCGGCAGCTCGTGGGGGCCTTATCATGTGTCATGGAACGACTTTGGCTCGAAGACCGTGAGTGTGACAGTCGCCGGAGTGAAATCAGAGGCAGGTATCGGAGTCGCACGGTGGTGGGATGTGCTGATTGACGCTCCTCGCGAGGTGTATTTCAATTCGCCGTTTGAAATCACGATGCGCGAAATACCCAAGAGTGCTACTTTGCGTTGGGGGTTGAGCGGCGAGACAACTCCGGGCGAAGACCTTGAAATAAGCGCAGTGGCTGGCGAGGTTATAGGCTCGGCACGAATTACTGGGCATCCCGAACTCACAGAACGCAGGCTGACGCTCTATGCCACCATCGACGGCAACACGCAGGAGCGTTACATCGACCTCACGGTGCTGCCAGAGGTTGAGGCTCCATCGATTGCCATGGTGGTGAGTGATGGCAGCCATAACGTGGTGACATGGGATGCCGCATCGCTCCCGGCTGAGTGCGACGAGGTGATTGTGTACAAAGAAGGCTCGGTGCTCAACGACTTCGAGGAAATAGGAAGGGTGCCCAAGTCGGCAGGCCGTTTTGCCGACGGTTCGTCGGACAACCGTGTGCGCAGCGAGCGGTATGCCTTGGCCATGACGCTTGCCACAGGTGCCGAAAGCCCGATTGGCCAGCCTCACCAGACGGTATTGCTCACCATCAACCGCGGTTTGGCCGAAGGAAGTTACAACTTGATATGGAATCCTTACGTTGGGCGTGAAATAGCATCTTACCGTATATTGCGAGGTCCGTCGCCCGATGCGTTGCAAGCGGTTGCCACATTGCCCGGTTCGGCTACCAACTATGTGGATGCCGCCCCCGGCTCGTTGCAATATTATGCGATAGAACTTGTGCCTGCGGGTGACTTGCGGACTATGCGCCCGATGACCGAAGGTGACGGTGCCGCCGTGCGTAGCAATGTGGTGTATGCCGGCAATGCGGCCAGCCCGCAGTATGTTACCGAGATGCGCATAGTGCCTCTGCAAGGTGGCACCACGCTCAGCGAAGATGCCCCGGTTGCATACCTGTATGCCGAGGTGCTGCCCGTGTCGGCAACCTACCAGCGAGTGGCGTGGAGCATTTCAAGCGGCGGTGAGCTTGCCTTGGTGAATGATTACGGGGTGGTAACGGCACTGCCGAGCAACGCCGGAGGGTATGTGACAGTGACAGCTGCGGCCACCGACGGTAGCGGGGTGCAGGCCACGCTGCAGCTGTGGGTTGAACCGTTTGGTGGCACGTCGGGTGTAGATGCCAATGAGGCTGTCGGCGGCATGACATTACGTGCATACCCACAGCCGGTGACTGATGGCGTGTTGCGCATATCGTCGGCAGTGGCAGTGGAGCAATTGTGGCTTTACGATGCCCGTGGTGCACTTGTGGGCGGAGCCAAGGGGCATGGCATCGACCACATTGACATGGGCGGCTTACCCGCAGGACTGTACATTCTGCGAGCCAAGACAGCCGACGGCAACGAAGCCGTGATAAAGGTTGTGAAAGAATAGTGTGAAATGTGGGTTAATTCCCGTAATGCGGCCTTGTAGAGGTAGAATTTGCTTGTCAACAGGCAGTTTCGACCTCTCCGAGGCCGTTTGCGTATAGGATTTATCTACCCAGGGTTCGGCTTCTACGAGTCGCCTCACGCCGAGGTTAAGCAAGGTTGGACGGCTATGCCGCCCGTGGCGCATTATGACATATACCCATTATTTTTAATGATAGTGGCAAACTATTCCCACACGCCGCTCACTTGGCTTTTTGCGAGTTCGGGGGCGAATACTGCTGGCAGGCACACTGTCTCGGCGGTTATGTGTTCCTCGATTAGCAAGGAAATTCCCATGTATGCGGCGGCAATAAGTGCCGTGATGCACAATATCAGGCCGATGGCTTTTAGTTTCCGTTTCATAGTTTTTCGCTTTAAGAGAATGCACACTGTAGTTTAATACACCCGTATTTTTGTATATATAACGCATGGTACAGCACATTTATTGCGCTGTGCGCCATGTTTTTTTCCCCTTGTGTGTGGGATATTATTCCACCTTGTAGCCGGTGACTATTTTCTTGGAATTGCCCCGCCAGGGCAGTGTGCCACGGTATTCCTTGTAGGTGAGTGTGACGCGTCGGCCTGTGGATTGCAGTTCCATCAAGTCGCGAGCCACTGAGTCGTCTTCGACCGAGAATAAGAAATCGCGTTCATACACGTGTATGGTGTCGGCAAGCCGCTCGTCGGTCACCATTAGTCCCTCGAATGTCTTGAATATCAACCCTTCCTGCCGCACGTCCACTATTGCGCCGCGTTTCCGGGCCTCGGTTACGTATGGCAGCCAAAATACCACGGCAATCCACACGGCCACCACTGCGGCTGCCACCGCCACCAATGCCGCTATGGCACGGCGCAGCTTGCTGCCATTGCGCTTGCCGATGGTTTGCCCCTCTATTTCTCTTGCTTCTATTTCTTCGGCGGTTTCCTCTTTTTGCGGTTCCTGTTCCTCGGCTGGCGAGCTGTTGCTGTCTTCGTCGAAGTAGTCGTTGTATTCTCCTTTGGCCATGGCGTGTGTCCTCCTTCTCTTTTACGATGATTATAGTTTCATTCCGCTGCCGCTTGTCCGCACCACGGTTTTGCCGCTGCGTATGCGGCGGCGGTCGATGGCTATGTAGGTGAATGCGTAAATCCCCAGCACTATGAGCAAGGCCGTCTGTACGCCCCAAACCAGCATGGCGAAAGCCGATGCCTGAGGGTCGAAGTTTGACGGGTCGAAACGCCCGACACCGTATATCGACAAGCCGAATATTATGGCAATGTGCCACGAGCCAAGCCCGCCGTTGGTGGGTATGCCCATGCCTATGCTGCTGAGCACGAACAGCACGAGCGTGGCTTTAAGCCCTATGTCGTGGGTAAACGAGAATGCAAACGTGGCGATGTAGAGTTGCAGGAAGTAGCACCCCCAGATGAGAATTGTATAGGCAAGGAACCACCATTTCCCCTCCATGCGGCCAATTGCCGAGAAGCCCTCCCACAGGTTGGCCACCATCTGCTTTATTTTCACTATGAAACGGTTCTGCGTGTTGCTGGTGAACAGCCACACTACGGCGGCCACGCATGCCGCAACGGCACCCCACACCCACGGCGAAGTGACTATGTTCCACAGCCCGTCTTTCACTTGCGGATAAGTGTGCAGGAACTCGTAGAATGCGCCTTGCGCTATAAAGAACGTGAACACGGTGAGCAGCAGCACTGTGACGGTGTCTGACAGGCGGTCGGCGACCATCGAGCCAAGTACGGCGGTGAACGATGCCTTTTGGCGACTTGCCACATAGCCCGTGCGCCACACCTCGCCTAATCGTGGGAAAATGAGATTGACGGCGTATGTGCCGAATATCGAGTTGATGAGGGCGCTCAGCGGCGCGTCGATGCCTATGGCCCTTAGTTGCAGCCTCCACCGGCAGGCCCTGAAGATGTGGCTGAATATGCTCACTACCACTACGGGAATGAACCACAGGTAGTTGACATCTTCCCTTAGCACCTTGCGCATTTGCTCAATATCCACGTTGTTGTATAGGAAATAGAAAAGACCCACGCCGATGGCTATGAAAATGGCATACTTGAGTATGCTTGAGGCTAACTTTTTTGCTTGCTGCTGTTGCATCTCTTGGATTTCTGTAAACATTAAAAAATTGCCGCGGCCTGCGGCGAAATATGCGCCGTTTCGCTTGTTTTTCTCTCGTCGGTGCATTACCTTTGTACGGCTTTGCAAAGATACACCAAAATATTTGTATTACGTCCTTTTGGGCAGGGATTATAGTATATAACACATCGAAAACTTGATATAGCCGATGCAACAGGTAAAAGCAAAAAAATCGCTCGGACAGCATTTCTTGACCGACTTGTCGGTGGCCGGACGCATAGCTGCCACCATGGACGGGCGCAAGGGGATGCCGCTGCTTGAGGTGGGCCCGGGAATGGGCGTGCTCACGCGTTTCCTGCTCGATGCAGGCCATGACTTGAAGGTGGTGGAACTCGACGGAGAGTCGGTGGCCTACTTGGAACAGCATTTCCCGGCATTGCAAGGGCGCATAATTGCCGACGATTTCCTGCGCATCGACCTTAAAGCCGTGTATGGCGACAGCCCGTTTTGCATAATAGGCAATTACCCTTATAATATATCTTCGCAGATATTCTTCAAGGTGCTTGAATACAAGGACCAGGTGCCGTGCTGCAGCGGAATGTTGCAGCGCGAGGTGGCGCAGCGCATAGCCGCGCCGCCGGGGTCGAAGACCTATGGCATACTGTCGGTGCTGTTGCAGGCATGGTATGACGTGGAATACCTGTTCACGGTAGATGAGAACGTGTTTGACCCGCCGCCAAAGGTGAAGTCGGGAGTGGTGCGGCTCACGCGCAATGCAGTGACGTCGCTCGGGTGCGACGAGGCTCTGTTCAAGACGGTGGTGAAGACCGCCTTCGGGCAGCGGCGCAAGACGTTGCGCAACTCGCTGCGGGCCTTGTTGCCATCGCCGCCACCTTCGCTTGCCGACATGATGACCCTTCGCCCCGAGCAGTTGGGTGTGGCGCAATTCGTGGAATTGACCAATGCAGTCGCGGCCTGCCGGGCCGGGAAATAGCTATAATAGTATTTATCTCTTTTTGCCGCGCACGGCATTCCTGCGACAGAAATGGCGCGTGTGTGGCACATATTGCACGAGATTTGAGAGAAGACGTTTTTTAGTGTTTTAACCGCGCACGGCTCGCAGGCGCACCTGTGGTGGGCCGTGGAACAAAAAGAGAGGATTTATGAAAGAATACACCGAGGATTATTTGCAACAGGTGAAAGAGATTGTGGCCGCCAACGATGTGGATAAGGCTCGCGAGCTGCTCGAAGGGCTGCACCCGGCCGATATTGCCGAGCTTTTCCACGACCTTGACACCGAGGAGGCTGAGTTCCTGAACAAGCTGCTCGACGAGGAGACTGCCGCCGAGGTGCTTATGGAGCTTGACGAGGACGACCGCAAGGAGCTGCTCGATAATATGCCCAACGAGGATATTGCAAAGCAGCTGGAACACCTCGACTCGGACGATGCCGTTGACCTTATACAGGAACTCGACGAGGAGGACCGCGACGACGTAATCTCGCACATCGACGACATGGAGCAGGCCGGCGACATCATCGACCTGCTGAAGTATGACGACGACACTGCCGGTGGCTTGATGGGTACCGAAATGATTGTCGTGAACGAGAACTGGAGTATGCCCGAGTGCATGAAGCAGATGCGCATGCAGGCCGAGGACATGGACGAAATATACTACGTGTATGTGGTCGATGACGAGAATCGCCTGAAAGGCGTGTTCCCGTTGAAGAAGATGATTACGCACCCGTCGGTGTCGAAGATAAAGCACGTGATGGTGACCGACCCCATAGCCGTGAAGGCCGACACCCCGATAGAGGAGGTGGCACTCGACTTCGAGAAGTATAACCTTGTGGCAATGCCGGTGGTTGACTCGATTGGCCGACTGGTGGGGCGCATCACCGTCGATGACATCATGGACCAGGTGCGCGAGCAGAGCGAACGCGACTATCAGTTGGCATCGGGTATCTCGACCGACGTTGAGACCAACGACAGCCTGCTCACACAGACCAAGGCTCGCCTGCCGTGGCTGCTAATAGGCATGATAGGCGGGCTTGCCAACTCGGTGATACTTGGCAACTTCGAGAACGGGTTTGCCACCAATCCTGCCATGGCACTGTTTATTCCACTTATCGGCGGCACGGGCGGCAACGTGGGCATACAGTCGTCGGCAATCGTGGTGCAGGGCCTTGCCAATGGCAGCCTTGATATAAAGCACGCCGCCAAGCAGATAGGCAAGGAGCTGGGCGTGGGGCTGATAAACGCCTCGATTATTTCCCTGCTCGTGTTCTTGTATAACTGTTTCTTCCTCGACGACCCCGGGCGCGTGACCACCATAGCCGTGTCGGTATCGTTGTTCTCGGTGGTGATTTTCGCGTCGATATTCGGCACGTTTGTTCCGTTGACGCTCGAAAAGCTGAAAATCGACCCTGCCCTTGCCACAGGCCCGTTCATAAGCATTACCAACGACATCATCGGCATGGTCATATACACGACTGTCAGCACACTGCTCATGCAGGCAATGCAGGGCATGGTGGTGTGACTTCATAAACCCAAAATCCACATGGCACAAGAAGTATCGATGAAGTGGAGCGAGTATGTGGAAGGTTCGGTGCAGTGCACCATATTTGAAGGCGAGGACTGGGTAGGCTTTTTTGCCACCCAAGGCACGCCCGACATGGCCGCAAGCTACTTCAATGCGAGGTTCCGGGGGCGGTGGGAAATGTCGGCATCGGAATGTTGCAGCGTATGCGAGTTGCGGCCTACCACGTGGGAGGAGCGGTGTGCCATGGCAAAGCTGTTTGGAGGGTGTGCCCGTGTGAGCATCAAGCTGTTTTTGGATAAAGCGACCCTCGGCAGATTAAGCCTTGACTATTTCGGGTATTACAGCCATGAGTTGCGTGACCTGTGGCTTGACTTCGGGATAGAACTTACGCCCAAAGGGAACATTGCGGTGCTGGCATCGCTGGCCGCGCCGCATCCCGATAGCGACAGTGAATGCATCTTCCGCATCTATTCACCCGCAGGTGTACCGATTACCGATTGGACTTCGGGCTGGCATCCAATAGCCACTTCGGGCTATTGCGGGCTCGTGGCGCAGAACTGAAATGCATCTCGGTGATTGGCATCGGCTTAGCGCGGAGGCCTATATATTTTTGTGGATTTTTCGGGGATATAATTTTGCCCTTTCGGGGCAAGTTGCTATCTTTGTGCGCCTAATTCAGTGCAAAGACTGAAAAGGAGTGATGCTCGAGTGGCTGAAGAGGCACGCCTGGAAAGCGTGTATGCGTCAAAAGCGCATCGGGGGTTCGAATCCCCCTCACTCCGCAACCCACTACGGAGATTAGACTGGTGGCAGTGGCAAGAAAATGCGACATGCGGCTGCTGTGAGGAGACGATATATGCGTCGTGTGCTTGAGTCTATTGCCAACTTTCTTCAATAAGGAACTTTTCAGTATGCCAGTTCCTGTGCATTCCTGTCATACATACACACTTTTAAACGGAGTAACAAGTGGTGGATATTTGCGAAAATATTGCCGCCGTGCCGAAATATTTACAGGAAAATGGTTATATTTGCACCACTATTGTTAAATTCCAGTAACCACAGGCTAAAATGGAAGACCAAAATACCGACCAACTAATCGCGGCTAACGGATATGCTGTGAGCGACTGCACCTCGGCCGAGCAGATAGAATCGATGGCCCGGTACAGCTCGGTGCTTGTCTGCAACAGCGGCAGAGCCGTCATCGAGATTAATATGCTCGAATACACGGTCGCGCCCGACACCTGTGTGCTGGTACCGCCGGCAATGATAATCCGTGTCAAGCACGTGACTGACGATTTCTCGGCCACCATGCTGCAAACCTCGCAGGAGACCTCGATGTCGTCATTCATAGGCTTGGAGACTGAGATGTTCAACGTCATCTACCGCAACCCGAGTTTCACCATCACCGACAGCGGCGAGCTTGCGCTCATGCACAATATTCTTGCCAACCTGCGCATCTTCGCTCAGCTGCCCCCCTCGGCTCACAAGAAGGATTTCGTGTATGGCACCATCCACTGCCTGTTCATCATAATCTACGACATACGCCTGCGGCTGACGCTCAGTGCGCCGCCGCACAACGCCACTTACACTTCGGCCGACAACTATTTCCGCCAGTTCCTTGCCTTGATAAAAGAGAACTGCCGCACACACCACGATGTGGCGTTCTATGCCGACAAGCTGCACATCACCCCCAAGTATCTAAACGAGATTTCGCGCCGCAAGGCACGGTTCACTGCAAAGGAGATTATCACTCAGTTTATCGTGACGCTGATAAAGCGCGAGCTGCTAATATCGGGCAACTCGGTGCAGCGCATCGCATACGACTATAACTTTTGCGACCAGTCGAGCCTCGGAAAGTTCTTCAAGAAGGCTACAGGGATGTCGCCCATAGCCTACCGCCGCTCCCGCTGACCGCCGCATTAGCCAAGGCTTTGCCGCAATGCGTTTTTCACGCATTGCGGCAAATTCATTTATTCGTACTTTTTGCCGCAAAAAAATGATAATATAAAAATATTGATTACTTTTGAAAAACATCTTTTAGACAAAACCTAAAAAGTTTAACCAATTTAACCAATTTACCTCATGAAAACTTTTTGGTTGGCATTAGTAATAGCGTGTCCAATGGCATTCGCAGCTATGGCACAGGAGTTGCCCGGCGACACCGCGGCCGTGCGGCAGGACTCGGCGGCCATGCGCAACGTGGAGCTTGACGAGCTTGTGGTGAAAGGGGCACTGGTGGAGCACACTGCCAGTGGCGACACCTACAGGGTGACAGAGGAGATGAAACGCGGCGTTGACGGGACCCTGCAAATGCTCGGACGGCTGCCTGGGGTGGACTACAACTTCGTCAGCGACGCGATAACCGTGCGCAACGACTCGAAGGTGCTGATACAGGTCAACGGAAACCAGATGCCCGACGGCTATCTAAAGGCACTCTCCCCCGACCGCATCGACAAGGTGGAGGTGACATACGTTCCCCCGGCAAGATACACCGCGGCAGGCTACCGATACGTGATAGACATAAAGCTGAAACCAGAATACCGTGGGCATGACATATACGTGGGCAACTTCATGATGGTGTCGGCGGGCGACAACAACGGCGACGACGTGGTGGCCAACGAGCAGCCGCAGGCGATGTACATGTACTCTGGCGACAAGGTGGACTTCAATGTGGGGTATGCGTTCGGGGAAATCAACTGGAACTATCCGCTATCTTACAGCAAGTCATATACCGGCATTGCCGATATATTTACCGACGAATACACCGAGAAGAACCCCAACGACCACAACCGTAACCGCACCCATGCGGCCTTTGCCGGGCTTGACTGGCACATCAAGCCGGAGCAGACACTGTCGTTCCGCGCAAACTATGAAAACCTCGACATCGGTCGCACCGTAGAAAACCGCATACACGCAACTGATGCCGATGGCAGGGAGCAAATCAGCAGCGAGGCATCGGTGAACGACCAAAAGCAGGACAACATTACCGGCGCGATGATTTATCGCGGCAAGTTCGGTGAAAAATGGAACATTTATGCCTCCATAGGTTATAACCGCCTTGATGCCGATGCCATTAACAGTTACACGCTGCTTGGCGGCTATTCGAGCAAGAACCTTTACCGCAACACACGCGACTACCTTAGCGGCAACTTCGACCTCACATACGCCATCAACGACAATATGTGGCTCAATGTGGGCTACATAGGCACATGGAACAGGTATGACTCGCGGCTGAAGGCCGACGACCGTCTGCTGTCGCAAAGCACCGACGGCCGGCACAACGCATACGTGTATTATGACTATATGGCGAGCCAAAAGCTGATGTTGCACGTGGGCAGCGGTGTGGAATACATCAGCCGCACCGGCCTCGGCGGCATCGACAAGGGGTACTGGAACTGGCTGCCGCAGGTAACCCTGTCGTATATGCCGTCGCAGAAGGTGCAGCTCATGGCCGATTACAAGGCACAGATTGAGTATCCCATGCAATACCAGCTCTCGACGGCAGGCTACGACATCGACAGCATGATGCGATTCACCGGCAATCCGCTGCTCGCCCCGGCCCGCACGCACTCGGTGACGCTTTCCGTCAGCGCCAGCAAGTTCTATGCCCAGGTGCAATACAGCACCACTCGCGACTTCATGTCGGAATGGTACGCCCCGCTTGGCAACGACAAGTTCCTGTCCTCTTTCACCAATGCCCGTTACCACAGTTTCAAGGCATTGGCTGGCTACGACTGGAAAATTTCGGAATATGTCAATTGGAGCAACTCGTTGCAGGTAGGATTCGACAAAATAAGACTCGGTGGCATTTCACGCAGTTTCACGAACTTCGGTATGGTGAGCCAGCTCGACTATTGGCTTAATCCGTGGCAAATGCAGTTCTCGGCAATATATTCCCGAGGGATGGAACGCACCCCGGGGCTGCAAGGGTGGAGCGACTACGGGCAGGACATGTGGCAGGTTGTCGCCCAAAAGGCATTTTTCAAGAACCGCCTCGTGGCCTCCTTAATATATATGCCTCCGCTGCACCTGGGCATACGCACCCGTCAGCGCAGCTGCGTGGAAACGCCGTTCTACCGCTCGATGCAGTCGCTCAACCTCAAAACCTACGACAACATGATACTGCTGCGCCTGCAATTCCGTTTCAGCACTGGCAAGTTCCGCCAAAATGCCCTGCGCGACAATTTCAACGTCACCAAGGAACAGCAACAGAAAGATCGCGGCCTGATGTAAACTAATCAAAAATAGCAATCCTAATGTTTAGTTGGATTGATTTTGTTTGGCGACAGAAATCTAACGAAAATGGGCTGACCTCGCAAATGAAGTCAGCCCTATTTTTATTCGTTTGCAAAATTTTTATCGGACAGCAATAATTTTAAATATGATTGCCACACTATGGCCAAGACGATAGACGGCGTTTCGTTCGCCATACTGCAGGGGAAGGTGACGGCTATAGTGGGAGCATCGGGCAGTGGTAAAACCACGCTTATCAAATTATTGTTGGGCTATTATAATGTAACTGGCGGAAAAATATCAATCAGTGGCACCGACATAGCCGATTACGACTTGAAATGGTGGCGGCGGCAATGTGGGGTGGTGATGCAGGACGGCGTGATATTCTCGGAGTCGATTGCCCGGAACATAGCCGTCGGCGACGGGGAAATCGACCCCGAACGCCTCGTCGAGGCTGCCCGGATAGCTTGTATCAAAGATTTTATTACTGACTTGCCGTTGAAGTATGACACGCAGATAGGCAGCGACGGGATGGGGCTGAGCCAGGGGCAGAAACAACGCATCCTCATAGCCCGTGCCGTTTACAAAAATCCAGGTTACATATTCCTTGACGAGGCTACCAACTCGCTCGATGCCGAGAATGAACGCAAGATAGTGGGCAACTTGGCGCAATTTTATCGTGGGCGGACGGTTGTCGTCGTTGCCCACAGGCTAAGCACCGTGCGCGATGCCGACCAAATAATAGTGCTCGATTACGGACGGGTGGCCGAAACGGGCAACCACTGGCAATTGGTGGCACGCCGGGGCGCATATTACAACTTGGTGAGAAACCAACTTGAACTCGGCGGCTCATGACAATAGTATTGCTGTCAGCCAAGATGTGATGCGCCTACATTTCACTTAACGCAGCCATTTTGCGAGGTCGCTGGGTGACAGGCCGCGGCGAGCGGCATAGTCGCTCCGCTGGTCATCGCCTATGGCTCCTATCACGAAGTAGCGGCTTTGTGGGTGGGTAATAATCAGCCCACAGGTGCTGGCTGCCGGTGACATTGCGCCGTTTTCGGTGAGGCTTATCCCGGTGGGAGAGAGCGGCATGAGGCGGTCGATGTCGAATATCAGGCTTTGGTCGGGCAGCGACGGATATCCTATTGCCGGACGTATGCCGATGGGGTGTTGCCCGTTGTTGCCGTACCCCCAATACTTGCTTGCCACGAGGCGGTGTGTAAGCTCGGTGGCAGCCTCGGCCAGTCGGTCGGCCACAGTGCGCAGCAGCAGTGCATGATAATCATCACCCGTGTCACGGTATTGTCCTATGATTTGCTCTATTGCGCAACCGGCAGTAACGGCGAATGTGGCAACGTAATCGCCTTGCGGCGAAATGAAGTCGGACAGCGACAGTGTGCAGTTGCCTCCGCCGTCGATGTGCTGCTGGCGCAGGGTGGCAATCCGCGCATGTCCGCCATTGATCACTATGTCATCTCCCTCTTGCGCCGCAGTCCACAGCCCGATGCGGGCTTTTATGCTGTCACCTGCTTTGTGGGTGAGCATTTCAATCATTTCTTCGGCATCGTGCCGTAATTTTGTGGCCTCGTCCTCGGCATTTTTGCCAGTAAGTTGCCATGCCTTGAAGAATGGTTTCCAATTGATGAATTTTGCGGCATCGGCAACCGTGATGCATAGGTCGGTAATGCCCATTTTGGCTGGCTTTACGGGAGCAAACGGGAGCTTTAATCGGCGGTTGCGTGCCTCGGCGAGCGGCATTAGGTCTTTGCCCGACTCATATTGCTGCCTGAGTTCGGCCTGCGCAGTTTTAAGTCGGCTGATATACTCGTTGTGGTCGGCGGCAAGCAATCGGCCTGCCACTACCGGCATTGCCGCGGCATCGCGCGTGTGAACCACCGCTCCGTGATATTCGGGCGCGATTTTCACGGCAGTGTGCAATTCCGACGTGGTTGCGCCGCCTACCATAAGCGGAATTTCCAGCCCTTGCTGCTGCATGAGCCGAGCCACGCGGCACATCTCGTCGAGCGAAGGCGTTATCAGTCCGCTAAGTGCCACAATGTCGGCGTTGTGCTCGATGGTAGCCTTTACAATCTCTTCGCCCGGTGCCATCACGCCAAGGTCGATAACTTCGTAGCCGTTGCACCGCATCACTATCGACACTATGTTTTTTCCAATGTCGTGTACGTCGCCTTTCACGGTGGCAATCACCATGCACCCCGCCTTGCCTCCGCTGCCAGTGGAACGCTCGGCCTCGATATAGGGGTTGAGCCACGCCACGGCCTGCTTCATGGCACGTGCGCTTTTCACCACCTGCGGCAGGAACATTTTCCCTTGTCCGAACAGGTTGCCTACGGTGTCCATACCATGCATCAGCGGGCCGTCGATTACGCCAAGTGCTGACCCGGCCTCGGCCATTGCGGCTCCGGTCACGGTATCGATGTCATCGGTTGAGCCGCGCACTATCATTCGTTCAAGCCGTTGCGTTGCCGTTAAGTTGTTGGTCTCTGGTTCCGTCGGCTTGCTGCCATTGCCGCTTTGTTGTTCCTTTATTTCGGCGGCGAGGTTTATCAGCTTGTCGGTGGCATCGCTCAAACGGTTGAATATCACATCTTCGATGGCCGAGCGCAGCTCTTGTGGGATGTCGTCGTATGGAATCATTGCCGCCGCATTCACTATTGCCATATCGAGTCCCCGGGCTATGGCGTGGTACAGGAACACTGAGTGCATGGCCTCGCGCACGTAATTGTTGCCACGGAACGAGAATGACAAGTTGCTCACCCCACCGCTCACTTTTGCACTCGGCAGATTGGCCTTTATCCATTCCACCGCTTTCAGGAAATCGGCGGCATAATCATTATGCTCCTCTATGCCAGTGGCAATGGCAAGCACATTGGGGTCGAATATTATGTCGGTGGGGGGGATGCCAGCAACATCGGTCAGCAAGCGGTATGCGCGGCTGCAAATCTCCACACGGCGGTCAAACGTCGTGGCCTGACCCTGTTCGTCGAAGGCCATGACCACCATTGCCGCTCCTATGTTTTTAATATATTTTGCTTTCTCCAGGAATTTTACTTCGCCGTCCTTCAGACTGATGGAGTTCACTATTCCCTTGCCTTGCAATTCTTTGAGACCAGATTCAATCACTTCCCACTTCGAGGAATCAATCATAACCGGCACACGTGCCACATCGGGGTCGGATGCCGCCAGCCGCAAGAAATGCATCATCTCCTTGCGGGCATCGAGCATTGCGTCGTCCATGTTTACGTCGATGATTTGTGCCCCGTTTTCCACCTGCCTGCGGGCAATCGACAGGGCCTCGTCATAATTCCCCTCGTTTATCAGCCTAAGGAACTTGCGGCTGCCTGCCACATTGCATCGCTCGCCGATGTTGATGAAATTGCGTTCGGGAACCACTTCCACAGGTTCAAGTCCGGCAAGCACTAATTTTTGTGACTGTTGGCTGGCAACAGGCCGTGGCTTTCCGGCGGCAGCCATGGCGGCAATGGCACTTATATGCTGCGGCGTGGAGCCGCAGCAGCCGCCTATGACGTTTACAAGCCTCCTGTCGATGAATGGTTTTATGTGCCGAGCCATGCGTTCGGGAGTCTCGTCATATTCACCCATCTCGTTTGGCAGCCCGGCATTGGGATAGGCTCCTACGGCAATGGGAGCAATTTCCGACAGGCGAGAGACCCATTCGAGCATCCCCGCGGCACCGAAACCGCAGTTGAGGCTCACGCAGACCGGGTGGGCATGTATTATCGATGCAAGGAATGCTTCGAGCGTCTGTCCGCTAAGAGTTCGCCCACTCTCGGTGAGTGTGGCCGACACCATTACCGGCACCTTTACTCCGGTGGCATCCATTGCTGCTTGCGCCGCCAGCAGTGCCGCTTTGGCATTTAATGTGTCGAATATTGTTTCTATGAGCAACAAGTCGGCACCGCCCTCGATAAGCCCCGTCATTTGGTCGGTATATGTGTCCACGAGTTCATCCCACGAGATGCTCCTTGCGGCAGGGTCTTCGACCGATGGCGAAATCGACAGGCTGCGGTTGGTAGGTCCTACGCTCCCGGCCACCCAGCACCTGTGCCCATCGGCTGCAGTTCGGGCTAAGCGAGCCGCAGCCCGGTTTATTTCACGAACATATTTTTCAAGGCCATAGTCGGCCAGCGATATGGAGTTGGCATTAAACGAATTTGTCTCGATAATATCGGCACCGGCATTGATATATGCCGTGTGTATTTCTTTGATGATGTCGGGGCGTGTCAGCACAAGTATGTCGTTGCACCCTTTAAGCGTACAATTCCAATTGGCAAACTGTTCGCCTCTGAAATCCTCCTCGGCAAGCCTTTGCTTTTGTATCATGGTCCCCATTGCTCCGTCGAGTACCACTATGCGTTCGCTCATGGCTTGCAGCAAGCCTTCGCTTCTGTTATAGCTAATTTCCATAGATGTCTGTTACTTTACTTTCCACTCTGAAATTGTGCCGGTCTGCGAGGAGAACACTGCGCCAATTCGGTATAGCTTTCGGCTGTCGGCGGCGTAGGGGCGTGCGTACCCCTTCTCCTCGATTTGAGCCAGAGCATCGTCGGCCGAGCCGTCGAGCTTGAACTCGAAGATATATACGTAGTCGGGAGTTTCCACTATGCAGTCCACGCGCCCCTCGCTCAGCTGCTTTTCGGCATATACCGTATAGACGCTCACGAGGCGGAATATCAGGTAGAACGTGTAGTGGAAGTACCGCTCCCTCTCCCTCTCGTTCTCCTTGCGCCGCATGGCGTAGGGTATGTCGGCGAGGAAGGAGGTGAGCAGCCTGCGCAGGCGGTCGGTGTCGCCCACGCGCATCGA